>CAIKAR010000112.1 GCA_903825465.1 uncultured Hyphomicrobiales bacterium | reverse complement strand
GATGGCGCGACAGCTTCAACGCGGCTGCAATCCCGATCGACAATCAAACGCCGCGCCGTCGGCCAGCGCGGAACGATTCGTCCGGCGATCGGTTTTTCATTCATGTTGAGAGTCGATCTCGGTCGGTAGACAATGGACATCGGCATGTATGTGGACAGACGGCTTGCCGGAATTCAGGCGGTGCAAACCCTCTCGCGGCTGAACCGCGCTTATCCCGGCAAGGATACGACCTTCGTGCTCGACTTCGTGAATAGCTCGGAGGAAATCCTTGAAGCGTTCAGAACCTATTACGACACGGCGGAACTGGAAGGCGTCACCGATCCCAATCTCGTTTTCGACCTGAGGGCAAAGCTCGATGCGACGGGCTATTATGACAATTTCGAAGTGGATCGGGTTGCGGCTGTCGAGTTGAATCCAAAGTCAAAGCAAGGCGATCTTGTCGCGGCGCTGTCGCCAATCGCAAGCCGTTTGCTGATTCGGTTCAAGGATGCGCAGAGGCGCTTCAATGAAGCAACCGTTGTAAAGAATGAAAAGTCCGTCTCCGACGCGCGCGAGGAACGGGATGCGCTCATTCTGTTCAAGGGCGACATGGGCGCATTCGTTCGCCTCTATACGTTCCTGTCGCAAATCTTTGACTATGGAAACACGGACATTGAGAAGCGATTTATCTTCTATCGCCGATTGATCCCACTGCTGGAATTTGGACGCGAGCGCGAAGGCATCGATCTGTCAAAGGTGGTGTTGACGCACCACAATTTGAAGTCGCTGGGCAAGACGGCGCTTAATTTGGGAGACGGCGAGACAAAGAAATTATCGCCTCTTTCGGAATCGGGCTCCGGGTCCGTTCAGGAAAAAGAAAAAGCGCTTCTCGCGGAAATCATATCGAAGCTGAACGAGTTGTTCGAAGGCGATCTCACTGACGGCGACCAATTGAGCTACGCCAACACTCTGCGGGCAAAAATGCTTGAATCCGATGAACTAATTGTTCAGGCCGCCAATAACAGCAAGGCGCAGTTTGCCAACTCGCCCACACTCACAACGGAATTGATGAACGCGATCATGGACGCACTCGCGGCGCATTCAAACCTCAGCAAGCAGGCACTGGACTCAGAGCGCGTTCGCGACGGATTGAAAGATGTCCTGCTAGGCCCGGCACAACTTTGGGAGTTGCTAAGGGCCAAAGGAGCGGAAACGCGACCGGGCGGGCCGTAAGTCTCACGCCCGCAGCGCAATCACTTCCGCCCCTCGCCGCATGGCGTCCAGCCTGTCCCCCCAAAAGGCCATCATCGCAACCCGCTCTTCCCAAAAATCGGCGCGCGCATAGGCGCGGCGGATCGAATTGTTTTCAACATGGGCCAATTGGGCTTCAATGGCGTCGGCATTCCACTTGCCGCATTCGTTCAAAAGCGAAGAGGCGGCGGCGCGGAAGCCGTGGCCGGTCATTTCATCCTTGCCATAGCCAAGGCGGCGCAACGCTGAATTGATTGTGTTTTCCGACATGCACCGATCCGGGGAACGGATGGACGGGAAAAGCAGTGCCCCGCGCCCAGTGATGCACTGGAGACGTTTCAGGATAGCGACTGCTTGCGGCGCAAGGGGAACGCGATGCGTTCGCTTCATTTTCATTCGCCCCGCCGGGATGATCCAAAGCCCAAATTCAAGATCGAATTCGGACCATGCGGCGTTCCGCAATTCGCCCGGTCGCACAAAGGTCAGCGCCAGCAATTGCAGCGCCGCCAGCACCTCTGGCGTTCCCTCATAGGTATCGATGGTCCGGAGCAACGCGCCAAAGGGGACGGGCTCCACGATGGCGGCGCGGTGTTTTGTTGTCGGCGTGGTCAGGGCGCCGCGAAGGGCGAAGGTTGGATCGTCCTCCGCCCTGCCGGTGGCGATAGCGTAACGGAACACTTCGCCAATGACGGCCCGGAGCCGGGACGCGGTTTCGAGACGCCCGCGCGTTTCAACCTGCCGCAAGACCGCCAGCACCTCTGGCGCGGTAATCACCGCAATTGGGCGCGGCCCCAAAACTGGAGTGGCGAGGCCCAAGAGCCAATCGAGTTTGCCAAGGGTCGTTTCCGCTTTTCCCTCGCGCCGCTTTTTGGCGAGGAATTCGGCGGTCAGGGCGTCAAATGTGTGGATCGCCGCCGCGTGAGCCTCAAGGCGGTCCAGTTTCTTTTGCTGGTTCGGGTCCCGCCCGGCGGCCAAGTCGCGCTTGGCCGCATCGCGGGCGTTGCGCGCCTCCTTCAGGGTGACGGCGGGATAGGTCCCAAGCGCCAGAACCCTTTGCTTTCCATCGAAGCGGTAGGCCAGCCGCCAGTATTTTCCACCCTCTGGCGATATCCAGAGCTGAAGCCCGCCACTATCGGAAAGTTTCGCGATTTTGCCTGACGGCTTGGCGGATTTGACGGCGGTTTCGGTCAACATGTTGGTACCCGTTTTGTTGGTATCTGACCCCTACCAACAAATGTACCAACATTTTAGGCGGCTGCAAGCGCACGGCCTTGGACGGCTTTAGCCGCGAAATCCAGTTAAATCGTTGATTTTTAGGGTATTTCGGACAAATCCGGACTGCGTCGGATGATAATTTGGTGCCCCTAGCCGGAATCGAACCAGCACTCCTTGCGGAATCCGATTTTGAGTCGGACGCGTCTACCAGTTCCGCCATAGGGGCGTCGCCCCGCCAAAGCGGGCGGCGCGTACGCGCGGGATTTACTGGCGCGGGGTGGCGGCGTCAACCCGGCGCCGCCACCGGCTATCGGACCAATGCGCCACGCGCCGCCTACAAGGCCCGCGCCCGGCTCCAGTCCACCCTGAACACCGCGAGATCGCCGCGCCGCTCGATTTGTCCTTCGAGCGAAACGGGGATGGCGGCGAGATCGAACATCGCTTGTGGCGGCGGTCCGCCGTCCTTGTCGGCGAGGAGAAGGAACGACGCGCCCGCCACCGGGGCCGTGGCGACGAACACCGCCGGCACGCCGCCCGAAACGCAGAGGCTCGCGCAGGCCTTGTGCGCGAGGCCGCGACCGGGGCGCATGACGCCAGCGTTGCATTTGCCGTCGCAGATTTCGCCCGACACGCGCCATGTTCCCAGTTGAACCGGCGCCGGCGCGGGGGCGGCGGTGGGCGCCGCCGCCCGGACAACGCCGTCCGGCGCGACCAGCAGCATATCGAGATCGCCGCGCTTGACGAGCAGGCCGCGCGCCTCGACCGGTTGCCCGGCGAAAGCCATGGCGGAGGCGTCGACGCCGTATTTGCCTTCGCCGGCGAGCATCAGCGCGCGGCCGGCGGGATGCGCCACGTCGGGCGCCGCGCGCACCAGCGGATAGGGCTTGAGTTCGAGAATCCCCATGATGGCGGCGTCGCCGACGATGTCGCCCGCGCCCGCGTCCGTCGCGCGGCCCAGCGCCAGCGCGAGCAGGGGCATCGCGATGACGATGGCGGCCGCCGCCATCAACACGAAGCGCTGGAGCGGGCGGGGCACATCGGCGTCCCAGCCAATGAAGAAGGGCTCGTCGGCGTTCACGCGGCGTCTCCCGGAACGAGCAGTGGCGGGACAAACGCGCCGGGCGCGTTGGGCCGCGGATCGACTTGCAGAAGGCCGCCCTCCAGCCGCAAGCGATAGGTCGCGACCTTTTCGGTGAAGGGCGGCGGCGAGACGCCGTCTTCGGGCCGATATTGATATCCGTGCCACGGGCAGGTGACGCAGCCATCGACGATGCGGCCCTCGCCCAGCGGCCCGTTTTGGTGCGCGCAGGCGTTGGCGATGGCGGAAAAGCGGTCCTTGTCGCGAAACACGGCGATGGATTCCCCGCTGGCGACCGGCACCACCACCGCCCGCCCATCGCGTATCGACGAGGGGTCGCCGACATCGAGCCAGCCATCGTCCAAGGGATGGGCGGGCGCGTCGGCGCGCGCGCCGATCGCCGCCGCGGCGAGGTGCAGGCAGGCGACGCACAGGACGCCGCCGCCGACGACAATCGCCAGCGGGCCATTGTAGGGCATTGTCATCGCGCCCAGCGCGACATGGGCGACCACGAGCGCGTAGGCCGCGTAGATCGAGATGTGTATCGCTTTCCAGAGCGGCGGCGTCAGGAACGCCAGCCAGAAATCGTGGCTTGTCGAGGCGAGCACGCCCAGAATCAGCAGCGCCGCGACGCCGAAAACCTCGAACGGAAATCCGGCGATCCGCGTGTAGCTGGTGTTGCTCGACAGCAGCGCCACATAGGGATCGACGGGGCTGAAGCCGAAATACCAGCCGAGCACGTAGCTCGCGTGGGCGAGGGCGACGAGGGCGGTCATGACGCCAAGGTGCCGCCGGTTGTACAGCAGGGGCAGAAACCGCGCGTCGAGGCGCGCCAACGGCCCAATGCAAAGCACGAGGCTCGTCAGCAGGAAAGCGCAGCCACCCCAGGCCCTCATGTGAACCGCCTGATCGTCGAGCGGCGGCCCGGCGGGAGCGAACGCCGGCGCCAATTGAATGAACGTCTCGACGAAGCCGAAAATCGCGGCCACCGCGACCGCGTCGTAGATCAGCTTGTTGCGGTTCCAGCCGACGGCCTTGTAGGCGACGCTCATCGCGCGGCGCTCATGGCGCGGCACTCATTGCGCGGCGCCTTGCGGTGGCGCGAGAAGATCTGGCGGTGGCGCGAGAAGAACAGGCGCGGGCGCGTCGGGAGCGCCGCCGCGCAAGCGCAGGCCAAGCGTGAACAGCGACGGCAAAACGATCGCGAGCGCGAGCCAGGTCAGCCGATGCGCCCGCCGATGCCGCCGCAACATCAGTGGCTTCCCCCGGGTTGATCTGGCCGGCTTTGGCGCGTCAACGCCCACCAGCGCGCCAGAGCCAGCGGCCAGATCAACGCGAACGCCGGCAGGAGCAGCGGACGAAACGCGTAGGCGCCGCGCGCCGCCGGATCGACGCGCCCGATCCCGAACAGAATGAACGCGAGGCCGCACAGGAGCCCAACCGCGCCCCAGAGGACCGCGCATGTGATGACGCCTTGCGCGATTGTCATGGCCGCAACGTCCGCCGGGAAGGGGTGCTTTCGCGCCGCACCATAGCGGCAATTCGCGCGCCTCGGCAATACAGTGTTTTCGCCATTTTCAGCGTTGAATCCGAACACAATTCCGCGCCATTTGCCGGGCTAATGCCATCTGGCGCGGTTCTATCGTCAGCCCCCCAGCCCCTGAACCGCGTTCGGCCCCGGTCGTGGCTTTGCCCACGACCGGGGTTCGTCGTTTCCCGTCGGGATTTTCCGCCGAATCCATTTTTAGCCATTCGATTTTTTGGTCAGTTGATTTTTGTGGCCAAGCTGTTTCGCGCTGTTGCCAACCTTGGCTATTTATGATTTGTTAACCATGCGGCGGACCTGTTCGTGTTGAACGGTGTAGGATTATGAGTCGGTTTCTGCTTTTGAGGGGGTCCGTGTCCGGGCTCCAGGCGGATGGTCGCTCCCACGCGCCCGCGTCAAATCTCGATTCTTCCGATTCCCAAATCGAATCCGCCACGTCCAGGCGGACTTTTGTGGCGATATCGGCTGGATTCGCGGCGGCGATCGCCGGCGTCGCCTTGTTGGGGCCGAGCCTCGTCGATGTTTTCGCCGAAGAGCAGGACCAGCGGGCGATTTACATGAACATCATGGCGGGGGACCACGCCCAGCGCCGCGCCGCCATGCCTCAACCGATGATGCGCGCGGCCACGCCGCAACCGATGATGCGCGTCGCCACGCGCCAACCGATGATGCGAGACGCGCCCGCCGTGAACGCCTTGCGCGCCCTGTTTGGCGCGACAAGAGCCGATCGCGTCCCCCCGCCCCCTCTGCCCCCGACCGTCCGGGCTTATGCCCCGATGCCGCGGCTGGAGGGTTCGCCGACCGCCCGCCAAGTCAGTCCCAGGCGCGACAGGATCGCCGCCGCGGCCCTTGTGGACACGGATGTCGGTGGAGGCGGCCTGACGCGGCGTTCGGTCTGCGTGCGCCTTTGCGACGGGTTCGCCTTTCCGCTCGCCAATTACAACGGCGAGGCGGACAACGCCGGCCATTCCGCCATCTGCGCTGGCATGTGTCCGGGCGCGCCAACGCGGCTTTATGTCGCCGAGGCGGGTTCGGACAATCTCTCCGAGGCGCGGTCCACCCGCGACGGGAAACCCTATGCCGCGTTGCCGGTCGCGTTCCGCTACACGACGGTCCGCGACGACACCTGCTCGTGCCACGCCATCGGCGAGTCCCAAAGCAAGAACGTTTCGCTGTTGCGCGACCTGACCTTGCGGCAGGGCGACAGGGTGATGACCCCGCGCGGCTTCCGGGTTTTCAGAGGCGCCGCTGGCTGGAACCACACCGCCGGCGATTTCACGCCCCTGTCGGCCTCGCATCTCGCGCGCAGGGAGTACGGCGTGCTCGCGGCGATGGAGCGCGCGTCGCATATCCAGTCACATCCAGACCAACCCGCGCGGGCGGCGCGCGGCACCGCGACGCCGGTGGACGCGCGCGCGCCTTCGGTGGAAAAATCGGTTCGCCTGCTGGGTCCGGCCATCTACGGACAGGACTCGGCGACGCGGATAAGCGCCCTGCCTTGATCGCGCCCCATCGCCGATGGGATGTGGTACGTTAGCCGATGAACAACTGGATCCAGCGGGTCGCGGGCGCCGCGCTCGCGATCGCCGCTGTGGGGGGCGGGTTCGCGCCGTGGCCGCTCGCCGGCGACGCGCTTCGGCGCGACATCGCGGCCCAGACCGGATCGCTGCTGGGGATGCGGGTCGAGGCGCAAGGCCGCGCGGTTTTCTCGCTGCTGCCGCTCCCACATGTCAAAATCGTAGGCTTTCGCGCGGCCGGCGCAAACGGCGCCGTCGCCATCGACGCGGCCTCTCTCACCTATGAGGCCCGTTTTCTTCCGCTGTTGGGAGGCCGCCTCGAACTCGCCGGCGCAACCGTGATCGCGCCGAAGATCGTGGTCGATATCGACGCGGCGTTGGCCGCCGGGGCGCCGACGAGGGCTGGATCGTTCGATCCGGCTATTTCCCGGCGGGGATTGTCCTTCGTGGAAATCGTCGATGGCGAACTCCTTTTACGCCGCGAATCCACCGGCGTGAACGAGCGGATATCCAGCGTGAACGCCGCGGTGGATTTCGGCGGATCGGCGTCGCCGACGACCGCGCGCGGCAACGCGGTGTGGCGGGGCGAGGCCGCGCGGGTCGCGCTCTGGATCGGCGCCTCCGCCGAGGGGCGAACGCCGGTTGTCGCCACTCTCCAATCCCCGGCGGCGTCCGCGTCGTTGGACGGAGATGTCATGGCGGACGCCTTCGAGGGCGTGGCGCGGCTACAGGCCGCCTCAATCGCGGCGGTGGCGCGTTTGGGCGGCGGCTTCCCCGGACTCGAGGACATCGGCGGATTTACATTTTCCTCCCCCGCCAGAATCACGGCGAAGACGATCGATTTTCCGGGCGCGCGCGTTGATTTCGCGGGCAGCCGCTACAACGGAGCGTTGACTTTCACGTTGGGCGCCGGCCGCCCGAAAGTCTCGGGGACGCTGGCCGCGGACAGCGTCGATTTAACGGCGTTCGCGGCATTGGCGCAGCCCCTGCGGGATCCCGCCGGCGGTTGGAGCGCCGCGCCGCTGCCAAGAGCGGCCCTCGACGCGATCGACATCGACCTTCGCGTTTCCGCGGCGAAAGCCAATGTCGGTTCGTTCAGGGCCAGCGGCGTCGGCGTGTCCATCTTGGCGGCCGGCGGCAAACTCGAGGCCTCCCTCGCCGAAGCGTCGGCCTACGGGGGCGTCTTCGGCGGGCGCGCCACCGCGCGACAGGCTGGGGCGGGGATTTCGACCCAGGTCGAAGGCCGCGTGTCCAACCTCGATCTTGGCGCCGCCCTGAAGGCGGCTGGGTGGCCCCGGCGTTTCTCGGGAACGCTGAGCGCCGATCTCGCTCTGGATGGCGAGGGAGTCGCTATCGCCGACATCTTCGCCGGGCTGCGGGGCGACGCCCATCTGAACCTCGTGGATGGCGACATCGACGGGCTCGACATCGAGGGCGCGCTGCGGCGCGTCGAACGGCGGCCGGCGACGGTCCTGTCCGATTTGCGCGGCGGCAAAACGCCGTTCGACATCGCCAGCGCGTCGATTTTGTTCGACAAGGGAATCGCGCGCATCGAAACCGCCCGCGCCGCGGGCCCCGGCGCGCGCGTTGGCGTTTCGGGCTCCGCGTCCTTGTCGTCGCGGCGACTGTCGTTGCGACTGCTTGCTTCGGCCCCGTCGGCGAGCCCGGCGGCGGAAGCGCCGGGTCTTGGGTTCGATATCGCCGGTCCGTGGGACGCGCCCGCGCTGACGTTGGACACACTGGCTCCGACAGGGCGTTCGCCGGCGGCCGATCCGGCGGCGGAAACAGGCGGCGCGGTTCAGACGCGGCCGCCGGCGGGAGCGGCTCTGGCCAATCCGTAGATGCCCAGGCAAATCGCCACCAGAACGATCATCGCCGTCGAGACCGCGTTGATTTCGGGACTGACGCCGAGCCGAACCGCCGAATAAATCCGCATGGGCAGCGTCGTCGATCCCGGTCCCGACGCGAAGCTGGCGATGACAACGTCGTCGAGCGACAGCGTGAACGCCAACACATAGCCAGCGACGATGGACGGCAGCGCGATTGGCAGCGTGACGCGCCACAGGGTTTGACCGGGGCTCGCCCCGAGATCCCCAGCCGCCTCTTCGATTGATCTGTCGACGCCTTCGAGCCGCTCGCGCACGACGACGGCGACAAAGCACATCGTCATCGAGGCGTGCGCGAGGACGATCGTCCAGAAGCCGCGCGGCACATCGAGCGCGACGAACAGCAGCAGCAGCGACAGGCCGGCGACGACCTCGGGCATGACCAGCGGCGCCATGGTCATCGCCGCGAAAAGGCCGCGCCCGCGAAACCGCCCGAAGCGCGCCAGCGCGATGGCCGCGCAGGTGCCAAGCGCGGTCGCGAGCGCCGCGGAGACCAGCGCGACGCGCAGGCTGATCCACGCCGACTCCACGATCCGCTCGTCGTTGAGAAGAGCCCCGTACCATCGGACGGAAAAGCCGCCCCACACCGTCACCAGCCGCGACGCGTTGAAGCTGTAGATCACCAGCAGCGCGATGGGCGCGTAGAGGAACGCGAAGCCGAACAACAGCGCCGCGGCCCGGAACGCGCGGGGTTCCCGCCTCATAAAACGCGCTCCGTTCCGGCGGCTCGGGCGCGGTCGTAAAGCGCCAGCGGGATCAGCAGCAGCGCGAGCAGCACGATCGTCGCCGCCGACGCCGTCGGCCAGTCGCGGTTGTCGAAGAATTCCGTCCACATGGTGCGGCCGATCATCAGCGTGTCAGAGCCGCCAAGAAGGTCGGGAATGACGAATTCGCCGACCGCGGGGATGAACACGAGCAGGCAGCCCGCGACAATGCCGCCGCGCGACAGGGGCAGCGTCACCCGCCAGAAGGCGGCCATTGGCCCGGCGCCGAGATCGCCAGCGGCTTCCCGCAACGCGGGATCCTGCGCCGCGATGGAATTGTAGAGCGGCAGGATCATGAACGGCAGATAGGAATAAACGATGCCGATCAGCACGGCCCAGTCGGTGCCGAAAATATTCAGCGGCTCGTCGATCAGTCCCAGCGCCATCAGCGCGTGGTTGAGCAGGCCCTCGTCCTTCAGGATCGCGATCCACGCGTAAACGCGGATGAGAAAGCTCGTCCAGAACGGCGCGACGGCGAGCACGACCAGCGCCGGCCGCCAAGCCACGGGGGCGCGCGCCATGGCGTAGGCCATGGGATACGCCATCAGCAGCGTCGCCAGCGTTGCCACGCCCGCCAGGCGCAGCGATGAAAGATAGGAGTCGACGTAGAGGTTGTCGTCGAAGAGCGATTCGTAGGCGGCGAAAGAGAATTGCCCGAGCTTGTCGAGCGCGTCCGCCCATCCCAGCGACAGATCGAACGCCGGCTCGTAGGGCGGCATCGCGATGACCGAGCGCGACAACGAGATTTTCACGACGATGGCGAGCGGCGCGAGAAACAAAAGCGCCATCCACGCGAAGGGGACGGCGAGAACCAGGCGTTCGGCGAGGGAGCGGCGCGTCACGACGTCAACACCGTCGCGGCGCCGGCGGCGAGCGACAGCGCGACGCGGTCGCCCCGCGCGAAACGCGCGCCGCCAACGGACGCGTTGGGCAGCAGCGCCCGAACGACGAATCCCGAGGGCAGCTCGATCCGCGCGAGCGTCGCGTCGCCGCGGAACGCGAGGTCCGACACGGCTCCCACAGGGCCCGGCTGGTCTGGCGCGGCGCGCGACAGCGCGATGTGTTCGGGACGCGCGGCGACGGCGACGCGCTGGCCCTTCGCGACGGCCTCGCCGCAATGAAGCGGCGTCGTCGTCAGGCCGACGTCGAGTTGAAACGCGCAGGACGCGCCGGCCGCGCAATCCGCCGTCGCGGCCGCCTCGAACAGGTTGATCTCGCCGACGAAGCCCGCCACCCAGCGGTTGGCCGGCCTGTTGTAAACGTCCGCGCCCGCGCCGAGCTGCTCGACGCGCCCGGCCCGCATGACGGCGATCCGGTCGGCCATTGTCATCGCCTCGTCCTGGTCGTGGGTGACCAGCATGAACGTCGCGCCGAGCCGCCGTTGGACGCGCTTGAGCTCGAATTGCGTTTCCTCGCGAAGCTTGCGGTCGAGCGCCGCGAGGGGCTCGTCGAGCAACAACAGGCGCGGCCGCTTGGCGAGCGCGCGCGCCAGCGCGACGCGCTGCTTCTGTCCGCCGGAAAGCTGGTCGGGGCGGCGGCGGCGCTCGTCGCCGAGTTGCACGAGCGTCAGCATCTCGTCGACGCGCGCGGCGACCTCGGCGCGCGGCAGGCCTTCGCGCTCAAGCCCGAAGGCGATGTTGCGCTCGACGCTCATGTGCGGAAACAGCGCGTAGGACTGGAACACCATGTTGACGGGCCGCTTGTGCGGCGGCGTGTCGCCAAGGTCGACCCCGTCGAGCAGCACGCGGCCGCCGTCGGGCGCCTCGAATCCGGCGATGGCGCGCATGAGCGTGGTTTTGCCGCAGCCGGAGGGGCCGAGCAGCGCGAAGAACTCGCCGCGGAAGACATCGAGCGACAATCCGTCGAGTGCCTTGACGCCGCCGAACGAGCGGACGACGTTTTGAACGGACACCAGCGGCGCGGAAGGGTCCACGCTAGCCCCCGCTGCGCAGCGCCTCGGCGATCCGCGCCTCCAGCACCGCGGGTTTCAGAAGCACAAGTCCGCCGCGGTTCTTCTCGATCAGCTGCTCGCCGCTCAGCGAGGTGTATTCGCGCGTCACCTGCTCGCGCCGGCAGCCGATGCGCGCGGCGACGACGTGGTGATAGGGCGGCGGCGACACGACGCGCTGGCCGGGATGGCCGGCGCGCGGCGACGACAGGCGCAGCAACTCCGAATACAGGCGGTGCCGAAGGTCGAGCACGGTGTGCTCGGCGAGCCGCCCGTCGAGGTCGCGCACGCGCTTGGCCAGCATGCGCAGCACCTTGTCGCAGCAGGACCGCGATGTGAACAGGATGTCGCGGAAGACCGTGGCCGGCACAATGCACAGTTCGGCGCGGGTCAGGGCGGCGACGTTGGCGCTGCGCTTGGCGCCGTCGATGGCGGAAAGCTCGCCGAAAAACTGGCCGGCCTTGAAGTCGGCGAGAATGATTTCCTTGCCGGCCGCGGTGCGGATGAGAATGCGGACTTCGCCCGACACGATGAAATAGATTTCCGAGCTGTCGTCCTCGTAGTCGATGACGATCTCGTCCTCGTCGTAGCGCTTCCATGAGCAGCGCCGGTCGAACTTGGCGAATTCGACGTCGGCGGCGTCCTTGAAAAACGGTATCTGGGCCAGCGTCTGCATGTCGAAGTTCCCCTCGGCGCGGGCGCCGCGCGACCCTTTATACCACGGTCACGGTCGTGGTCACATGGCGTGGCCGCATGGTCGTGGTCGCATGGCCGCGGTCACTTGGCCGCGCGGCGCGCCGAGGCCAGGGTGTTGGCCATCAGCATGGCGATGGTCATCGGGCCGACGCCGCCCGGCACGGGCGTGATCGCCGCGGCGCGCTTCCGCGCGACGGCGTATTCGATGTCGCCGACAAGGCGGGTCTTCGGCTTCCCCTGCGCGTTCAACCCTTCGCCCGCGACACGGTTGATGCCAACGTCGATCACAAGCGCGCCCGGCTTGATCCATTCGCCGCGAATCATTTCCGCCCGGCCCACCGCCGCGACGACGATATCGGCGCGGCCAACAACCGCCGCGAGATCGCGCGTGCGGGAGTGGGCCATTGTGACGGTGCAATCGCGCGCCAACAAGAGTTGCGCCATCGGCTTGCCGACGATGTTGGAGCGGCCGACCACCACCGCGTCGAGGCCCGCGAGCCCCAGCCCCAAGGCTTTCGCCGCGCGCTCAAGCAGGATCATCGATCCCGCCGGCGTGCAGGGCACGAAGGAGCGGGCGGTCTCGCCGATCGCCAGCAGCCCGGCGTTGACCGGGTGGAACCCGTCGACATCCTTCGTTGGCGCGATCGCTTCGATGATTTTTGTGGCGTCGATCTGCCTGGGCAGCGGCAGTTGCACGAGAATGCCGTGAATGGCGGGGTCGCGGTTGAGGGCGTCGACCAGCGCGAGCACCTCCGCCTGTGTCGCGCTCGCCGGCAAGGTGTGTTGCACGGAATGAAAGCCGCAGGCCGCCGCGGCCTTGCCCTTGGCGCCGACATAGACATGGCTGGCGGGGTCTTCGCCGACCAGCACCACCGCGAGGCCGGGCTTGACGCCGAGAGCCGCGGCACCGCGCGCGGTCTCGTCGAGCACGCTCTGCGAGACCAGCTTGCCGTCGATGATCAACCCGCCGCCGTCCGGCGATGGACGCAGGCCAAGGGCTTCGAATTCGCTCACGGCGCTCTCCGTTTGGAAGAGCGCAGCCATGCCAGAAGCGCGTCGGGGAGACAAGCGCGCGCCGCGTCGCGGTCACGACTCCACGCTTCGGCCCGCCGCGTCCAAAAGCTCGTAACGCGCGTGGTGGCGGCCGGATTCGCCCGGCGCCAGCAGGCGCATGGAGGGCTTGTCGGCGAGTTCGCCGACGAATTCCTCGGGGTCGCCGTGGCCGCTCCAGCTCTCGACGCACAGAAAAGGCGCGCCCGGCCGCGACCACAGAACCGTATGCGGGAAATTCGATGTCGCGACGCGCAGGCCTTTCCCACCCGGCCCACGATATTCCAGCGCCGCGCCGACCCGGTCGAGGAAACACAGCGCTTCGTTGGCGAAGGTCGCGTCCGATAGCGGCAACGAGCCGTCTTCGGCGAAGGCCACGGGCCGCCGCCGCGTCGAAAAAAGCCCGCCGGTGGCGATGACAGGCACATCGCGCCGCTGCGGCGCGTCGAAGCGGATGGAATAATCGCGCTTGTCGCCGCCGAACAGCGGCCAGCGAAAGCCGGGATGCAGCCCCAGGGCGTAGGGCATGATCGCCGCGCCGGTGTTTGTCACGCGCGCCAGCACGACGAGCCTCGACGCCGCCACGCTATAGCGTATCGACAACTCGAAGCTGAACGGAAACCGCGCGCGCGTCGCCTCGTTGTCGCGCAAGACCATCCGGACGTAGTCCTCGCCGCGCGTGGCGACCTCGAAATCCTCGAAGCGCGCGAAGCCATGAAGGCCAAGCGGATAGGTTTGTCCGCCGACGCGGGCGACGCCGCCGCGCGTCCAGCCGCACACGGGAAACAAGATGGGCGCGGTCGCGTCCCAGTGGCGCGCGTCCGGCGACCACAGCATCTCGGCGCCGCCGGCGCGCCACGCCAGCGCCTCCGCGCCGCGCCGCGCGATTGTCGCGCGCGCCTCGCCGTGGACGATTTCAACCGTTCCGCCGCTAGCCATGCCGTCTGTCCGCCGATTCGCCGAATAGCCGATTCGCGAAGAATTTTCGCCGATGATAGAAGCTTCCGCGAAAACACGGGAGCGAAGCATGGCCGTCATTAAAAGTCCGGGCGTCAACAGGCGCGCTTTCGCGACCGCCGGCGCCGCGCTCGCCGCGGGCGTCTTGCCAGCCCGCGCGGACGACGCCAAAGCTCGAATCGTCGCCGAGGATCATTGGGCGCAGCAGGGCGATGTGAAGCTCTATCTCTATCGCAAGCGCGTTGTCGGCGACGGGCCCGACAACAAGCCTGTGCTGTTTCTCTCGCATGGCTCGTCGTTTTCGGGCCGCGGCGGCTTCGACCTGGATGTCCCTGGCCTGCCCGAATATTCGTTCATGGACGAGTTCGCGCGCCGCGGCTTCGACGTGTGGACGATGGATTACGAGAACTACGGCCGCTCCACCCGCGGCACCGGCAACAATTCCGACATCATGGCGGGCGTCGGCAATCTGGAGGCGGCCTTTCCCGTCGTCGAGCAGGTGACCGGCCAGAAGTCTTTTTACCTCAAGGGCCAGTCGTCGGGCGCCATTCGCGCCGGCGTGTTCGCCAACAAGCATCCCGACCGCGTGTCGAAGCTGATCCTCGACGCCTTCACCTGGACGGGCGAGGGCGCGCCGGAAATCATGCGCCGCCGCGCGGATGTCGCCAGCTATCAGGCCAAGCCCACCCGCACGGCGACGCTCGCGACCTTCCGCGGCATCTTCACGCGCGACGATCCCTCCACCTTCGAGGCGCCCGTGCCCGACGCGCTGGCGGCCTACGAACTGCAATACGGCGATCAGGTGCCGAACGGCACCTACATCGACATGGCGATCCACATGCCGATGGTCGATCCGACGAAGATCATGTGCCCGGTGATGATGCACCGCGCCGAAACCGACGGCAACGCGACGGACGCGGAACTGCTTGAATTCTTCGGCAAGCTGCCCAACCCCGACAAGTGGTTCTGCAAGCTGCGCGGCATCGCGCATGTCGCCGTGCTCGGCAAGAACCGCCGCCGCGTCTGGCACGCGATGGGCGCGTTCCTGAGCTTGCCCGCCACGGCGTAGGCGGCGACTACGCCTTCAGGCGGGCAGGCGCGCCACGGCGGCGGCGGCGCGCCTGCCGATCTTGTCCCAGTCGCGCGCGCGGATTTCCTCGATGGGCGCGAGCCACGCGCCGCCGACCGCGACGACGTTGGGCAGCGAGAACCATTGGTCAAGATCGTCCTCGCCCGTTCCCCCGGTCGGCAGGAAGCGCACATGGGGAAACGGCGCGTGCATGGCGCGCAGCGCTTCCGGCCCACCGAAAGCCATCGCCGGGAAGAACTTGACGACGTGAAACCCCTTGCGCGAGACCGCGAGCAATTCAGACGGCGTCGCGACGCCCGGAATGAAGGCCATGCCGCTGGCCGCCGCGGCGTCGAGCAGCGATTCGTTGGCGACAGGGCTGACGGCGAGCGTGACGCCGGCGCGCATGGCGAGCGCGAGATCGTGCGGCGTCAACACATTGCCGGCGACCGGCGAGGCGCTTGGCACGCGCTTCCTGATCTCGGCGATGGCGCGCGGCGCGGCGGGCGTGCGCAAGGCGACTTCGAACATTGGCAGGCCCGCGTCGACCAGGGTTTGGGCGAGCGGCGCCGCGTCTTCGACGCGCTCGATCGTAACCAGCGGCAGAAGCCGCGTGGCGCCGAGGGCCACCAGCGGCATTTCACTTTGCGTCGTCATTCGCGCCTCCCGTGAACGACGCACACTACCACGCTCCCGGCGCCTGGCGCGGGCGATTTTTTCACCGCCCGTTGGAACCTGTCGGCGATCCCGATGTTGGAAACAGATCCGTCGCGCACGGCGGATGAAAAGGGAGGGCAGTCATGCTTTTGCGTGTCATATCCGGCCGGCTCAAGGCGGGAACTTGGGAAGACTTCGAACGCGCCTATTTAAGCGCGATGGAGGACGCGGGCGCGGTCGAAGGCCTGTGCGGGCGATGGCTCACCCGCGACCTCGACGATCCGGACGCCGGGACGACCATCAGCTTGTGGAGCACCGCCGAAGCCATGAAAAAATACGAGGCGAGCGACCTGTTGAAAAATAAAATTCAACCTCGGTTGACGCCTTTTTTCACAGGCGATTACCGCACGTCGCGTTCCGCCGTCCGCCACGCGGAGGGCGATCCCGCGCCGGCTGAATGGGTCGGCGGCGACAACTGATTTCGCCGGGCGCCGGCCTACAGGCTGGCTTTGGCGCGCATAAGCTCGATTTCCTCGAGCAACGACTCGATCAGCGCCCAGGCGCGTTTGAGTTGCGCTTCGTCGACGAGCTTGCCGTCGACGATCGACTTCGCCGTGCCGCCGAACGACACTTCGCGGCCGAGCGCGAGGCGCGAAAGGGTGGATTTAAACATCTTGTGAAGGTCGCCCTGCGCGCGCGCGCCGCCGAGCGGACTTTCGGAGGTGGTGAAAACCGCGACCGGCTTGTCCACGAGAATGGACGCGTAGCCCGGCCGCGACACCCAGTCGACGGCGTTTTTGATGACGCCGGACATGCCGTGGTTGTATTCCGGCGACAGCGCGATCAGCCCGTCGGCGGCGGTTATTTTTTCCCGCAACAACTTGACGGGCGCGGGCGGGTCGCGGTCGAAGTCCTGATTATAGACCGGGATGTCGTCCAGCTCGAAGATCTCGATCGCGACATGCGCGGGCGCTTTTTCGGCGAGCGTGCGCAGGATGGCCTTCGACACCGACGCGCGTCGGATCGAGCCGGGAATGGCGAGCAGGCGGCGGGCGGTGGACATGGGCGTTTCCGCGGCGATGGATGGCGATTCGCCGCTTCTGTAGCCGCCGCCGCCCATGCGGTCCAGCGACGCGCCCGCGCATTGCTCCGTGGCCGCTCCGGCGCTAGGCTCGGCCAACAATCCGCGGGAGGCGCATTTGGGAGGCACAATGGTTTTCGCGCGCGCCGGCCTTGTCGCCCTGTCGCTGACGACGCCTTTTCCCGTCTTCGCGCAGACTTTCGACTGGATGATCCCCGACAAGCTTGCCGCGGCCAAGGCCGAGGGCTCGGTCGTCGTCTATTCCTCGGTCAACGAGGGCGAGGCGTTGCCGGTCTGGAAAATTTTCGAGGACGCCACCGGCGTCAAGGTCCAGTTCGTGCGTGGCTCGGATGTCGCGATTAACTCGCGCATCGCCATAGAGGGGCGCGCGGCGCAAAAGAGCTGGGACGTCGTGGTCACGACCTCCGTCAGCCAGAACCCGCCGCAACTGCTGGCGCAATACGATCTTCCCGAGGCGAAGAACCTGCTTCCCATCGCGATTTCGGCCGACCGGCGCTGGTATGGTCATTCCATCAACTACAACGCGCCCTCCTACAACACGAAGCTCGTCGACAAATCGGAATTGCCGACATCCTTCGAGGATTTCGCCGCCAAAACGAAGTGGAAGGGCCGCGTCGCCATCGATGGCACCGACACGCAATGGCTGGCTGGAATATTTCAGTTCTACGGCGAGGCGAAGGCGCGCAAAATCGTCGGCGACCTTGTGCGAAACCTCGAACCAGTGATCACGGACGGCCATCTCGCGCTGGCGCGGCAGGTCGGCGCCGGCGAATACGCCTTGACGCTCAACAACTTCGTCAACCTCACCTACGCGGTGAAAATGTCGGGCGCCCCGACCGACGTGTTCGCGCTCGATCCGGTGTCGGCGCATGTCGCCCAGGTGGGAATCAGCGTCAACGCGCCGCACCCCAACGCGGCGCTGCTCGCGGCCAATTTCGCCGTTGGCCGCGAGGCGCAGGCGCGCTCCGCCGAATTCGGCCGCATGCCGGTGCGGGCCGACGTGGCGACGAATCCCCCGGACGCGCTGGTCCCGCTCAAGGGCAGGACACTCGTGCCGACGCTGTTTGGCCCGCAGGACGACCGGAAGTGGAGCAAGCTGTTCGACGAGTTGCTGCGGGGCCGGTGAGGCCGCCCCTCCTTGACCCCGGCCCTTGGCCGCGCCATGAGGCGGCGCGATGCCTCCCCTTGCGATTCCCTATCCAACTATCGATCCCGTGGCGCTGTGGATTGGCCCTTTGCCGCTCCGGTGGTACGCGTTGGCCTATATCGCGGGGTTGATCGCCGGATGGTTTTACGCGCGCAAACTGGTCGGGTGGGATAAGCTCTGGGGGGCCGTGGCGCGCCCGGGCGCCGACAGCCTCGACGATCTGCTGGTTTATTGCGCGCTCGGCGTCGTGCTCGGCGGCAGGCTCGCCTATGTGGTGTTTTACAACCCGTTGTTTTTCGCCGCGCGTCCGCAAGAGATCGTCATGGTTTGGAACGGCGGCATGTCGTTTCATGGCGGGCTCGCGGGGGCGGCGCTGGGCGTATGGCTTTTCGCGCGGAAGAACGCGCTGCCCGTCATGCCGGTCGCCGACATCTGCTGCTCGGTGGCGCCCATTGGGCTGTTGCTGGGGCGCTTCGCCAATTTCATCAAGCCGGAATTGTGGGGACGGCCGACCAATGTTCCCTGGGCGATGATCTTCCCCGGCGCGGGGCCTTTGCCGCGGCATCCAAGCCAGCTTTACGAAGCGGGGCTCGAGGGCGTCGTTTTGTTTCTCATCCTGTTCGTGGCCGGCAGATCGGGCGCTTTTCGCCGGCCGGGAACCATCTCCGGGATTTTCGCCATCGGGTACGCGGCGGCGCGGGTGTTCTGCGAATTTTACCGCGAGCCGGACCCGCAACTGGGGTTCCTGTTCGGCGACGCCACGATGGGCATGTTGTTGTCGGCGCCGTTGGCGTTGGTCGGCGCCGCGCTGCTGGCGACGCGCAAGGCCAAAGCGCCGACCGCCGCGCCATGACCGCCTGCGGCGACCACATCCGCGATCTGATCGGTTCGAGCGGCCCGATCAGCGTCGAACGCTACATGGAAATCGCGCTCGGCCATCCGACGCTCGGCTATTACATGACGCGCGACCCCTTCGGCGCGTCCGGCGATTTCATCACCGCGCCCGAAGTCAGCCAGATATTCGGCGAGCTTCTTGGCCTCTGGTGCGTCGATTATTGGGCGCGAATGGGCGCGCCTGGCCGCGTCCAACTGGTCGAACTCGGCCCTGGCCGGGGCACGTTGATGCGCGACGCGCTGCGGGCGGCGCGCGTTGTTCCGGCGTTTCTCGCGGCGGTCGAAGTGGCGCTCGTCGAGACCTCGCCGACGTTGCGCGCGGCGCAAAAGACGGCTCTCGCCGGCGTCGCGCCGCCGGTGGCGTGGTTCGGCGGCGTCGAGGATATTCCGGGCGGCCCCATGATCGCGCTCGCCAACGAGTTCTTCGACGCGCTGCCGGCGCGCCAATATGTCAAAACCACCGAAGGCTGGCGCGAGCGCGTGATTGGCCTGGACGGACGCGGCGAACTCGGCTTCGGCGCGGCGCCGCGCGTTCATGAATCAATCGAGGAATCGATCGAGGCGAACGCGCCCGATGGCGCCATTCTCGAACGCAACCTCGTCGCGGAGCGCGTCATGTTCACACTCGCGAAGCGCGTCGCCAAGCGCGGCGGCGCCGTGCTCGCGATCGATTACGGCCACGTCAAATCCGGCGTTGGCGACACGTTGCAGGCGATGCGGCGCCATGAATTCGTCGACGCGCTCGCCGAGCCGGGCGAGGCGGACCTGACGACGCATGTCGATTTCGAAGCGCTCGCCCGCGCCGCCGCGCGGGCGGGCGCTTCGACGCGGGGCCCGGTGACGCAGGGGTTGTTTTTGAACCGGCTCGGCGCGGGCGAACGGGCGCGAAAACTCGCGGCGGGCGCCGACGCCGCGGCCGCGCGGCGAATCATGTCGGAGTTGACGCGGCTGACCGCGGGCGGTCGCCTCGACAAGGTTGGCATGGGAGGGCTTTTCAAAGCCCTCGCGGTGACGCAGGATGGCGGCCCCGAACCCATCGGCTTTTCCGAAAACCTGGCCTCGCCGTGAACGCCCATCCGCCCATGGACCAAACGCCGGCGCTGCGCTCGAGCCTGCTTGACGCGCCGGGCGTGGCGCACGCGTTCTTCACCCGCGACGGCGGGGTGTCGAGCGGCCTTTACGGCTCGCTCAACGGCGGCGTCGGCTCGAACGACGACCCCGACGACGTCGCCGAAAACCGCCGCCGCATGGCGGCGACGCTGGGCGTGCGCTCGTCGCATTTGCTTGTGCCCTATCAAATCCATTCCAACGCCGTCGCGGTGGTGGACGAGCCGTTTCCGCCGGCGCTGCGCCCGCGCGTCGACGGGCTCGCGACCAAAACGCGCGGTCTCGCCATCGGCGTGACGGGCGCGGATTGCGGCATGATCCTGTTCGCCGATGCCGCCGCCGGCGTCGTTGGCGCGTGCCACGCCGGCTGGAAGGGAGCGTTCACCGGCGTTGTCGAAGCGACCCTCGACGCGATGGAAAGCATCGGCGCGTCGCGCGCGAATGTGTCCGCTGTTCTCGGTCCCACCATCGGCCAGGCCTCTTACGAGGTCGGCCCGGAATTTTTCGCGCGCTTCGTCGCGGCCGATCCCGCGAACGGGCGCTTCTTCCAGGAGTCGCCGCGCGACGGCCACGCGTTGTTCGACCTGCCCGGCTATATCGCCATGCGCGCGACAGGCGCCGGCGTCGGGCGGTTCAAATCGCTTGGCTTCGACACCTACGCCAACGGCGACCGCTTCTACTCCTATCGCCGCTCGACGCACCGCGGCGAGGCGGACTACGGGCGTTTGATTTCCGCGATCGCGTTGGTTTAGGCCGGCGTTCGCAGCACCGGCGGCTCCAGCGCGGCGGCGGCGCCTTCCTCGATCGTCATGTCGGGCAACCAGAACTTGCCGACGTAGCGCCCGCCGTTGAGCCCGTCGGACAGGGTGGAGGCGAGCCAGAGGATCGGCGCGATCATCACCTCGGGTTCAAGCAGTGTTTGCCCCGACGCCTCGGCGTTTTTCCGGCCGAGCGCGGAGACAAACGCGGTGTTGGCCGCGCCGCCGGGGACGAGCGAATGGCAGGCGACGCCGGTGCCTTCGAGGTCTTGCGCCCAGATCAGCGTTTCCGCCTCGATGGCCGTCTTGCTGACGCCGTAAGGCGAGTTCTGTTTGCGCTGCATGGTTGACAGGCTCGTCGTCACGTTGACGATCCGGCCCCAGCCCGCGCGGATCAGATGCGGCGCGGCGGCGTGCGCCATGTAGTAGGTGCCGACCACGTTGGTCTCGATCACCTTCGCCCAGCGGTCCCGGTCGGTTTCCCAGAATTTCATGCTTGTGTAGGCGGGTTGTTCCTCGAGATGCGCCGGACCCTTGCCGGCGTTGTTGACGAGAATATGCAGGCCGCCGAAGAGCCGCGTGGTTTCCGCCACCGTCCTCTCGCAGTCGGATTTGCTCGTGATGTCGCAGGTCATGGCCAGCGCGCGCCCGCAGCCCGGCTTGAACGCGCATTCGGCGACCGCCTGGCCCGCCTTGCCGACATCCAGATCGGCGAAGACGACGTGGGCGCCCGCGCGCGTCAACGCCTGCGCCATGGCGCGGCCGAGGCCGGCGGCGGCGCCGGTGACGATGGCGACGCGTCCGTCGAGGCGGATGTCGGACGATTTTGTCATGTGTTTTTCCTCAACGCTCCGGCGCGCGGGCGACGGCGACGCCGACCATGGAATCGCGCGTCACAAGCGCGGCGAGTTCGTCTTCGCGCAGGCCCTGCGTGCCTTCCGGCCGCATGGGCACGACCAGAAAGCGCATGTCGGCGGTGGAATCATGCACGCGGACGGCGACATCGTCGGGCACGCGCGTGCCAAACTCCGCCAGCACCGCGCGGGGCTCGCGCACAATCCTGGCGCGGTAGGCGCGGCTCTTGTACCAGCTTGGCGGCAGGCCCAGCAGATCGCGGGGATAGCAGGAGCACAGCGTGCAAACGACGACATTGTGCTCGGAGGGCGTGTTCTCGACCGCCACCAGTTTTGTCGTCGTCATCTCGAAGCCGAGTTCGGCGACGGCGGAATTGCCGTCGGCGAACAGCCGCGCGCGGAACGCGGGATCGGTCCAGGCCTTGGCGACGACTTTCGAGCCGTTGGCGGGGGTGATCGAATCGCGGCGTTCTATTTGGCGACGGACCTCCGCCGCCTCGACGACTCCCTTCTCGATCAGCAGTTCTTTCAGCGCGACGCCGAGGATCTGGTAATAAGAATGAACCTTGTCGTCGGGCTGCGGCGGCGCGTGGGGATGGTCGTGGTCGTGATCGTGGCCGTGATGGTCGTGATCGTGATCATGGTCGCCGCTCATGCGATCTTCTCCAGCCAGTGCTCGTAGATGTCGGCCTCCACGGCGTCGCGCGCCGGGCCGTTGTAATCGTCCCACAGGTCGACGGCGCGAAACCGCACTTTATAGACGCCTTTTCTGGGGCCTTTGAGGCCGCTGGAGACCACTTCCGCGTTGTCGAATTCGCCGAAGAACCTCAAAACTTCGCCCGTCTTGCCGCGCAGATAAACGGGCGTGCGGACGTGGCCCGGCGGATAGTCGTCGCGCACGAGAACGCGCTCGCCGGCGGAAAAGCGCGTCATGGCGCGCCGCCCTCGGTTTCAAGCTCGCCCGTGTCGGCCAAGCGCCGCCGCACGGCCGCGACCCGCGCGTCGATTTCGTCCTGCGTCAGCACGCCTTTCTCGATCATCTGCCGGCACAGGGTCGCCGTCCAGCGTTCGTAATAATGGAGCGTGTTGTAGGCGTCGTGGCCAAGAGCCTCGACGGCGGCGCGGTTCTCGTGCGTGTTGACAAGCCCCTTCGCGCCGACCGCCGCCCGCAGGCCGTCGATCTGCTTTTCCCAGAACGTGAGGGGATGCGCCTCGGTTTCGACCGGCCCCTCCGGCAGGCCGCCGACATCGTGTGGTCCGCGCATGCTGGTCTCCCTTTCGCGGCGCGCATTGTGCCACAACACCGGGCCGGCGCAACGCTGAAACACGCGTTGCGCCGCAAAGGTCGTTGTGGCACGCTTCGACCGCAATGGGGGAGGTTCGCATGAGGATTGGAGCTTGTTTCGCCGCCGTTTTGGCGCTCGCGTCCGCGGCGCCGGCGCGGGCCGACGAACCCCCGGCGGAACTGATCGCCAAAGCCAAGGCCGAAGGCTCCGTCGTCTATTACACCGACCTCATCGTCGATCAGATCGTGCGGCCGCTCGTCGCCGCGTTCGAGGCGAAATACGGCGTCAAGGTCGAATACGCGCGCGCCGACAGCCAGGACACGATCCTCAAGATCATGGGCGAGCACAAGGCCGGGCGCATGCAGGCCGACATTTTCGGACTGACCAGCGGCCTCAAAACCCTGGTCGACGCCGGCGCCGTGCGCAAGTTCGATCCGCCCAACGCCGCCGCCCTGCCGCCGCAGTTCAAAGACCCCGGCCACTATTGGGTGTCGTCGAATTACTACGTGATGACGCCGGCGGTGAACACCGACCTGGTCGCGGAAAAAGACCGTCCGAAAACCTACGAAGACCTGTTGAATCCGCAATGGCGGGACAAGATCGTCTGGAAGCCGAACGACATCTCGGGCGCGCCGGGCTTCATCGGCAACATCCTGCGAACGATGGGCGACGACAAGGGCATGGGCTATCTGCGCAAGCTCGCCGGCCAGCGCATCGGCGCGATCAACGCCAGCGCGCGCGCCGTGCTCGACCAGGTGATAGCGGGCGAACACCCGATCGCGTTGCAGATATTCAACCACCACGCGGCGCTCAGCGCGAAAAAAGGCGCGCCCGTCCAATGGCTGAAGACCGAACCGGCGATGGTGCAGATGACCGTCGAAGTGCTGACCGCGGATTCGCCGCATCCGGCGGCCGCGGACCTGTTCGTCAATTTCATGCTGTCGGCGGAGGGGCAGGCGCTGTTCCAGAAGGCCGATTATTTCCCGACGCGCGGGGGCATGGCGCCGTCGATGCCCGAACTGTCGCCGGAAACCGGCGGCTTCAAGGCGAATTTCTTCGGACCGGCGGACATCGAAAAAGACTACGAGCGCTGGGCGAAGACCTATATCGACCTGTTCAGGTGAGGACGACATGAGCCACCCCTCGAGGCGCGACATCGCCATTGGCGCGGCGGTGGCCGCGTTCGCCGCTCCGGCGCGCGCGCAAACGGCGGGCGGCGGCGACGCGCTGATCGCCGCGGCGAAGCGCGAAGGCAAGGTCGTCGTCTATTCGGGCTATCTTTCCGCCATCACCCACGATCCCATCGCCAAATTGTTCGACGCGAAATATGGAATCAAGATCGAGGTGCTGGCGGCGCGCGGCAACGAGCTGCGCGAGCGCATCCGCATCGAGCAGCGGACCGGGCGCTACCTCGGCGACGTCCAGCACAACGCCTCGTCCTTGACGACGCTGTGGCGCGACGCCGATCACAACATCGACCCGCTGGGCGGCCTGCCCAACGTGGCGCGGCTGAAGCCGGAATACGCCGCGCGCGCCGACGCGGATCAGGCGCCGATTTTCACGATCATGTATGGGTTTCTCGTCAACAACGCCCTCGTCCCGCCCGGACAGGAGCCGAAGCAATGGACGGATTTGCTCGACGCGAAATGGGAGGGCAAAATCCTGTTCGACGATCCGCGCGCGCCCGGGGGCGGGCGTGTGATGTTTCAGCAGACGCTGGACAAATACGGCCGCGGCTTCCACGAGGCGCTGGCGAAGCTCAAACCATCGATGTCGCGCGACTACGGCGAGGCGGTGCGGCGGATCGCGCGCGGCGAATTCGCCGTCTATGTGCCGCTGATCTTCTCGCAATCCGCGCTCGTGAAGGGCTTGCCCGTGCGCGATGTCGTGCCCGCGGACGGCGTGATAGCCAGCTCCTACTCGGTGTCGCTGCTGAAGAACGCGCCACATCCCAACGCCGCGCGGCTGCTGGCGGACTTCTACCTGTCGGACGAGGTCCAGGAGATTTACGCGCGCACGGCGCATGGAACCGTCGTGGACGTGAAAGTGTCGGACCCGCCGCCCGAGATCGCCAAACTGGCCAACGTCAAGCCGTTGATGCCCGAGGACAACACGCGCATCGACGAATACCTCGCGCTGGCGAAGGAAATTTATCTGTAGGCGCCCTTGCCACCCCGCGCGGGTTGGTGGACACTGCCTGGCATAACGCGCCCAGCGCGGCCAAAGAACACCGGTTCGACATCGCGACCGCTTCGAAACCTGGGAGGAAAGCACATGCCGCGCAGCGCCACAGCCGCGATTCGCTTTTTCGCGGGGGGCTTCTCGCTCGCGCTGTCGTTCGGCGCGTTGGCGCAGGGCGCGCCGGCGGAAATCCAGGCGCCGTCTCCAGCCTCGCTCGACGACGCCCAGAGGGCCGGACAAAAACTATTTTATCAGCATTGCGGCGTCTGCCACACGAAACCGCAGATCAACGCGGTGCAATATGGGCCGACGCTGTCCAAGGAGTCTGGCGGCGGGCAGGACGACGCCATGCGCCAGATCATATCCGACGGCACGCAGCGGATGCCGGGCTTCAAGGGCTTCTTCAAGCCCGAGCAGATTTCCTCGATTGTCGCCTATCTGAAAGTGCTTCCGCCGCCGCCCGCCGCGCCCGTCCCGTCGCCGGCGAAACCCTGAACCCGCAAGGAGCGATCACATGCGTCACGCAACGAGCTTCACGTTGGCGGCCTTCGCCGCGGTTCTTTCGGCGAGCACCACGCTTTCCCCGGCTTGGGCCGCGGACAAGGTTTTGAGCGGCGCTGTCGCCTCGGCCGCCGGCGAAAAGCTGTCGGGCATTCTGGTGTCGGCGAAGCCGGTGGGCGGCACAATCACGACCTCCGTCTACACCGACGCGTCGGGCGCCTATTATTTTCCGCCGCTGCCCGCCGGCAAATACCGGGTCTGGGCGCAGGCTTTGACCTTCGCGACGGCGAAGGGCGAAGTCGACCTCGACGCGTCCTCGAAGCGGGATTTCGCCCTTTCCACGCTCGCCGACGTCGCCCGGCAGCTGCCCGGCGACCTCATGCTCGCCTCGCTGCCCGACGCGACGCCCAACGACGCGCGGCTGAAGCAGATCATCGCCAACAATTGCACGGGTTGCCACACGCCGAGCTACCCGCTTCAGCACCAGTTCGACGCGGCGGGCTGGAGCCACATCATCGATCTGATGAAGCATGTGAACGTCTCCGGCGTCTATCAGGGTCCCGACAAGACCAACGGCGTGCTCAATTTCAACCAGAAGGAACTCGCCGAGTATCTCGGCCGCGCGCGGGGGCCCGGGGCGAGCGGCTTGAATATCAAGCTGCGCGAGCGCCCGACCGGCGAGGCCGCGCGCGTCGTTTACCGCGAATACGACGTTCCGTTGCAGGACGACGCCGGCCTGCCCTCGACCGCGCCGCTCAACGACGGCTCGGACTGGTCGCAGGGCACGCCGTCGCGGCTGGGTTCGCTGGTGCATGACGGCTGGGCGGATCTCGACGGCAACCTGTGGTTCACCTCGAACACGCCCAATCACAAGACCAGCGTCGGCCGCATCGACAAGACGACGGGCGAGGTCAAGATGATCCGCATCAGTGGGCAAAACGGCTACGCCGCCAACACGCACGGGATGACGCGCGATCCCAACGGCATCCTGTGGTTCAACGCCAACACGGGCAAGGGCGGGCTCGGCCGCGTCGATCCCAAGACGATGGAAGTGCAGGTCTACACGCCGCCAAAGGACATGTCCCCCACCGGCGGCGCGACCACGGTCGATTGGGACGGCAAGGGCCAGATTTGGGCGTCTTCGCCCGATGGCGTGCTGCGCTTCGATCCGAAGGCGGAGAAATTCACCGAATTCAAGTCGATGACCTACAAAACGCCGAACGGCAACGGCCTGACCTACGGCGCCGCCGGCGATCGCGACGGCAATGGCTGGTGGGCGGAAATGATCATCGACACCATTGGCAAGGCGGATTCCGCCACTGGGAAGGTGTCGGAGGTCAAGTTGCCGCGGGTGCTTGTCGACAAGGACCAGATGAACGACGACCAGCGCTCGTTCTACGAAAACTTCAACGAGCCCGACTTCAACGCGCCGGTGCCGTGGAACCAGGGCCCGCGCCGCATGGGAACGGACAAGGCCGCCGATATTCTCTACGTCGGCGATTCGTGGGGCCGCAATCTCGCGCGCATCGACACCCACACGCAGGAAACCACGTTCATCCCGCTGCCGGGGCCCGGCCTGTTGCAGCCCTACCATGTGGCCGTCGACAGCAACCACAATACCTGGCTCAACATCTGGACGTCGGACGTGATCATGAAATACGAGCCGGCGTCGAAGAAATGGACAACGTTTGAACTGCCGACGCGCGGCACCGAGGCGCGCTACATCTCGCTGCTGGAGAAGGACGGCAATCTGGAGGTCGTGTTGCCCTACTCGCGCGCGAGCAAGTTGCTGGCGATGACCTTTCGAAGCGAAGCCGACATGACCGCGGCGAAGGCGGCGGCGAACTGAGGCGTTGGGGCGCCCAAACCGAACGGGGGCCACGAAAGCGGTCCGACGGTCGTGGAAGCCGCGACGTTCGACGTCCGCGCGCCACGCGAACACTGGAGAAACGCCATGAAACCCGCCGTCGCCGCCTTGCTCGCCTGCTCCGCCCTTTGCTCGGGGGCCGCGCGCGGAGAACTCCTGCTGTCGGCCAACGACGCGCATTCGGTGAACGTCAACGGCGTCACAACGACGCCGGTCAATCCACCGCCGGACAACCTGTCGGTGATCGACATGGCGCAGAACCCGCCGAAAACACTCGCCACCATCGACGTGCCCACCAGCGTCGCGGGCCCGCCGATGGCGGTGGCGCTGTCCCACGACGAGAGTTTCGCCATCGTGGTGTCGGCGAACAAACCCGACCCGAAAAATCCCGGCAAGGCCATCGCCAACGACGAAGTCTCGGTTGTCGATCTCACGGCCTCGCCGCCGAAAATCGTCCAGACCACGCACGCGGGCGACGGCGCGGCGGGCGTCGCGATTTCGCCCGACGGCAAGCTCGCGCTGGTCGCCAACCGCGCGGCGGGCACGCTGTCGGTGTTCACGCTCGACGGCAAGACGCTCACGCCCAGCGCCACGCTCGAACTCGCGGGCAAAGCCAGCGGCCCGTGCGGCGTCGTTTTCACGAAGGACGGGAAAAACGCGCTGCTGACGCGCGACGACAACATGGTGAGCGTGTTGAACATCGACGGCGACAAGGTGACTGTCGCGCCGCGCCCGGTGATCACAGGCGTGCATCCCTATTCCATCGACGTCACCTCCGATGGCAAGTTCGCGGCGACAGGCAACATGGGCCGTTCCGACGCCGATGTGAGCACGGTGTCGCTGATCGACCTGTCGAAAAAGCCGTACCGCGTCGTTGATCAGGCGGCGGTTCCGGCCGGACCCGAGGGATTGCGTTTCTCGCCCGACGGAAAGTTTCTCGTCATCGCCTCGCAGGACAATTCCAACAAGCCGCCAAGCGCGCCCTACGCCACCGACCACGGCGTGCTGCGCGTGTTCTCCGTCAAGGACGGCAAGCTGGCGGCCGTCGTGGACGCGCCCGTCGGCCATTGGTCGCAGGGCGCGGCCTTCTCGCCCAATGGGAAGAAGATCCTCGTGCAAAACATGGTGGAGCGGAACATCCTCGTGTTCGGCTTCGACGGGTCGAAGCTGACGCCCGAGGCGCCGATACCGGTGAACGGCGGCGCCGCCGCCATCGCCATCGCGTCGCCGTGACAACCAAATTCAGCGCCGGCTTGGGGAACGCAATGACGATTAAATCCATCCACGCGGGCCTGGCGGCGCTTTTGTCGCTGGGCTGCGCGGCGACTTCGGCCCGCGCCCAGACGGGCCCCATCCACTATATCGTTCCGCTCACCGCTGGCGGCCCCAACGACACGGTCGCGCGGCTGATGGCCGAAGAGATCGGCCGGGAGCAGGGCGTGACGATCGTTGTCGACAACCGGCCCGGCGCGGGCACCGTCATCGGCACCGACCTCGTCGCCCGCGCCGCGCCCGACGGCAACACCATCCTGCAAACGGCGGGATCGTTCATCGTCAATTCGGCGGTCAAGCAATTGAGCTACGATCCGCTCAAGGATTTCGCGCATATCTGCTACATGGTCGAAACGCCGCAGATGCTTGTCGTGCCGGCTTCGTCGCCCTACCATACGATCGGCGAATTCCTCGACGCCGCGCGGAAAAACCCCGGCAAGCTGACGCTCGCCGCCAACGGGCCGGCGACGGCGCAGCACATCGAATTCGAAATGTTCAAGCACGCGGCGGGCGTCGACATCACCTTTGTGCCCTTCCCCGGCGACGCGCCGTCGGTGGTCGCGATCATGGGCGAGCAAACCACGGCGGCGCTGTTCGATTATTCAAGTGGCGCGGGACAGATCGCGGACGGCAAGCTGCGCGCGCTGGTTGTGGGCGTCGGCAAGCGGCTGGCGGAACTGCCCGACGTTCCGACGTTGGCGGAAATAGGCTATCCCGACCTCGAATGGGTCGGCACGCTCGGCGCCGCGGCGCCGGCGAAAACGCCGCCGGCGGTCGTCAACAAGCTCATCGGCTGGTTCAGCGCGGCGCTCAAGGCGCCGGGGCTGCAAACGAAGCTCGCGGCCTACGGTTTGCCCAAGGGCCTGTGCGGCGCCGACTACACCGCGTTCCTGACAAAGCAGCTCGGCCAGTTTCGCGCGGCCGTGAAGCAGGCCGGCATCAAGGTTGAATAGCGGAGGGGCGGCTAAGCCACCGCCTCCTTCGACCGTTCGACGCGCTTGCGCTCGGTGGGATCGAGCACGGACTTTCGCAGGCGGATCGACTTCGGCGTGACTTCGACGCGCTCGTCGTCCTCGATATAGGCGAGCGCTTTTTCCAACGACATGCGGATCGGCGGCGTCAGACGCACCGCCTCGTCCTTGCTCTGGGTGCGGATGTTGGTGAGCTGCTTGCCTTTGAGCACGTTGATTTCGAGGTCGTTGTCGCGCGTGTGCTCGCCGACGATCATGCCGCGGTAAACCTTCCAACCCGGCTCGATCATCATCGGGCCGCGGTCTTCGAGCTTCCACATGGCGTAGGCGACGGCGTCGCCCTGATCGTTGGAAATCAGCACGCCGTTGCGGCGGCCCTGGATCTCGCCGCGGTATGGCGCGTAGGCGTGGAACAGGCGGTTCATGATCGCCGTGCCCTTGGTGTCGGTGGCGAGTTCGCCCTGGTAGCCGATGAGGCCGCGCGTCGGCGAGTGGAACACGAGGCGCAGGCGGTCGCCGCCCGACGGGCGCATCTCCAGCATCTCCGCCTTGCGCTCGGCCATCTTCTGCACGACGATTCCGGAGTGCTCCTGGTCGACGTCGATAATGACTTCCTCGATGGGCTCCAGAACGCTTCCGTCCTCGTCCTTCTTGAAGACCACGCGCGGGCGCGAAATGCCGAGTTCGAAGCCCTCGCGGCGCATGGTTTCGATTAGAATGCCGAGCTGCAATTCGCCCCGACCGGAGACGATATAGGCGTCGGAGTTCGGCGCCTGCTCGACCTTCAGCGCGACATTGCCCTCGGCCTCGCGGAACAGGCGGTCGCGGATGACGCGGCTTGTCAGCTTGTCGCCCTCGGTGCCGGCGAGCGGGCTGTCGTTGACCATGAACGTCATCGACAGGGTCGGCGGGTCGATGGGTTGCGCCTGCAGCGGCTCGGTCACGTCGAGCGCGCAGAGCGTGTCGGCGACGTTGAATTTCTCAAGGCCGGCGATGGCCACGATGTCGCCGGCTTCCGCCTCCTCGATGGGCTGGCGCTCAATGCCGCGGAAGGCCAGAATCTTCGAAACGCGGCCCTGTTCGACCACCTTGCCCGCGCGGTCGAGCACGCGCACCGCCTGATTGGGCTTGACCGATCCGGCGAACACGCGGCCGGTGACGACGCGGCCGAGATAGGGGTTGGCTTCGAGCAGCGTGCCGAGCAGGCGGAACGAGCCCTCTTCGATTTTCGGCTCCGGCACGTGGCGCAGCACGAGGTCGAACAGCGGGGCCATGCCCTGATCGGTGGGGCCCTCGGGCTTGTCGGCCATCCAGCCCTGCTTCGCCGAGCCGTAGATGATCGGGAAATCAAGCTGTTCGTCGGTGGCGTCGAGCGCGGCGAAAAGGTCGAACACCTCGTTGACGACTTCTGTGACGCGGGCGTCCGGGCGGTCCACCTTGTTGACGCAGACGATGGGCTTCAGGCCGATCTTCAGCGCCTTGCCGACGACGAATTTCGTCTGCGGCATGGGGCCTTCGGCGGCGTCGACGAGCACGATCGCGCTGTCGACCATCGACAGGATGCGCTCGACCTCGCCGCCGAAATCGGCGTGGCCGGGGGTATCGACGATGTTGACGCGCACGCCCTTCCAATCCACCGACGTGGCCTTGGCCATGATGGTGATGCCGCGTTCTTTTTCGAGGTCGTTCGAATCCATCACGCGCTCGGCGACGCGCTGGTTGTCGCGAAAGGCGCCTGATTGCTGCAGCAGCCGGTCGACGAGGGTGGTCTTGCCGTGGTCAACGTGGGCGATGATGGCGATGTTGCGGAGTTTCATCGGAGTCTCTTGGTGTGTCGCGGCCCGGTTCGAACGGGCCGACGCGGCAAAGCGCCGTCGTGACCCGCCGGCGTGACGGATGCGCGAAAGACGCGAAAAAACTGAAACGCGCGGCGAATCCCGCCGCTTGTTGCGGCGCAATACATCAAAAAGACGGGTTTGGGAAGCGGGGGGACGCCGGCGATTTCGACGTCCGAAGCGGCGGGGCCAGCGCTTGCGCCCGCCGCGACGCGGACGCTAAACGGGTCCGCGGACGGCGTTGGACGAATCGGAGACCGGGACATGCGCGTCAATGGAGTCGCCCGGCGCGGCGTCTGGCTGGAGGGACGCGAGGTCATGATCATCGACCAGACCGCGCTGCCCCATCGCTTCGAAACACGCGTTCTCCGCGCGCTCGACGACGCCATCGACGCCATTCGCCACATGTGGGTGCGCGGCGCGCCGCTGATCGGCGCGACGGCGGCCTTTGGCGTGGCGCTGGCGATGCGCGCCGACGCCTCGGACGCCGGCCTCGCCGACGCCGAAAGGCGGCTGCCCCTCGCGCGGCCGACCGCGGTTAATCTCGCCTGGGCGGTGGCGCGGATGGCGTCGCTCCTGCGGCCCCTGCCGCCTTCGCGGCGGGCGGCGGCGGCGCTCGCCGCGGCCGTCGAACTCGCCGAAGAAGACGTCGCCATCAACTCCGCCATCGGCGATCACGGCCTCGTCCTGCTTCGCGGCATCGCCGCGCGCAAGAAACCCGGCGAACGGCTGAACATCCTCACCCATTGCAACGCGGGCTGGCTCGCGACCGTGGATTGGGGCACTGCGACGGCGGCGATCTACAAGGCGCATGATTGCGGCGTGGACGTGCATGTCTATGTGGACGAAACGCGCCCGCGCAACCAGGGCGCGTCGCTCACGGCGTGGGAGCTCGGCAACCACGGCGTGCCACACACGCTGATCGTCGACAACGCCGGCGGCCATCTGATGCGGCTTGGCATGGTCGATCTTTGCGTCGTCGGCACCGACCGCGTCGCCGCCAACGGCGATGTCTGCAACAAGATCGGCACGTATTTGAAGGCGCTCGCGGCGCGTGACAACGAGGTGCCCTTCTATGTCGCCGCGCCCTCGCCCTCGATCGATTTCGCGCTGGCCGACGGCGGCGACATTCCCATCGAATTCCGTGGAGAAGAGGAAGTGCTCGAAGTGTCGGGTCTTTCCGCCGAGGGCGACGTCGTGTCGGCGCGTGTCGCGCCGGCCGGAACGCGGGCGCTTAATCCGGGTTTCGACGTGACGCCCGCCCGGCTGGTGACGGGTCTGATCACCGAGCGCGGCGTTGTCCGGCCGGAACGGGCCGCGATGGCGCGCGCGTTTCCCGAACGAAACACCAGCGCGTGAAATCGCGGCTGTCTTCGATGATCGGCGGCGTTATCACGCCGCGGCGTCGGTCGTTTTCCGCCGGATTTTGGCGGCGCGGCGCCTGGCGATGTCGGCGGGGCCGCCAACGATCCTCTTGACGCTCGACAAGACCACGTCGAAATCAACGGGCTTCGTCAAAAACTCCTCCACCCGGAGGTCCAGATCGACGCGGCAGGGGATATCGTCGAGCGCGGAGAGGAAGACGAATTTCGTCCCCGCGAGGCGCGGATGCTCCCGTCTGAGTGTTTCGAACATCGCGATCCCGTTCATCACCGGCATGGTCACGTCGCAGAAGACGAGGTCCGGTTCCAAGTCGAGAATGGCCTTTAGTCCTTCGGCGCCATTGGCCGCCTCGGCTGTCTCATAGCCCGCGTCGCGGAGTTCCTCGGCGAGATCCGCGCGCAGGTCGGCTTCGTCTTCGACGCAAAGTATCATGGCTTTGTACCCCTAAGCGGCTTTGGACAGCGCGGCTGTGGCCTCGCCGCCGGCGGGCGCTTCCGCCCCGCCCGCGTCGACGATCGGCAGCTCGACGGTGAAAATCGTCCCTTTGCCTTTGACCGACGCGACGCGTATGTCGCCTCCGTGCATATCGACGATCATTTTCACCACGTTCAGGCCGATCCCCGTTCCCGCGATCCCTTCGGAGGTTTTCGCCCGGAAATACCGCTTGAACAATTTCGGCAAATCCTCTGGATCAATGCCAACGCCCTTGTCTTCGACTTCGATGCGCGCGACGCCCGCCCGCAGCGAGGTCCGCACGTCGATCATGCCCGCGTCGGGTGAGAATTTGACGGCGTTGGCGAGCAGATTGGTCATGACCTGGTCGATCAGCGCGGGGTCGAAGCGCGCCGAGCGCGGCAGCGCGTCGAGATCGAACTGAAGGCGGTGCTTGTCCGACATTTCCATCTGCCGGAAACAGACGTCGAAAACCACCTGATAAAGGTCGCCGTCCCGCATCGACGCCTTGATTTCGCCGTGGTCGAACTTGGCCATCGCCAACACCGATTCCATCAGGCCGGTCATGCGCTGCACGGCGCGGCGGATCGTGTCGGAGCGCTCGGCGATGTCGGAGGACGTCAAATGGGCGGCGCGGCGGAACAGCTTTTGCGCCGAGCTGTCGATGATCGCCAGCGGCGTGCGGAATTCGTGCGACGCCATCGCGACGAAGCTGCGCTGTTGCTCGTTGATCGCCTGCTGCTTGACCAGGGCGACCTGAAGCTCCTCGGTTTTTTGCTGGATGTCCGCTGTCCGCTCCTGGACGATGGCCTCGAGTTGGACGTGCTGCTCGATGATGGCCGTCTGGCGCTGCGTGATGTCCACGTGAGTGGTGATGAAGCCGCCGTTCGCCGTCGGCTGGTGCGAGATGAGGATGTAGCGTCCGTCGGTCAAATGGTCGATGGACGTGCGAAAGGACTGCCCGGACTCGCGCAGCCTCCGCTTGCTTTTCGCGACATATTCCGTGGGGCCTTTTTCCGAGAAGACCTCTCTCGCGACGCGCATTTCCCAAATCTTCGTTATGTGCGTTCCAACGGGCAGATCCGCCTCGGTCATGCGGTACATGCGCGCGTAGCTTGGATTGTGGAACAACAGGTTGTCCCGCGCGTCGAAGCTGGCGATGCCCTGGCTCATGTTCGATATGACGGCGTCGAACATCGTGTTCGCGGATTTGAGTTCGTCCGATTTGCGGGCCAGATCAAGCTGGGTGGCCTGGGCTTTCCAGAACTGGAAAAGCAGGGTGCAGGTCAGCGCGATGATCGCCGACGCGATCGCCGCGTTCTGGATGGCGAACGATGTCGCGCGCGCGCGCCATTGTGTCAGAATGGAAGTTTCCGTCGCGCCGACGTTGATGACGAGCGGCGCGTCGACGATCGGTTCCAGCGACATCAATTTCGGCGTTCCCGCGATCTTGCCGCCTGTTCTAAAGGTTCCGCCGCCGGCCGCGGCGAGCTTGAACCACTCGCCGTCGCCCACGATCTGGTTCGTAATCGAGCGTTCGCGCGGATACGCCGCCAGGAGGCGGCCATCGGTCCGAAACAGGCTGGTCGAGGCCCCTCGGTTGTCGCCGAGCATGTCATACAGCTTGATAAAGTATTCGGGAGGGACGCCGACCATAACCATGCCCAAAGGCGATCCATCGGCGGCGTTCAACCGCCGCGCGAAAAAAATGGTTTGCGCGCCGTCCGGAAGGTTCGGTTGGCCGAGGCCAATGGCCAACGCGTCGTTGGGCTGCCGCTTCACGATTTCGAACGGTTCCAGACCCGCGACATTCTTTTTCACGACTGGAAACGCCCTCGTATTGACGATCTCCTCTCCGTCGATGTCGGTTATCGCGATCATGTAGACGTCGGGAAGGTGGAAAAGACGCCGAGACAGATTGTCATGCGCCGCCTCGTCGCCGAATTCGCGTCGCAGTTCGTCTTTCGATTGAATCCCAAGTTTCCGCGCTTGGTCGATCACCCTGCCCAGCAGTAGGTCGATCGTGTGGATGGACTCGGTCACCTCGCCAGCGAAGATTTTCGCGAGTTGCCGATTGTGGGCGTTGGCGTCGGCGATCGCCTCGTCGCGCATGCGCGCGGCGACGAACCAAATCCAGGCCGCGGAAATCAGCACAAGCGGCACAGCAACCGCCGCCGCCCTCAAGTGTAATTTCTTGTCCGATAACACTGGCGCGCCCCTAATGACATGCGTCAACAGACAAAATCCGCTCAAATCATTGAAAATTCAAAAATAAACAACGGTAAAGCCCAAGTTTATACTCGAAAATAGGTTACTTGGTTAAAGTGGAGCAAAATCCACAGGGAATCCTGTTAGCAAATTGTCGCCCAATAATTTTATAATCGAGGATGGAGCATTATCGAGACGGCTTATTATCCAGGGCGTCTTGGGAAACTCGAAAACTCCCAATCGCCGATGGTACCACCACCCCGGCTCGAACGGGGGACCTCTAGATCCACAATCTAGCGCTCTAACCAACTGAGCTATGGCGGCATCGGTAGCGGGCCGCGACTAGTAGTGGCAACGCGCGCCAAATGCAAGTTCCGCCACAGGGCTGGCTGGCGCGCGGCGGCTTCGCCCATGGCTTGCCGCCGCGTCGAAAGAGTGGTCTTTTGGCGTCGGCGCTCGTCGCGCTCGACGCGAAATTCGTGATGAAGAGCTCGAACGGCGAGCGTGCCGCAATGACTCCCACGCCCAATCACGCGCCATGGTCGCTCGCCGAGGCGATCGACCGCGTCGAACGCGCCTACGAGTTCACGCTCGCCTACGCGGCGCAGGGGCGTCGCGTTGAGGAGGACGACGGCGGCTCTGGAATCCGCCACCACCTCAAGCAGGCGGAGACGGCCCTCGCCTTCATCGCGTCGGCGACGCCGGCCATGCTCGGCGCGCCGCGCGCGAGCGAAGCCACCACCGGCTTTCTCGATCTGGTGAAGGCCGACGCGGCGCGCGCCCGCGCGGTCATCCGCTTCGCGCTCGATCAGCGTTCCATCGGCTCGCGCATGACCGACAACCTCAACGCGTCCATCCATATCCGCGCGCTGTTGACGGACCTTTTCCTGCTTGACGAAAGCCTGAAGCAAAGCGGCGCCGAAACGGCCCGAGCGCCGGGGACCGGTTAATTCGCCCCGACGATTGTTTCGGGGACCGATGGGTCCGCGACGATCGTCAAGCCGGGCGAATCCTCGATGGTGAAGCCACCCCCCAACGCTTGAAACAACGTCACCGCCGCCAGGAACCGCGTCAGCCGCACCTGGATCAGCAGGTCCTCAGCCTGAAAAAGCGTTGTCTGTGTGCTGGCCAGCGTCACGACGTCGATGGTGCCTTCGCGCAGACGGGCCAGCGTGGCGGTGTAGGCGCGCCGCGCCGCGTCGACCGCCTGCCGTTGCAGCGTTTCATGCTCGGCGGTCAGGCGTTCGGCGATCAAGGCGTTTTCCACGTCTGAAAACGAGGTGACGATGGCCTTGCGATAGTCCTGGAGAAGCTCGATCTCGCGTCCCTGGTTGTCTTCCAACTGCCCTTGAAGATTGAAGCCGTCGAAAATCGGCGCGGTCAGGCTCTGAACGAGCGAAGCCGAAAACGCGCGCGGGTCGAGCAAATAAGCGAGGTTCTGGCTGACAAGGCTTGGCGAGGCGCTCAGGCCGATGGTCGGGAAGAACGCCGCGCGCGCGGCGCGCACGCTGGCGTGTTGCGCGACGAGCTTGGTTTCGGCGGAAACGACGTCGGGCCGCCGCAGCAGCAATTGCGAAGGCAGGCCCGCGCGGGGACGCGGCACGCGCAGCGAGTTCAGGCTGCCGCCCTTGACGAGCGTGGTCTCGGGCGTCCGGCCAACCAGCACGCCCAGCAGGTTGCGGTTCTGCTCCACCGTCTGCTCAAGCGGCGGCACGCTGGCGCGCTGGGTCGCGAGAACGCTTTCCTGCTGCGCGGTGTCGAGCGCCGTCGCGGTGCCGACCGTGACGCGTTCCTGAAGCGCTTTGAGAACCTCGGCGGCGACCTTGATGTTGTCGCGCGCGACCCGGACGCGGTCCTGCGACGCCACGAGGTTGAACCATGTCGTCGCCACGGTCGCGAGCGTCGCGACGATGGTGGCGTCGCGGTCGTATCGGCTGGCGATGGCGTTGTCGTCGGCGGCCTGGGCCGTGTCGCGGTTCCTGCCGAAAAGATCGAGCGTGTAACTGGCGCTGAGGCCAAGCGAATAGCTCGTGGCCGTGTTTTGAAAAAACGGCGGATAGCTGGATCTCGATGTGCCCGAGGTCGTGGTCCTCGACGCGCTCTCGTTGCCGCTGAGTTGGGGATAGAGCGGAGAAGCCGCGCTTTTCGCCAGACCGAAGGCCTGTGTGATGCGCGCTTGCGCGGCGGCCACGTCGAAATTGTCCGTGCGCGACCATTCCAGCAGTTTCGCTAGTTCGGCCGAACCAAAGGATTTCGGCCAGTTGGCGACGGTTGGCGTCGCGCGCGAAGGCTCGGCCTTGAATTTGACCGGCGTCTCAGGAAGCGAGAACTCGGCCTTCTCGTCGTCGAGCACGCAGCCGCCAACAAGGAGCGCGATTGACGCGGCCGCCCATGCCCGGGCGATTCCGGCACGCGATTTCAAAGTCACACGCTCACCCGCTCGACGCCCGGACCCCGTCCGCCGCGACCATGCGGAGACGCCGACTTCTTAACCAGTTTTTGGCGGTTTACACAGCCTTACGGAAATTTAACAGGCGACCGTTGCGGCGGAGACACGGCGGGGTCGCGCCATCGCGCCAAAAGCGCGGCGGCGAGTTCGGCCGGGCGCTCGGCGCGCATGAGTTCGCCCATGATCGCCGCGCCCGCCGCGCCTGCGGCTTTCACGCACGTCAGATTGCCCGCGCGGAGGCCGCCCAGCGCCAGCGTGGGAATGCCCAAGGCCGCGGCCGCCGCGATGACCGCTGGCCCCAGCGCCGGCCCGTAGCCGGGCTTGCTGGCCGTGAGATAAATGGGGCTCAGCGTGACATAGTCCGCGCCGGCCGCGCGGGCGGCGGCGACCTCGGCGAGAGTGTGCGCGGAGACGCCAATCAGCGCGGCCTCGCCGAGGGTTTCGCGGGCCAGGCTGGCTTTGGCCGCGCTCGACAGATGCGCGGCGTCCGCGCCAAGTTCCGCCGCGAGTTCGATATCGCCGCCGACGCTGAACACGCCGCCGGCCTCGCGCGTGACCGCCATCACGCGCGCCGCGAGAGCGCGTCGTTCGTCGCGCGGCAGGTCCTTTTCGCGAAACCACACCCAGCGCGCCCCGCCGGCGAGGATAGCGGCGATTTGCCGTTCCAGCGGCGCCCGCGCCAGACCGCGATCCGTGACAACGAGCAACGGAGCCGGGAGTTGTTTGCCTTTCACGAACCCACAAGGCCAAATTGCGGGCTCGAAGGCTCCGCGCGCCCGCGTCTTGGAATGCGTCCGGCGCGCCAGGAAAGCCGCCCGCCCTCGACCGCGCGGCGCATGGCGGCGGCCATCAACACGGGATCGTCGGCCTTGGCGACGGCCGTATTGAGGAGAACGGCGGACGCGCCGAGCTCCATGGCGATGGCCGCGTCCGAAGCCGTGCCGATGCCGGCGTCGATGACGACGGGCACACTGGACCGCCGGCAGATCAATTCGATGTTCGCGGGGTTGGCGACGCCCATCCCCGAGCCGATGAGCGAGCCCATGGGCATGACCGCGGCGGCGCCGGCGTCGGCGAGGCGTTGGCAGACCACGGGATCGTCGGTGCAATAGGGCAGCACGACGAAGCCGTCGTCGACGAGGTGGCGCGTGGCTTCGAGCAGCTCGGCGACATCGGGATACAGCGTCTCGCGGTCGCCGATGACCTCGACCTTGATCCAGTTCGTGTCGAGCGCCTCGCGCGCCAGTTCCGCCGTCAGGATGGCGTCGCGCGCGGTCTCGCAACCCGCCGTGTTGGGCAGGAAGCGCTTGCCCTTGAGCAGCGACAGCGTGTCCGAACCCCGCTTGTCCAGCGACACGCGGCGGATCGACATGGTGACGATGTCGCAGCCGCTCGCCGCCACGGCGTCGACCATGATCGACTGGTTGGGATAGCCGGCTGTGCCGAGGAAAAGGCGCGAGTTCAACTCGACGCCGGCGATGATCAGACTGTCTTTGGTGGAAGCGACGGGCGCGTTCATTCATCCCCCCTGCATCGGGCGCACGATCTCGACCCGATCGCCGGGCGAGAGTCTTGTTTCAGTCCATTTCGGCTTGCGCACCACGCCGCCGTTGAGCGCGATGGCGAATCCCCGGGGCTCGTCGATGTCGAGCCCGTCGACGAATTCCTTCCAGAGGTCGAAAACATTGGCGGCGGCGCTTTCGCGCTGTTCGCCGTTGATGGAAAGCCTCATGTCGCCACCCCCGCGTGGGCGGGCCGCTTGGCGAATCGAGCCAGCCCGAAGCGGCTGGCGGAACCGCTCATCGCGCCGTTGACGACGAGTTCCTCCAGGGCGGCCGCGGTCGCTGGCGCGAGCAATATCCCATTGCGATGGTGTCCCGTCGCCAGCAGCAGGCCAGGCACGCCCGTTTCGCCCAATATCGGGGCGTCGTCGTCGGAAGTCGGCCTGTAGCCGGACCAGATCGCCTCGATTTCCATCTCTTCGCTCGACGGCAGCGCGCGGTGGACGCCCTCGAGCAGCGCCAGGGCGCCTCCCACGGTGATCGCCGCGTTGAAGCCGGTGTCCTCCATCGTCGCGCCGACGATCAGGCGGCCGTCGCTCTTCGGCGACATGTGGATTTGCTCGGTCCAGACGACGCGCGTGAGATTGCCCGTTTGCCGCGATGTCTTCAACGCCAGCGCCTGGCCTTTCAGCGGCCGGATGGGAATGTCGATCCCCAGCGGCGCCAGCGTCTCCCCGCTCCACACGCCGGTCGCGACAATCGTGGTCGTCGCGCGGCACGCGCCGGCCGCGCAGACAATGCCGCGCGCGCGCCCGGCCTCGCGATCGATCGACACAACCTCGACGTTTTCGAACAATAGGCCGCCGCGCGCGAGAAAAGCGCGCTTCAGCGCCGCCGACACGAGCCGCGGATCGACTTGATGGTCGCTGGAGCAGAAAATCCCCGCCGCCACCGGTCCACGCAAGCCGGGTTCGAGCGCCCGCGCTTCCACGCCGCCGAGCCATCGCGCGTCGAGGTTGGCGCGCTTCTGGATTTCGAAGCGGAAACGCAGCCGCTCGACTTCGTCGCGGGCGAGCGCCACCAGCATCGTGCCCTCGCCGCGGTAATCGATCTTCATGCCGGAGTCGGCTTCCAACGCCTCGCGATAGGGATGCCATCGCGCCTGGCTGTCGAGCGCCAGCGCCAGCAAATCGTCGCCGCCGGCCTCGTGTTCCGCGGCCGCCGCGAGCATTCCCGTCGACGCGAGCGTCGTCCCGGTTCCGGCCTCCGCGCGGTCGAACACCGCGACCGACAATCCGCGCGCGGCGAGCCGCCAACCGATGGAAAGACCGATGATTCCGGCGCCGACAACAGCGACATCGACTGTCGCGGGAATTCGAGACGCGCGGCGTTCCGCGTCCGCCGGGGGTCGCAGCCGCGCGCCGATGTCGATGGTTTTGCTTTCGAACGACGCCAACATTCCCTCGCGACTTGTTGCGGAGGGTTGGAAATTCGAAGGCTGAGGCCCGGAATCCAATCCCTACGCCGGTGTCACCCGGATCAGGTTCGAAGGATTTCCGCGCCGACATCGGCGAACCAAGGTTCGTCCGAAGTCCAGCGGTTTCTCAGCCCCTTGCCGGGGATCTCCCTGGAATGCGGTTTTTTACCGCCGGGCGGCGGCGGGTGTCAACGTTTCTCCACGCGGCGAATTCAATTCCGCTTGCCCGACCGCCGCGGCGATGGCAGGGTTTCGCGCCTCGCCCGGAGCCGGAAATGTCGAAGTCCGATACGTCGAAACCTTCCGCCAAAGCCATCTACGCGTGGGACGATCCCTTCCTGATCGAGCGCGAACTGTCCGAGGACGAGCGGATGATCCGCGACACGGCGCGGGATTTCGCGCGCGAAAAGCTCCTGCCGCGCGTTGTCGAGGCCTACGCGAAGGAAACGGTCGATCGTGAAATCTTCCGCGAGATGGGAAGCCTTGGCCTGCTCGGCCTGACGTTCCCGGAGGAATATGGCTGCGCCAACGCCAACTACGTTTCCTATGGCCTGGTGGCGCGCGAGATCGAGGCGGTCGATTCCGGCTATCGCTCGATGATGAGCGTGCAGTCGTCGCTGGTGATGTATCCCATCCACGCCTACGGCGACGACGCCCAGAAGCGCAAATACCTGCCCAAGCTTGCCACAGGTGACTATGTCGGCTGTTTTGGCCTCACCGAGCCGGACGCGGGTTCGGACCCCGGATCAATGACCACCCGGGCGGAAAAGGTCGCCGACGGCCATCGGCTCACCGGAACAAAGACCTGGATATCCAACGCGCCCATCGCCGACGTTTTCATCGTCTGGGCGAAGTCCCAGGCGCATGGCGGCGAGATCAGGGGCTTCATTCTGGAAAAGGGCATGAAGGGTCTGAGCGCGCCCAAAATCGAGGGCAAGCTGTCGCTGCGGACTTCGGTCACCGGCGAGGTCGTCATGGACGGGGTGGTCGTCGGCGAGGAGCAGCTTTTGCCCAACGCTTCGGGCCTGAAGGGCCCGTTCGGCTGCCTCAACCGCGCGCGCTACGGCATCGCCTGGGGCGCCATGGGCGCGGCGCAGGATTGCTTCGCCCGCGCGCGGCAATACGCGCTCGACCGCAAGCTGTTTGGCCGGCCGCTGGCGCAGACGCAACTGGCGCAGAAAAAACTCGCCGACATGCAGACCGAGATCGCGCTCGGTCTGCAGGCCGCGCTGCGCGTGGGCCGTCTGTTCGACGCCGGCGAGGCGGCGCCCGAATTGATATCCATCGTCAAGCGCAACAACTGCGGCAAGGCGCTCGACATCGCCCGGATCGCGCGCGACATGCACGGAGGCAACGGCATACACGGCGAATACCACGTGATGCGCCACGCGCAGAACCTCGAAACGGTGAACACCTACGAGGGCACGCACGATGTGCACGCGCTGATTCTGGGGCGGGCGATCACCGGCCTGCAGGCGTTCTTTTAGGACCCCGCTTATGGGATCCTTCCCGCGGGCCGGTCCTATCCGGCGTTGCGCTGGAACAATATCTGCACGCCCGACTGTTCGAGCGGAGTCGCGCCGAGCTTTTGAATGAGCTCGATCGTGGCCCGCCGGTAGATGCGCGGGATTTGCAGCGTCGCCGCGCCGATCTGCGGCGTCAGGACGGTGTCGGCGATGCTCAGCGGCGTCTGGCCGAACTTATCCATGACGTTGAGGTCGCCGCCCTTGTCGACAAGGTACTGGATGACGTCGTCGAGCCCCTGATATGCGGCGGCGTGCAAAGGCGTCCAGCCGAACTGGCCGACGCCGTTCACATCCCCGCCGTGATCGACGAGGAACTTGACGGTTTCGATGGCGGTCGCGCGCTCCTTGGCGTTGCGCGGCCGCACGACATCCGTGCCGGCGCCGGCGGCGAGCATCAGCGCGGTGGTGTTGGTTTCGGTTGGAATCAGCGGGTCCGCGCCCGCCTCGACCAGCGCCTTGACCGCGTCGAAATTGTTGATTTCGGCGGCCACCACAAGCGGAGTCGCGCCGCGCATCTCGATCATCGTCGTGGTGAAGGTCGCCGGCTTTTGCTGAACCATGCGGATGTTGGGCTTCGCGCCGTGCGCGAGGAGCGCCTTGACGATCTTCAGCGCGCGCTTGTCCCGCGCCGCGTGGTGCAGCGGCGTGAAGCCCTTGTCGTCGACGGCGTTGGGGTCGGCGCCCTTGTCGAGCAACAGCGCCGCGACCTCGGCGTGACCCATGGCGCTGGCGATGATCAGCGGCGTCAGCTTTGTTTTCGCCATGACGTCGTTGGGGTTGGCGCCGGCGTCGAGCAGAACCTTCGCGAAGGATGGATCGGTCTGCTGCGCCGCCATCATCAGCGCCGTGCCGCCTTTTTTCGAGCGCGCGTCGATGTCCGCGCCGCCCTTCACCAACGCCGCCTCGACATCCCCGTGCTGTTCGGAAATGGCCCACATCAGCGCGGTTTGTCCCGCGCCCGTTTCGCGCGCGTTGGCGTTGGCACCGCCCGCGAGCAGGGCTTGCGCGGTGGCGAGATTGCCGCGCGTCGCCGCCGCCATCAGCGGCGTCTCGCCCGACAGCAGCGCCGCGTTGGCGTCGGCGCCGGCGGCGAGAAGCCGCTTCGCCATCGCCGGGTCGGCGTTTTGCGCGGCCGCGTAAAGCGGCGTCGCGCCAAGGTCGTTGGCGGCCTTGGGATCGGCGCCCGCTTTCAGCAATTCATCGGCCGCGTTCATGTCGTTGCGCGACACCGCCGCGATGAGCGTATCGGCGCCGTCCGCGGCGAACGCGCCCGCCGTTGGCAACGGCGAAGCCAAAAAGCCCGCGAGTAAAACCGCCCGGATGTTCATGATCTTCCCCGCTCAAACCGTCGGCAGCGCCAGCCGCCCGTTGCTGTCGCCAAGCTTGTCGACTCGCGGCACGCCCGCCTTGTCGAGCAGGGTGAGAAACAGGTTGTTCATCGGCGTGCCGCGCGCGTAGCGCACGTGCTGGCCGCCCTTGATTCCCGCGTTGGCGCCGCCGAACACGAGGGCCGGCAGGTTGGTGTAAAGATGCAGATTGCCATCGCTGATCGAGCCGCCGTAAAGCGTCATCGAATTGTCGAGCAGCGTGCCGTCGCCGTCCGGCGTCGCGCGCAGCTTCTCGATGTGGTAGGCGAGCAGGCCCGTCAGAAAGCGGTCGATTTGCTTGACCTTTTCGATCTTGACGGGGTCGCCCTGGTGGTGCGTCACCGAATGATGCGCGTCGCCGAAGCCGACCTCTGGATAGGAGCGTCCGCCCATCTCGTGGCCGACCTGGAACGTTCCGACGCGCGACATGTCGGTTTGCCACGACAGCACGATCAGATCGGTCATCAGCTTGTAGTATTGCGAGAACGCCGCCGGCGCGCCGGCGGGGCCCTGCAAATTCGGCAATTCGCGGTCGTCCTGCGTCTCCGCGAGCTGGATGCGCCGCTCCACGTCGCGCACCGCGTCGAGATATTGATCGATCTTGCCGCGGTCGGCGCCGCCGAGCTTGCCGCGCAGCCGGTTCACGTCGTCCGTGACCGCGTCGAGAATGCTTTGGCTTTCCCGCCGCAGCGCCAGCCGCGCCTTCATGTCGGTTCCGCCGGCGCCGAACAGGCGCTCGAACACGGCGCGCGGCCGGTTCTCCATCGGCAGCGGCGTGGTCTCGTTGCGCCATGAAACCGTGTTGTAATAGGCGCAGCTATAAGCGGATTCGCAGGCGCCCACGACATCGGGGGGATCGAGGCCGAGCTCGAGAGACGCCACCTGGGTGTATTTGCCGAACTCGCGCGCCGCCACCTGATCGACGGAAATCCCGGCGCGCAAATCCGCGCCCGACGTCATCTTGCAATGCGCGCCGGTGAGCCACGCCGCGCAGGCGCGGGGATGGTCGCCGCCGATCTCGAAGCCGAGCGCCGCGGCCTGGTGCTGGTCCAGTCCGCTCAGCACAAGCATCTGGTCGCGCACATTCGCGAGCGGCTCCAGCGTTGGCGTCAGCTCGAAGCCGGCCCCTTCGGTCTTCGGCGTCCAGTGATCCATCCAGACGCCGTTCGGCGTTTCCATGAAGCCGAGGCGCATGGGCCGCGGCGCGGGCGCCGACAACGCCGGCGTCATCGCGTCGAGCGTTGGCAGCGCGAGCGCGGCGCCCGCGCCGCGCAGCATCGCGCGGCGTGAAATCGATTTCCTAGATATGATCATCGCCGACCTTCCTCATCTGGAATGGAGCGCTTTCAACAATTCCCAAAATGATCGCCGACCAGCGGCTATCGTCGCGCGCGGCGTCGCGAACGATTTTGCGCAGCGCGGGCTGGTCGTATTCCTCGACGCCGCGGCCGAGCGCGTAGGTCGTCATCCGCTCCGCGAAGGTGGCGACGAACTGGTCCTTCTTCGACAGCAAGACCTCGCGCAGGCCCTGCGGACCATCGAACTTCGTGCCGTCGGGCAACACCCCCGACGAATCGATCTTGCCGGCGCCGGGACCAGTCGAGTCGCGCCAGCGCCCGAGGCCGTCGTAGTTTTCGAGCGAGAAGCCCAGCGGGTCCATCACGCGGTGGCAGACCGCGCAATTCGGATTGGCGCGGTGCTGCTCCATGCGTTCGCGCATGGTCATGTTGGCGGTCGACGCGTCTTCCTTCAACGACGGCACGTTGGCGGGCGGCGGCGGCGGTGGCGAGCCCAGCAATTGCTCCATCACCCATTTGCCGCGGATCGTCGGCGCGGTGCGGTTGGGATACGACGTCACCGACAGAATGCTGGCCTGTCCAAGCAGGCCGCGGCGCTTCGGGTCCGCGATGGCGACACGGCGGAATTCCGCGCCATAGACATTGGGGATGCCGTAGTGCCGCGCGAGGCGCTCGTTGACGAAAGTGTAGTCGGTGTCGAGGAGATCGACGACGCTTTTGTCGTCGCGCAATTCGCTTTCGATCAGCATCTCGGTCTCTGTGCCCATCGCGCGGCGCAGGTTTTCGTCGAAGGCGGGAAACGACTGCGGGTCCGGCTGAATGCGCGGAATGTTGCGCAGATAGAGCCACTGTCCGGCGAAATTCGTCACCAGCGCCCGCGCGCGGCCGTCCTTCAACATGCGGCGGACCTGGGCTTCGAGAACGCCGGGTTCGCGCAGTTTTCCGCTCTCGGCGGTCGTCAGCAGCTCGTCGTCGGGCGGGCCGCTCCACAGGAAGAACGACAGGCGCGAGGCCAGCTCGACATCGCTCACATTGTAAACCGCGCCAGGCTTCGCCCCCGGCGGATCGACTTCAACGCGGAAGACGAATTCCGGCGACACCAGAATTTTTTGCAGCGCAAGCCGCACGCCCGCCTCGAAGCCGCCCTCGGCGGCGCCCTTGGCGTAGAGGGCCTTCAACTGATCGATGTCTTCCGTGGCGGCGGGCCGCCGATAGGCGTGGCGCGCCAAGTTGGCGAGTATTTTCCCGGCGCACGCGGACTCGTCCGCGGCGGCCGCGGGATGGCAGACGAAAACCTTGTCGCGGCTTGGTGTTTCGCCCGGCCCCGTGACATTGTAGGGACCGCCTATCGTAATCTGCCCGACGCCCTCGAAAAACGCTTTTTCGCGCGCGCGCGGCGGAATGCCCTCCTCGACGACACTGTCCTTGGCGAAGGTCGCCAGCAGATTGCGCGTGCCCGCCGCGACCTTGACGCGGACCTTGAGGCCCGCGCTCGGGTCGTTGTCGAGGCCAAAGCCGCCGCCGCCCGGGTTGGCGGCGATGGTGAAGAGCTTCAGCCGCTGGCCGTCGAGCCGCAGGTCGAGCTTGCGCTCGCGCTCGAGGCCCATCGCCTCGTCGAAACGCCCGCGTTGCAAGGTCACCGCGATTTCGTACTCGCCATCGGCCGGGAAAAGATGGTCGAACGACGCGCCGCCGCGCGAGCCAAGCGGCATGTCTTCGCTCATGCGGTCGCTCTGCACGAGCCCGTGCGGCACGTCGTAGGTCACGAAGTCGGGCGGGGCCCCGGTGTCGCCAATGGCCGCGCGCGCGATTTTGGCGGCCGCGGCCAGATATCGTTCGAGCAGCACCGGCGAAACGTTCAGCACGTCGCCGATATTGTCGAAGCCATAGCCCATGTCGTCGGCGGGCAGAAGCTCCGCCACATCGACATCGATCGCCAAAAGGTCGCGCACGGCGTTGGCGTATTCGGCGCGGTTGAGGCGGCGCAGGGTCGGGCGGCCGGGATTGGGCCGCGTCTCGGCGAGATGGTCGCGGCCCGATTCGATGAAGTTCGTCAGCGAATCATAGGTCGCCTCGTCCGGCTTCCACCGACCCGCGGGCGGCATTTCGCGTCCTCGGATCTTGCGCAGCACCTTTTCCCAAACCGCGCCGTTGGCTTCGAGATTGTCGAAGTCGAGCGTCCGCAAATTCACGCCGGCGCGCGGCGTCGTCGCGCTGTGGCAGCGGAAACAATATTGATCGAGGACATCGTGAAACGCGGCCGCCGGCGCGGGATGGAGAAAATTCGCCACCACCGACGCGGACAGGCCGCTGGCGATAAGCACGGCGGCCACGGAGGCCAGAGCCGATGCGCGAATCATGTCCCGGAACCCTCCCTTGGCGAAGGCATTTTGGAATTATCGGTCGAATTGAACCCTGGCCCGGGTTCAAGTCAAGATTTTAAATGACGTCGCGATTGTCTCGGCGCCCGTGGGCGTCCGGGCACCGCCTCCTCGAACAACGAATGCCGCGCCGCGTAAAACCGTGCTACGCTCGCAGCGAACGCTGGGCTAGCTTGAACCCCGCGTTCGCGGAAACCGGAGGAATCGATGAAGGCCATCCGAACACTTGTGGTCGCGTTAGCGGCGTCGGTCGCGGCGTTTTCCGCCGCTTGCGCCCAGCCCGCCAAAACCGGCGTCGACAAGCTTTACATCCTCAACTGCGGCGAAGGGCATTCGAACGACCAGGCGAGATGGTCGCCGGGCGTGCATGTCGGCGTGCCGCTGGATATTTCCGACAATTGCTATCTCATTCACCACTCGAGCGGCTGGTTCCTCTGGGACACGGGCATCGTCGATTCCATCGCCGACAAGCCGGAGGGCTCGGGCGACCCCGCGCAAATACTTTGGAAGCGGCCAAAAAACTTTCCGCGCAGCTCGCCGAGCTTGGCGTGAAGCCGGAGGACATCAAGGCGATGGCGGTGTCGCACACGCATCCCGACCACATCGGCAACGTCGAGATGTTCCCCAACACGATGCTCTATGTGCAGAAGGCCGAATACGATTGGCCGCAGCCGCTCGGCCTCGGCCGCTTCAAGCCCGAGCACCCCGTTACGAAGCTTGAAGGCGACAAGGACGTTTTCGGCGACGGCTCGTTGACGCTGATTTCAACGCCGGGCCATACGCCGGGCCACCAGTCGCTGCTGGTGAAGCTGCCGAAGACCGGCGCCATCCTGCTCAGCGGCGACGCCGTGCATTTCAAGGAAAACTGGGACAACCGCCGCATCCCGTCCGGCAACACAGACCAGAGCGCCACGGTCGCGTCGATGCAAAAAATGGCCGACATTCTCGCGAAGGAGCACGGTCAGTTGTGGATCAACCACGACAAGGCGCAAAGCGCGACGTTGAAATATTCGCCCGCGTTTTACGAATAGGGGGTGACCAAGGATGCGCCGCGACGAGGATGGGGAGGCGGCGTCGCCGACAGTCGGCGAAGGGCCGACGACGCCGATCCCCGCTGAAGAAAAGTAGGCGCGGCTTGTTTTTACGACGCGCCGCCGCGGCGCTCTTCGCGCTCGCCGCTTTCGCCGCCCGCGCCGAAACGCCGGCGGAATTCTACCGCGGCAAAACAATCACCGTGGCCGTCGGCTTTTCCGCCGGCGACGGCACCGACACCTGGGCGCGGCTCATCGCCCGCCGCATGGCGCCGCGCATGCCGGGCGCGCCGCAGTTCGCCGTCGTCAACACGCCCGGCGCCGGCAGTCTTTTGCTCGCGAACCAACTCGCCAATACGCAGCCGCGCGACGGCACCGTGTTCGGCGCGGTCAACCGCGGCATGCCGTTCGAGCCGCTGCTCGGCGTGGCGCCGACGCAATTCGACGCGATGAAAATGAACTGGCTCGGCAGCCCCGACCGCGACACGGCGGTTTGCGCGGCGCGCAAGGACGCGGCGGTTCAGTCGCTCCGCGACCTAACGACAAGGGAATTGATCGTCGGCTCGACGGGGTCTGGCGCGGACACCGCGACCATCCCTTCCGTGCTGCGCGAGGTTTTGGGGCTCAAGTTCAAGATGGTGACGGGCTATCCCGGCTCGCGCGACATTCTGCTGGCGATCGAGCGCGGCGAAGTGCAGGGCATTTGCGTCAACTACGATTCGCTGGCGCGCGAGCCTGTCTATGGCGGCGGCGTGGCGCGCATTTTGTTCCAGGCCTCGTCGACATCCGACGAGCGCCTGTCGCGATATCCGGTCGCGGCGGAACTGGCCAGGTCCGACGGCGACCGGCAGGCTCTGGCCCTGTTTTTCAAGCGCGCCGAGATAGGCCGTCCCTTCGTCGCGCCGCCCGGCGTGCCCGCCGACAGGCTCGCGGCGTTGCGGCAAGCCTTCGCCGACACGCTCGCGGACCCCGATTTGAAGGCCGACGCGGAACAGGCGGGCCTCAACCTGCGTCCGGTGAGCGCGGCGGCGACACAGGCGATCCTCGCCGAGGTGTACGCGACCCCCGCCGATGTCGTCGCGCGCATGAAGGCCGCGTTCGGACGCGCGAACTAAATTGAGCGCGCGACGCCACCCGGTCGAGCCTACGCCTCGACGGTCTTCGCCGGGATGCCCGCGTCGACGAAATGCTGCGTCAACTCGCCCGACTGAAACATCTCGCGGATGATGTCGCAACCGCCGACGAACTCACCCTTGACGTAAAGCTGCGGAATGGTCGGCCAGTTGGAGAATTCCTTGACGCCCTGGCGGATTTCGTCGCTGGCAAGCACGTTGACGCCCTTGTAGGCCACTCCCAGGTAATCGAGAATCTGCACAACCTGTCCGGAAAATCCGCACATTGGCATCTGCGGCGTGCCTTTCATGAACAGCACGACTTCGTTGCCGTCGACTTCCCCTTTGATGGCGTCTTGGATGGTGGCCATGGTCGAACCCTTTCGTGGCGGAGGTCAAGGAACCGCCCTGGGTCCATATATAGTCGCAATAACGCGGCGCGGAAACCCTTCCCCCCCATGGCGCGCGGTGCTATCCCCGCCCAATGACAACCCACCCCATCGCGAATATCCGCAATTTTTCCATCGTCGCGCACATCGACCATGGCAAATCGACGCTCGCCGACCGGCTCATTCAGCAGACCGGGACCGTCGCCGCGCGCGATATGGAAGAGCAGATGCTCGATTCCATGGATATCGAGCGCGAGCGCGGGATCACCATCAAGGCGCAGACGGTGCGCCTGGATTACAAGGCCCAGGACGGCAAGGACTACATCCTCAATTTGATGGACACCCCCGGCCACGTCGATTTCGCCTACGAGGTGTCGCGCTCGCTCGCCGCGTGCGAGGGCTCCTTGCTGGTGGTGGACGCGAGCCAGGGGGTTGAAGCCCAAACGCTCGCCAACGTCTATCACGCCCTCGACGCCGGCCACGAGATCGTGCCCGTGCTCAACAAGGTCGATCTGCCGGCGGCCGAAGTCGACCGCGTGAAGGAGCAGATCGAGGACGTCATTGGCCTGGACGCCTCCGACGCCGTGCCCATTTCAGCGAAGACCGGCCTCAACATCGACCTCGTGCTGGAAGCGATCGTCAAGCGCCTGCCGCCGCCCAAGGGCGACGAGAACGCGCCGCTGAAAGCGCTGCTGGTGGACAGCTGGTACGACGCTTATCTGGGCGTCGTTGTGCTCGTGCGCGTTGTCGACGGCAGCATGAAGCGCCATCAGCGCATCAAGATGATCGGCACCGACGCCCATTACGACATCGAGAAAATCGGCGTGTTCAAGCCGAAGATGGTCGATGTCGCGGGCCTCGGCCCCGGCGAAATCGGCTTCATCACCGCGCAGATCAAGCAGGTCGCCGACACGCGCGTCGGCGACACCATCACCGACGAGAAAAAGCCCTGCGCGGAAGCGCTGGCGGGGTTCAAGCCGGCGCAGCCGGTGGTGTTCTGCGGGCTGTTTCCGGTGGACGCCGCCGATTTCGAGGATTTGCGCGCCGCGATGGGCAAGCTGCGGCTCAACGACGCGAGTTTTTCCTACGAAATGGAAACCTCGGCGGCGCTCGGCTTTGGCTTCCGCTGCGGGTTTCTCGGATTGTTGCATCTCGAAATCATCCAGGAGCGGCTGTCGCGGGAGTTCGACCTCGACCTCATCGCGACCGCGCCGAGCGTCATCTACAACATCAAGTTGACCGACGGCTCGACGCTCGACATGCACAATCCCGCCGACATGCCCGATGTCGTGCGCATCGCGGAAATCGAGGAGCCCTGGATTCGCGCGACGATATTGACGCCCGACGAATATCTTGGCTCGGTGCTGAAGTTGTGTCAGGACCGGCGCGGCAACCAGGTCGACCTCAGCTATGTCGGTAAGCGCGCCATGGCGATTTACGACCTGCCGTTGAACGAAGTGGTGTTCGACTTTTACGATCGGCTGAAGTCGATCTCGAAGGGCTACGCCAGTTTCGACTACGCGCTCAGCGACTACCGGCCTGGCGACCTAGTGAAAATGTCGATCCTTGTCAACGCCGAGCCGGTGGACGCGCTTTCGATGTTGGTGCACCGCACGCGCGCGGACATGCGCGGCCGCGCCATGGTGGAAAAGCTGAAGGAACTCATCCCGCCGCATATGTTCCAGATACCGATCCAGGCGGCCATCGGCGGCAAGATCATCGCCCGCGAAACCGTGCGCGCGCTGCGCAAGGACGTGACGGCGAAATGCTACGGCGGCGACGCCACGCGCAAGCGCAAGCTGCTGGAAAAGCAGAAAGAAGGCAAAAAACGCATGCGGCAGTTTGGCAAAGTGGAGATACCGCAGGAGGCGTTCATCGCCGCTTTGAAAATGGATGGGTAGCGTTTCGGGAGTCTTTGACGAAACCCCGGGGTATTTCCGCCGAAGAACAGATTTCAACTCGCGTCCCGAATTGTTTGGCTAAGCTTGGGCCTTCATGGAGGGGTGACGGCGCGAAAAAATTAGTGCAAACTAATCGCACGATCTGCGGGGAGATCGATTCTTGTCCTAAACACGAGGTCCGATCCATGCTCAAAAAAATCGTCATTGCGACTGTTGTCGCCGCATTCGCTTCCTTTGCTCCCGCAATGGCCCAAACGCCCGCTCCCGCCGATCCGGCGGCGGCCGCGTCCACCGATCAGGCCGCGGCTCCGGCGCCCAAAAAGGCGAAGCATATGAAGGCGAAGAAGAAGGCGCCGAAAAAGGTCAAGGCGAAGAAAAAGGCGATGAAAACCGATGCCGCCCCGGCTGACGCGCCGACGGACGCCGCTCCCGCCAAGTAATATCAAGGCTTCCGCCAAAGACGGAGGCCTAATCTAATCCGCGGAGGGCGCGAGTTCTTCGCGGATTGGAGTTTTCAAATATTCGCGCCGCTCAAGGTCGCGATCAACTTCGCAGCACGACGCACGCGCCGCCGACCGACAGTATTCGCGCGCAAACGCTTTGGGCGCCGGCTCGGGTTTGAGCGGGCGCTCTGACGCGATAAAACGCGCCAAAACCGCGACTTCGCACGCGGCCGCCTATGATCATGGGTTCCAGGCCCTCAAGCACGCTGGCGTAGGCTTTTCGCGCGCGGTCATATTGCGCCAAAGCCGCCGCCTTCGAAAATCCGCCCGCGAGTTGCACGCCCCAGGGCGCGAATACTTGCGAGCGCGCCAGTCGAGCGGGCGTTTCAAGACGAATTTTCGTCATCAATGTCGAACAGTTCAGAGCGGACATCGCGACGACATCCGCTTCAGGCACGGTCGCGTCGGCTTTCCAGTCTTCGACCGTGTGACCCGTGATGAAATACACATAGTCGCGGGTTTCGGCGGGTATAAAGCCACCCGCGAGCCAGGAAGAGACCCGCCCGGGGCCGGCGTTGTAGGCCGCCGCCGCCAAGCCAATACTGCCGAATCGCTGCTTTAAATCCGAAAGAAGCTTCGCGGCCTTGGGTATTGCTTCCTCCGGATCGAATGGATTGGCCAAACCGACTTCGTTCGCCGTCGCCGGCATGAATTGCGCGACGCCCTGCGCGCCGGCGGGGCTCGTGACATCGGCCCTAAAACTGCTTTCGCGCCAGATCAGCCGAGTAAAAAACGCGACCGGCAAAGCATAAGCGTGGGCGGAGGTTTCAATGAGCCTGCAATAAGCCTCCTCAAGTGACTCGTCCTTGGCCATCGCCGCAGTCGAGCCCGCCGCCAATAGCGTGAAAGCGCCGAGAAATACGGGAGCTAAACGATTGGCCATTGCGGACCTGAAATGCAACCATCGGCTTGAACTGTCAACGGCGACACGGGTTCCGGCTGTTGCTTAAATCCGGGGGCGCTACGCTTCCAGCCTTGTCCAGCCGCTGCGTCCGGTTGCGTAAACCGGAACTTTCAAACGACGATTCATGTTTTGCGCCAAGCGGTTGGCGAGTTCCCTGAGCATCACCCTGGTGATCGCGACCGCGCCAATTTCAAGCGCTTCCGGGATGGTCGCCCAAGCGAGTTCGACCAATTCGAGATCGGGACCAACCTTCCCCTCGACGCGCCTGGCGATTCCCGTGGCGTCGGCGGCGAGGAAAAAAGTATCGAATCTCAAACGGTTGCGGGGCGGTGTAACAGCGCGGCCGATGAAATGAATGTTTTCGAGGCCGGGAAAAACGCCGTGCCCGGCGAATTCGGCCCAAGCGCCAGCGGGCGGGTTTTCGGGCGCGCCACAGTCAGCGTCGCCGATTAAAAGTCCTGTCTCTTCAAAGGTTTCGCGGATCGCGGCCAAGGCGATTGCCCGCGCGCCTGATGTGGTCGGACGTCGCAGACAAGCCATCAGGCTGGCTTCGGTCGCGTCGTCGAGAGCGCCGGCCGCCGCCATCTGGCGATCGCCCGCTTCCACTCTTCCACCGGGAAAGACAAAGCGGCCCGGCATGAATTTGTGCGAGGTATTCCGCTTCCCCATCAAAACTTTGGGTTCGCGCCCCGATTGATCGACGATCATCAGCGTCGCGGCCTTGCGCGGCCGCGCGCCTGTGACCTCGCCAGCCCTGATCCGCGCCCACAGATCGCGGGTGAGTTCGGCCGCGAAATCAATGGGATAGGGCAGAGCGTCGATCATGCGCGGGCGAGGACGGCGGGTGTCTCCGCTTCGCCGAAGCCATGCATTCTCAACGCCCATTGCAGCCCGACCAGCGCGCCTTTTATGCGCGGGAGCAATGTCAGCGCGAGTATAACCGTCAGCGCCGGCCATATAGCCATGTGTATCCACAACGGCAGATTGTCGTTGACCTCTTCGACATAGAGCATCCCGCCGCCGATGATATGTCCAACAATCATGATCGTGAAATAGGGCGGCGCGTCGTCGGCGCGCTGGTGGAAAAGCTCTTCGCCGCACGATGGACAGGTGTCATTAACCTTGAGGTAGGCGCGGAAAATCTTGCCCTCGCCGCACTTTGGGCAGCGGCCTTTGAATCCACGCCACAAGGCCTGCCATTTGTCGCGTTCTTGGGCGCCGCTATCGCTCGCAATCTGGGTCATTTCTTTTTACCTCGATTGAACGGCTTGTTATATGAGCGCTTCGGCGTTTTTTTGCCATTGGGCGTTTTGTCGCGTCCGCCGGTTTTTCGACCGCCCGCGCCGACAATTTCAAAACGCAACGCGCCGGCCATGGGCGCGACTTCCACAAGTTTAACCTCGACCGCGTCGCCGATCCGGTAGGTCTCCCCGGAGCGGCTGCCAATCAAGGCGCGCAGGGCTTCGTCATAGCGATAGTAATCGATCCCCAACGTCGCCGCTGGCGTAAATCCATCCGCTCCCGTTTCAGTCAATTTAACAAAAAGACCCGCCCGCGTTACTCCGCCGATGCGTCCTTCGAAGGTTGCGCCAATCTTGTCCGACAAAAATGTGGCGATCAACCTGTCGTTGGTCTCTCTTTCGGCGGCCATGGCGCGGCGTTCGGCGGCGGAAATGCGGGTGGCGATTTCCGCCATTTCATCAGGTTTCATATCTGGAAGGCCGTCGTCGCCAAGCTTTAACCCACGGATCAGGGCGCGATGGACAATCAGGTCGGAGTAACGCCGGATTGGCGAGGTGAAATGCGCGTAGCGGCGAAGGTTCAAGCCGTAGTGACCGTAGTTATCGGGGGTATATTCGGCCTGCGACTGCGTGCGCAGCACGGTTTCGTTCACGGCCACTTCGTGCTCTGTGCCCTTCGCGCGGGCCAATATACCGTTGAAGTGGCTTGTTTTGAGCGGTTGTCCCTTCGAAATCTTGATGTCGAGGCTGGCGAGAAACTCGCCCAGCGCGTGTATCTTCTCGACACTTGGCGCGTCATGCGCGCGATACACGAGTTGCTGGCGCTTTTCTTCGAGGGTTTCCGCCGCCGCGACATTGGCGAGAATCATGCATTCCTCGATCATGCGATGCGCGTCGAGCCGCGGTGGATTTATGACCCTGTCGATCGCGCCGTCGGGCGATAGCACGAGTTTGCGCTCTGGCAGTTCGAGATCCAGCGGCGAGCGTGTGGCGCGCTCGATTTTCATCAACGCGTAAACGTCCCATAAAGGCCGCAAAACACCGGTGGAGATGTGATTATCCACATCGCGCGACACGCCATCGATGGCGGCCTGCGCCTGCTCATAGGCGAGCTTGGCGGCCGACCGCATCATGACACGATGAAAGCTGTGGCGTCGCTTGCGCCCATCGGCGCCCACGATCATCCGCGCCGCGATGGCTGGGCGATCGACGTGGGGAACGAGCGAGCAGAGGTCGTTGGAGATCCGCTCGGGCAGCATCGGCACCACGCGGCCGGGGAAATAGACCGAGTTGCCCCGGTCGAGCGCCTCGCGGTCGAGCGCCGAGCCGGGTTTCACATAGGCCGCGACATCGGCGATGGCGACGGTCAGCACATAGCCGCCGGGGTTGTGGGGATCGTCGTCGGGCGCGGCGTGCACCGCGTCGTCGTGGTCCCTGGCGTCGGCGGGGTCGATGGTGACGAGCGGCAGGTCGCGCCAATCCTCGCGGCCCCGCATCGTCATCGGCCTGGCCGCCTCGGCCTCCGCGTTTGTCGCCGCGTCGAACTCGAACGGGATGTTGTGCGTCTTGAGCGCGATCAGGCTGATCGCGGCTTCCGACGACACCGAGCCCAGGCGCTCGCGCACCCGCGCGCGCGGCGCGCCATGCTGTTTGCCGCCGGAGAGATCGACCGCGACGAGATCGCCGTCGAGCGCGCCGCCGCGCTCCTCGGCGGAGACGAAGATTTCGCGGTCGCGCGATTTCTTGTCGATCGGCGCGACGCGGCCGCCGCCGTCCGGCGTTTCATAGAACACGCCGAGCGCGCGCGCTTTGGCCTTCGACAGCGCCTTGATGACGCGGCCCGCGTAAGCGGGCTCGCCGGGTTCGCGGTTGGGGTCGCGTTCGGCGCGCATCAGCACGCGGTCGCCGACGCCGGGCGCGGGCTCTCCCGGCCGCGGCTTGCGCGGCAGGCGCACGGCGATTTTCGGCGGCGGGCCGCGCTCCGCGCTCCATTCGACGGGCTCGGCGACAAGGTCGCCGTCCCTGTCGCGCCCGACGATATGCGCGACGACGACCGGCGGCAGCGCGCCGGCCTTTGCGAGCGCCTTGCCGCGGCGTTCGACGGTTCCCTCGTCTTCGAGCTCTTTCAACAAATGCTTGAGCGCGACGCGGTCGTCGCCGCGGATGTCGAAAGCCCGCGCGATTTCGCGCTTGCCGATCTTGCCCGCGTGGTTCGCGCCCGATTTTTCCGCGACGGCTTTTTCGCGCGCGATGAAGGCGACGATATCGTCGCGCGAGGGCGGCGGCCTGGGCTTGTGGGGATTTTTCAATGGCGTCGCCACTCGGGGTGAATCACGCCGGGACTATAGGGCCAAGCGCGAGGCGGGGAAATCGCCGCCCGCGGCTGTTTCCGCCGACGCGGCGCCCGCCGCCGGGCGGCTCAGCCGCAACACTTGCCGCGCCCGCGACATCACCGCCTCCGAATGGGCGATCGCCAGGATCGTGGTTTTTCCCGCGAGCTTGTCGATGGCGTCGAGGATCAGCTTTTCGTTGTCGGCGTCGACCGCGTTGGTGGCCTCGTCGAGAACCAGCAGGGAGGGGCGGCGCAGCAAAGCGCGGGCGAGCGCGAGCCGCTGACGCTCGCCACCGGAAAAACGCGCGCCGCGGTCGCCGACCATGGTGTCGAGGCCTTGCGGCAGAGCGGCGACGATCGCGTCGGCGGCGGCCAGCCGCAAAGCCTCGGCGATCTCCGCGTCGTCGGCGGTTGGCGACGCCCATTGGAGATTGGCGCGAATGCTGCCGTTGAACAAAAAGTTTTCCTGCGGCACCCAGCCGATGGAGGCGCGCCATCGCGCCCGCAGGTCCGGCCCCAACTCGACGCCATCGACGAGCACGCGGCCGGAATCCGGCTCCAGCAGGCCCATGACGATGTCGGCCAGCGTCGATTTGCCGGCTCCGGAAGCGCCGACCAGCGCCGTCACGCCGCCCGCCGGAATCGCGGCGTTGAAGTGGTCGAGCACGCGTGGGCCGCGCGGCGGGTCGTAGGAGAAGACGATGTCTTCGAGCCTGATTTCGCTGGTCAGTTCAAGCGGCGGCGCGCCGGGCGCGGCGGCGGGTTCGGCCGAAGCCAGACATTCCGCCTCTATCTCCATCGCGGAGGCGAAGGCCGGCAGCATGTAGGCGATCTGCTGACGCGCCTGCTGCGCTTCGTTGACGAGCGGCAGCGACCGCGCGAACGCGACCACCAGCAACACCAGATCGGCGACATGAAGGCGCAAGAACTCGCCGGCGACAAGAATGACGGCGCTCAACGCCAGCGCGCCGCCGATCTGGATCGCCGCGCGCAGGGCGGTGTTCGACATTTGGAACCGCAGCGCGCCCGCGCGCATCCGGTCGAGCGTCCCGCCATATTCGGCCAGATGCGCGTCGCCGGCGCCATAGGCGCGCACGAGCTTGAGCCCGGCGAGCAAGTCGGAAGCGGCGCCGGCGGCCTCCCGGTTCGCTTCGCTCGTTTCGCGGCCCCGCGCGTGCGCCCGCCCGGCGAAGCGGCGCGTGAAAAAGAACAGCGCCAGCGCCAGCGCCGCCGCGCCAAGCGTCAACGCCGGAGAGACGAACGCGGCGAGGGAAGCGTTGACGATGGCCATCGCGGCCAGCGGCGGCGCGCTCAACACATAGGTTGTGCCGACCGAGACCCGCGCGATGTCCTGCGTCAGGATCGACAGGGTGTCCGATTGCCGCCGCGCCGCCAGAACGGGCCAGCGCGCGTTGGCGATGGCGCCGAACAGGGACCGGCGCAGGCGGTCGACGAAGTCGAGTTGTATCGCGAAGGATATCCTGTCCCGGGTCCAGACCAACACCGAGCGGGCAACGATGAGCGCGGCGAAGACGCCAGTGACGACAGGCAGGGTCGGGGCGACCCCGAGCGCGGACAGGATTTTGCCGCTGGTCCCCTGATTGGCCTGGCCATCCACAAGCGCGAGCATGGGCACGAGCAGGGCGAGGCCGAGCCCTTCGGTCAGGCTCGCGGCGAGAGTCGCGCCAACGCCCGTCAACAGTCGGCGCGCGCCGATTTCCGCGCGCGCGCGGCGGATATAGGCGGCGAGGCCGGCGGCGCTTTTTTCGTTTCCAACCGATTGTCGATCCGCGGCGCGCACGATTATTCCCCGTCGACGCGTGTTGGCGAAAGGCGCGCCGTGATTTGTTCGAGGCCGCGTTTGCCGCCGAACGCGGCGACTTCCAGCGCGGTGAGGAAAAAGAACGACGCGTGGCCGGGCCAGATCGACCGCGCTGTTCGCGGGGAAATCGCGCGGAGCCGTTCGCGCGTTTGCAACAGGCCGCGCCAGCCCAAGCCACGCGACACCACGGCCCGCAGCATTTGGCGCCTGAAAATCTGAGCCCAAACGAATGAAGGCTTCCCGTCGGCGTATTTTCGCAAAATCGACGCCACTTGCGCGATCGAGGCCGCAAGTTCGTCCGGGTTGGTTTTCCGCCGTGAAACGCTGCCGGGATTTTCGACGACGTCGACGAGCACCTCCGGGGCGAAATCGAATTCGCACACGCGCGCCAGCCGAAGGAAAAAATCGAAGTCTTCGCCATGGCTCAACGCCTCGTCGTAACATCCCGTCCGCGCCACCAGCTCGCGGCGGAACATCACGCTGGACGAATTCCCCGCCTGACCGCCGCCGAGCAAACCATTGAAAATCCGGCCCTTCAGCTTCGGCCGCTCGACACGTCGCGCCGCGCCGTTGGGGCGCGCGAGCGCGGTCGCGCAATAAACCACGCCGACGCGGGGATCGCCGGCGAAAATGTCAAGTTGCCGGCGCAGCTTGTCGGCGCGCCACCGGTCGTCGGCGTCCAGGAACGCGATGAAATCCGCGCTCGCCGCGGCGACGCCGACGTTGCGGGCGTGACTGACGCCGCGCGGCTCCGTGGCGATGATTTCAACGCGGTCGCCGACCGCGCCAAGGATATTCCGCGTGCCGTCGGTTGAGCCGTCGTCAACGACAATGATCCTGTTTGGCGGCCGCGTCTGAGCGAACACGCTGGCCAGGGCCGCGGAAATGGTCTGTTCGCCGTTGCGCACGGGAATCACGACATCGACCGTGGCGGCGCCACTCGGCGTTGACGGGGAAAGCGGCGGGATTTGCGAAATGTCAGGCACGGGATCCAAACGGAAACAACAAGCTGGAGGGGGCGAAGTCCATACCGACCGCGGTTGTTTGGGGGATGAGGATTGTCGGAAGATTGTCGCCCGGAAGCCGCGGCCGGGCTCGGTCAAACCCGGCGGCGGTCGCGAGTTCTACACCGCCGGTCACGCCGGCGCGAGGCCTTGACCACGCCGCCTTATTTCGGAGAAATCAAGGGAAGTGGTCATGTTGTATTCCGGTTAAGCCGAAGTCAAAACCGCCGAAACAGTCGGCGACATGGATAAATTAATAAATAGATCAAACGAATACTGGATATCTTCACATTTTATCAATCCACTGCCCGCATAATCGCCAACTAGGGCAAAAGGCGGCATAAGTTCATGAATGTGTTCCCCTCATTGCCGGCGCGCGCGCGGCGTTGGCGGGCGTCGCTGTCCACCGCGGCGGCTTTGGTCGCGGGAAACTACGGCCAGGTCCTCAACAGCGAAATCGACGAAGCCCTGGCGAATGAAATCCGAGCCGCCCAGCTGCGGCCTCTTCGAAACGGCGCGCCGCTCGCGGCTTTTGTCAATCTTGGCAACGCTTGCGTTCTTGAAGCGACTCTTTGGAATTCCCCGCAGCGAACGCGGGCTCTTCTGTGGGGGCTCGGCCTGCTTGTCAGCCTGGCTGTCAGCGTGGCGCCCGCGCTTCTTCGCGGTCGACGCCGCGTGCCCGGCAAATTCCGGGGATCGTTGAAGTCGGTTGGACGGGCGACGATTTTCGCGGCGCTGGTTGGCTCATGCTGGGGAGCGGTGCCGCTTCTATTTTTCGCCGAGGCCGGCGAGAACGCCCGAGTGGTGTTGGTTTTCCTGTGTTCGGGAATGGTTTGCGGGGGCGCGTTTATTTTGGCCTCGCTTCCCATCGCCGCTTTGGCGATGGTTGTTCCAATTGTCGCGGGTTCGTTGGTCGCTTTGTCGCAAGACGTCGGCAACCCGGCCGCGCCCATTCTGTTGCTGGCGTTTTACGTGACGTTCATCGGGTGCCTGGTGTTGGAGCGCGCCAGCGAGCTGATTTTCCGCCAGTTCTCGAGTCTTGAACTCGAGCGGCTCGCCTCTCGCGACATCTTGACCAACCTCCCCAACACCGCCGGGTTTCGAACGGAGGTCAAGCGGGCCGCCGCTCGAATGGCGAACGCGGGCGAGCGCTATTCAGTGATGGTCGTGGACATCAACAATCTGAAAAAAACGAATGAGCGGCTGGGCTACGCTTCCGGAGACATGCTTATCCAGGAGGTGGCGAAGCGCCTGCGCGTCGCCGCGCGCCGATCGGATCTTGTCGCGCGGCTCGACGCCGGCAAATTCGCCGTGCTTATCGCGGGTCTGGACGGGAGCGCCACGATTCCCGCTTACGCCAAGCGGCTGATGGGCGTTTTCGACGACGCCTTCGATCTGCCTGGCGGCAAGGCGTTCGCGACCTGCTGCGTTGGCGTCGCGGTCGCTGGCGGCGAGGGGGAAGCCGCCGGGGACCAGTTGCGCAACGCCGCGCTGGCCTTGCACGTCGCGCAGGCGAACGGGCGCGGCGTGGTTCATTTTTATTCGCCCCAGGACGAAGTGTCGCGCAGCGCGCGGGACGCCCTGGAAGCCGACCTGCGCGCCGCCCTCCGCGCGCGCGACCTTCGCATTCACTTTCAACCCTTCCTCGACATCGCCACGAACCAGATCGCCGGCTTCGAGGCCCTGCTGCGCTGGAAGCATCCGGTTCGCGGCCAGGTTTCGCCCGTCGAAGTCATATCCATCGCCGAGGAGCGGGGCCTGATAGACATGGTCGGCGCCTATGTGCTCGCGGAGGCTTGCCAGGCCGCCGCCGCGTGGCCGGAAAACCTGCGCGTGGCGGTCAACGTGTCTCCGTTGCAACTGCGCGCGCGGACGCTCGCGACGATGGTCGCCACGGCGCTCAGGGAATCCGGACTTCCCGCGCGCCGGCTCGAAATCGAGGTCACCGAAAACGCCGTCATCGCGGAACACGATTTGGCGGAGCACATCCTGCGCTCGCTGCGCGACATGGGCGTCCGACTCGCGCTCGACGATTTCGGCGTGGGATTTTCCTCGCTCAACTATTTGTGGAGCCTGCCGTTTCAGCGGATTAAAATCGACAAATCCTTCATCGACCAAATTCCGACGAACCAAAAGGCGCTCGCGATCGTCCGCGGCATTCTCAATCTCGCCAGGGATCTCGGCCTATCGGTCACCGTTGAAGGCGTCGAGACGGTCGAGCAACTGATGGAAATGCGCCGCCACAGCCATGTCGAGGCCCAGGGCTATTTGATTGGCAAGGCGATGCCCCAATCCGAGGTCGCCGGATTTCTCGAGTCCTGGCTGGGGCAGGCGGCGGCCTGAGGAGGCCGCGTGCCGCCGCGGACTTGCGGCGCCTGTCAAAACAGGGGAAAGGTCGGAAACGTCTTTTTCCCCTGGAGGAATATCGTGAGTCTGCCGCTCAGCGTCGCCTTCGCCTCGAACCCGCGCACATGGCCCGTTCTCGACGGCCGCGTCAAAGCCGAAGGCCTCGAATTGACGCCAAGCGTCGTTCACCCCTCCGAATTGTTCTGGCGCCAGCTCAAATACGCCGACTTCGACGTGGCGGAGATGTCGTTTTCCTCGCTGATCATCGCGATATCCAAAGGCGACAGGCGTTTTGTCGGCCTGCCGATCTTCACGACGCGGCGGTTTTTTCATTCGCACATTCTCGTCACGCGCGCGTCGGGAATAACGCGGCCCGAAGACTTGAAGGGCAAGCGCGTCGGCGTCACCGAATATCAGCAGACCGGCGCGTTGTGGACGCGCGGCGCCCTGCAGCACGAGTTCGGCGTGACCTCGGCGGACTGCGAATGGTTCATGGAGCGAACGCCCGATCTCAGCCATGGCGGCGCCACCGGGTTCCAGCCGCCGGAGGGCGTCGTGATTCGGCGCATTCCCGTCGAAAAGAACATCGCGGGCATGATGCTCGCGGGCGAGCTCGACGCCTGCGTCCATTATCGCGGCCACGCCTCGCTGGTGAACCGCAGCGGCGTCAATCTGTTGGCCGAGCCGGCGATCCGGACCCTGTTTCCGGATCCCCGGGCGGAGGGCGTCCGGTATTTCGAAAAGACGGGCGTGTTCCCCATCAACCACGGCATGGTGATCCGCCGCGAAATCGCCGAACGAAATCCGTGGGTCGTCATCAATCTGATCAAGGCCTTCAACGACGCCAACAAGATCGCCGACCGCGAGCGCATGGAGCACGCGGAATATCACATCGACACGGGTCTGCTGCCCGCGAACGCGAAGGCCGCGCTGACGAAGACAATTGTCAAACACGGCGTCGTCGCGAATAAAAAGACCCTTGAGCTCGCCGCCCTGCATTCCTTCGAACAGGGCCTGACGCCGCGCGTGATAGCGCTCGACGAGGTCTTCGCGCCGAGCGCGATGGAAATGTGACCGAAAAAATCCGACCCGCTATTTTGGCTGCGAACCCGCCTTCTGCCAGCGCACGCGGCTTTGCTTCAGCCCGAGCGAGGCGAGCAATCCGGCCATCTTCAGCGGCGCGCCGATGCCTTCGACGACGGGGACGCCGAGTTCGCGCGTCAACCACGCGGGGTCGATCTGCACGGGGCATTGGGTGATGCCTTGCGGGATGATCACGTCGGCGCCGTCGACGTCGATCAATTCGCGCGCGGCGCGCACGAAGGACTCGACCATGCGGTCCTTGTTGTCGGCGATGTGCTGGAGATAGACGCCGCTGGCGCGACGCCCGGCGATGAATTGCTCCATGCCGAGCGCGACGCATTGCGCGCGGTGCCGCGCGAAAGCGCTCGGATGATAGCAGACGACGCCGAAACGCTCGCCGACCTGCGCCGCGACATGCAGCGTCGCCTGCAACGGGCCGATGACGGGAATATCGACGGCGGACCGCCCGCCCTCGACGCCGAGATCGAGCATGCCGAGCGGCACGACCGCGTCGTAGCCCAGCCGCTCCGCCTCGCGGAACGAGTCGTGGAAGAGCCCGGACGCCGCCTGGATCTCCGCCGGGGTCAGCCCGTCGAAAGGCCGCGCCGGCACGCGCAATATGCCGATTTCGAGGTCGGCGCTGGCGTAGCGCAGCGCGGCGTCGCGACGCTTCTCGAGTTCGTCGGGCGGATAGTCGCCGATTACAAACGCGACCCGCGGCATGTTTCCTCCTTCACTGAATCATCGGGACTTCGGGCTTGCCCAGCTCGCGCAGCGCCCGGTTGAGATAGGTGTAGTCGACAACGTCGCGAAGCGGCGGCAAATCGGCGGCCGCGATGCTGCCGCGCTCGACCATGACGCGGAAATTGGTCTTGAACGCCTCCTCGTCGGCGTAGCCGTTCAACGCCAGCCGTCCGCCCTCGACGATATCGCGGTAAAACCTTTCCGCGTGGGCGGGGCCCATCGGCGCGGGGCCCTCGACGACGTTTTTCGCGAAGCTCGCGATCACCGCTTGCTTGTTGGCGGGGTCGCGCATCCACGCGTCCGCCTGAACAAAGGATTTCAGCAACGCGACCAGCGCGTCGGCGTTCTTGGCCGCCCAGGCCTTGTTCGCGATGATCGTGCCCGCGACGTATTTCGGAACATAGTCGGCCTCGTCGCCGAGCATGTTGAAACCCTCTTCCTCCATGCGGTAGCTGAACGGCGGATAGGTCGGTATCGCGTCGATCTTGCCCGCCGCGAGCGCCGCCGCGCGCGCGCCGCCGGTGCCCGCCGACACGACTTTGTAGTCGATGTCGGACGCGAGGCCCGCGCCGCCGCGCAAAATCAACGCGCTCGATTCGGTCGCCGTCGATTGCGGACCCGGCGAACCCACCACCTTGCCCTTGAGGTCGGAAAGCTTCTTGATGTTTTTGCCGCCCATCAGGACGTAGCTCGGCTTCGCGGAGCCGACGAAGACGACGACCGCGTTGCGTCCGCCCTTGCTCCAGGCCTGCGCCAGGCCCGACGGCCCGGCGCATTCCGCCAGATCGAGGTCGCCGTTGCTGACCATCACGGGCGCCTGGGACACCGTGATCTGGATTCGCTTGAGGGCGACGGCGGCGCTTTCGGGCGGAAACGGCGTCAGATCCGCCTCGTGAACGCCGCCGGTGTTGACGCAGAAGGCGCCGATCTCCTGTGACAGAAAGCCCATGCGGATTTCCGTGGCGGCGCGCGCGGACACAGCGCCAAACAACGCCAGCGCGCCGCCCGCCACGCACGCGGCCCTCCAAAAACGACGCGCCAAATCCGCCTCCCAATGTGTTTTCAATCCACGCCCGCGGGGACGCGGAAACCCTTCATAACCTCGGTTTCGATCATGTCCCACAGCAGGCCGACGTAATTTTGAAACGCTTCCGTGCGCTTGACGCGCAAATCGCGCGGACGCGGCAGGTCAATCGCGGTTTCCGCCCGCACCGCGCCCGGACGCGCCGACAGCGTGATCACGCGGTCCGAGAGGTACACCGCCTCGTCGATCTGGTGCGTGACGAAGACGATGGTCTTTCCGGTCTCGCGCCAGATTTTGGTCAATTCCAGTTGCATGACCTCCCGCGTCTGCGCGTCGAGCGCGGCGAAAGGCTCGTCCATCAGCAGGATGTCGGGTTCTATCGTCAAGGCGCGCGCGAGGTTGACGCGCTGCCGCATGCCGCCCGAAAGTTGGTGCGGATAGTAGTCCGCGAAGCCGCCGAGGCCCACCATCTCGATGTATTTCATCGCCCGCGCGGCGGCGTCGCGCTTCGCCACGCCGCGCATCTCAAGCCCATAGGCGGCGTTGCCGGAAACGGTCCGCCACGGCCACAGCGAGTCGCGCTGGAACACCACGCCGAGCTTTCGATGGGGGCCGGCCGCCGCTTCGCCGTCGATCGAAACGCCGCCGCTCGTCGGCGCCTGCAAACCGGCGATCACGCGCAGCAGCGTCGTCTTGCCGGAGCCGCTGGCGCCGATGATGGACACGAACTCGCCCGCGCGCGCGGAAAAAGACACGTCGTCGAGGACGCGCAGCGGCGCGCGGCGATTGTCGCCCGCGAAGACATGCGACACCTTTTCAATCGCGAGTTTATCGGCCATGCCGCAACTTGACTTGGGGTCGGCGCGCGGTCAAGTTCCGCCGCGATTTGGACAATGGCGAGGGAACAATGGGTCGGCGCGCGGGGCCTTACCACGATTGGGACCGCGAGCCGCGGCTGCCGCGGCCGGCGCCGCCGGCGGGCGCCTGCGATTGCCAGTTTCACATTTACGCGAAGGCGGAACACTATCCGCCGCGGGCGAACGCGCCCTATCCCCCCATGGACGCGACATTCGCGGATTCGCGCCGTGTCCACGCGGCGATCGGCTTCAGGCGCGCGGTGATCGTCCATAGCGCGATCTACGGCGCCGACCACCGCCTGCTGCTCGACACGCTGGAGAATTGCCCCGACAAAGCCAGCTATCGCGGCACGGCGAACCTCGACGACACGGTCAGCGACGCCGAAATCGCGCGGTTGAGCGCGGCGGGGGTCAACGCGGCGCGGATCAATTTCGTCAAGCACCTGACCATGGCGCCGGGCCAGAACACGGTCGAGCGCATCTTCGACCGGCTGCGCGAAATAGGCTGGCACGCGCGCCTGCACGTCATCGCGGACGACCTGCTCGAACACGCGCCAATGCTTCGCAAGATCAAGGATGTGCCGATGATGATCGAGCACATGGGCCACGTCGATTTCGAGAAGGGGCTGGCCCAGCCCGCTGTGACATTCATGCTCGACATGCTGAAGAACGAGAACTGGTGGCTGCTGACGTCGAACGGCAACCGCGATTCGAAGATGGACATCGGCTACGACGACGCGGTTCCCTTCGGCGCGGCGCTGATCGCCGCCGCGCCGGACCGGACGGTCTGGGGCACCGACTGGCCGCACCCGCAGTGGCCCAAGCGCATGATGAACGACGCGGAGACGGTTGAACTGCTCTACCGCTACGTCGACAACGACGCCGCGCTGATCCAGAAGATTTTGGTCGACAACCCGAAGCGGCTTTATGGCTTCCGGGATTGACGAGGCGCCGCGGGGCCGGCCCTCGCGATGGCTGACGCCCGACCGTTTGCGCGGCCTCGCGTCGGTGTTGATCGTGGCGGCGGCGTGGCAGTTCCTCGCGGTCTATGTGATCAAGAGCGACCTGGTCTTCGCCTCGCTCACGTCGATCTTCGCGCGCGCGGTCAAACTCGCCCAGACGGGCGCGCTGTGGGAGAACATCCGCGTCAGCGGCGCCGAATTCCTGCTCGGCTACATCGCCGCGGCGGCGCTGGGCGCCGCGTTGGGCGTGACGCTCGCGCTTGACCGGGCGCTGGCGAAATACATCGAGCCCTGGATGGGCGCGCTCTACGCGACGCCGATGATCGCGCTGGCGCCGATCTTCGTCGTCACCATGGGCATTGGCATCTATTCCAAGGTCGCGATCATCTTCATCGAGGCGTTCTTCCCCGTCGCGGTCAACACCACGCTGGGCGTGCGCGCGACGAGCGCCGACCTGGTCGAGGCCGCCCGCGCCTTCGGCGCCGGGCGCGGCCAGATGATCCGCACGGTTTATCTGCCGAACGCGACGCCGTTCATCATCGCGGGCCTGCGCATCGCCGTGGCGCGCGCGCTGGCGGGCGTGCTCATTTCGGAGATTTTCGGCTCCGAGGCGGGCGTCGGCAACATGATCTGGTTTTCGTCGGAGTCTTACGACATGCCGACGCTGTTCACCGGCGTGTTCATTCTGGCGGGAACGTCGATCGTGTTGATGTCGCTGCTGGCGCGCGTCGAGGCGCGCGTCGCGCACTGGCGGGCGTGAGGGTTATTTCCCCATCGCCTTGCGGATTTCCGGCAGCAGATCGTCGCGCAGGCCGGCGCCGTTCAGCGGCCCGACAAACTTGTAGGCGATGACGCCATCGCCGCGCACGACGAAGGTTTCGGGAACGCCGTAAACGCCCCAGTCGATGCCGACCCGTCCGCTGAGATCGGCGCCGACACGCGCGTAGGGGTTGCCGACCTCGCCCAGGAACTTCAACGAATTCGCCGGCTCGTCCTTGTAGGCGAGGCCGACGAGCCGCGCTCCGCCGCCTTGCAGCGCCGGGTCTTTGTCGAGTTGCAGCAGATAGGGATGCTCGTCGCGGCACGGCACGCACCACGAGGCGAAAACGTTGACGATGGTGACTTGCCCCTTGCGCAGATCGGCGTCGGAAAAACCCTCCGCCTTGGCGTCGAGCGGCGGCAGCGAAAACGCCGGCGCCGGCTTGCCGACGAGCGCCGAGGGCAGCCGCGAGTGGTCGCCGCCCTGCAAGGCGAGGTAAAACACGGCGGAGAGCGCGGCGAAGACGGCGACCGGCAGATAGGCCAGCCATGGCCGCCGTGTCGGCACGGCGTCTTGAGCGGTCATTTCGCGTCGTCCCCGGACTCGCGGGCGGGAAAGCGCGCCAGCGCTTTTTTCAAGGCGCGCCGATCAAGCGCGATGGCGGCGACCATGCCGAAAACGGCGAGCGCCGTGATCGCGTAGGCGGCGACGATGAAGCCGGTGTGGTCGTTCATTCCGCGGCTCCGGCGCTGGCCACGAAGACATGGCCGCCCGCTTCGTCGGCGGCCGCGATAATCGACAGGCGGCGCAGGCGGCGGCGCAGGATTTCGTTGCGCACCGCCATCATGTGCAGGGTCAGGAACAACAGCGTCGCGGCGATCGCCATGACCAGCAGCGGCCACAACATCGACTTGTCGATGGTCGGGCCGCCCAAGCGAAAGACCGACGCGGGTTGATGCAGCGTGTTCCACCAATCCACCGAAAACTTGATGATCGGCAGGTTGACGACGCCCACCAGCGTCAGGATCGCCGCCGCGCGCGCGGCGCGCGATGGCTCCTCGATGGTTTGCCACAGCGCGACGAGGCCGAGATAGATCAGGAACAGCACGAGCACCGAGGTCAGCCGCGCGTCCCAGACCCACCATGTCCCCCACATGGGCTTGCCCCACAGCGAACCCGTGACGAGGCAGACAAAAGTGAACACGGCGCCCAGCGGCGCGGCCGCCTTCTGCGCCGCGTCGGCGAGCGGATGGCGCCAGACGAGGGTGCCCAGCGCCGACAGCGTCATCACGCCGTAGATGAAGCTCGCGAGCCACGCAGCCGGCACATGAATGAACATGATGCGCACCGTCTCGCCCTGCTGATAGTCGGCGGGAGCGACGAAAAACGCGCCGTAAAGCCCGACGGCGGCGAGCGCGGCGGTCAGCCAGCCGAGCCAGGGAACGACCCGGTCGGCGAGCCACAGGAAATTGGCCGGATTTGCGTAGCGGAGCATGGCCGCAAAATAGGCGGTCGGCGGGCGGAAGGCAATTCACGGACGCGTGGGGACCGTGGACGCCGCCCACCCGGGGGATTACAAGCCGCGCAAAGCGAGGAAGCGCCATGCCCTACGAGCCCATCGTTCCCAGAGCCCGCGTCGGGTTCATCATTCCAACGTCGAACCGCATGGTGGAACCGCAGGCGCAGCGCTTCATGCCGGCCGGCGTCGCGCCCCACTTCACGCGCATCCGCATGACCAACCGCCATTCCGCGCCGCTTGACCAGTTGACGGCCCGCATTGTCGACGCGGCCGAGATGCTGGCGGAATCGCTGTGCGACGTGATTGTTCTGCAATGCACCGGCACGTCCATGTCGGGCGGAGTCGATGGCGAGAAGGTGGTCATGGCGGCGATGGAGAAGGCCACCGGCAAGCCCGCGATCAGCGCCGCGTCGAGCGTTATGGCCGCGCTCGCGGCGGTGAGCGCGCGCAAAATTGTCTTCATTTCCGAATCCGAGCAGGCGGGGCACGACAAGAAGCTGCGCTTTCTGCGCGAAACCGGGCTCGATATTATTGGCAGCAAGGCGGTGTCGCTGAGCGGGACCGACGAATATTGCGTCACGCCGCCGAAGCGATGGCTCGACGAGGCGCTGGCGTCGCGCGACGACGCGGCGGACGCCTACTTCATCAGT
>CAIKAR010000111.1 GCA_903825465.1 uncultured Hyphomicrobiales bacterium | reverse complement strand
GTTCGCAAATTCGGCCCAATTCCTGACGGAAATCAACACCCTGCGCAAGTTTCGTTGCGGCCGCAGACATCTTGAGACACTCGGCGAGACACAAAAAGCCCGAACGGGCGTGTCTCAGCGTGTATCATCGTGTACTATGGTGGTCAATGCCGAGCAAGCTTCAGCGAGGCACGCACGTCGGATATAAGCCGCTCAAATAATCATTTTTGCGATATTTTTGATAGCGTTTTGGTGGCGACCCCGGCAGGATTCGAACCTGCGACCTGCCGCTTAGAAGGCGGCTGCTCTATCCAACTGAGCTACGGGGTCAAGCGGACGCGCGGACCCGATCAGTGCGTCCACTGGCCGATGCGCGTGGTTTTGAAATTGTCGGAATAGGAGATCGTCTTGCGCGTGGCGTCGGAGGGCTCGGCGACCCGCGCGACGATGCCATTGCGAACGGCGTAGGCCATCGCCTCCTCCTTGCTGTCGAACCAGAGGTGGATTTGCGACTTCATATCGCCGGAACTCGTCCATCCCATGAGCGGTTCGATTTCGCGGGGTTGCTCGGGCTCGTATTCCAGCACCCAACGCCAGGCGCGGGCGGCGCCCGATTGCGTGGCCGACTTGGCGGGGCGATAAATCCGTGCGCTCATATTCTCGACTCGCTTTGACGGCGGGTGCCGCGCGGACTTCGAACAAAAACAATGGTTTGCTGGTCGGGATAGCAGGATTCGAACCTACGACCTGTAGTACCCAAAACTACCGCTCTACCAGGCTGAGCTATATCCCGCCGTCGCGAAAACCCTTGCCACACAACGGATTGCCTGTCCAGCACGAGCCCGCCGGTCAGGCCGTCTTAGCCGCCCTTTCCGACGCAAATTGCCACGGGGCGCGTTTTGCGCGACATCGGTCGATGTCGCCGAGACATTCCAGGAAAACCGTCCATGAACGACACATCGACGCCACCGCTCGCCATTGCCCGGCAGGGCTATTTCTTCGCTGGCGGCGAATACGCGGACACCCCGGAAGGCGAGATTTTGTCGGGGCAGATGTATGTTGAATTCCAGATTCCCGAAGAGCTGAAACATCCGTATCCGCTGGTGTTTTTCGCCGGCGGCGGCCAGAGCGCGCTCAACTACACGGGCACGCCGGACGGGCGCGAGGGCTGGGCGCAGTATTTTTTGCGGCGGGGCTACGCCGTCTACACGCTCGATCAGCCCGCCCGCGCGCGCTCGCCAAACCACGCCGATCAGGTCGGCGAGACCACGCGCATGGGCGTCGAGCGCGTGCGATGGCAATTCGTCGCGCCCGGGCGCTTCAACCTGTGGCCACAGGCCCGGCGCCACACGCAATGGCCCGGAACCCCCGACCCCGGCGATCCCGTGTTCGACCAGTTCATGGCGCAGCAATACCCCTCCCTCGCGAGCTTTCCGCGCCAACAGGCGCTCAACCGCGACGCCGGCGCGGCGTTGCTCGACAGGATCGGCCCAGCGGTGCTCTTCACCCATTCGCAATCGGGCACGTTCGGCTGGCTCGTCGCCGACGCGCGCCCCGGCCTGGTGAAGGCCATCGTCGCCATGGAACCCTCGGGTCCGCCCGTCCACGATGTCGTCATGACCGGCGCGCCCGACTGGTTTTCCGAGGGGCCGTTGACCAAACCCTACGGGCTGACGGCGCAGCCGCTCGCCTACGATCCACCGTTGAAAGACGCTTCGGATCTGAAATTCGTCAGACAGGCGAAAGGCGACACGCCCGAACTGACGCCGTGCTGGGCGCAGGCCGAGCCCGCGCGAAAGCTGGCGAATTTGGCCGAGCTTCCGGTGCTCGTGGTCATGACCGAGGCGAGCTATCACGCCGCCTACGACCATTGCACGGTCGCCTACATGCGCCAGGCCGGCATGGCGAAAACGACTTTCGTGAAACTCGAGGACATCGGGTTGCGCGGCAACGCGCATATGCTGATGCTGGAGAAGAACAACGCGGAAATCGCCGCGGTGGCGGACGAATGGATGCGGGGCGCGGGGGTTGGTTAGGCCGGGCGTGGCGGCTTGTCCCGGGGGACAGGCAACCGCGCCCAAACAGCCCAGCCTTCAATCAGCCCCGTAATCGTGGTCCGGATAATTGGCGTCGCCCGCCTTCCAGTAACCGCGGGTGTGGACGCGGCCGCGTTCGACGCCGAGCTTCGCGACCAGAATTTCGCGAATGCGCCGCATGGAGGCGGCCTCGCAGGCGACCCAGAACCATGTGTTAGCGGGCTGCGGGGGCAGGGCGGCGACCGCGGCTTCCAGCAAAACGCCCGGCGCCGCCGAAACGGGATCGCGATAAAGCCAGACCGGGTTGCTCGCGATGCCGGGCGACAGCGCGCGCGCCTCGCCCGGATTGGCGACTTCGCACAGGATATGCGTCGGGCAGCCCTTTGGCAGGGCTTCGAGCACCATGCCGACCGCCGGAACGGCGGAATCATCGGCGATGATCACCATTTTTTCGACGCCTTCGGGCGGCTCATAGCCGCCGCCGGGCCCGCCGATCAGCATCTTCTCGCCCACCTTGGCCTGCGCGGCCCATCGCGCGGCGATGCCCTCTCCGTGCAACACGAACTCGACTTCAAGCAGCCCTTTCGCCGCGTCGAAACGGCGCGGCGTATAGGTGCGCGAGGGCGGGCGGACGGCGTCGAGCGCGGGGTCGCCCGTGGGCCAGACTTTGCCCGGCGGCACAAACAGGATTTTGATATGCGCGCCCGCTTTGGGGGCAGCGAATGTCGCGAGTTCCGGGCCGCCGAAAACGACACGCATGACGCCAGGCGTCACGCGCTCCACGGCTTCGACAACCACCGCGCGCGGCGGCGGCCGGACTTTTTTGCCGCGCGGGGCGGCGGCCTGGACATCGCTCATGTTTGCTTCCCATTTCCGGCGGCGGCCGGTTTAACCGACTTTGGCCGGTTTTTTAGCGTCGCGTTCCGGTTGATATTCGACTTCCCCGTAGCCGTGAACCGAAATGTCGAAAAGATTGCCGTCCGGGTCCATGCCGCGCTGCTCGGCGTAGGGCGTCGAGGACTTGCGCTGCGTCGGCGCGGGCAGGCCGGCCGCGACAATGCTTTTGCCCACGGCGACCGCGTCGTCGACCTCGATGCCGAAATGGTTGATGCCGGGCGGCGAATCCTCGGGGCGGCATTGCAGCAGCGCGATGGTGAGATAGCCGTCGGTGACGTAATAGCCGCTGCCCGATTTGTGTTGCAGCGTCAGGCCGAGAACATCGCAATAGAACGCGGCGAGTTTGCCGGGATTGGGCGATTTGATCGCGAGGTGGCGGATTTTCACCATGGGTCTCTCCCTAAGCCTTGTTATGAGCCGCGGCGACACTATCGCTAAGCCGGGCGTCTGGCGAGGGCCGCCTCTTGCGCGCCGCGAGGGGACAAGGCAAATCTGACGGACATTCGGGAGGTTCCATGTCCGCGTCCAGCGAAAAAATGTCCGCGTCCAGCGGAAAAGTATTCCTCGACTACGATCAGGCCGAGCTTGACCGCTGCTATGATCAGGCCAACTGGGCGCCCAACCAGTCGATCGTTCACGAACGCTCGGATTTCAATTCCGCCCGCGCGCGCGACGCGCTGGGCAACTGCGAACGCCTGGCCTATGGCCCGGCGGAGATCGAGAAGCTCGATCTATTTCGCGCGAGAATCCCGAACGCGCCGACGCTGATCTATATCCACGGCGGCGCGTGGCGCTCTGGCGCGTCGAGCCGCTGCCACGCGCCGGCGGAGACGTTCGTCAACGCGGGGGTCAATTTCATCGCGGTGGATTTCTGCAACGTGGACGAGGCGCAGGGCTCGCTCTACCCAATGATCGACCAGGTTCGCCGCGCCGTCGCGTGGGTCTATAAAAACGCCCGCGGCTTTGGGGCCGACCCGGAAAAACTTTACGTGTTCGGCCATTCCTCCGGCGCGCATCTCACCGGCAACATCCTGACGACGGACTGGCCCGCGCAATACGGCGTTCCATTCTCGATTTTGAAAGGAGGCATGACGTGCAGCGGCATGTACGAGCTTGGCCCTGTGCGCCTATCGGCGCGCTCCAGATATGTGCGCTTCACCGACGCGATGGTGGACGATCTCTCGTCCATTCGCCATATCGACCGGCTTCATTGCCCGGTGGTGGTCGCTTATGGCGATCGCGAGTCGCCCGAGTTTCAACGCCAAAACGAGGAATTCGCCGCCGCGGTGGAAAAAGCCGGCAAGCCGCATAAGCTGCTTGTGGGCAAGGGCTACAACCACTTCGAAATCGCCGAAACGCTCGCCAATCCCTACGGCTTGCTGGGCCGCGCGGCGCTGGAGTTGATTGGCCCGCGGCCATGAAAGCCATTGTTGTCCACGAATTCGGACCGCCCGATGTCTTGAAATTCGAAAACGTCGCGGACCCCGTTCCGCGTTTTGGCGAGGTGCGCGTCCGCGTCCACGCCGCCACGGTCAACCGCGTTCTCGATGTCGCGGTTCGGGCGGGAACGCAGGCGCACCGCAAGCCCATGATGCCGTTGATTCCCGGCGTCGATTGCGCCGGCGTGGTGGACGCCATCGGCGAGGGCGTGACGAAATTCAGGATTGGCGACCATGTCGCCGCCGCCGGCGGCATGCCGCTGGAGCCCTGCGCCGAGGATGGCGAGGGCTACGAGGGGCCACAGGGCATGATGGGCATCAAGCGGCCCGGCGGCTTCGCGGAACTGGTTTGCGTGCCGGCGTTCAAAACGCATTCGCTGCCGAAAAACCTTGGTTTCCAAGAGGCCGCGGTTGTCATGCGGCATTGTCCGACGGCGTGGAACCTGCTCGTCAACATCGCGCGGACAAAACCCGGCGAGTGGGTGTTGATCATGGGCGCGAGCGGCAACCTCGGCGCGGTCGGCGTTCAGATCGCGAAGAACATATGCGGCGCGCGGGTGATTTGCGCGGCGGGCTCGCGCGCCCGCGCCGATGTCGGCCTGGAGCTCGGCGCCGAACACGCGATCGACTATTCTTCTCAGGACATCCACGCCGAGATCATGAAAATCACCGGCGGCCGGGGCGTCGACGTGCTCTACGACAACATCGCCAACCCCAAGGTGTTGCCGCAAGCCTTCATGGCCATTGGCGAGGCCGGCAGATTGGTGACGGCGGGCGCGCACGCGGGGCCCGTTGTGCCGATCGATTTTTTCCACCTTTACGACAAGCGGATCACCATCCACGGCATGCCGGGTTCGAAGCCGTCCGACCTGCCGCTGTGTTTTCAGGCGGCGGCCGACGGAAAAATCAAGGCGCGCGTCGCCCACGTGTTGCCGTTGTCAAAGGCCGCGGAAGCGCACAGAATGATGGAAAGCGACCCCGGCATGGGCAAGATCGTGCTCGATCCCTCGGCTGGCTGAACAAACGACTGGAGAAACGCCATGAGAGTGATGAGCTTTCACCTGATGCCCTATGCGGAACTCGATGTGGAATCGGTCCGCGACAGCCGCGGCGCGTGGGTCGTGTTGCCGAACACCAACTTCGATCCGAAGGTCGGACACCGGCTCTACAACCGCTATCTCGACGAGTTGGAACTCGCCGACGAACTCGGCTTCGACGGGGTATGCGTCAACGAGCACCACCAGACCGCCTACGGCCTGATGCCGTCGCCTGTCGTGACGGCCTCGGCGCTGGCGCGGCGGACGAAAGGCCGCATCGCCATTCTCGGCAACGCCTTCTGCCTGCGCGAAAATCCGCTGACCCTCGCCGAAGAGCACGCGATGATCGATTGCATCACCGGCGGCCGGCTGATCACCGGCATGGTGCGCGGCGTCGGCTCCGAATATTTCTCGTTCGGCACAAATCCCGTGCATTCGCTGGAGCGGCACAAGGAGGCGGCGGAACTGGTTATCCAAGCGTGGACGAAGCCCGGACCGTTCGCCTACGAGGGCAAGCACTACCACTTCGAATATGTGAACATCTGGCCGCGTCCATTTCAGCAACCGCATCCGCCGGTCTGGTGCCCCTCGCAAGGTAGCTCCGAGACCATCGAATGGGCCGCGCACCCCAGCCGCAAATTCGTCTATGTGCAAACCTATTCGCCGTCTGAAACGATCGCCAAATACCTCGATTTATACCGGCAAACCGCGCACAACCACGGCTACGAGGCGGCGTCGACGCAGATCGCCTGGTGCGCGCCGGCCTATGTCGGCGAGACCGACAAGAGCGCCATCGACGACGCGCGACCGCACATCGAAATGATGTTCAACAAGCTGCTGCCGCGCGCCAGCGAGATGATGTACCTGCCGCCGGGCTATCTGACGCCGCAATCGCTGATGGGCGTGCTCGCCGCCAAAAAGGGCAACCGCGGCAACGTCAAGATCGAGCAGTTGATCGAGCGCGGCATCATTCTGTGCGGCTCCGCCGACACCGTGCGCAAGACGATCGAAGAACGCCACGAGCGCATGGGCTTCGCCGAGTTCATGTGCATGCTGCAGTTCGGCTCGATGCCCGCGGAAATGTCGGAGGCCAACATCCGCCGTTTCGCCCGCGACGTTCTGCCGGCGATCAAAACGCTGAGCGACAAGGAGTATCGGGGCTTTGAGCCCGCGCGCGCGGCGGCGGAATAACCGAAACGCCGAGACGATAAACGCCGAGACGATAAAAGCCCGCAGGACACGCCGCCATGATGAGCTTCACGCTGCCCGAAGAACTCCAGATGCTGCGCGACAACCTGCGCCGCTATGTCGACGCGGAAATGATCCCGCGCGAGATGGAGACCCTGGAGGACGGCGAACTGAAGCCCGAGTGGCGGGAAAAATTCCAGGCGGGCATGAAGAAACTGGGATTATGGATGATGGACACGCCGGAGGAGTTCGGCGGCGCGGGCCTCACCCTGTTGCAGAAATCGATCGTCTGGCAGGAACTCGGCCGCACCATCGCGCTGCCGGCGCGCGAGGACGGCATCACCGGGCCCATCGTGCGCCACATCCTGTTTCAGCTCGTCGGCGAGATGCGCGAGAAATACCTGCTGCCGACGCTGCGGGGCGACAAACGCGCCTGCTTCGCGCAGACGGAACCCGACGCGGGCTCGGACCCCGGCGGCATGCGCACCACGGCGGCGCGCGACGGCGACCACTATGTCATCAACGGCGTCAAGCGTTTCATCACCGGCGCCGGCAAATCCGACTACATGCAGTTGATGGCGGCGACGGACCGCGCCAAGGGCTCGCGCGGCGGCATCTCCTGCTTCATCGTCGACATGGACACGCCGGGCGTGAAGCTGACATCGCAATACACGACGATGATGGGCGACAAGCCTTGGGAGATCGTGCTCGACAACGTGCGCGTGCCGGTGGGCAACCGCGTCGGCGAGGAGGGCAAGGGCTTCGGCCTCGCGCAAAAATGGCTCGGCGCCGGACGCGTGAAACACGGCTCGCGGGCGTTGGGCGTCGCCGAGCGCGCGCTCGAAATGGCGGTGCGCTACTCGCATCAGCGCTCGACCTTCGGCAAGCCGCTCGCCGAGCGGCAGGGCATCCAGTGGCAGCTCGCCGACATCTGGATGGACCTCGACCGCGCGACGATGCTGGTGCGCCGCGCCGCGGCGATGATCGAGGAGGGACACGAGGCCCGCGTCGAAGCCTATCATTGCAAATACTTCGCCGACGAGATGGCGTTCGCCGCGGTGGACCGCTGCATGCAGGTTCACGGCGGCATCGCGCTGACCACGGATCTGCCGATCGAGCGCATGTGGCGACAGCAGCGCAGCTACCGCATCACCGAGGGCGCGAGCGAAGTGATGCGCTCGGTCATCGCGCGCCATGTGATGAAGGCCTATGCGTAGGGCCCTCGCGCTCGCCTCCCTGTGCGCCGCGCTCGCCGCGCCTGTTTTCGCGCGCGCGCAGGACAAGCCGGTTTGGCAGGAGGCGCCTTGGCCCTTCCTGCGCGACGCCTGGCCCAACGGGCGCGCTTTCAATTGCGTCGGCGGCGGCTGCGGCGCCGGCCTTTCGCTCTATGTCCGGACCAAGAACGGCTTTTGCGATTGCGCGCGGGGGGTCGCCGACGACGACGAGATCGACCGCGTCGGCGACGTCTATCTCGTCGCGCCCGATTTCAAGCCGCTCGCGACCAGCCTGCCGCGCGACCTCGCCGGGATGAACGGCAGAATCCGCCTGTACGAAACCATGTCGGCGAAGCCGGAGCAGGTTCTGTCGCTCGCCGGCGGGCGCGATTGCAACGCCTTCGTCGCGTTGGCGGCGGGCGGCGCGGCGTTTCCGGAAAAAGGCGCGGACGCGGCGGCCGATTTCATCAACACGCCCGGGTTTTCGAAATGGATCGCGGCGAAGCAAAACGGCGGCTGAGGCTGGCGCTTCAAGCGGTTCGGCGCGAAGCCTTCATTCCGCCGCCTCGCGCCCCTTCGCTTTTTCAGTATCCACCGGCCTTCGCGCCAGCACGTCCTTCAGAAACTTTCCGGTGTGTGAGCGCGGGTTTTTGACGATGTCCTCCGGCGTGCCCACCGCGACGATTTCGCCGCCGCCGTCGCCGCCCTCGGGGCCGAGGTCGATCACCCAGTCCGCGGTTTTGATGACTTCGAGGTTGTGCTCGATGACGACGACGGAATTGCCCTGGTCGACCAGCTCGTGCAGCACTTCGAGCAGCTTTTTCACGTCGTGGAAGTGCAGGCCGGTGGTGGGCTCGTCGAGAATGTAAAGCGTGCGGCCAGTGGAGCGGCGCGCCAGTTCCTTCGACAGCTTCACGCGTTGCGCCTCGCCGCCCGACAGCGTCGTCGCCTGTTGGCCGACATGCACATAGTCGAGGCCGACGCGTTTCAGGGTTCGCAGCTTGTCGGCGATGGCGGGCGCCGCCTTGAACAGGCCGGCGGCCTCCTCGACCGTCATGTCGAGCACGTCGGCGATGCTCTTGCCGCGGTATTTCACCTCCAACGTCTCGCGGTCGTAGCGCTTGCCCTTGCACACGTCGCAGGTGACGTAAACGTCGGGCAAAAAGTGCATCTCGATTTTGATGACGCCGTCGCCCTGGCAGGATTCGCAGCGCCCGCCCTTGACGTTGAAGGAGAAGCGTCCGGGCTGGAAGCCGCGCGTTTTCGCCTCCGGCAATTGCGCGAACCACTCGCGGATCGGCGTGAAGGCGCCGGTGTAGGTCGCCGGATTCGAGCGCGGCGTGCGGCCGATCGGCGACTGGTCGATGTCGATGACCTTGTCGAGCTGTTCGAGCCCCTCGATCCGGTCGTGGGCGGCGGGGTGTTCCAGCGCGCCGTTGAGCCTGCGCGCCGCGGATTTGTAGAGCGTGTCGATGACGAGCGTCGACTTGCCGCCGCCCGACACCCCGGTGACGCAGGTGAAAAGCCCCAGCGGAATTTCGGTCGAGACGTTCTTGAGGTTGTTGCCGCGCGCGCCGACGATCTTGAGCTTTCGCGCCGGCTGCGCTTTCCGGCGCGCGCGCGGAATCATCACGGATTTGCGGCCGGAAATGTAGTCGCCGGTCAGCGAGTTTGGATTGGCGAGGATTTGCGCCGGCGTGCCCTCGGCGACGATTTGTCCGCCGTGGATGCCGGCGCCAGGGCCTACATCGACGACATAGTCGGCGGCCATGATGGCGTCCTCGTCGTGTTCGACGACGATGACGGTGTTGCCGAGGTTGCGCAGCCGCCGCAGCGTGTCGAGCAGGCGCGCGTTGTCGCGCTGGTGCAGGCCGATGGAGGGCTCGTCGAGCACGTAAAGCACGCCGGTCAGGCCCGAGCCGATCTGCGAGGCCAGCCGAATGCGCTGGCTTTCGCCGCCCGACAGGGTGCCGGACCCGCGGGAAAGCGTCAGGTAATCGAGGCCGACGTCGCGCAAAAACGTCAGGCGCTCGCGGATTTCCTTGAGAATGCGCGCGGCGATTTCGTTGCGTTTCCCGTCGAGCTTGAGCGGCAGTTCCGTCGCCCATTCCACCGCCTGGCGGACGGAGAGTTCCGACACGCTTGAAATGGTTTTGCCGTCGATTTTCACCGCCAGGGCTTCGGGCTTGAGCCGTTGGCCGCCGCAGGCCTTGCAGGGCGTGGCGGTCATGTAGCGGGAGATTTCCTCGCGCGCGAATTCGCTTTCGGTCTCCCGGTAGCGGCGGTCGAGATTGACCACGACGCCCTCGAACGGCTTTTTCACGTCGTAGGCGCGCAAGCCGTCGTTGTAGGAAAACCGCACGTCCTCCTCGCCAGAGCCAAACAGCAGCATGTTTCTGGCTTTTTCCGGCAATTCCTCCCAGGGTGTGTCGAGGCGGAATTTGAAGTGCTTGCCCAGCGCCTCCAGCGTTTGCGTGTAATAGGGCGAGCTCGACTTCGCCCAGGGCGCTATCGCGCCCTTGCGCAGCGTCAATCGCTCGTCTGGCACAATCAGTTCGGGATCGACGGTCTGCTCCGAGCCAAGTCCGGTGCAGGCGGGACAGGCGCCGAAGGGATTGTTGAAGGAGAAAAGCCTGGGCTCGATTTCCGGAATGGTGAAGCCGGAGACCGGGCAGGCGAATTTTTGCGAGAACATGATGCGCTTAGGCTCTTTGTCCCCGCCCGCGGCGTCGGCGAATTCCGCGACCGCTATGCCGTCCGCCAACTCCAGCGCGGTCTCGAAGCTTTCCGCCAGCCGCGCCGCGATATCGCCGCGCACGACGATGCGGTCCACGACCACGTCGATGTCGTGCTTGATTTTCTTGTCGAGGGCCGGCGCGTCGGTGATATCGCAAAACGTTCCGTCGATCTTCAGTCGCTGGAAGCCGCGCTTCATGAAATCGGCGATTTCCTTGCGGTATTCGCCCTTGCGGCCGCGGATGACGGGCGCGAGGAGATAAAGCCGCGCGCCCTCGGGCAGGGCCAGCAGGCGGTCCACCATCTGTTGAACCGTCTGGCTTTCGATGGGCAGGCCGGTCGCGGGCGAATAGGGGATGCCGACGCGCGCCCAGAGCAGACGCATGTAGTCGTGGATCTCGGTGACGGTGCCGACGGTCGAGCGCGGGTTTTTCGAGGTTGTCTTTTGCTCGATCGAAATCGCCGGCGACAACCCGTCGATCTGGTCGACATCCGGCTTTTGCATCATTTCGAGAAATTGCCGGGCGTAGGCCGACAGCGATTCCACATACCGTCGTTGGCCTTCGGCGTAGATCGTGTCGAAGGCGAGCGAGGATTTTCCGGAGCCCGACAGGCCGGTGAACACCACCAGCTTGTCGCGCGGGATGCGCAGATCGACGTTTTTGAGGTTGTGCTCGCGCGCGCCCCGCACCGTGATGGCGCGCCCGTCGAACAGGTCGGCGAGCATATCGACGGCCGGCTTCGCGGCGCGCGGCGCGGTGGCGGGCTTCGCGACGGATGGCTTCGTGACGGTCTTGGGGCCAGCCTTGGGCCCCGCTTTGGGCGGCATGGGAGATCCATGGTTTGGAGTTTTGCGACGACGCGCGCCGGGGAGCCTTCGCTCCGATACGCTAATTTAGGAGCTTTCGCCCAAAGCGCCAGCGCGGCGACGGGGTCGGAGGCGATTTCATCCACAGGCCGGCGCCGGCGGCTCGCCCATTTTTGACAAAAGTTCTATTCCCGCGTGTCGCGATCCCAGCTAAGCATTGCGATTAGACCGCAGCCGACCTTGGGAGAGGGGCCGGGTTTTCCAAGGGGGAGATTGCATGACCAACACAACCATTTTGGCTCCGGCGAAACAGCCGTGGTACAAATTGCTCTATGCCCAGGTTCTGATCGCGATCGTGCTTGGCGTGATAGTGGGCTGGTTGTTTCCGACCTTCGCCCAGAACGAGTGGATCAAAGCGCTTGGCGATGGCTTCGTCAAACTGATCCGGATGGCGATCGCGCCGATCATCTTCTGCACAGTTGTGTCAGGCATCGCGCATATCAAGGCGGCCGCGCAGGTGGGCCGCGTCGCGATCAAGGCGCTGGTCTATTTCGAGGTCATGTCGACCTTCGCGCTTATCATCGGCCTGCTCGTCGCCAATCTCGCCCATCCGGGCGAGGGCTTTCCCGGCAAGCCCGACGCAGCGGCGATCGCAACCTACCAGAACGCCGCCAAAACGACGCATTCCATCGATTTCGTCATGAATATCATCCCCGACAGCGTCGTCGGCGCCTTCGCCAAGGGCGACGTTCTGGAAGTGCTGCTGTTCTCCATCCTGTTTGGCTTTGCCCTCATGGCGCTCGGCGACCGCGGCAAGACGGTGCGTGATCTGATCGACGATGTCGCCCACGCGATGTTCGGCGTCATTGCCATCATTTTGAAGGCCGCGCCCATCGGCGCTTTCGGAGCCATGGCCTTCACCATTGGCCGATACGGCCCCTCGGCGTTGGGCAACCTGGCCTACCTGATCGCGCTTTTCTACCTCACCTGCGCGCTGTTCGTGATCATCGTCCTTGGCGCCGTGGGAAAAATAGCGGGCTTCAGCATCTTCAAGTTCCTCAACTACATCAAGGCCGAACTGCTGATTGTGCTGGGCGCCTCGTCGTCTGAAGCGGCGCTGCCGCAGTTGCTTGAGAAAATGGAGCGGCTGGGCTGTTCGAAGCCTGTCGTCGGCCTCGTCGTGCCGACGGGCTATTCCTTCAACCTCGACGGCACCAACATTTACATGACGCTGTCGACCCTGTTCATCGCGCAGGCGATGGGCGTCGACCTCTCGCTGTGGGAGCAGCTCGTCATTCTGGCGGTCGCGATGTTGTCGTCGAAAGGCGCCAGCGGCATCACCGGCGCGGGCTTCACGACGCTGGTGATCACGTTGTCGTCGGTCCGCCCGGAACTGGTCGTCGGCGTGTCGATGCTGTTGGGCATCGATAAATTCATGAGCGAGTGCCGCGCCATCACAAATATCATCGGCAATGGCGTCGCCTGCATCGTGGTGTCTTGGTGGGAAGGCGAACTCGACCGGACCAAGCTCAACGCCGAGCTCGACCGGGGTGCCGACGCCTCCAACCTCCAGGCGGCCGTGGCAACGGGCTGAGGCCATCGGAGCGCGGAGCCGCCGGGCACCACGTCCCGGCGGCTTTTTTTTGCGCCGGGGCTTGAAGTTTTGAGAAATCAGACATAGAACAAATAAAGAACGATCCCGCTTTTCATCTGGCGCGCGCCATCCCTTGTGGACAAGTTCCGCGGAGCGGGCGCGGTGGAAGGGCGCGCGGGGTAGGGTGGCGTTTCAATCGTCGGCGCCAGCGTCGGCAGAGGTCGGGAGTTTGTCATGGCGGGCAGCGTCAACAAGGTTATTCTGGTCGGCAACCTCGGGCGCGATCCAGAGGTCAGGAGCTTCGCCAATGGCGGGCGGGTTGTGAGCTTCTCGCTCGCCACCACCGAGTCCTGGCGCGACAAGGCGACTGGCGAACGCAAGGACAAGACCGAGTGGCACAACGTCCAGATCTTCGACGAGCAACTTGGCAAGGTCGCGGAGCAGTTCTTGAAGAAGGGCGCGAAGGTCTATTTGCAGGGGAGCCTGCAAACGCGCGAATTCACCGACAAGGACAACAACCAGCGCAAAACGACGGAAGTGGTGTTGCAGCGCTTCAACAGCGAACTCGTGATGCTGGACGGGCGCCGTGACGGCGGCGGCATGGGCGAGGGCGATTACGGCGCGTCCGAGGGCGCCCGGAGCGGGGGTGGCGGTGGTTTTGGCCGGACGTCGCCGATGGAGCGGCGTCCCGCGGTTGGCGGCGGTGGTCGCGCGCCCGCGCCCATGGACGACGATATCCCGTTCTGATTTTTCGTGGCGGCCTTGCGCGACCGGGGATAACCTTTCCGGCCGCTTGTCTCTGAATATTAAGTAATTGAAATAAAAGGTGTTTTGCCGATTTCTCAAATCACGCCGCGCTGGCGTGAAAAGAGGGAATCGGCTAGTGTCGCAAAACATAGTTTTCCCCAGAGGGACCGCGCTGTTTTGGCCGACAAGAACGACGACGCGACGCCGCCCGCGGGTGGCTCCGACATACGCCCGGTTTCCATCACCGACGAGATGAAGCGCAGCTATCTCGATTACGCGATGAGCGTGATCGTCAGCCGCGCGCTCCCGGATGTGCGCGATGGATTGAAGCCCGTTCACCGCCGCATCCTTTACACGATGTACGAGAGCGGATTCCGGCCCGACAAGGCCTATGTGAAATCGGCGCGCTCGGTCGGCGACGCGATGGGCAAATACCATCCGCATGGCGACCTCTCGATCTACGACGCGCTTGTGCGCATGGCGCAGCCCTTTTCGATGCGGCTGCCGCTGGTGGACGGGCAGGGCAATTTCGGATCCGTCGACGGCGATCCGCCGGCGGCGATGCGCTACACCGAATCGCGCCTCGCGCCCGTCGCCATGTCGCTGTTGGCGGACATCGAGGAAGACACAGTCGATTTCCATCCCAACTACGACGGCAAGGATCTCGAGCCCGCCGTGTTGCCGGCGCGCTTTCCCAACCTTTTGGTCAATGGCGCGGGCGGCATCGCCGTCGGCATGGCGACGAATATTCCGCCGCACAATGTCGGCGAGGTGATCGACGCCGTGCTGGCGCTGATGGAAAAACCGGAAATGTCCATCGCCGAACTGATGGAAATCATCCCGGCGCCGGATTTTCCGACCGGCGGCATCATCCTGGGCCGCGGCGGCGCGCGCCTCGCCTACCACACCGGCCGAGGCTCGGTTCTGGTGCGCGCGAAAGTCGAGATCGAGCGGACGAAGAAGGACCGGGAAGCGCTGATCGTCACCGAGATTCCGTTCCAAGTGAACAAGACCACGCTGCTCGAAAAGATCGGCGAACTCGTCCGCGAAAAGCGGATCGAGGGCATTTCGGAAATGCGCGACGAGAGCGACCGCGACGGCATGCGCATCGTGATCGAGATCAAGCGCGACGCGGTCGCCGACGTGGTGCTGAACCAGCTTTACCGCTACACGCAATTGCAGGCTTCCTTCGGCTGCAACATGATCGCGCTGAACGGCGGGCGGCCTGAAACCCTCAATCTGAAGGACTTCCTGAAGGCGTTCGTCGACTTCCGCGAGGAGGTCGTCACCCGCCGCACGAAGTTCCGGCTCAACAAGGCGCGCGACAGCGCTCATGTGCAGGTCGGCCTCGCCATCGCCGTCGCCAACATCGACGAGGTCATCGCGCTCATCCGCGCCGCGCCCGACGCCGCCTTCGCGCGCGAAAAACTGATGGAGCGGGACTGGCCGGCGCGCGACATGGCGCCGCTGATCGAACTGATCGCCGACCCCCGCCACGGTCTGAGGGCCGACGGCACGTACCGCCTTTCGGACACGCAGGCGCGCGCCATTCTCGACCTGCGCCTGCAACGCCTGACCGCTCTCGGCCGCGACGAAATCGCGGCCGCGTTGAACAAGCTCGCCGCGGAAATCGCCGATTATCTCGACATTCTGCGCTCGCGCGCGCGCGTGTTCGCGATCATCACCGACGAACTCGCGGAAATCAAAACGAACTTCGCCACGCCGCGCCGCAGCCAGATCATGGACAGCGACGCCGACCTCGACGACGAAGACCTTATCCAGCGCGAGGACATGGTCGTCACCGTGTCGCACGCCGGCTATATCAAGCGCGTGCCGCTGGCGACCTATCGCGCGCAGCGGCGTGGCGGCAAGGGCCGCTCCGGCATGTCGACGCGGGAGGAGGATTTCGTCGCGCGGTTGTTCGTCGCCTCGACGCATCAACCTGTGCTCTTCTTCTCGTCGCGCGGACAAGTCTACAAAGAGAAAGTCTGGCGCCTGCCGCTGACCTCGCCACAGGCCGCCGGGCGCTTCCTCAAGAACATTCTGCCGCTCGAAGAGGGCGAGCGCATCACCACCATCATGCCGCTGCCCGAGGACGAGGCGCAGTGGGAGGCGCTGGACGTCGTGTTCGCCACGACCGGCGGCACAGTTCGGCGCAACAAGCTGTCGGACTTCGCCGAGGTCCGTCGCAACGGCATCATCGCAATGAAGCTCGATGAGGGCGAGGGCATCGTCGATGTGCAAATCTGCACCGAGAACGACGACGTGCTGCTGACCACGGCGAAGGGCCAGTGCATCCGCTTCGCGGTGCCGGAGGTGCGCGTGTTCCAGGGCCGCTCGTCGATGGGCGTGCGCGGCATCGCGCTCGGCGACGACGATCGGCTGATTTCCATGGCGATTCTGCGCCACGTCGAAGCCACGCCGGAGGAACGCGCCGCCTATCTCAAAATGCGCCGCGCCGTGCTTGGCGAAGCGGGCGACGAGGCCGTCGAGGCCGAAGATGGCGCCGAGGCCGTCGCCGCGCCCGACAGCTTGCCGGCCGAGCGCTACACCCGCATGTCGGCCGCCGAGCAGGTCATTCTAACCGTCTCGGAGCGCGGCTATGGCAAGCGCACGTCGAGTTACGAATACCGGATCACCGGCCGCGGCGGCAAAGGCATCGTCGCCATGGCGGTGAACCCGCGCAATGGTCCGCTGGTGGCGTCGTTCCCGGTCGAGCATGGCGACGGCATCATGCTGGTCACTGATGGCGGCCAGCTCATTCGCTGCCCGGTGGAGGGTATTCGCGTCGTGGGCCGCGGCTCGCAGGGGGTCATCGTGTTCCGCGCCGACAAGGACGAGAAGGTCGTGTCGGTCGAGCGGATCAGCGAAGACGGCGGCGGCGAGGAAGCCGGGGAAACTGGCGAGGCTGGCGAGCCCGGCGCGCCGTGATCGCCGCCGGCTCCGTCGATCTCGTTGTCTTCGATTGCGACGGGGTGCTTATCAACTCCGAGGAGATCGCTTGCGCCGTTTGCGTGGAGGCGCTCGCGACGCTCGATATGCGCATGACCATGCGGGAGTTCGCCGGGCGCCACGCCGGCATGCCCATTTCCGACTCGTGGCGGCTGATCGAAAAGAACTACGGCAAGCCCTTGCCCGAGGGCTTTCGCGACGGCGTCGACAAGGAGGTCTACCGCCGCTTCGCCGAAGCGCTCGCGCCGATGGACGGCGCCTCCGACTTGTTGGCGAACCTCAAGTCGGCGCGTTGCGTGGCTTCGTCCACCGGCCTGGCGCGGCTGACGCAAAACCTGCGACAGGTGGGGCTCGTCCAATTCTTCGAACCGTCGATTTTTTCGGTCTCGCAGGTCAAACGCGGCAAGCCCGCGCCCGACGTGTTTTTGTTCGCGGCGTCGCAGATGGGCGCCGACCCCGCCCATTGCCTTGTCGTGGAGGATTCCGCTCACGGCGTTGTCGCGGCTTGTCGAGCCGGAATGCGGGTTATCGGTTTCGCCGGCGGTGGACACACGCCGCCCGACCACGCCGACAAGCTGACGGCGTCGGGCGCGTTGGGCGTGGCGCATTCCATGGCGGAACTGGCGCCTATGCTGGAGTTGGCGGGGCGCTGACCCCAGGAGATTGCGACGGGCCGCCGCGATGGACTCATTTTCGATCGATACGCTCGTGGTCGGCGCCGGAATCGTCGGCGTGGCCATCGCCCGCGAACTGTCGCTTCGCGGCGTCGAGGTCGTCGTTGTCGAAGCGGAGCCGACGATTGGCTCCGTCGTCAGCGCGCGCAACAGCGGCGTGATTCACGCCGGGCTCTATTACAAGCCGGGCGGCCTCAAGGCGCGTTTCTGCGTCGAAGGGCGCGACATGCTTTACGCCTACGCCGCGGCGCGGAACATTTGGCATCGCCGATGCGGCAAGCTTGTGGTGGCGACGGACGCCAGCGAAACCGCCGCGCTCCACGGGCTGAAAAGCAACGCCGAGCGAAACGGCGTCGGCGATCTCGCGTTGTTGACGGCGGGGCGGGCGCGCGCGCTGGAGCCGGAACTCGCCTGCGTCGAAGCCCTGCACAGTCCTTCAAGCGGCCAGATCGACGTTCACGAATTGATCGAGGCGTTGGCGCTCGACGCCGCGAACGCCGGAGCGCTCGTTCAATGCCGCGCGCGGTTTGTGTCGGCGCGACCTCGCGAGGGCGGTGGATTTTCGGCCGAAATCGGCGACGACGACCGCTACGCGGTGGAATGCCGCCAATTGATCAACGCCGCGGGCCTCGGCGCGCAAACGGTGGCGGCGGCGATCGAGGGTTTTCCGCGGGGGCTCATTCCCGAACAGGCGCTGGGCAAGGGCAGCTATTTTCAATGGTTAGGTCGAAAGCCGCCGTTCGAGCGCCTGATCTACCCGGCGCCGGTCCCAAAATCGGCCGGCTTGCATTGCCGGAGCGACGGGGATGGAAGGACCGTGCTCGGACCGGATCTCGAATTCGTCGACGCCGTAGATTACCGCGTCGATCCCGCTCGGGCGCGGCTGTTTTTCGAATCGACGCGGCGGTTTTTTCCGGCGTTGCGGCTTGAGGATCTGGCGGCCGACTACGCCGGCGTTCGGCCAAAGCTCAAGACTGGCGACGACTTTGTGGTGCAGGGCGTGGAAGAACACGGGATGGCGGGCCTGCTGAACTGCTTTGGCGTGGATTCGCCGGGTGTCACGTCGTGCATGGCATTGGCGCGGGCGATCGCGGAAATGGCGTTGGAGGCGTGATTTGGTTCCGGTCGGATGACGGCGAAGCTTTCAGCCGAGCCGCGTGAATTTCCACCCACCCCGCGAATCCCCTATACAGGGCGCCATGGCAACCGCGCTTTACACCGGCTCCTTCGACCCCCTCACCGCGGGACACCTCGATGTTTTGCGCGCCGGAGCGGCGTTCTGCGAGCGGATCGTCGTGGGAATCGGAACCCACCCCGGCAAGGCGCCATTGTTTTCCGTGGCCGAAAAATCCGCTCTCATCCTCAAATGCGTCAAAAAAATCGCCACGGGAGGTTGCGCCATCGAGGTCGCGACATTCGACGGCCTGGCGGTCGACGCGGCGAAGGCGCATGGCGCGACGATCCTGCTGCGCGGCCTGCGGGACGGCGGCGATCTCGACTATGAAATGCAAATGGCCGGCATGAACGGCGCGATGGCGCCCGATGTGCGGACTATTTTCGTCCCGGCCTCGCCGGGTGTTCGCCATATCACCGCCACGCTTGTACGCCAGATAGCGGCAATGGGCGGCGATGTCTCGGCCTTCGCCCCGCCCGAGGTTGTCGCCGCGCTCGCCGCGAAATTTTCCAACCCCCGCTGAGCCACAAGTCCCCTGAATCCCAATAAAAGGAAACGCCATGTATTTCGACCGCCGCGTGTTTTTGTCCGCTGTTCCCGCGCTCGCCCTCGGCGGCGCGGCGCTCGCCCAGGGCGCCGACGACAACACCGTCTTTCTCGACACGAAGTACGGCCGCGTCGTTATCAAGCTGCGGCCCGATCTCGCGCCCAAACATGTCGCGCAGATCAAGGCGCTGACCAAGGCGAAGTTCTACGACGGCGCGCCGTTCCACCGCGTCATCGAGGGCTTCATGGCGCAGACCGGCGACTCGAAGAATAAGAACGGCACCGGCGGTTCGAGCTTGCCCGACATTCCCGCCGAATTCACGCAGACGCCGTTCAAGCGCGGCACGCTCGGCATGGCGCGCTCGCAGTCGCCGAACTCCGCCAACAGCCAGTTCTTCATCTGCTTCGCCGACGCGTCGTTCCTCAACGGCCAGTACACCGTGTTCGGCGAGGTCGCCTCGGGCATGGAATTCGTCGACAAGCTCAAGAAGGGCTCGAAGACGGACAACGGCTCGGTGACCGATCCGGACACGATCGTTCGCATGGTCATGGCCAGCGACGCCAAATAATGTTTCGGCGCCGCGCCATCGCCGCCGCGCTCGCGTTTTTCGCGGGGACGGCGGCGGCGGGCGCGGTGACGCCCTATGGTTTCGAGCGCCACTTGCGACATCGCAACCACGAACCGCGGCTGCCGCATCCCGAAATCCTGCGTCCGGACGACGAGCCGCCGCTGTCCTCTGGCTTTGTGATGACCATCGCGAAGCCGGCGCAAGGCGCGGCGAGCTTGGCGGGGGTCGATTTGAACCTCCCGCGCGATGTGGCGCAACGTCTCGCGGAATGCTGGAACCCGCCGGCCGGCGACGACAACGAGATCACGGTTCGCGTGCAATTCTCGCGCGATGGCAAGGTCATCGGGCAGCCCCGCGTGACCTATGTGAAATCCACCGCCAGGGACGCGCTGGTGGATTCGTTGCGCGCGGCCTTCGCCGATTGCGCGCCGCTGCGGTTTACCCCGTCGCTGGGGGCCGCTATAGCGGGCTATCCATTCGCCATCCGCTTTGTCGCGGGCGGCGCCAAGCCTTAGAAAACCAGGAGATTCGCATGTCGGACGCCGGCAACACGCTTACGCTTGAAACCACGAAGGGGCCGGTCGTCATCCGCATGCGCCCCGACCTCGCGCCGGGCCACGTCGCCCATATCAAAAAGCTCGTTGGCGAAGGTTTTTACGACGGCATCGTCTTCCACCGCGTCATTGATGGATTCATGGCGCAGACCGGGTGCCCCCAGGGCACCGGCACCGGCGGCTCCAAATATCCGAACCTCAAGGCGGAGTTCAACGCCGAGCCGCACAAGCGGGGCACGTGCTCCATGGCGCGTTCGTCGATGCCCGACAGCGCCAATTCGCAGTTCTTCATCTGCTTCGACGACGCGAGCTTCCTCAACAAGCAGTACACCGTCTGGGGCGAAGTGACCTCGGGCATGGAAAACGTCGACAAGATCAAGCGCGGCGAGCCAGTCAGGGATCCCGACAAGATCGTTTCAGCGAAGATGAGCTGAAGCGCGACCACTTAGCGCGGCGCCTTCATCCCACACGCTTCGCGCGTCTTCCTCTCCCGCGCGACGGGAGATGGGGACGCGCCGACAGCCTGGTTCCCCGCCGACGATGCGTGTAGATCTTTTCGATTTCGAGCTCCCGGACGAGCGCGTCGCGACGCGCCCCGCCGAGCCACGCGACGCGGCGCGCATGCTCGTTGTGCCGACGGCAGGCGGGTTTGTCGATGACCGCGTTTTCAACTTAGTCGCGTGGCTTCGACCCGGAGACGCGCTTGTCGTCAACGACACCAAGGTCATTCCGGCGCGCCTGAAGGGCGTTCGTTCGCGCGGCGAAAACACCGCGCATATCGAGGTCACTCTTCACAAGCGCGAAGGCGCCGACCTTTGGCTCGCGTTCGCGCGGCCGGGGAAGCGGCTCGCCATCGGCGACCGCGTTCGTTTCGGCGCGCGATCCGAAGGCGGGGCGTGCCTGCTCGCCAGCCTCGACGCCGAGGTGATCGACAAAGGCGAAGGCGGCGAAGCGCTGTTGCGCTTCGATTTTTCCGGAGACGCGCTTGATGACGCCATCGCCGCTGTCGGCGAAATGCCATTGCCGCCCTACATCGCCGGCAAGCGGGCCGGCGATGGCCGCGACGCCGGCGACTACCAGACCCTATTCGCCGATAAATCGGGCGCTGTCGCCGCGCCGACCGCGGGCTTGCATTTCACGCCCGCGCTTGTCGCCGCGCTGGAAAAAGCCGGCGTGTCGCTCCACCGCGTCACGCTGCACGTCGGCGCGGGCACGTTTCTGCCGGTGAAGGCCGACGACACGGAGGCGCACAAGATGCACGCGGAATACGGCGTTGTGAGCGCTGAGACGGCGGCCGCGCTGAACGCCGCGCGGAAAAACGGCGGCCGCGTTGTCGGTGTTGGCACGACAAGCCTGCGCATTCTCGAAAGCGCGGCGAGCGCGGACGGAATCATCGCGCCTTTCGCCGGCGACACCTCGATATTCATCACACCCGGCTATCGCTTTCGCGCCATCGACGTTCTGTTGACGAATTTCCATCTGCCGCGTTCGACTTTGTTCATGCTGGTGTCGGCGTTCTCCGGCCTGGACCGCATGCGCGCGGCCTACGCGCGCGCCATCGCCGAAAAATACCGGTTCTATTCCTATGGCGACGCCTGCCTGCTGTTTCGGGCCGACGCGCCATGAACGCGCGCATCACGGCGCGGTGGGAGGACGATCCGCTGGAAAGTCCGATCACGCTCGACGCGCGGCTCGACGCGGCGGGAACCCGCATCGCGGGCAGGGAGGCGCTGTTCGGCGCGACGGGGTTGGGGAGCCCGTTGTGCAGGCCTTTCGCGCTCGACGCCGCGGGCGCGATGGACTTCGGCGCCGGCCGGCCCGCCGAAGACCGCTTCTGGCGTTGTGACATCCGCCAGCGCGACATCGTTCTTGGCGGCGCCTTCGCCATCGTGTGGAGCGGCGGCGAGAGCGGAACCTACGTCATTGAAAAAATCGCGGCTCCCGGCAGCAAGACGGATGGCCGCGGAAGCTGATCGGGATGGAGTTGTCGGCGTTCGCGTTCCCCGCCATAGTCGCGGCGTGGGAGGGTTTTCCGTTGCCGCGCATCGCCACCGCCTTCGATGAACGCGCGCCGGGCGCCGCGGAAAACCGCGCCGCCTGGAGCGCGTTGAAATCCGATCTCGCGGCGCGCCGCGCCGCCGCGTCGGTGGGCGGGCCGGAGGCGTCGCGCGCCCGGCATGTCCAGCGTGGAAAACTGCTGCCGCGCGAGCGCGTGCGGACCTTGCTCGATCCCGGCTCGCCGTTTCTGGAGATCAGACAGCTCGCCGCGTTCGGCATGTACGAGGGCGATGTTCACGCGGCGGGCGTGATCGCGGGCGTTGGCCGCGTCGAGGGCCGCGAGGTCATGGTGGTCGCCAACGACGCCACGATCAAGGGCGGCGCCTATTATCCCATGACGGTGAAGAAGCATTTGCGCGCGCAGGAAATCGCCGCGCGAAACCGCCT
>CAIKAR010000110.1 GCA_903825465.1 uncultured Hyphomicrobiales bacterium | reverse complement strand
GGCCGCAAGATCGACCGCCCGACGTTGGCGCGCACGCTCTACGCCGTGCGCCCGGCGCGCGCCGCGCCTTTCTCGCGCGAGGCCGACATCCGGGGCTTTGTAGGCCGCATCGGCGAAAAGGCGCTCGTGGCCATGGGCAAACACGCGCGGGCGCTGCGATAGGCCGCGGCGCGCCTATTCCACCCAATTCGTTGGGCAGCCAAAACGATAATGTCTTGGACAGAACGCGCCCGCGGGTCTAGTTTCCTTCGACGGGCGCGTTTCCGACGGGAACGGGCCCATTGTCGCATTCCAAGATTTAAGGGAGGGCCCGCGCTCATGGCGGAGCAGTTCATCGGAAAAGCCTCGGAATTCAAGGACGGCGATCGGCAAATCGTCCGCATCGGCGAAGACGAAATCGGAATCTTCCGGCACGAGGGCGAGTTCTACGCCTACAGCAATTTCTGCCTGCATCAGGGCGGCCCGGCCTGCGAGGGATTGACGATCGCGAATGTCGAGGAACGTCTGCGCCCCGACAAGACGTCGATGGGCCTGCACTTCACCAACGACATGAATTTCGTCTGCCCCTGGCACGGCTACGAATACGACATGAAGACTGGCTGTCACGTCAAGGACAAGTCCGTGCGTCTGCGCAAATACGACGTCGTCACGAAGGGAAACGACGTTTATGTCGTCGCCTAAGACCACCAAGGCCAAGGCGGCGAAACCCGCCGCCAAGCTTGTCGGCGCCGCCGGAAAACCGGCGAGCGACGAAGGCATGTCGGCCAAGGACAAGGCGAATTTCATCAAGGCGATGATGGAAGGATTGAAGCCGGCGGCGGCCGCCGAACCGGCCAAGAAGGTCGAAATCCTCCGCAAGATTTCGGCGCCCGTCCCCGTAGCGCGCAAGTCCAACCCCACATCGGACGACGCGCTCAAGCTCGCCGCGGCGCTCGACGCCAAATTCGCCGGCGGCGATTTCGAGGCGTTGACGCCGGAGGCGACGCAGGCGCTGATGGCCGCGCTCTGCAAGCTCTACGCCGCGAACATGGAAGCCGGCGACAAGTTTCCCGTGGTGAAGGACCGCTTCGCGGTCACCGGCACGGACGCGATGATTCTCTGCGGCGCGCTGCTGAAAGCGGTGGACCTGCAGGTGTTTGAACTGGGCATGTGGCAAAGCTGGTCGGGCGTCTGACCGCTCAAGCGTTTTTTTCTGGGCCTCAACGGAGGGATTACAATGGACCTCATCGCAGACCGCGGTCGACGCGTGCAAGTCGAAGAACTCAACACCACGAAACTGCTGGCGCACGCCGCCAAGCAGACCCGCGACAAGAAGTTCGACGACGTTCTCGTCGTCGACGTCGACGCGCATCACTACGAGAACGAGAGCTTTGGCGAAATTCTCCCCTACATGGAGAACGACGTTCTCAAGCAGCTCGCGCTCGCCTCGCGCGCCAAGGGCGGCCGCGGCAACGTCGCGCCGTCGGGCTTCGGCTATCAGGACATGGGCGGCCGCGTGACGCGCTATCCGCTGCGCTCGTCGGAGAAGACCGACGAAAAGGGCCCGCATCGCGACATTCAGCTCGGCAATCGCTGGATGGACGCCATGGGCGTCGACTATTCCTGCCTCTTCCCCACGGGCATGCTGTCCATCGGCTTGCATCCGCAGAAGGAAATGGAAGTCGAGCTGTGCTGGGCCTACAATCGCTGGGTCACGGAAAAGGCCCTGCCGGAAAGCGGCGGACGCCTGTTCACAATGCTCTCGCTGCCCTTCAGCGATCCCGACGCGTGCCTGCGCCATGTTGAAACCTTCGGCGACCGCAAGGGCGTCGGCGGGTTCATGGTGACGACGGTTCGCCCGAAGATGGGCGTTTACGACAACGCCTACATGAAGGTGTACCGCGCCATCGAGGAACGCGGCCTCGTGCTGTCGTTCCACTCGGGCCCGTCGTGGGGCGACCACACCTTCCAGAGCTGCAACCGCTTCCTGTCGGCGCACGCGCTGGGCTTCTCGTGGTACAACATCCTGCATTGCACGAACTGGGTCGTGAACGGCATGGGCGAACGCTTCCCCAAGATGCCGGTGATCTGGATCGAGTCGGGCCTGTCGTGGATTCCCTTCGTCATGCAGCGCATCGACCACGAATACATGCTGCGTCCGTCGGAATGCCCGCTGTTGAAGAAAAAGCCGTCGGACTATATGCGCGACATGTATTATTCCGTGCAGCCCATGGAAATTCAGGACATGGGCGCGCTGGAAACCACTTTCCGCATGATGGACGCCGAAAACTCCCTGCTCTACGCGTCCGACTATCCGCATTGGGATTTCGACCTGCCCTCGACGATCTGGGACTTGCCGTTCCTCACCGACAAGGCGCGCCACAACATCCTCGGCGGCACGGCGCACAAGCTGTTCAAGCTGCCGCCGCGCAACGAGGCGCAGAAGGCGAACCTCATCAAGTACGGCAACTACACCGCCGCTTGAGTTTTTCGCCGCGAAGACGCGAAGCGGGCGGTCCCATGGGGCCGCCCTTTTTCATTTTACGAAACCGGAGAGCGCTTAACGCGGCGCGAAATTGGTCTGGATGATTTTTTCGATCAAGCCTTCGCCGGGATAGTCCATGATCGGGATTCCGATTGGACGCGTCGCGGGAGCCGCTGTGATCGCGTCGAAAACGTACTGGTTTGTCCGCGCGGCGAAATCCATCGGCCCGGACAGGCCCGGCGAACTCAGATGGTTCAGATACAGAAATTCGCCACGCGGATTCAGCTCGGCCGCGGCGGCCATCGACTTGCGGATCATCCGGTATTTCTGCTGAACGGACACCGTGTCCGGACCATAGGGATTGTCGTTGTCGCCGACGAAAACCTGCCACGCGTCCTGAATTTTCAGCAGCGGGCCGTTGTAGTCGATCCCCTGCCCCGCCATGTCGGCGTCGCGCAAAACCAAAATCCTTCCCCGCGCTTCGCCCAGCGTCGGCACGTGGTCCATCGCCGGCAGAAAGCGGCCGCCGTATAGGCGCATGTACCGCGCCCAGATGTCGCGAAACGCGGCGCTGCCGGCCGGCGGCTCGTATTCCTCGCGCACGCGCGTGACCACGGTTTCGGAAGGATGGCGCGCGAGAAACCCGCCAACGGCCTCCACAACGCCGTCGAAGCCAAGGTTTTGAAAGCACGGGCCATGGTGGACGGCGAAGCCATCGCCATAGCGGCGCAGTCTGATGTCGAGGTAGCGCACGCCCGCGGCAAGCTGGTCGTCCAGGCTCCAGCTTTGATTTTGACAGAGATACACGCCGAAGCGCGCGGCGCTGTTGTGCGTGCCCGGAAGCGAAACCGCGCCCAGGGAGCGATTGTCCGGCAGCCGCGCCATCCAGTTGGCGGCACGCGCGACGAACTCCGGCGAGGGAGCGGGCCGCGTCGAACTCGCCGGCAGTGGGGAAACGTCGGCGACAGGCATCGTCGGGAACCACGCGCCCGATATCTCCGCGGCGGCGGGGGCCGCGGCGAGGAGCAGGCTGGCCGTTGTGGCCTTGAACAGGCGCGACAGCGCCGAGGGTGGTTTCATCGCGTCATCGTGGCGTTTACCGGGCTGTCGCAGTCATATCAGCATCGCGTCCGCCAATCACCCGCCCAAGATTGATTTGCCCGCCCCGCGGATCGATAAGGCGTCGTTGTTTCCGCCGCGCTGATTTTCGAGGAACCCATGACCGCCTTCGCCAGGCTCGCCGCCGTCGCCCTATTGTCCGCTTCAGGCGTCGGCGCGCGCGCGCAGGACGCCGCGAGCTTCTACAAGGGCAAGACCGTCACGCTCGTCATCGCCTCGGCGGCGGGCGGCGGCTTCGACGCCTACGGGCGGCTAGTGGCGCGGCACATCGGCGCGCATATTCCCGGCGGCCCCAGCGTCATTCCGCAGAACATGCCGGGGGCGGCGGGCGCCAACGCCGCCTACTATGTGTCAACGGTCGCGCCGAAGGACGGAACCATTCTCGGCGCCATTCACCCCGGCAACATCATCGAGCCCATCCTCGGCGACAAGCGCAAGGTGCGCTTCGATCCCAACGCGTTTCAATACATCGGCAACGCCAACAGCGATGTCTACGTCTGCGTGACGCGGACCGACGCGCCGGCGAAAACCTTCGCGGAGGCGCTGACGACGCAAATCGTCATGGGTTCGTCGGGCGAGGCGGCCTCGACGCGCGACTTCCCCGTCATGCTCGCCAACGTGCTCGGCGCGAAATTCAAGTTCGTGCTTGGCTATTCCGGCAACAGCGAAGTGCAGCTCGCCATCGAAAAGGGCGAAATCCACGGCGAATGCGGCGCCGGCTGGTCGAGCGTGCAATCGACCCATCCCGACTGGTTCAAGAGCGGGCTGGCGCGTATTCTCGTGCAGGAAACCTCGGTCGGGCATCCCGAACTCGACGCGATGGGCGTGCCGAAATCGGTCGATTTCGCGAAAACGCCCGAACAGAAGGCCATTCTCGACCTGGTCTATTCGCAGGAGCGGTTTGGGCGCCCCTACATCATGGCACCCGAGGCGCCCGCCGACCGCGTCGCCGCCATGCGCAAGGCGTTCATGGACACGTTCCGCGATCCCGCGTTTCTCGACGAGGCGCGGAAGCTCAACCTCGAGGTCTCGCCGAGCACCGGCGAGGAAACGCAAGCGCTCATCCGCGGCGTCTACGCGACGCCGCAAGACATCATAGACAAGGCGAAGGCGGCGACGACGCCGCCGAACTGACGGCCGCGGGTCAAGCCTTCACCAGCGCGCCGGGCGATTTCAGATATTGCTCGACGATGGCCTTCGCCGACCAATAGGCGAGCGCGCCAATGGTGCCGGTGGGGTTGTGGCCGGCGTTCTGCGGAAAGGCCGCGCCGCCCATGACGAAAAGGTTGTCGCAATCCCAGCTTTGCAAATAGCGGTTCAACGCGCTCGTCTTGGGGTCTTTGCCCATAATGACGCCGCCCGTGTGGTGCGAGGCCGCGCCGTTCGACGCGCCGAAATTCGACGTGCGCGGCACGGGCACGGTGGTCTTCGCGCCCATGGCCTTGGCGATGTCGTTGGCCTTGTTGGTCATGAAAACCGACATTTTCCGGTCGTTCTCGGGATAGTTGAAGGTCATGCGCACGAGCGGGCGGCCGATCGCGTCGCGATAGGTCGGATCGAGGTCGAGGTAGTTGCCGCGGTTGGCGTAGCTGGTGCCATGCACCGACAGCGGGAACCAGTGGTTGTACCACTTCGCCGTCGCCTCCTTCCACGCGCTGCCCCAGCGCGGCGTGCCCGGCGGCGTGTTGCGCACCTGGATCGGACGGCCGCCGCTGACCCCCGGCGCGATATAGCCGCCGCCGAAAAAGCCAAGGCCGCCATGGTCGAAGTTGTCGCCTTGGTAATCGTCGACCACCGCCGGCGACACGCCTGTGCCGATAAAGGGGTTGATTTCCTCGTCGACGAAGGCGGCGACGTTGGAGTTCGTCTGGTAGCAGTAGTTTTTGCCAATCACGCCCTCGCCGGTCGCGGGGTCGTAGGGCTTGCCGACGCCCGCCAGCCGCATCAACAGGACATTGTTGAAGGGATAGGCGCAGAGAATCACGAGTTCGGCGGGCTGCTCGTACTCGGCGCCGGTGCGGCGATCGACATACACGACGGAGCGAATGCGCCGCGAGGCGGAATCGAATTTGAGGTTGCTGACATAGGACAGCGTGCGCCGCTCGAACTTCGCGTCGTTGAACAGCACGGGATGCAGACAGATGTTGGGGCTCGCCTTGGCGTTGGCCTCGCAGCCGAAATATTCGCAGTGGCCGCAGTACTGGCATCCACCGATCTGACAGCCCTCGGGGTTCGTGTAGGGCGTCGAGGAATTCGACGCCGGCGTCGGGAAGGGATGCAGGCCCAGCTCGCGCGCCGCCTTCGTCATCATCAGACCGGCCTGCGACATGATCAGCGGCTTATTGGGATATTCGTCCGAGCGCGCGCCCTCGAAGGGGTTGCCGCCCTCCATGATCTTGCCCTTGATGTTGCCCGCCTTGCCCGACGTGCCGCAAAGCTTTTCAAAGCGGTCGTAGTGCGGCTCAAGGTCGTCGTAGTTGACGCCCCAGTCCTGAATCGTCATGTCGGCGGGAATGGCGTTCTTGCCGTAGCGCTCCTCAAGATGCGATCGCAAAACGAATTCCGACGGCGTGAACCGCCAGGTGATGCCGTTCCAGTGCGAGCCGGCGCCGCCGACGTTGTCGCCGAGCGAAAACACCTCCCACTTGCGCATCGGCAGCGCGAGCTCGCTGGCGGCGTTGCGCATGCTCAGCGTTTCCGTCGCCGTGTCGAGCATCAGCCCGTTGCGCACGCGCACCTTGAGCTCGTCGCGGATATAGGGAAACACGAAGTCTTCCGCGGGCGTGCGGTCGGCGCCGCGTTCGAGCGCGACGACGGAAAGCCCCGCCTTGGTCAATTCGCGCGCCATGATCGAGCCCGACCAGCCCAGCCCGACGATGCAGACATCGACCGGTTTCAAAACAGTGGCCATGTCCGCCCCCTCAGATGAAGTCTTGAATGGATCGCGGCTTCAGATCGACCTTCTTGCCGCGGTATTCCTCGGCGGTGCGCGCGTAGGTCGCCGGCAGGCCGGGGTAGCCGACCATCTTCCACGAGGCGAGGCCGCGGTTGCCGCCGTGAATGGGGTCGGAGAAGAAGCCTTCCATCGCGGAGCTGTACAGCGCCTCGAAAAACATCTTGGCGTTCATGCCGTCGAACTCGGCCTTGCCGGCGTCCATTTCGTGAAGCATGGCGTCGCGGTCGGCCGGCGCGAGGCGGTCGAATTCCTTGCCGCGGGTCTTCTTCGCGTAGGCGTTGGCGGCCTTGATGCCGGCGGCGAAATAGGCGCGCGGCGTCAGCGGCAATTGGTAGCCTTGCTCGGGCTTGCCCTGAGCGTGCGGCCCATCGCGATAGAGGCCTTGCCCATAGCCAAAGGCGCCGGCGAGCTCGCGGTCCCAAAAAACCACAAGCCCGCAATCGGTGCCGGAGGGCGACAGGGCGTCGGCGGGAATGAACGTGTCGTAGGCCGCCGAGAGGAACGCCGCCTCCGTCGCGGTGAGCGTCAGCAGCGCCTCGGGCGCGGGCGGGGACTTCGCGACGGTCGTGGTTGCCGCGGGCGCCTGCGCCTGCGCTTCGTTTGTCGCCAGAGCGGCCCCGGCGAGCCCCGCGCCTTTCAAAAAGCCGCGGCGTGGAATCGCGCTGTCCGCCATGGTGTCCTCCCTCGCTGGCGCGTCGCCGCGCCTTTGACGCGATGATTGACTGGATTGACGGAAAACGCAAGGGACGCCGCGGCCAGCGACGTCGCGCCCTTGTCGGCGCGCCCGCGCGCGGCGCGCGGGCAGGCGTTTTTCAGGTGGATTTTCAGGTAGAGTGGCGCGCCGCGGTCACAGATAAGGGAAGCCCATGCCGACGCCAGACTACGATCCGCAAAACATCTTCGCCAAGATCCTGCGCGGCGAAATGCCTTGCCACAAGATCTTCGAGGACGACGTGGCGCTCGCGTTCATGGATATTTTTCCGCGCGCCGACGGGCACGCGCTTGTCATTCCGAAGACGCCGGCCCGCGGCTTTCTCGACATGCCGCCAGACGCGCTCGGGCCCTACATGGCGCGTGTGCAAAAGGTCGCCGCGGCCGTGAAATCAGGCATGAACGCCGACGGACTGACGATCCAGCAATTCAACGAAAGCGCCGGTGGACAGGTCGTGTTCCACCTGCATTTTCACATTCTTCCGCGCCGCGAGGGGGTCGCGCTCCGTCCCCCCGGCGCCGGCGACAAGGCCTCGATCGAAGCGCACGCGGAAAAAATCCGGCGCGCCATCGAAGCGCTCTGAGCGGAAGCGCCCGGCGCCGGAGTCGCGCGGGCGGCTACTTGCCGGTTTCAACGAGGCTTTTGTCTTCGAGCCACTTCTCGACGATGTCGGCGATCTCGGCGTTGTTGCGCTCCATCATCATGAAGTGCGAATTGCCCTTCACCCCGCGTTCGGGAAGGTTGACGATTTCGACGTCGCCGCCAACGGATTTCGCGATCGCCGCCATCTTCACGTTCGCGACATGCTGCGTTGAGAAGAATTCGCTCTTGTCGATGTTGTCGCCGTAGAGCGCGAGAATGGGAATATGCTTCACCGCCGCCGCTGTCTTCTCGTCGCCGCGCAATGTGCCTTCGATATCGACAATCGCCTTGATCTTGTCGGGCCGCGCCAGCGCCGCGCGATAGGCGATGGTGCCGGACTGGCTGTGAACCAAAAGGACACACGGACAAACGCGGTCGACCTCGGCGATGTAGGCGGTCAGAATCGCGTCGTCGGTTGTCAGCCAGCGCGGCACCATCTGGCGAACGAGATTGTCGTAGCCCGCGACGGGAAACTGGCCGCCCGGATAGGCGACGCGCTTTTCCGGCGCGTTGTTGAACGAGCCCGGCGCGCCGATGCGGTATTGCTCCCACGCGAATCCCAACGGCGCGAAAACAGGCTCGCCCTTGAACACTTCCGGCGGCGCGAAACCGGCGCGGCCGCGCTCCACCGCGTCGGAAACATAGACGTCCCAGCCCTTGCGGGCGAACATGTCGAGCCAGCCGGGGCGCCCGTCCGGCGTTGTTTCATAGGTCACGCCCGTGAGCCCGCCGCCGTGCCACATCAGCATGGGGAATTTGCCGCGCCTGTTTTGCGGCAGGAAATACTGGACGTACATGTCCTCGACGAGGAAGACGCCGTTGGGATCGACCTCCTGCGTTTTGCCGTCGCCGAGCGGAACCTTGCGAACCGGCCCGGATACATCCGCGAGCCTGCCGCCGACATGGAACGAGCCGAAATCGCGCAGCGCGAGAGGCTCGCGCGTTTGCGCCGCCACCGGGCACGCGGCCAGCGCGGCAACGGCCAAGGACCAAAAAAATCCACGCATGTGTTTCCCTCCCCTCACCCCAAAAGATCGATCTTGAACCCGCAGCGGCTCAGCACGCCGTCGCGCGCCTCGGCCGCCGCCTGCAACACGCGCGGCGTATCGACGCCGACCATGCCGCCGCGCCATTTCTTCGCCTCGCCGGCGATGAACACCGACTCGACGTGACCGGGATTCATCACGTTGACGACGGCGCCCGGCGCGTTGTTGATCGGCCAGATGTTGAGCATGTCGGTCCGCAACAGGACTATGTCGGCGTCCTTGCCGGGCGTCAGGCTGCCGGTCTTTTTGTCGAGGCCGGCGCAGCGCGCGCCTTCGATGGTGGCGAATTCGAGCACGTCGCGGCAGGTCAGCAGCGGCGGCAGGTTCTTTTCGCCGGCGCGCTCGCGTTGCAGCACCAGCGCGCGTTGAATTGTCATCGTGGAGCGCATCAACGTGAACGGGTCCTGCGCCATGGTCGCGTCCACGTCGGAGCTCAGACTGGGACGGAACCCGTGATCGAGCGCGCTTTGAATGCCCGGCATGCCGTGGCCCATGGTCATCTCGATGGGCGTCGCGAGCGAGACGACCACGCCGGCGTCCCTCATGATTTTCCACGCGGCGTCGGAAAGGTCGTTGCAATGGATGAGTTCGTCGCCCGCGCGCAACAGGCCCGCCCGCGCGAGATCATGCAGCCGCGGCTCGCGCGCCTTGTCGACGCCGTGGGACACCAGGCGCAAGTCGTTGGCGCGGCCGTAGGCGTAAAGCTTGGGATCGAGCGTCGAGGCGAGCGCGAACGTCAGAAGCTGGTCTTCGCTGTTGAAGTAGGTCTTGCGCAGCCGGACCGAGTCTTGCGGAAAGCGCACGCCGTCGCCCACGCCGCCCCAATAGGCGTAGACGACACGCATCCCGGATTCTCGCAGCGCCTTGATTCCGGCGTCGTTGTGCTCGGGCGTGTGCGAGCATTGCGACGTGTCCACCGACAGCGTCGTGCCCATTTCCATCATGCCCCAGGCCGTTATCAGCGTGCCCGCGTAAACGTCGTCGGGCAGGTAGGCGGCGGTGATCGGGCCGTTGATCGTCGCGTTGTAGTCGGGGTTGAGCAGCCCGTTGGTCAGAATGGAGCGCAGAATTCCCTGATAGAAATGGTGATGGGTGTCGACAAACCCCGGCATCACAATTCGCCGCGAGGCGTCGACGATTGTCGTGGAATCGGCGGACGCCTGGATGTCGCGCGCGACCGCGCGGATTTTACCGCCTTCCACCAGCACGTCGCCGACCGCGAAATCGCCGATCCCCTTGTCCATCGTCAGCACAATGCCGCCCTTGAACAACACCCGCCGGTTCGCTCGCAGCCGGTCAAGGCCGTCGTCTTGCGGCGCGGCCGCGGCCTGCGTCTGCGCGAAGGCGGGCGTGGACGCGGCGGCGGCGGCTCCCGCGCCGGCCTTCAACACCAGCCGGCGCGTCGTCGTGGCGCGCGACGACGACGGCAGCCGGCATTCAACCGCGCCGCCGGGCGACGAATCGTCTGGGCAACACGAGCACATGAAATCCTCCCTCGTTTTTTGAGCGAACGCGCCGCCTTATTCCGGCGGCTTCACAAACGCGTCAACGATCATCAGCCGCAGGTTCGTGGAACCCTTGCGGATTTCCTTCGCCGCCGCGTATTCGGGGGAATTGTACCACGCCCGCGCGGTTTCCACGTCGGCGAATTCGATGATCAGCGTGTTGTGCGCGGGGCCGCCCTCCAAAACCTCGGGCTTCGCGCCGCGCGCCAGATAGCGCCCGCCGAATTTCTGGATCGACGCGAGGACGGCGGGCCCGTAGCCCTTCAATCGCTCGGGCCGCGTCACCTCCGCTTCGCCGATAACGTAGGCCGGCATGTCGCCCCCCTATTTTCCCGCCGGCTCGAAGAGCTCGTTGGTGAAGAATTCGCCGCCCTCGTGGGGGGATTTCAAAACGCCGGCGGATCGCATGTAACTCACGCGCTCGGCCCAATCCTCCGCCGATTGCCAGCCCGGCGGCTTGCCCGCGAACGACGCGCGCAGCGGGCCGTAGTGGACGATCTGATCGCGCAGATGGTCCACGGACAATTTGGTCGCCGGGTTGATTTTGACGATGGCGCGCGCCGCCTCGTCCTCGTGGCCGTCGAACGTGTAGGCCACCGCCTCCCCGCAGGCGAGCAGAAACCGCCGCAACACGTCGCGCTTGCTTCGCAAAACGTCCTCGGACACATAGATCCCGTCGCCCGGCAGTTTGACGCCGTAGTCGAGCGCCGGAATCAGGCGGGACGCGCGCATGGGATCGGCCTCCGTGAACGCGAGTTCGACGCTCAGCATCGCGTCCGCCCGCTTGGCCGCGTAGGTCGTGAACAGCGCCGCGGAATCCACGTACATGAGTTCCATGTCGGATTGTTTCAGGCCGAATTGCGCGAAGAACGAATCGATGAGCGGCGGCCAGGGGCCGGAAGCGATCAACACGACCTTCTTGCCCTTCAAATCCGCGGGGCCGCGGATGTCCAAATCCGCCGGCGCGATGATCGCCGGCCCGTCCTTCGCGTACCACTCGGCGATGGCCTTGACCTTCGCGCCCTTTTCGCGCGCCGAGGCGAGCGGCGACAACTGCCCCTCCCCGATGTCGGCGTGGCCCCCCATCAGCACCTGCATCGAATAAGCCGATCCGCGGCCATCGAGCATATCGACGTCGAGCCCGTATTTGGCGAACAGGCCCCTGTCCTTGGCGACGAACAGGTAGGCTTGGGGCCCCTGCGGATAGAACGCCATCTGCACGGTCAGCTTTTCGAGCGCCTGCGCGCGGGCCGCGGCGGCCGACATCGCCGCCGCGACAAGGAAAACAAGGCTTCTCAAGACCTTCATCGCCGAGCCATCCGCTTTCTCCGCCTCAGTGGCCGCCAGCGCGGCGCGACACGTGCCACGGCGCGAACATCCTCTCCGCCAGCGCGATCAGGTAGTAAAGAGCGGTCGCTATCACGCTCAGAAGCAGGACGGACGCGAAGACGCGCGGCGTGTCGAAGCTGCCTTGCGACACGAGGATAAGATAGCCGAGCCCCCGCTGTCCACCGACGTATTCGCCGACGATGGCGCCGATGAGCGACAGCGAAATCGCGACTTTCCACGACGCGAAAATATGCGGCAAGGCGGCGGGGAGGCGCACCTTCAGCATGATCGCGAGGGGGCTGGCGCGATAGACGCGCGCCAGGTTGACCATCTCCGGATCGACCGAGCGCAACCCCGCCACCGCGTCGACGACGATCACCAGCACCGACATCATCGCCGCGATGGCGATTTTCGGCTCGAAACCAGCGCCGAGCCAGATGACGAACAGCGGCGCGAGGGCGACCTTCGGCACGCTGTGCAGCAGCGCGAGAAACGTCATCAATATCCGGTCGAGAATCCGCGACGACACCACGGCGAAGGCCATCAGCAAGCCAACCGACGCGGCCACGGCGAAGCCCGCCAGCGCCATGCCGACCGTGAACAGCGCGTGGCTCGCGAACAGGCCGGGCGCGGAGAGGAGGTCGGCGACGACGTCCTCGACCGGCGGCAGCACGAAGACCGGCAGATCGAAGGCCTTCACCGCGAATTCCCAGACGGCGCAGACGAACGCGAAGACGCCGACGACCCAGAGCGTGTCGACCAGATGCGCCCGGAAAGAGGCGCCCCCGCTCACGCCGCCCTCGACGCGCCGGCGCGCGGCATCGCGGCGCGCACTTTCGCGGTGTGCGCGGCGAACGCGGGCTCGTCGCGAACGGCGATGGGCCGCGGGCGCGGCAACGCGACCTCGAGATCGAGCGCGACGCGTCCGGGATCGCGGTCCATGACCAGCACGCGGTCGGCGAGGAACACCGCCTCCTCTATGCCGTGCGTGATGAACAGGACCGTGTTTTTCTCGGCCAGCCATATGCGTTGCAATTCGACGTTCAATTCGTCGCGCGTCAGCGCGTCGAGGGCGCCGAACGGCTCGTCCATCAGCAGAAAAACCGGCCGGCACAAAAGCGCGCGGGCGATGGCGACGCGTTGGCGCATGCCGCCGGAAAGCTCCCACGGATAGCTGTTGGCGCGGTCGGCGAGGCCGACGAGCCCGAGGAGTTCGCGCGCGCGCGGCAGAAAGTCCGCGCGGCGCAGGCCGAGAAACTCGGCCGGCAGCAACACGTTGTCGAGCGCCGTCCGCCAATCCATCAGCACGTCGCGCTGAAACACCGCGCCCAGCCCGTCCGGCGGCCCGTCCACGCGCTCGCCGCGCACGCGGATTTCACCGGACGAGAGAGGCTCCAGCCCCGCGACGCATTTCAACAGCGTGCATTTGCCGCAGCCGCTCGGCCCGACGACGGCGACGAATTCCCCGTCGCCGATTTGAACCGTCACATCCGCGATCGCCGTCGTCGCGCCGCGCGGGGACCGGTAGATTTTGGACGCCTTGTCGATTTCGACCAGTGGGGAGCCGCTCATCGGCGGCCCGCCCCGCGCGCTTTTGGCCTCACGGCGCCACCGCGACGTTGCCCGGCATGATCCGCGCCGTGCTGCGCGACTTGAATTCGCCGTAGACGAACGGCTTGTCGCGCGGCATCGACGTGTGCAGGTTCTCAGGCGCGACGTTGGCGGGATCGGGGTTGCGCAGCAACGGTTGAATCACCGCGTCGTAGCTCGGATACATGAAGAATGGAATCGAGTAGCGCTCGCGGCCCGAGCGGTTGACGACGCGGTGCACGACCGAGGGAAACACGCCGTCGGTCCAGACCTTCAGGACTTCGCCGACGTTGACGACCAGCGTTCCGGGCATCGGCGGAACGGCGATCCAGTCGCCATCCCGGTTGCGGATTTCGAGTCCGCCGTTATCGTCCTGCGCCAGAATGGTGAAGGCGTTGGTGTCCGTGTGCGCGCGCGCGCCGAGATGCACGCCGGGCTCGTCCGGCTTTTGCGGTGGATAATGCAGCAGCCGCAGCGAGTTCATGTCCTTGGCGAAGAACGCCCGCAGCGCGTCGGGCGAAAGCCCGAGGGCGAGCTCGAACAGCGACAGCAATTCGTAGCCGAGCCCGTCGACGAGATCATAGAAGCGCATCATCCGCGGCCGCAGGCCGGGCATCGCCGGCGGCCATGGAATCCGGCCGTGCAGCGGCTTGCCCGCGAGCAGCCCGGGGTCGTCCTCGGCGAGCGGCCGGCGGATTTGAAACGCCTCCTGGAGATTTTCCGCGAGGTTCGCGCCGGTGCCCTTGGTCATGCCGTGCAGGTAGCCCTGCGCGTGGTTGTTCTTCGTCAGCGACACCTCCATCTTCGCCGCGGTCGGCAAATTGTGGAAGTCCTCCGACGCGCGGTAGATCGCGGCCACCTCGGCTTCGGGAATGCCGTGGTTGCTGACATAAAAAAATCCAACGCGGCCGGCGGCCTCCGCTATTTCCGCCGCGACCTGCGCGCGCCGCGGGCCGTCGGCCGCCAGGCCGCCCGCGAGATCGACCGTCGGCACATCCTTGAAATCGAGCTTCTTCGCAACCGGCAGCATCGCGTCCCCCGGACAAGCCATGTTCCACCGCAAGCTAGCGCAATCGCGGGCGGCGCGGCAAATCGGCGCGCGGCGATTGCCTTCCGGCGCGCGCGGCCATATCACTCGCGCGTCCCCAGTCGCCCGGGAGGCTTGCTTGGACAGCTTCGATCCCCTGCTGCTGGCGCGGTTTCAGTTCGCCTTCACCATCGGCTTCCATATCGTTTTTCCGGCCTTCTCGATCGGGCTGGCGAGCTATCTGGCCGTGTTGAACGGCTTGTGGCTTTTGACGGGCCGCGCGGTTTTCGAAGACCTCTTCAACTATTGGAAGAAAATATTCGCCATCGCCTTCGGCATGGGCGTCGTTTCCGGCGTGGTCATGAGCTACCAGTTCGGGACGAACTGGAGCGTGTTCGCCGACAAGACCGGCCCGGTTATCGGACCACTCATGGCCTACGAAGTCCTGTCCGCCTTCTTTCTCGAAGCGGGCTTCCTCGGCGTGATGCTGTTCGGCCTCTCGCGCGTCGGGCCAACGCTGCATTTCATCGCGACGCTCATGGTGTCGTTCGGCACGTTCATGTCGGCGTTCTGGATTCTTTCCGCCAACAGCTGGCTGCAAACGCCGGCGGGCTTTTCGACCAACGCCGCCGGCCAGTTCGTCGCGGTGGACTGGTGGGCGGTGGTCTTCAATCCCTCGTTCCCTTACCGGCTCGTTCATATGACGCTCGCCGCCTATCTGACCACCGCGCTCGTGGTGGGCGGCGTCGGCGCGTTCCACCTTCTCAAGGACAACTCAAACGCCGGCGCGCGCGTCATGTTTTCGATGGCGATGTGGATGGCGGCGCTCGTCGCGCCGATTCAGATCGTCGCCGGCGACGAGCATGGACTCAACACGCTTGAATACCAGCCGGCGAAAATCGCGGCGATCGAAGGCGACTTCGACACGGAGCCCGGGACGCCGCTGGTGTTGTTCGGCCTGCCGAACCCAACCGCCGAGCGGATGGACGACGAAATCGCGGTGCCGCACGTTGGCGCGCTGATTCTGACGCACGACTGGAACGGAACCGTGCGCGGCCTGAAGGAATGGCCCGCGGCGGAGCGGCCGCCCGTGCAAATCGTGTTCTGGAGTTTTCGCGTCATGGTCGGCCTTGGCTTAGCCATGGCGGGGCTTGGCCTGTGGTCGCTGGCGGCGCGCTGGCGGGGGAAACTATACGACGCGCCCTGGCTGCATCGGGCGGCCGTCCTGATGAGCCCGGCGGGCTTCGTCGCGGTGCTCGCGGGATGGATCACGACCGAGGTGGGCCGCCAGCCCTACACCGTTTACGGACTGCTGACGACGGCGCAATCCGTGTCGCCCATCCACGCATCGGCTGTCGGCGCGTCGCTCGTCGCTTTCATTCTCGTTTATTTCTCGATGTTCGGCGCCGGCGTGTTCTTCATCTTCCGCCTGATGAAACATCCGCCGCGCGCCGGCGAGGCTTCATTGCCGGAAAACGAGCCTATCCGCGCCGCCGGCGTCATGCCGGGGCCGATGCTGGCGGCGACGCCCGACAACCCGGGGAACGCGCCGCGATGACACTCGACCTTCCCTTCGTGTGGGCCGGTGTCATCGCGTTCGCGGTGTTCGCCTATGTCGTTCTCGACGGTTTCGACCTCGGCGTCGGAATCCTTTTTCCCTTCGCGGCGGACGAAGCGGGCCGCGACGAGATGATGAACTCCGTCGCGCCTGTGTGGGACGGCAACGAAACATGGCTCGTGCTGGGCGGCGGAGGCTTGTTCGCGGTGTTTCCGCTCGCCTACAGCATTGTCATGCCCGCGCTTTACGCGCCGATCATCGCCATGCTGCTGGCGCTGGTTTTCCGCGGCGTCGCCTTCGAGTTCCGCTGGAAAACCAGGCGCGGCAAATTCCTGTGGGACTGGGCTTTCGCGGGCGGATCGACGCTGGCGGCCTTCGCGCAAGGCGTCGCGCTGGGCGCGCTGACACAGGGAATACCCGTGTCGGGCCGCGCCTACGCCGGCGGCGATTGGAACTGGCTGACGCCGTTCAGCCTCGTCACCGGCGTCGCCCTCGTGTTTGGCTACGCGCTGTTGGGCTCGACGTGGCTGATCTGGAAAACGGAAGGCCAGACGCAGCGCGCGGCTTACAGCGCCGCCTTCGTCGCTGCGCCTGTCACGCTGATGTTCATCGGCCTGGTCAGCGCATGGACGCCCTTTCTCAACGACGTCTACAGGGAGCGGTGGTTCGGCTGGCCGCAAGTGACGCTCGCGGCGCCGGTGCCGCTGGCCACGCTGTTCGCGGCCCACATGCTTTTCCGCGGCTTGAACGCGCGCCGCGAGGTCGTCCCGTTCGTGGCGTCGCAGGCGTTGTTCGCGCTCTGCTTTGTCGGGTTGGGCGTCAGCTTCTACCCGCATATCGTTCCCAATTCGGTGACGATCTGGCAAGCGGCCGCGCCCGACAACAGCCTCGCGTTTCTGCTCGCGGGCGCCGCGGTTCTCGTGCCGCTGGTGCTGCTTTACACGGCCTATTCATATTGGGTGTTCCGCGGAAAAACGAACAGCGCGGGCGGCTATCACTGATGCCGGGGGATTTGAACCGGCCCGTGGATTCCGCGTGGAAGAGGCTTGGCTGGTTCGCCGCGATCTGGCTCGCCGGCGTGCTCGTCGTCGCGGCGCTCGCGCAGGCGGTCAGGCTCGCGTTGACATAGCCGCGACACGCGTATCGCGCCCATTCCACGCGGACTTCTGATTAACCGCGTCTGTTTAGGTAAACAACGGATGAACATTGCATTCGAGCGGAAGAAGCCTAGTTTCGCGTCAAGCCGAAGCGGCGAACGGCTGAAAAAACAACGGGCCAACGCGAACGCGCCGACCCGCTGAAAACCCCGCGGATCCTCAGGTCCGCCGCATCCCCTGAACCCGCGGGGTCAGGCCGGTCAGCAATGGAAGGAGTGGCCTCCTCGATCCGTTGTTGGCCGACCACCTTTATTTCGAGTCGCGCGCCGGTGTCCAGAGTCGCGCCGCGACTTGGGCTCCGCGGCGACCGATATCGCGGCGGCCCGCGCTCACATTTCCACGACAAAATGCCCGGTGCCGCTGGCCGCTTCCGCGGCGGCGTGGGCGCGCGCCAGTTCGGCGAGCGGAAACACGCCGCCAATCCGATGTTTCAACGCGCCCGCCCGCTCGGCTTCCTCGATGCCGGCGCAGGTCGCCGCGGCGGTCGCGGAATCCAGCAGATAGACGAAGATCAGATGCAGCGAGAAATTGCGCGCCTTGCGGCCCGACATGTTGACCGTCAGGGTGGGAACGCTCGCGGCGCCGAACGACACGACAGCGCCGTTCTCGGCGACGATTTTCTCATCGAGCCCGATATTGCCAGGCAAGTCGACATCCACGACCAGATCGACGCCGCCGCCGCCAGTTTCCGCCAGGATGCGCGCGGCGAGGTCGCTGGCGCGGCGATCGAGAACGACATCCGCGCCAAGCCCGGCGATCGCCTGCCGCGCCGCCTCGCCGCCTCCCGTGGAGGCGATGACGCGCGCGCCCCGCCACTTCGCGAATTGGACGGCGTAAGCGCCAACGCGGCCGGTCGCGCCGGGCACATAGACGGTTTTGCCCGCGAGCGGACCAGCGACATGCGTGGCGTGGTAGCCTGTCATCGCCGGAATGCCGAAACACGCGCCTTCGACGAAACTTGTTTTCGCCGGCAAGGGGCGAACGAGCCGCGCTGGCAGCGAAACGAATTCCGCGGCGGTGCCAAAGGGCCGCGCCCATTGCGCGTTGAAGCACCAGACGCGGTCGCCGACCTTGAATCCCGTCGCGCCGGCGCCGAGGGCGGCCACCACGCCGGCGCCATCGGAATGGGGAACCACCCGGGGAAATTCAGCCGCGACTTTTGTATTGGCCCGCCGCTTGTAGTCGGAGGGATTGATGCCGGAGGCGTGAAGGCGCACGAGGATTTCACCGGCCGCCGGAACGGGGTCCGCCATGTCGCCTATCTTGACGACCTCTGTCGCCGGCCCTGTTTTTTCGTACCAGCCAACGCGCATGCGGTACTCCTTATATGGGGGTTGGGAATTGCGGCAGGGTGGCGACCTGTCGAGGGGATGGCAAGCGCCCCGCGCAGCCCGGGCGCAATTTCACTTTTCTGTCGCTGGCGCGTTGACGGGGGGCTGTGACGCGGCTTATAAGCCCGCCACGGTCGGTCCCTCGGGTGCCGGCGTTTTTATTTGGGCCGCCCAATTCGAGTGGCTTCCTTGAGGACATTATGGCTAACACCTCTTCGGCCAAGAAGGCCGTCCGTAAGATCGCGCGCCGCACCGAGATCAATAAGTCGCGCCGCAGCCAGATGCGCACCTACGTCAAGAAGGTGGAAGAGGCGCTGAGCAGCGGCGACGCCGCCGCCGCGCAGACCGCTTTCGCCGCCGCGCAGCCGTTCGTGATGCGGGCGGCGCAGAAGGGCATCATGCACAAGAACACCGCCTCGCGGAAAATTTCCCGCCTTAGCGCGCGCGTGAAAGCCCTGGCGAAGTAACAGCTCTTCATTTTACGCGATAAAAAACCCCGGCCTCGCCCGGGGTTTTTTGTTTTTGGGTTTCCGCCTTCGAAATGTTGTAAAATTGACACGTGACTTTGAATTGAACGATTCGCGACGCCGCGTTGGCTTTTTTATGGGCCGGGCTGGAATTCAAGGCTGGAAATAACTGTCTAAAAAATGACTTAAAATCAATGGAATAACGGTAAAGCCCCTTACGACCCAGAGTCGGAGACGGTTCAGCCGCCACAATTACGTTCCCCAAAACCCGCTCCTGAACCGTAACGATTGTGATCGAATTGTGTCGCCTCTTTCTAAAGCGATGACGTTAGAAGCTCTTAGCGATAATTCACACAATTGGTTGGTCGATTGATTCGCGTTCCGACGGGGCCGCCCGGGCCTTAGCGAAATTTTAACATTTCGATGTTGATGGCGCGGCCAGGCCTCGCTACAAAATGTCATCGCGATGCGGCGAGGCCGTTGAGATCGTAAAAAGTCGAAATGGCGGATTAATATGAGCAATAACAAATCTATGCGGCGGTCATTTCGCGGATGAATTGATAATTACGCGGTAAAAACCAACAATTTGAATAAGACCACTTTTGAGAGTCTCGATTTATCGGATGATTTGCGTTGGCGCGGATGCAATTGGCGGACGATTGGCGGGGCGGAATACCGATGAACGAGCACGTTGAATTTTTCAGGACTATCCCTCGAATGCCGGACACATTTGGCGAAAACAGTCGCCGGCCCGGGATCGACGATTTGGGACAGCCGCGGCTGTCGCCAATTCCCACGCGTCGCTAGACCGCGACACTCATTCCAGTCGCGTGTTGATGAATGCGGTGTTTTCGCCGCGGCGAGGTCGCGCGCGTCATCCAGTATTCCAAATGGGGCCACCATGGACAAAACGCTTACTATTCCTGTTGTTTCAAGCTTCGCCGGGGCATGGGAACGCACCTGCCGCAGGCTTCGGGCCGAGTTTGGCGACGATGTGTACAATTCCTGGTTCCACCGCCTTGAATTGGACGGCGTGGCCAACGGCGCGGCGAATCTGTCGGTGCCAACCCGGTTTCTGAAAAGCTGGATCCAATCCAACTACCATGATCGGATTCTCTCGACGCTTCACGACGAAGCGCCGGCGATATGCTCCATTATCATCGAGACGCGGGTGGCCGCGCGGGCCGTGCCTGCGCGCGCGGCGGTCGAAATGGCTCAAATGACGCGGGGAGCGTCCGCCGTGGGCGCGGGCGCGCTGGCGGTCCCGGGGCCGCGTCACATGGCCACCGAAGCCTCGGTGTTGCGGGAAGCCGCCCGGCCCCTCAAAGAGGGCGTGCTGCTCGAGCTTGATCCCCTCAATGGGTCCCGCCTCGACAAACGCATGACGTTTTCGACGTTTCATGTCGGCAAAACCAATCATTTCGCCCACGCGGCGGCCACGCGCGTCGCTCAGGCGGCGGTCGGCGAGGGCGCCGTCTACAATCCGCTCTATATCCACGCGGCGGTCGGGCTCGGCAAAACGCATCTCCTGCACGCTATCGCCCACGCGGCCATCGAACGCGGACGCCGCGTCATTTACCTGACGGCGGAAAACTTCATGTACCGGTTCGCGCAGGCGTTGAAGTCGCAGAACGCCTTGGCGTTCAAGGACAAGTTGCGCGGCATCGACGTGCTCGTGATCGACGACGTGCAGTTCCTCACCGGCAAATCGACCCAGAACGAGTTCTGCCACACGCTGGCGGCGTTGATCGACGCCGGACGCCAGGTGGTCGTCGCCGCCGACCGTCCGCCGGGAGAACTGGAAAACCTCGACGAACGCGTGCGCTCGCGCCTACTTGGCGGGCTAAGCACGGACATCGGCCCCCTCGACGACGAAATGCGGCTCAACATTCTGCGCGCCCGCGTCGCCGCCGCGCGGCTGAAACATCCCTCGTTCGAGGTTTCCGCTCCGGTGATCGCCTATGTCGCCAACGCCGTCGACACCAACGGGCGCGATCTTGAAGGCGCTGTCAGCCGCCTTCTTGGCCGCGCCACGCTGACCGGCGCGCCGCTGACGGTGGAAACAGCCGAAGACGCGATCCGCGACCTTGTGCGGACCCGCGAGCCCAAGCGCGTGAAGATCGAGGAAATCCAGAAGCTTGTGGCGAACCACTACAACGTCAGCCGGGCCGATATCCTCTCGTCCCGCCGCACCGCGGTCGTGGTTCGGCCACGCCAGATCGCCATGTACCTGTCGAAGGTGCTGACGCTTCGCTCCCTGCCCGAGATCGGTCGCCGCTTTGGTGGCCGCGACCACACCACCGTTTTGCACGCCGTGCGAAAAATCGAGGGCCTGGCTGGCACTGACGGCACCCTGAGCCAGGAAATTGAGCTTTTGAAAAGGTTGCTTTCGGACTGAGACGGCGCAGCGCACAAATTTTTGTGCGACGCGGCATTGACATTCATAGGCGCTGATATCATAACTACGCTTATCATAATCAGCGTATGATAGAGCCGTGTCCGAAATTCGCGATTCCGATCTTTTACTGGTCATTCACGACCTTGCGCGCCTTATGCGCACACGCGCCGATCAAAAGGCGCGAACGTATGGCATGACCCGCGCCCAGTGGATGATTCTGTTCCGCCTTCAGATGCGGCCGGGTCTTTCACAGAACGAACTGGCCACGCTGGTCGAGGTCGAGCCCATCACGATCGCGCGGGTGATCGATCGGCTTGAGGCCCGCGGGTTGGTCGAGCGCCGGCTGGATCCCGGCGACCGCAGGGTGCGACGGCTCCATTTGACCGAGGCGGCCCACGCCCCTCTGCAGCAATTGCACTTTTACGGCGCCGAAGTTCGCGAGAGCCTGACCGCCGGTCTCCCACCCCAAGACGTTGAATGCCTGACCGCCGGTCTTTTGAAAATGAAAGAGAATCTCTTGGCGGAAAAGCGCGAAGGCGCCAAAGCGAGTTGATGCCGACATGAACAAGCCCGTCAATATTTCCCTCGAAGACGCGACCCCCTACGAGCCCGAGTTCCGCGCGGAAGCGCCGGAACGCGCGCCTCCTCCGTCGCCCGATCCCACTCCTTCGCTCGCGCCGGCCGCGGCGCCTCAGGCGCCGGCCGCCGACCCCGAGGCGCCGCCGTCCGCGCCGAAAAAAGCTCGTGGCCGCGGATTCCTGCGCGGCTTTTTGATGCTCGGCGGCATCGCCGTCGTTATCGTCGGGGGCACCGCCTATTGGCTCAGCGGCGGTCGCTGGATCAGCACCGACGACGCCTATCTTCGCGCGCCCAAATTGATGGTTTCCACCGACATTTCGGGCATCGTGTCCTCGGTCGATGTCGCCGAAGGCCAGAGTGTGAAGGCCGGCGACACGCTGTTCCGCGTCGATCCCGCGCAATTCCAGATCGCGCTGAACGCGGCCAAGGCGCAGCGCGACAACGTGCATACGAATCTGACCGCCGCGCACGCCGATTACGCGCAGTTGCAGGCCTCCATCGCCTCGCAAACGTCGCAGGTCGCGTTGGCGCAGGCGACCAACGACCGGGCCGCGGGCCTGGTGAAATCCAACGCCGGCACGCAGGCCGCGTTTGATCAGACCCGCTACACGCTGCTTTCGGCGACGAAACAACTCGACGCGATGAAAAAGCAGGCCGACGCGGCGTTGATCCGGCTTGGCGGCGCGTCCGATTTCCCTATCGAACAGACGCCCCAATACCGCGCCGCCGACGCCACCGTCGCCGAGGCCCAGCGCGAGCTCGACCACACCATCGTGCGCGCGCCCTTCACCGGGATTGTGACGGAGGTCGACAAGCTCCAGCCCGGCACGTTCCTTGTGTCGCAAACGGCGGCGCTCACCAACACCGGCGCGGTGGCCCTCGTCGCCACCGACGGGCTTTATGTCGACGCCAACGTGAAAGAGACCGATCTCACCTACATCAAGAAGGGCGATCCGGTCGATGTCGTGGTGGACGCCTACCCCGATCAGCCGCTCAAGGGCGAGGTCGATTCGATCGCGCCGGCCTCGGGTTCGGAGTTCGCGCTGATCCCCTCGCAGAACGCCAGCGGCAATTGGGTCAAAGTGGTCCAACGCGTCCCGCTTCGGGTGAAGGTCAACCTGCCCAAGGACGCCCGTTCGCTTCGGTCGGGCATGAGCGTGGTTGTCGAGATCGACACCGGGCATCAACGCCATCTCAAGGATCTCTGGAGTTGGCTGCCCGACCCCATGCGGAGCAGGCTCGATGGCCTCGCCGGAAACTGATCCGGACCGGGTTCCACATCGCTCGCTGATCACCGTTTGCACGATGATCGCGACGCTGATGCAGGTGCTGGATTCGACGATCGCCAACGTCGCCCTGCCCTACATGCAGGGCTCGCTGTCGACGACGTCGGACCAGATTTCCTGGGTGCTGACATCCTATATCGTCGCCGCCGCCATCATGACGGCGCCGGTGGGCTGGCTGTCGGCGCGCTTCGGGCGCAAAAACTTCTTTTTGGCCTGTCTCGTTGGCTTCACGTTGACTTCAATGCTGTGCGGCGTGGCGCAATCGCTCAACGAGATGGTGCTGTTCCGCCTCATGCAAGGCGTTTGCGGCGCCGCCATCGTGCCTCTGTCGCAGGCGATCATGCTCGACATCTATCCCCCGGCGCAACGCGGGCAGGCGATGGTCATGTGGGGCATGGGCGTCATGGTCGGGCCGATCATCGGCCCCACGCTCGGCGGCTATCTCACCGACGCCTACGACTGGCGCTGGGTGTTCTTCATCAACCTGCCGTTCGGCATTCTGGCGACGGCCGGATTCTCTATCTTCCTCAAAGAGAAACGCGGCGCGCCGGCGCCGCCCTTCGACTGGACGGGGTTCATGGCCTTGTCGCTCGGGCTTGGCGCGCTGCAGCTGATGCTTGACCGCGGCGAGAGCAAGGACTGGTTCCAGTCGAGCGAGATCCTCGTCGAGACGACGCTCGCCGCGCTCGGCTTCTATCTGTTCATCGTCCACATGTGGCTCGCCGAAAAGCCCTTCATTTCGCCGAAAATGTTCGCCGACGTGAATTATTCGACCGGCGTTTTCCTGATGTTCGCGGTGGGCATCGTGCTGTTGGCGAGCACGGTTCTGCTCGCGCCCTATTTGCAGACGCTCGGCGGACATCCGGTGTGGGAAGCCGGCATCCTGATGGCGCCGCGCGGCGCCGGCACCATGGTGGGCATGATGGTGGCGGGGCGCCTCGGCGGCAAGGCCGACGCGCGCGCGATCATGTTGGCCGGCCTCGGATTTCTCGCCTATTCGTTCTGGGAACAGGCGCGTTGGACGCCCGACGTGCAGACATGGACCTTGACCTGGGTGACGGTCATTCAGGGCTTCGCGCTCGGGCTGATCTTCATCCCGCTGCAAATGATCGCCTACGCGACGCTGGCGGCGAAATACCGGCCCGACGCGACGGCGCTGTTCAGCCTGGTGCGCAACGTTGGCTCGGCGATCGGCGTGTCGATAGCCTCGTTCATGCTGTCGCGCAGTTCGCAGATCGTTCATTCGCAGATCGCCGACACGCTGACGCCGTTCAACCGCATGGCGCAAACGGGAGGGGCCTATCTCTTCTGGAACACGGCGACCTCGGGCGGGCGCGCGGCTCTCGATGGAGAAGTCAGCCGACAAGCTCTTGCCATCGCCTATTCCAACGATTTCATGTTGATGTTCTGGATCAGCTTTCCCACCGCGATCCTCATTCTGTTGATGCGTTCGCCCGGCCCGCCGTCTGACGGCGCGCCGCCCCAGGCCGCGCACGCGGCGATGGATTAAGCCCGCGCGCGGGGGTTGGACCGAGACTTCGCGGGGCGCGGAAAACCGCTGGCGTCCGCCGCTGGAATCCTCTTAATTGCGCGCGGAGCGGGCGCGGCCCCGCCGAAACAGGAGTTGAGTCATGGGAGAGCACATCGTGTTGACGGCGAAGGACGGCTTCAAGCTGGGCGCCTATGTCGCCAAGCCCGCCGGCAAGCCGAAGGGCGGCGTCGTCGTCATTCAGGAGATTTTCGGCGTCAACCATCATATCCGCGCCGACGCCGACCGCTACGCCGCCGCCGGCTATCTCGCCATCGCGCCGCAGGTCTACGACCGCGCGCAGAAGGACTACGAATCCGGCTATGAGCAAGCCGATGTGCAGGCGGGCGCCGCGCTGCGCGGCAAAATCAAGAACGAGGACATGCTGGCCGACATCGAAGCCGCTGTGAAAGAGGCCTCGAAGGTCGGCAAGGTCGGCGTCGTCGGCTATTGCCTCGGGGGCACGATGACATTCGCCGCGGCGTGCCACGTGCCCGGCGTCAGCGCCGCGGTCGCCTATTATGGCGGCCAGATCGCCAAGATGTCCGCCGACAAGCCGAAGTGTCCGATCATCGCCTTCTTCGGCGAGACCGACCATTCGATTCCCATGTCCGATGTCGACGCGATCAAGGCGGCGCGGCCGGAAATGGAATGCACCGTTTTCAAGGGCGCGGGCCACGGCTTCAACTGCGACGAGCGCGGCGCCTACAACCAGGAAGCCTGCGACAAGGCGCGCTCGATGGCGCACGCCTTCTTCGCCAAGCATCTGGCGTAGCAAGTCAGTTCCCCTCTCCCGCGGCGCGGGAGAGGGAGACCGTTCCCGGGGAAGCCTCCATGATCGTCGAAAACGAAAAGCAGCTCACCGAATTCGTCATCGACGTGATGCAAAAGACGCCGGAGCCGCGCCTGCGCGAACTCATGACGTCGCTCGCCGCGCATCTGCACGCCTTCACGCGCGAAACGCGGCTGACCGAGCGCGAGTTTCAGGACGCGTGCGCGTTGATCGCGGAGCTGGGGCATCGCACCAACGACCGTCACAACGAAGTCGTGCTGATGGCGGGTTCGCTCGGCGTCTCCTCGCTCGTTTGTCTGCTCAACAACGGCGACAAGGGCAACACCGAGACGAACCAGAATCTGCTCGGCCCGTTCTGGCGGCTCAATTCGCCGCCGACGAAGAACGGCGACACCATCATGCGCGTTCCGACGCCGGGCACGCCGATGTTCGTCAAGGCGCGATTCACCGACAACAAGGACCAGCCGCTGCGCGAGGTCGAGGTCGATGTCTGGCAGGCGGACGACGACGGCTTCTACGAAAACCAGCTTGACCCCGCGTTCAACATGAACCTGCGCGGCAAGTTCACGAGCGACGCGAACGGCGAGATCGGCTTTCGCAGCATCATTCCGCTCGGCTATCCGATTCCGACCGAGGGGCCTGTCGGCCGCCTGCTCAAGGCGCAGGGGCGCCATCCCTTCCGCCCGGCGCATATGCATTTTCTCGCGGCGAAGCCGGGTTTCAAGACGCTCATCAGCCAAGTTTACGACGAGGCCGATCCGCGCATCGAAACCGACGCGCAGTTCGGCGTGACGCGCGCCCTCGTCGGCGATTTCATCCGCCACAAGGACAAGGCGCCCGCCGCCGATGTCGCGGGCGAATGGGTCTCGCTCGACTACGCCTTCAAGATGGAAAAGGGCGAGTCGCGCCTGCCGCGTCCGCCGATCAAGTGAGCGCGCCCAAGCTGCGTCTCTCGGTTCTCGACCAATCCCCCGTGGCGCGGGGAATTGGCGAGGATGTGGCCATTCGCCAGACCATCGAAATGGCGCTGCATTGCGAGGCGCTGGGCTATTCTCGCTTCTGGGTCAGCGAGCATCACGGCTCGCAAACAATCGTCGGCTCGGCGCCGGAAATCCTCGTCGCGGCGATGGCCGCGCGCACCACGCGCATCCGCGTCGGCACGGCGGGCGTGTTGCTGCCGCACTATTCCCCGTTGAAAGTCGCTGAACAATTCCGCGTGCTTGAAGCGATCGCGCCGGGACGCGTCGATCTTGGCCTTGGGCGCGCGCCGGGCACCGAAGGGCGCATGGCCTACGCGCTCAATCCGCACGGCGACGAGGCGGTCGAGCGCTTTCCCGCCAATGTGCGCGACATCGTCGCCTGGACCTCGGGCGCGCCGCTGGCGGAGGGGCATCCCTTCGCGCAAATCCGCGTCGCGCCGAACACGCCGGGCGCGCCGGAAGTCTGGGTGCTCGGCAGCTCGGATTACGGCGCGCAGGTCGCCGCGTTTCTCGGCCTGCCCTTCTGCCACGCCGCCTTCATCAACGAGCGCGGCGCTGGCGACGCCATCGCGCTGCACCGGAAATTGTACAAGCCGAGCGAGCGCTGGCCGACGCCGATCGCGACGGCCTGCGTCTTCGCGCTCGCCGCCGGCACGAACGAAGAGGCGCGCCACGTCTTCGCCACCCGGGCGCGCTCGCGCCTCAACCGCGATCTCGGCATCCGCCTGCCGCTGCTGCCGCCGGACGAAGCCCTCGCGGACATCTCGCCCGCTGAACAGGCGCGCGTCGATATGATCATGGCCGACGCGATCTTCGGCGACGGGCCGACCTGCGCCGCGAAGCTGCGCGCGTTGGCCGCCCGCTGGGGCGTCGAGGAACTGGTGGTGCTGACGCACGCCTATCGCGTCGAGGACCGGAAAACGTCGTTCGAGATTCTCGCGCGGGAGTTCGAGCTGGCCACGCCGGCAACCGCCTAAAGGCCGGCGCCTATGCCGGCAGGACGACCACCTTCGTCTTCACCGGCGTTCGTGAATAGAGGTCGATCATATCCTGACTGAGCAGGCCGGTGCAGCCGCTGGTGGCGCCGGTTCCGATCGATTCGGGGTCGCTGGTGCTGTAGATCGTGTAGAGCGTGTACGCGCCGTTCTGATAGAGATAGAGCGTGCGGGCACCGAGTGGATTGTCCAGCCCTCCGGGCATGCCGCCGGCGTATTTTCGCGCCTCCGGCTGACGCTGGATCATCTCTTTGGGCGGCGTCCACGTCGGCCATTCCGCTTTGCGCCCGACATAGGCTTCGCCGCTCCACAAGAACCCTTCGCGACCGACATTGGCGCCGTAGCGTGTGGCGTTGCCATCGCCTTCAACGCGGTAAACGTAGTAGTTGGCGGGATCCACGATAATCGTGCCGGGGGCTTCCTTGGTGTCGTAGCGCAAGGTTTTGCGGTAAAATTTCGGATCGATCTTGGCGACGTCGACCGCCGGAATCGGGAATTTCTTGTCGGGCACCGGCCCATAGAGCGCCGTCGCTTCAGCGAGGCTCATGCCATCGGTTGCCGCGCAACCGGCCAACCCCAGCGCGCCAAGACCGACAGTCGAGCCCACCAAAAACGACCGGCGGCTGAGAGGCCCCGAGCGAAGCCCAAACAGAACCGCCTCTTCCATCTCGCCGGATTTAGCGATCTCGCCATCCATGAGAATACTCCAACATACGCACGCAGACGCTTCTCCGAGCTGAAATAGCCGTCATATGGCCCCATTGGCAAGCCCTAGCCCGAGCCGTTCGAAGACGCGCGCGCCTCGCCCGCAACCTCCCATGGGGAAGTTGCGTCTGCGCTCGGCGCATCCATAATCGATGAATTGACGACTTGAGCGGAACCCCGGGAGCATCTTTTGCCCACCACTGGCAGAATCCACATTGGTGTCGGCGGCTGGACGTTCGAACCCTGGCGCGGCGTGTTTTATCCCAAGGGCCTCGCGCAAAGGCGCGAACTTGAGTTCGCCAGCGGCAAGCTGACGTCGATCGAAATCAACGGCACTTATTACGGCTCGCAGAAGCCGGAGAGTTTCGCCAAGTGGCGCGACGAGACGCCGGAGGGCTTTGTGTTCGCGCTCAAGGGGCCGCGCTTCGCCACCAACCGCCGGGTTCTCGCCGAATCCGGCGACTCGATCGAGCGGTTTTTCGACAGCGGCATCACCGAACTCGGCGACAAGCTCGGCCCCATCAATTGGCAATTCATGGCGACGAAGAAATTCGATCCCGCCGACTTCGAAGCGTTTTTGAAACTGCTGCCCGCCTCGCGCGGCGGTCTGCAATTGCGCCACGCGGTCGAGGTGCGCCACGAGAGTTTCCGGACGCCGGAATTCGTCGCGCTGGCGCGCCAACACAAGGTCGCGATCGTGTTCGCGGCGGATTCGAAATTTCCGGAAATCGCCGCCGCGACCGCGCCCTTCGTCTACGCGCGAATCATGGGAGCGAGCGAGTCGGCGGAAAAGGGATACACGGAGAAGAATTTGGACATGTGGGCGCGCCGGGCGCGCGACTGGGCGGCGGGCAAAACGCCCGAAGGCCTCGAACCCATCGTGGCGACAAAAGCGCGCGCGCCGGCGCCGGATGTGTTTTTATATTTCATCGCCGGCGCGAAAATTCGAAACCCCGCGGCCGCGATGGCGCTGATTGAACGGGTGGGATAGACGGCGGCGCGGTCAGCCAAAGGGAGCGCCGCCGCGCTCGGCCTCCCGCTTCCGACACAGCGCCACAAACGCCTCGCCCCGCTCCTCGAAATTCGCGAACTCGCCGAAACTCGGCGCCGCTGGCGACAGCAGCAGCATGTCGCCCGCTTCCAGCCATGTGAAGGCCGCGTCCACCGCCTCGCGCAGGTTGGCCGCCTTGAGCATGGGAAAAGGCATCGCAAGGCCCGACATTTCGCTGAAAATCCGCGCGCCGTTGGGCGGCAGCGCGATCACAGCCTTGATCCGCTTCGCCGCCGCGAGAAGCTTGTACAAGTCCGCGTAGTCCTGCCCGCGCTCGGTGCCCCCGAGCAGCAGAACGGCGGGGCGCTCCGCGAAGGTTTTCAACGCCGCGATGGTCGCGACCGGCGTCGTCGAAATGCTGTCATCGACGCAAAGAACATCCGGCTCGACGAAAAATTCCGACAAGCGGTGCGGCAGCTTGTGAAATCCCTCCAGCGGCAATCCGGGGGCGGGCGGGCGCGCGCCAATATGGTCGAGCAGGGTCAGCGCCGCCGCCAGGTTTTCGAGATTGTGCGACCCCTTCAACGGAAACAGCGAGGTGTCGACGCGCGCGCCGTCGCGCCACAAGGCGCCATCGCGGACGCGAAAACCGCTGTCCCCGTTGTACCAAACGACATTCGGCCGATCGTGGAATTGTTCGCGCAGCCTGATGTCGCCGCCGTTGCAAATCACAACCGCGCGCGGCGGGAGCGAAGCCACGCGCAGCTTGTCTTCGTAATAGCGCGCGACCGAACCGTGCCAGGTCATGTGTTCCGGCGACAGGTTGGTGAAGACCACGATGTCGGGCGCGTGTTCGAGGTCGGCGGTTTGATAGGACGAAAGCTCGACGACGGCGTAGTCGCGCGGCGCGGGCTGGCCGAGCGGAGCGACGCCGACGTTGCCGAAAAGCCCGACGTCGAGGCCGGCGTCGCGCAATAGGTGAAAGGCCAGCGTCGATGTCGTGCTCTTGCCCTTGGTGCCGGTGACGGCGATCACCGGCGTCGCGCCCTTTTGCTCGAACCAGAGGTTCGTCGCCGACGTGAAGCGCGCGCCGTTCGCCTTTGCCGCGGCGATCTCGGGCCGGTTCAGCGGAATACCGGGGCTTTTCACCACGAAGTCGAACCGGCCCGCGGCGAGCGCGGCCGCCGCCTCCGGTCCCGTCAACACCTCGACCCCGCGCAATTCCGCCGCGACATCGGGCGGCAATGGCGTGTCGTTGAGCACCGCCACCTTCAGGCCCGGCCGCGTCTTCGCGAAAAACGCGAACGCGGCCCTGCCCTCGCGGCCGAAACCCCAGATGGCGGGGGCTTTGCTATCGGCCGATGTAGTCATGCAGCGCGCTCTCGAAGCGAGGGCTCAAAAAATGATCCGCGGAGGGCGTCATCAACCGCGTCCACACGCGGTCCAATTCCGCCGCGTGCGGCGCCAACCGCGGCGCGAGGCTTTTGACCACGGCGCTGTCCGCCCAGGCGGGATCGCGCGCCAGCATCAACAGCGCCGCGCTCGACTCGGCGATTTCGCCCACACACTCCCATGGCTTATGGCCGGCGAGCCCGCTTAACTCCTCGTATCCGCGCAACTGGCGCGCGTCGTCCAGAAGATCCGCGCCGAAAATCGAACGGAGCCGCGCCGCCGGCATCGCCGTCGCGAGCATCAAAAAAGTGAAGCGGCACTTGGGGCAATCCAGACACCAGCGCGCCGGCTCGGTTTTAGCCAAAATTTGAAACGCGCGGTTGCAGCTAGTGAAGACGTGGTCGTAACGGTCGACCCGCGCGAAGAGCCGCGCGATATGCGCCTCCGACAAGGGCCGCAACAGCGAGAAATAGACGAGGTCCGCGGATATGCGAGTCTTGACGTAGTCGGTGATGTCCGCTTCCGCGCCGCTGCTCTTGCTGAACTGATGGTTGATCGAAACGCCGTCGCGCTCGACGGTGCCCTCGTCGGCCGAGCGCTCGTTGGAAAGCACGACCGCGTCGAAGCCATGAACGAAGCTCGCCGCGATGGCGATGAAGCTCACGATCGCCGTGATCGGCACATGGCCGTTCAACGCGCCGGCCTTGTTGAGTTCGAACAGTCCGGCATCGAGCTGGCGCGACACGGCAATCAGCGGCAACCCGCTCGCTTCCGCGCATTCCGTCATTGGCCGCTTGGGATTCACCGCGAACAGGGTCATCGGTTCGGACGCCGCGCGCAGCGCCTCGACGCTGACGAGCGAATCCTTGCCGCCGCCGATCAGAACCGCCGACCTTCGCGGCAACGCGGGATGCGGGCGGACGCCCGTCGATGTCGCGGCGGCGGCCAGCGGCGCGCGCGAAAAAATATTCAGGCGGCCGGCGACGTCGATGTTGTTCCTGTAAGCGAATTCGCCGAGGCCCTCGACATACAGCTTCTTGAAGAACGGCAATCTGTCCGGGGTCGTCCGGGCGTGGTGAACGACGACGTTGTCGGGCGCGAAGGCCTTGTAGTAGCTGACGCCGGAGAGAACCAGCAGCGCCGCGAGAGCCTCCTCGAAGGCGGGGCGGAAAGGACTGTCGTCGCCGGGCAGCGGCGCGCCAAACGACAGCGTTTCGCAAAACGAGCCGCCTTTTTCGTAGGCGTACCGCAACCGAACGACGCCGGCGGAATTGTCGGTGTCGAAACCGAGAATATTGAAATCGCCGAACGACGCCCGCATCGGCTCGCGCTATTTTCGAAACATCGGATGATCGACCTGGTCGCCGATCTTGAGTCCAATCTTTTTAGCCGCGCCGCCGTTGAGTTCGACAACGGCGTAGGTGGGCGCGTCCGAAGGGATGATGCGCTCGGACAGCGGCTCCGCGTTTTCGGCGATATGGACAACCACGCCGGCGCGGGAAATGAACACCATGTCGAGCGGGATGTAGGTGTTCTTCATCCACATCATCACGTTCTGCTCGCGGCCGAAATCGAACAGCATGCCGCGGTCGGCGGGCATGAAGCGGCGATACATCAGCCCACGCTCGCGCTCGGCGTCGTTACGCATCACCTCGACCTTGAACGCCGCGGGGCCGCCCGCCGTCTGAAAGGTCAGGGTTTCGAGGTTCGTCTCGGCGGCGGGCGCCGGGCTTTGCGCGCGCGCGCCGAACGCCGCCGGCGAGCCGAGGGGAGCGGCCATGAGCGGCAACGCCGCGGCGGCGAGAAAGAGAACAGCGCGAAAAGTAAACTTTGTCATGCCGGCCATTGTGCCGGGCGGGCGGGCGCAAAGCAAGAGCGATGGCCTAGACGGCGACGCGTCAATCAATTGTCAATGCGACACAGGCATCCGGTTTTCCAGCGGACGAACCTCCGCCGCCATGAGGCCCTTGGAACCCGGCCCGAAGCGCACCAACAGGCTGTCGCCCGGCTTCAAGTCGGCGATGCCGTATTTGCGCAGCGTTTCCATGTGCACGAAAATATCTTCGGTGCCGTCGCCGCGCGTCACGAAGCCGAAGCCACGCACGCGGTTGAACCATTTCACAACGGCGATTTCAAATCCGCCGACGGGAACAACCTGCACATGCGTGCGCGCCGGCGGCAGCGCGGCGGGATGAATCGCCGTCGATTCGTCCAGCGACAACACGCGGAACGCCTGGAATCCCCGCGCGCGGCGTTGCGCCTCGACGACAATGCACGCCCCTTCGGGCGCGGTCTGGAAGCCATCGCGGCGCAACACGGTCACGTGCAGCAGAACATCGGCCCCGCCGCCGTCCGGCACGATGAAGCCAAAGCCTTTCGACACATCGAACCATTTGATCCGGCCGACGATCTCAATCAATTCAATCTGGGACTCGTCGCCCGACGCGCGGCCAGCCTCGGCCGCGATTTCCGCCACGCTTGGTTCCTTGCTCGCCACGTTCAGCCCCCGAGGTCCAGTACGCGGACCGCCTCCGCGCACTCGCCTGCTTCGCGAATCAAATCGCGACACAAATTCCGCAGGCGTAGATTACCATTCGGGCGCAACCGGCCAAGCGCAAAACCAACGAAGTTGTGGATGATTTTGTCGCATACTTCATTTCGGCGCCAAAACGCGCGCCGCCGCCGCTGCCAGAGTGGCGCCGATGTCGCCCCGAAGCGTCAGGTCGGCCGATTCGTCGAAGGGCGTGGGATCGCGGTTGACGATGGCGAGCCGCGCGCCGTTTCGACGCGCCAACAGCGGAAATCCCGCCGCCGGATAAACCGCGAGCGACGATCCGATCGACAGGAAAAGATCGCAGGCGAGCGTCAACGCGCGCGCGCGTTCCATCGCCTCCGCGGGCATCGCCTGGCCGAAGGATATCGTCGCCGACTTGACTATTCCACCACATAGGCAGCGCGGCGCCTTGCCGTCGATTTCGAATTTTTCGCGCACCCGCTTGATTTCGTGGCGAACGCCGCACGTCAGGCACGTCGCGAAGCCGCCGTTGCCGTGCAATTCGACGATGTCGTCGCCGGGCGCGGCGGCGGCGCGGTGCAGCCCGTCGATATTTTGCGTGACGACGCCGATCACCTTGCCGGACGCGGCCAGAGCGGCGAGCGCCCGGTGCCCCTTGCCGGGAACGACATCGCCGAGTTGATCGTCCATGGCGAACTTGCGCCGCCACGCCTCGCGTTGGTTCGCTTCGCTCGCCATAAACACGTCGAACGGCATGGGCGGATGCCGGCGCCAGCTGAATTTTGTGGTGTCGCTGTCCTTCGAGCGGAAGTCGGGAATGCCGCACTCGGTTGAAATTCCCGCGCCGGTGAAGGCGACCACGGCGCGCGCGCCCTCGATCAATGCCGCCAAAGCCCGCGCGTCGTCCTCGATCGCCATGCCCGACTCCCCGGCGGAAACGCCTATTCCACGCGCGTGACATGGCCCATCTTGCGGCCCTCGCGCGCCTCGCGCTTGCCGTAAAGATGGACGCGGGTTCCGGGCTCGGCCAACAGCTCGCGCCAACGCAGCACATCCGCGCCAATCAGATTCCGCATTTCCACCCGGCCAAGGATTTTGGGCGAGCCCAGCGGCCAGCCCGCGATGGCGCGGATGTGCTGCTCGAATTGCGAGGTCTCGGCGCCGTCGATGGTCCAGTGCCCGGAATTGTGCACGCGCGGCGCGATTTCGTTCACGACGAGCTTTTCGACGCCGTTGTCCACGACGACGAACATTTCCACCGCGATGACGCCGACATAGCCGAGCGCGTCGGCGATTTTGCGCGCCGTGGCGACCGCCGCGTCCGCCGTCGCAGCGGACACGTCGGCGGGCGCGCGGGTGACGCTGAGAATGTGGTTCGCGTGTTCGTTTTCGTTGATGTCGAAAGCGGCGAACGCCCCGTCGACGCCGCGCGCCGCCACCACTGAAACCTCGCGTCGGAAATTCACAAAGCCTTCGAGAATCGCCGGCTGGCCGCGCATCTCGGCGAGCGCCGCGCCAGCGTCGTCGCCGCCGCGGATCATGACCTGGCCCTTGCCGTCGTAGCCCATGCGGCGGGTCTTCAGGATCGCGGGCCGCCCAAGCCTCGCCAACGCGGCGTCGAGGTCGCCGGCGTTGTCGATCCTGGCGAAGGGCGCGGTCGCGACGCCGAGGCCGTTGATGAAAGTCTTCTCGGTCAAGCGATCCTGAGCCGTCGCCAGCGCGCCGGGGTTCGGATGCACCGGCAACCGCGCCGCGAGGTAGGCGGCGGTGTGAGCCGGCACGTTCTCGAATTCGTAGGTGACGCGCTTCACCGATTTGGCGAAGGCGGCGAGGGCGTCGTCGTCGTCATAGGCGGCGCGCGTGCTCGCCGCGGCGACATCCAGCGCCGGTCCGCCTTCCGGACAGTAAATATGCGTCTTGAGGCCGAGACTGGCCGCCGCGGCGGCGAGCATCCGGCCGAGTTGGCCCGAACCCAGCACGCCAATGGTGTCGCCGGGCGAAAGCGAAGCGTTCGAATCCGCGCCCATCAGGTTTGCGCGTCAGAGGGGCGTTCGGCCACATCCGCCGTTTGCCGCGCCCGCCAATCGTCGAGGCGGCCCGCGAGCGCGGGATCGTTCAAGGCGAGGATCGCCACGGCCAGCAACGCCGCGTTGACGGCTCCGGAAGGGCCAATGGCCAGGGTGCCCACGGGCACGCCGGGCGGCATTTGAACGATGGAAAGCAGTGAATCCCGACCCGACAAAGCCTTGCTTTCCACGGGCACGCCCAGCACCGGCAAGGGCGTCATCGCCGCCGTCATGCCCGGCAAATGAGCGGCGCCGCCGGCGCCCGCGATCACGACCTTGAAACCCTCCGACCGCGCGCCTTTGGCGAACGACGCCAGCCGGTCGGGCGTGCGGTGCGCGCTGACAATCCGCGCGTCGTAGCCTACGCCGAGCGCGGCGAGCGTTTCGGCGGCGCGGCGCATCGTCGGCCAGTCGGACTGGCTGCCCATGATAATGGCGACGGGGACCTGTTTCTGGCTCAAGCGCGGCGTCCGCTCATGGCGTTTTCAAGCGACGTGGAACCCGGTTCACGTGAAGAAAACGCGCGAAAAAACCCCTGGAGGAAGCGGCGGGCATAGACGATGGCCCCCCGGCGCGCAAGGCGGCGGCGCTTATTTCAGCTTGTCGCCAACAAGGAACTGCAGCGCCCGGTCCATTCGGATATGCGGCAGGGGCGCGGCGAGCCCGGATTCGTCCAGCTTCGCCACGGGCGGGCGGAATTTCACAAAGCGGTAGTCCGCGTCGGCGTCCGCCGCCGCCAATCCGTCGCCGCGAAAAACCGCGCGCGGGTCCGCCGGCAGCTCGCCGGGGAAGATCGCGACCTCGGCGTCGCCGTCGAAAACCTCGCCGTTGACGCGCTCGCCCGCCATCGGCGCGCCGACAATGGCGTCGAGCGTCTCGCGGCCCTGTTTGACGCTGGCCTCCCGCGTCGCCCGCGCGCCGGCGAGGGCGACGACATCGATGGCGCCGCCAAGCGTTTCGGTCCGCGCGATGGCGCGCGCGACGAGCGTCCGCAGGATCGCCTCAAGCCGGTCGTGGCTGGCGTGATGGAGATGGTCGGCCTTCGTCGCGGCGAACAATATCTTGTCGATGCGCGGGCGGAACACCCGCGACAGCAGCGACGACGAGCCCACGCGGAAAGCCGGCAGCACGCCCGCGAGCGCCGTCTCGAGGTCGCGCACCGCGGTCGGGCCCGAATTAAGCGCGCTCAACACGTCAACGAGCACGATCTGCCGGTCGAGCCGCGAAAAGTGATCGACGAAAAACGGCTTCACGACGCGGCTTTTGTAGGATTCGTAGCGGCGCTCCATCATCGCCGCGAGCGAGCCCTCGACAATCTCGGCGCCCTCGGGGATCGGCAGCGGCGAGAACGCCAGCAGCGGCGAATCCTTGTAGGCGCCCGGCAACAGAAACCGCCCCGGCGGCAGCGTCGAAAGCGCGTAGCGCTCGTCGCGCGCGGCGCGCAGATAGGATGTGAACAGCGCCGCGGACTTGCGCGCGTTGTCCTCCAGCGCCGGCGCGGCGGGATCGAGCGTTGTCAGAAAGCCGCGCCAATCAGCCGCCAGCGGCGCGCGCGCTGCGGCCGCGCTCGCCTCCATCGTTTCGCGCGACCATTGCGCGTAGCTTTTCGTCAGCAGCGGCAAATCGAGCAGCCATTCGCCCGGGTAGTCGAAAATGTCGATGTGAAGTTTCGACGGCCCGGCGCGCCAGCCATCCCGACGCTCGAATTCAAGCGTCAGCCGCAACTCCGACTCCTCGGTGGTGGAGCTCGGCCAATGGCGCGCCGCCGCGCCTTCCGCGCCGCCGGTCAACGCGGCGAGATGCTCCTCGTAGGCGAAACGCGCGACATGGTCGTCGGGCTGCGGATCGAGGCTAGCGCTCAGCAGCCGTCCTTCGGCCTGAACGCGAAACACCGGCAGCCTGCCGCCGCGCGTCAAATTGTGGACAAGGGAGGTGATGAAAACCGTCTTGCCGGCGCGCGACAGCCCCGTCACGCCGAGCCGCAGCGCGCCGCCCCGCATATATTCGGCGAGGCCGCGCGCGGCGACGCGGGCTTCGAGGGCCAAATCGTCGAAAAGAGCCAAGGCGAACACCCGCGGCGAGAGCTTGGCCCCTATGTAGTCGCGCCGCGCGAAAAAGACAGGGGCGGGCGCCGCCTCCCCTCCCGGGCGAACCTGCGCTATGAAGCGGCATGAACACACCCTCGCCCCTGCTCCCCGTCGCCGACGCCCTCGTTCGCGTGCTGCAAAGCGCGCCGGGCATACTAGGCGTTGAACGCGTCCCCCTCGCCGAATGCGCCGGCCGAACGTTGGCGGAGGATCTCGCCGCGACGCGCACCCAGCCACCGTTCGCGGCGTCCGCCATGGATGGCTACGCGGCGCGCGCCGCCGACATCGCCGACGCGCCGGCGACGTTGCGGGTGATTGGCGTCAGCGCCGCCGGGCACGGCTTCGCGGGCGTGGTCGGCCCCGGCGAAGCCGCGCGCATTTTCACCGGCGCGCCTGTGCCGGCGGGCGCGGACACCGTGATCATTCAGGAAGACACCGAAGCCTCGGACGGCGTCGTAAAATGCCTGCGATCGGAGCCTGTCGGCCGCAACATTCGCCGCGCGGGCCTCGATTTTTCCGTCGGCGATGTGTTGCTGCCGAGAGGCCGCCGCCTCGGCCCCTGCGAGCTCGCGCTCGCCGCCGCCATGAACCATGGCGCCCTGCCGGTGGCGCGCAAGCCGCGCGTCGCCCTGCTCGCGACGGGCGACGAACTCGTCGCCCCCGGACAAAACCCCGGTCCCGACCAGATCGTCGCGTCGAACACCTACGCCGTCATGGCCTACGCGCGGGCCGCCGGCGCCGAGACCATCGACCTGGGCATCGCGGCCGACAGTTTTTCGGCGCTCGAAGACCGCCTCAAAGCCGCGCGGGAAGCGAAGGCCGACATTCTCGTCACGCTTGGCGGCGCCAGCGTCGGCGACCACGACCTCGTGCAAAGCGCTCTGGCGAAAGAGGGCATGGAACTCGGCTTTTGGAAAATCGCCATGCGTCCGGGAAAGCCCTTGATGCACGGGCGCATCGGCGACATGCGCATCCTCGGCCTGCCCGGCAACCCGGTGTCGGCGATTGTCTGCGGCGTGCTGTTTCTCGCGCCTCTGATCCGCGCCCTCTGCGGCGACCCCGACGCCGGCGCCGACCACAGCGGCGTGGCCACGCTCGGCGCCGACCTCGGCCCCAACGACGGGCGCGAGGATTATCTGCGCGCGACGCTTTCGCCAGGCCGCGATGGGTTGCCGGTGGCGACGCCATTCAGTCGGCAGGATTCGTCGATGCTGCGCGTGCTGGCGCAATCCGAATGCTTGGTTATCCGCCCGGTCCGCGCGCCGGCGGCCACGAAGGGCGAGGCCTGCCGCTTCATCGCCCTGTAGGCATCTCCAGCACGCCGCCGCACAGGGGCCGCGGCGCGCCGGTGGTCGTTGGATAGCTGAACGGCAAGCCTTTCCACGATCGTATCGCGAGATAGGCGAAGGCCTGCGCCTCCATCGCGTCCGCCGACCAGCCGGCTTCGTCGGCGGTCTCCACGCGCGCGTTGGCGCGGCGCGCCAGCGCGGCGAGGATCGTCGGGTTGCGCGCGCCGCCGCCGCAGACGACAAGTCTTTCAACGCGCGCCGGCATTTGCCGCAGCGACATCGCGATGGCCTCGGCTGTGAACTCCACCAGCGTCGCGGCGGCGTCGAGCGTCGAGAGGCCGTCCACCGGCGCGCGGGAAAACGCGTTGCGGTCGAGCGATTTCGGCGGCGGCGCGGCGAAATACGGATGGTCGAGCAGTTTGGCGAGGGCCGCGGCGTTCGCCGCGCCCGCCCGCGCGCTCAATCCGTCGCGGTCCATCGGCGCGCCGGCGCGCGCCAGCATGAGGTCGTCGATCAACGCGTTGCCCGGCCCGCAATCGCAAGCCACCGGATCAAGCCCCGGCGCGACAAAGGTGACATTCGAGACGCCGCCAATATTCACCAGCGCCACGGGCGCGCCCGCGAGACCCGCCGCTTCCACCAACGCGCGGTGATAGGCGGGAACCAGCGGCGCGCCCTGCCCGCCGTTGGCCACGTCCCACGCGCGGAAATCGTGGATCACGGGAATGCCAAGGCGCCGCGCCAGCGCCGCGCCGTCGCCGATCTGGACCGTGAGCTTTTTCTCCGGCCGGTGCAGCACGGTCTGTCCGTGAAAACCGATCAAGTCGATTTCCGCCGGCGCGAGGTCGCACTCGCGCAGAAACGCTTCGACGGCCTCGGCGTGGCGGTCGGTGACGAGCTTTTCGGCTTGCGCGAGAACGCCCGGACGCGCGTCGCGGTCCGCGAGAACCGCGGCTTCCGCCAGCGCCGCGCGCAGAAGGGCGCGCTCGTCGTCGCCATAGGGCGTGAACGAGGTCGGCCCCTGCGCGACCGCGTTTTCGCCGTCGCTTTCGATAAGCGCGACATCGACGCCGTCCATCGACGTGCCGGACATCAGGCCAATAGCGCGGTAGAGGGTCACGTTGTCGCTCGCGTTGTTAAAACGGATACGGGCGGCGCGAACGCCGCCCGTTGCAAAACATCAAATCGACGCGCTCACGCGCCGCGCATCTTGAACCACCAATAGGCGACGCCGGCGATCACCACGATCGCAGCGACCGCCCAAACCCAGTTGGGAACGCCGCCAGACTGATTGTCCGACGTCGAGCCAACCGTCGCCGGCCTTGCGGAAGCGGCGCTGGAGGCCATGCCCGCGGCGGAGCCAGCCATGCTCTTCGCCATGCCGGCGGCTCCCGCGAGACTGCCGGCGCCGAGAATGGCGCCAAGCCCCGCCGGCAATTGCGACATGATCTCGGCCTTCTGGTCGGCGAAGGTCTTGGCGATGGCGTCGCCGCTCGACCAAGCGGAGGGATCAAGCTGGCCGAGCGCGCCGAAAGTCGCCGGGCCGAGAACGCCAACAACGCCTTGCGCCGCCGCCGCCGGCGTGCCTGTCGATGTCGCGACCGCCTGCGTTATCGCGCTCACCTTGTCGGCGCCGATAAGGGAACTCAGCATCGAGAGACCGCCGGTGGAAAGGTCTTTGCTGCCAACCATGCTTCCCAGATTGGCGAGCATGCCCTGGTCGGCGTTGCCGATCGCGTCGGCGATCTTCTGCGCGCCCGCCGGCATTGAAGCGACTCCCGCGACGCCCGCCAGCGTGGCGGGGATCGCCTTGTCGATGATGGCTTGTATCTGATCTTGATTGACGCCGAGCGACGCGGCGAGCTTGGATGAAACGTCTGGGTCGAAATAATTGGACACGAGGTCCACAAGACTGTCGGCCATAATGCGACTCCTTAAATAAAAATCGATTTCGGCCCCCGCAGCCCACCCGCCCGTCCGCCAATCTATCCCGCAGGCTAGCCCGTTAACGGTTGCGCGCACAAGCCCCGCGCCCTAATAACCGCGGACTTGCGAGGGTGTTATGACTGTTTTCGCGCCAAAGTCCGACTTTCTCCGCGTCCTGACGGAACGCGGCTATATCCATCAATGCTCGGACTTCGCGGGCGTGGACGAACTCGCCCGAACGGGAAGCCTTGTCGCCTATATCGGCTTCGATTGCACGGCCGCCTCGCTGCATGTCGGCTCGCTCATTCAGATCATGCTGCTACGCTGGCTGCAAAAAACAGGCGCTGGCAAGCCCGTGCCGTTGATGGGCGGCGGCACAACAAGGGTCGGCGATCCCTCGGGGAAGGACGAAAGCCGAAAAATCCTGTCCATCGCCGACATCGAGGCCAACAAGCAGTCGATCAAGGGCGTGTTCTCGAACTTCCTGTCGTTCGGCGAAGGAAAATCCGAGGCGGTCATGCCCGACAACGCGGAATGGCTGACCGCGCTCAATTACATCGACTTTCTGCGCGATGTCGGACGGCACTTCTCGGTCAACCGCATGCTGTCGATGGACTCGGTGAAGATGCGCCTCGAGCGCGATCAGGAATTGTCCTTCATCGAGTTCAACTACATGTGCCTGCAGGCCTACGACTTCGTCGAGCTAAACAAGCGCTACGGCTGCGTGCTGCAAATGGGCGGCTCGGACCAATGGGGCAACATCGTCACCGGCATCGACCTCGGCCGCCGCATGGGAACGGGGCAGCTTTACGCCCTGACCTCGCCGCTTCTCACCACCGCGTCGGGCGCGAAGATGGGCAAGACGGCGGCCGGCGCCGTGTGGCTCAACGCGGACATGCTGAGCGCCTGGGACTACTGGCAATACTGGCGCAACACCGAGGACGCCGACGTCGGCAGGTTCCTCAAGCTGTTCACCGAGCTGCCGCTCGACGAAATCCGCCGGCTCGAAGCGCTTCAGGGCGCCGAGATCAACGACGCCAAAAAGATTCTCGCCAACGAGGCGACGGCCATGGCGCACGGCCGCGCCGCCGCCGACCAGGCGATGGAAACGGCGCGAAAAACCTTCGAGGAGGGCGGCGTTTCAACCGACCTCCCGACAATTGAAATTCCGCGCGCGGAATTCAACGCTGGCGTCGGCGTGCTGACGGCGTTTGTCCGCGCCGGGCTCGTGGCGTCGACGGGCGAGGCGCGTCGCCAGGTGAAAAGCGGCGGCCTGCGCGTCAACGACGCCTCCGTGTCGGACGAGCGCGCGACGCTCGGCGAGCGCGATTTGCGCGACGGCGCCGCGAAACTGTCGCTCGGAAAAAAACGCCACGTGCTGGTGCGGCCCGTGTAGGCTTACTGTTTTGGTATCGAGGCCGGAGCGTCCGCGGACGGCGCGCCGGGATCAACCGGCCCGCCAACGCCGAAAATCTTGCGCAAGAACCCGGGCGCGATCGCCGACAACGGGTTGACGATCAGCGACGGGCCAGTCGCCGGTCCGCTGACTCGGAAGTTGACCGCGAACAGCCCCTCGTGACTGCCGCCCGTCAATATCGGCCCAAACAGCGGTATTTGCGTGAACAGGTTGTTGAGGCCATAGGCGGGAACGAAGGTTCCCGACATGTCGACGCGGTTGCGCGCGTAGTCGAGCGAGCCCGCGAGCTTGATGCCGATCTGCGTGCCGTACAGCAACCCATCGACGACATGCAAGTCGCCGCCCTGTTTCGAGAACGTCGCCGACAGACGCTGAAATGGCGCCGCGGCGGTGTCGATTTTGCTGGCCATTTGCTGATCGCCGTTCGGCGCGCCCTCGCTGACGAGGCGGCGCAGCGCCGGCTCGTCGCGAACAACGAAATCGCTGACGAAAACGCTGCCGTCCACGCCTTTCGGCAAGATCCGGACGCTGGCCCGCATGCGGCCGCCCTCCATGCGCTGATACAGGTCGACGAAGGAAAGCAGCGCGCCGCCATCGCTGGCGTTGATGTTGACGACCGGCGCGCCGTCCTTGTCCGGCGTGGTCGAAACCACCACCTCCGAGCGCCCGGACATTCCCCGGAGCCGCAGCGACTTCATCGCGCCGCCGCGCCGCGAAAGCTTCAGATCGACATTCGAAAGCGCCTGCTTGTTGAAGCCGGTGACAAGCGTTGTCTTGAGATCGATGTCCATATCGCGGCCGGCCGTGGAGGCGTTCGCGGGGGCATCGGCCGCCTGCCCGCCGCCGCCGAACACGCCGCGCAGAAAAGGCCGCGCGTCGACCGCCGCGCCGCTCACGGTCAGTCGCAGCGCGTCGCGCCCCTGCTCGGCGTCGACGCGAAGATCGTCGCCCGGCGAAACGCGCGCCTGCGTCAGCCGCGCGACGCGCAAATTTCCGCTGGTGTCGAGGTCGATCGAACCGCGCGCGCTCGCGCCGGCGCTGCTGTCGAACACAAATTGGTCCAGACGCGCGCCGTCGGGTCCGGTCTCGATGCGGAAACTGGCCTTGGCCGGACGTCCCGCCGCCTTTACCAAACCCGGCAGTGGATTGTCGAAGCCCGCCTTGGTGAAATCGAGTTCAATATGGGCCGGGGCCGGGTCCTTGCCCGCGATCGAACTTGTGACGCGCGCCGCGATCGGTCCGCTGATCCCGGTGGCGAAAGCCGGCGCGACCCGGGCGCGGGCGGCGTCGTCGATGGCGAAGGAGAGGTTCACATCGAGCGCCGCGGGCCCCTGCTTTTTAAACTCGATCTGCGCCGGGGCGCCGAACAGCTTGCCGCCGCCCACCGCGCGCATGCCGTTCTTGTCAATGGTCAGAGCCAGCTGACCCTGATCGAAGCGCTCCTTGCCGATCAGCCTGTCGACGCCGAAATCGGTGATCGTCGCGGTGGCGGAAACCTTGGTGTCGTCCGGACGCGGCTTATCGTCGAGGAGCATATCCACGGTCACGCGGCCATCCATCTGCCCTTTGACCTGCGACGTGTCTCCCATGGAGCCAACGAACGGGCGGAAGGCGTCGCGCGACAATACATCGACGAAGGCGTCGATAGGCGCGACGAGCCGCGTGTTGAGGACCGCCGGCGCCGGCTTGAGCGTGGTGTCGGCGACTGAAAAGGTTCCGTCCGACATCGCGACCTTGTGGCCCGGCGATCCCTCGAGCGTTCCGCGCTTCAAATTCACCAGCGCCGTGTGCCCCGTTGTGTGGCCGACCGCTTCGAGCCCCTGGATGGGCGGCGCGCCCGGCAAAAACCGCAGCGTCGCGCCGGTGATCGCGAAATCCACCCGCAGGCGATCGTCGTCGGGCGGCCGTTTCAACAGCGCGTTGTCGATCGCCGGCCCGTCGAAATCCAGCGTCAGCTTGCCCCGCTCCACGAGGCCGGCGTCGAGATGTTCAAGCAGCCACGCGTGAACGGGAGGCGCGATGAAATTTGGCCAAAGCCGCAGCGCCGCGCGGGCGGACGTCTTGCCCGAAACAACAGCGAGCCGCGCGCGCCTTGTGTCCGGCCCCCAATCAAAATCGCCGGTGAGCTCCACGTTCGCGTTGGCGTTGGCGACGGCGAGACTGTCGAGCGTCAGCCTGTGATCGCGCGGATAGACGCTGACCGACAATCGCGTGTTGTCCATCGGGACAGGCATGTCGCTCTGCCGTTCGGGTCCCAGCACGGAGCCCGGCAACGCCGAGCCGGCGATCACCCAGGGCTCGCCCTCTCCGGCTGGCGCGCTGATCTGGCCCGCGACCGTCAACTGGGTATCGCCCGACGCCCATTGTGTCGGTTCGATCTCGATTTTTCCGCTCGCCGCGTCCCAGCGCAGGCCGCCCGTGGCCTCGTCGATGAACAAGGGCTCGAAATCGCGGTCGCGGACGTAAAGATACCCCGAGCCGAGGTTGAAACGCGCGGCGGCGTCGCGCAAAGCCCCCGCATTGTCGAGGCCAAGCAGGATCTTGGCCGATATTGGCGTGTCGAAATAAGCCTTGGGATCGCGCATCCCCGCCGCCAGGGCGAGTTCGTCGAAGCCGAGGTCGCGCACTTCCACCTCCAGCGCGCGTTCGCCGGGCTCGCTGGCGGCGCTCGCCCGCGCCCTGAAGCGACCATCGGGTCCGTTGGCGGCGAAGGCAAGATCGGCTTTGCCCCCCCGCCGTCGATCGAAGCCGAGTTCGACATTGTCGAACACTGTCGATCGCCCCGACAGTTTGTCATCCACCGTCAGCCGTCCGCCCGAAAGCGCCACGCGCTCCATGCGTTGCGCCGGCGAGTCCGGATTCGTGAGCAATCCCAGGACGGCGCCGACCGCCGCGGCGGCTGGCGTTGTCAATTGCGCCGTTGTCAAGGGAACGTTGTTGGGAGCGTCGTCTTCGACCTTGGCGCCGCCGCCCATCACGACAATCGGGTCGGCGCCCGCCGAAACCGCGAGCGCGCCATTTTCGAGAATCTCGAGGCGCAGTTGCACGTCGTAGAGATCGACGCTTGTCGGCTTCACGGAACCGACCAGCAATGGCGCGATCGCCACGGCGACGCTGGCCCGCGGCGCGGCGAACACGGCTTTGCCGGAGCTGTCGCGCACCGAAAGCCCGGCGAGCGACAGCCGCAGCGACGTCTCGACGCGCTCGATCGTGGAACCGCCAACGACGACGCTGTAGCCGGGTCCGAGCCGCGCGCCGAGCTCCGCCGCGACCCGCTCGCTCAAGCCGCCGACGACCAACGGGCCATTGGCGAGGCGCAACAGCAGCGCGCCCACGCCCACCGCCAGCACCGTGATTAAAACGACGACAAGGCCCAGCGCGCGCGCGCACACGCGCCCGACGCGCCGCGTCCGGGACCGCCGAATGGCTTGCCCCCCGGAGGCCTCTTGCGTCGTCGATACTTCGGCCAACAGGGCAAATTCCACAGTTCCGCGCGACGCGCGATTCGACCATGTTACAGGAAACCGCTAAGTCGCGGACAACCCGGCGGGTCAAAACGCCCCGTTCGTCCCCTTGTTCCTAAAAAGGAAGGCAAAAATGAGCAACACCAGACCGTTGCCGGGAGAAAAAGCGCCTGATTTCGACCTGCCGCGCGACGGCAAGGGCAATATCTCGCTCGCCTCGCTGCGCGGACGCAAGGCGGTCCTCTATTTTTATCCGAAGGACGACACGTCGGGCTGCACCAAGGAAGCGATCGAATTCAACGCCCTGCGGAAGGACTTCGACAAAGCAGGCGTGGAAATCGTTGGAATTTCGCCGGACTCGCCCAAAAGCCACGACAAATTCAAGGCCAAGCACGGCCTTGAGATCGCTCTGGCGGCCGACGAGGCCCGCGCCATGGTCGAAGCCTATGGCGTTTGGGTGGAAAAAAGCATGTACGGACGCAAATACATGGGCGTCGAACGCGCGACGTTCCTGATCGACGGCAAGGGCGTTGTGGCGCGCGTGTGGAACAAGGTGAAGGCGCCGGGGCACGCCGCCGAGGTTCTGGAAGCGGCAAAAGCGCTTTAATATCGAAAGACAAATTTCCGCAATATCGCAAGACAAATTTCCGCCGACCCTTTCTCGGAAAATTAACCATGTTCCGGCGACATAGCGGCAAAGGCGCCGCATGAGGCGTTCGCCGGAGAGTTTGTGGATGTCCCCGCGATCAGGCATGCCGGCCGCGCGCAATTCGCGGTCCCATTATTTTGTTACTTTCTCCCGCGGCGACGCGATGAAGTGCTTCGCTCTGCCGCCGTGGACGCTTTTTGGCGTCGTTCTCGTCGCTCCCATTTTGCTTTGCGCCTATCTGGGAGCGACCTACTACCTATTTTACCGCGACGACCTGGTGGCGGGCTTGATGGCCCGTCAAAACGACATGCGCTTCGCCTACGAGGAACGGCTCGCGTCCATGCGGACGCAGCTCGACCATGTCACCGGCCGGCAATTGCTGGATCAGAACACGCTTGAGGGCCGCGTCCACGAATTGCTGTCGCGGCAGGCCCAGGTCGAAAACCGCGCGGCGATAATCCAGGCCCTGGCCCGTCAATCGTCGACCGCCGCGGACACGACCGCCTCGATTCCCGGCGTCTCCGACCAAAAGCAGGCCTCGCGTCCATCCGACGCGCGCGGCGCGCTCAACAAGGCCTTCGGCGCCACAGGCCCGGTCCAGCGCCTCGGCGCGCCGGCGCCGGCTTTGCCAACTGGCGCGACGGCTTTCGCTCCGTTGAATCCCGTCACGCCGGCGGGCGAAGCCGTCAAGCCGCGCCCTGAGGCGCCGGAACTGCACGGGTCGCTTTCCGACCCCAGGGATCCCGTGACCAGACTGCTGACCGACACCAACGCGCCGGTCGAGCAACGCCTTGGCGCGCTTGACGGCTCGCTGGACCGCGTCGAGATCGCGGAAGTCGGCGCCGTCGCCGCGGTCGGCGAGCGCGCCCGGAAATCCGCCGCGCGGTTGCGCGCGGCGCTGCGTTCGGCGGGCGTGCCCATCGAAAAAATAGGGAACGCTCAGGCGGCCGCCAAAGACATCGGCGGCCCGTTCGTTCCCCTCAAGGCCGACCCGAAGGGCTCGCTTTTCGAGCAAGAGGTCTACCGCCTGCAAAACGATTTCGCCGACTCGGCCGTTTTGCGCGGCGTCGCGCGGCGCGCGCCGGTGCGCCAGCCACTGGAGGGGCCGCTCGTGGTGACATCGCCTTTTGGGGCGCGGGTCGATCCGTTCTTTGGCCGCATGGCGACCCACACCGGCGTCGATCTCAGGGAAGCGACCGGCGCGCCCATACACGCGACGGCGGCGGGCAAAATCACCATCGCCGGCTGGACCGGCGGCTACGGCAACATGGTCGAAATCGACCATGGCAACGGCATGTCGACGCGCTATGGGCACATGTCCGCGATCAACGTCGAGGTCGGACAAACAGTCGAGGCCCGCGACATCATCGGCCGCGTCGGATCGACGGGGCGCTCGACCGGCTCGCATCTGCATTACGAAGTGCGCGTCGACGGCGAGCCTGTCGATCCCATGCGGTTCCTGAACGCCGGCCTGACGCTGGCGGCGGCGGATTAGTCGACGTCCTCGACCTTGTCCGGCCCGCCGCCATGGACGCGCTGCGCCAGCGCGGCTTCCATGAAGGCGTCGAGCTTGCCGTCCAGCACCTCGTTGGGCGTGCCGGAAACGAGCCCGGTGCGCAGATCCTTCACCATTTGATAGGGCTGCAAAACATAGCTGCGGATCTGGTGGCCCCACGAGTTGTCGGACTTCGACGCCTCGGTCTTGCTCGCCGCCGCCTCGCGCTTTTCAAGTTCCTGCTCGTAGAGGCGCGCGCGCAGCATGTTCCAGGCCGTGGCGCGGTTCTTGTGCTGCGACCGCTCCTGCTGACAGGCGACGACGATGCCCGTCGGAATATGGGTGATGCGGACGGCGGAATCGGTCTTGTTGACGTGCTGGCCGCCAGCGCCCGAGGCCCGGTAGGTGTCCACGCGGCAATCGGATTCGTTGACCTGGATGTCGATGCGGTCGTCGACGAGCGGGTAGACCCAGACGGACGCGAAACTCGTGTGCCGCCGCGCGTTGGAGTCGAACGGCGAAATCCGGACGAGCCGATGCACGCCCGATTCGGTCTTCATCCAGCCATGGGCGTTGTGGCCCTTGACCAACAGGGTCGAGGACTTGAGGCCCGCCTCTTCGCCCGGCGTCTCCTCCATCACCTCGACCGAGAATTTCCGACGCTCCGCCCAGCGCGTGTACATGCGCTCAAGCATGCGCGCCCAGTCGCAGCTTTCCGTGCCGCCCGCGCCCGAGTGGATTTCGATGAACGTGTCGTTGCCGTCGGCCTCGCCCGACAGGAGCGTTTCGACCTCGCGGGACTGCGCCTCGGCGGCGAGCGCCTGCAACATCGCGACGCCCTCGCGTTCCGTCGCCTCGTCGTTCTCCGCCTCGCCGAGTTCGACAAAGCCGACGCCGTCGTCGAGCTCGCGTTCGAGCTTGGCGAGCGAGGTCAGGCGTTCTTCCAGATCGGTGCGCTCGCGCATGACTTTCTGCGCGGCGGCGGCGTCGTTCCAGAGGTTGGGATCTTCGGCCTTGGCGGTGAGTTCGGCTAACCGGCGGGTTGAGCGTTCGACGTCAAAGATGCCTCCTCAGCAGTCCCATGGACTGCTGGATCTTGTCGACGAGCGCTTGGGCTTCGGCGCGCATGAATCACCTGCTGGATACGGAAACGACGCGCGCTTGTAGGGCGCGGGCGCGCGCGAGTAAATGGCCGGACAAAGGTTCCCTAGTACAGGCCGCCCGTGCCCGAGCCCACGGCGTGGTCGGAGTCCCGCGTCACGACGACGCCCTTTGGCGCGCCGCCGGCGTAGGAATCGGGCGGCGCCGTGCCCGGCTTGAACGCTTCCAGAATCGAGCCTGGACCACTGCCGCGCAATCCCGACTTCACGTCCACGGAGATCAGCTTGATTCCCGGCGGCACGCGGAAGGGGGTGTCGGGCTTGTCCTTCAACGCGACGCGCATGAATTCGCGGAAGATCGGCGCCGCGTAGGTCGCCGCCTGCGCCGAATCGCCCATCGATTTCGGGCGGTCGTAGCCGAGGTAGAGGCCAACCACGAGGTCGGTCGAATAGCCGACGAACCAAAGGTCCTTGGCGTCGTTCGTCGTGCCGGTCTTGCCGGCGAGGTGGCGGCCCAGCGACTTGATGGAAATGCCCGTGCCGCGGTCGATCACGCCCTCCATGATCGACGTGATCTGATAGGCGGTCAGCGGATCGAGCACCTGCTCTCGTTTGTCGATCAGGCGGGGCTCCGACTGCTGCTGCCACTTCGCCGCGTCGCAACCCTCGCACGTCCGCTCGTCGTGGCGGTAAATGGTGTGGCCCCAGCGGTCTTGAATGCGGTCGATGAGCGTCGCTTTCACGCGCTTGCCGCCGTTGGCGAACATGGAATAGCCGGTGACCATGCGCAGAACGGTCGTCTCGCCCGCGCCGAGCGAATAGGCGAGGTAGTTCGGCAGATCGTCGTAGATGCCGAAGCGCTTGGCGTATTCGGCGATCAGCGGCATGCCGATCTCCTTCGCCAGGCGCACGGTCATCAAATTCTTGGAATGTTCGACGCCGTAGCGCAAGGTATGGGGGCCGCCGGCGCCGTCCTTTTCGAAATTCTCCGGCTTCCACACTTCGCCGTTCCCCTGGTCGATCGCGATGGGGTCGTCGAGCAGGATCGAAGACGGCGTATAGCCGTTGTCGAGCGCGGTCGCGTAAACGAAGGGCTTGAACGAAGAGCCTGGCTGGCGTTCCGCCTGCGTCGCGCGGTTGAACTCGGACTGGTCGTAGGAGAAGCCGCCGACCATCGCGAAGACGCGGCCCGTGTCCGGGTCCATCGCGACGATGGCGCCGGAAATGTCCGGTATCTGGCGCAGCCGCGTCTGCCCCGGCTTGCCGTCGATAGGCTCGACGTAGATCACGTCGCCGGGCTGAAGCGCGTTCGCGCCGCGCGACCCCGCGACCCAGCTCATGCCCTCGTGAGTGAGAACCGCCGTGGCCCGCTCCCGCGCGACATCGCCGGACTTTTCGCGCGACGGCTGCAGACCGACGCGCGCCTGCGCGCCCGACGTGTCGAGAACCACGGCGAGACGCCACGGCTGCACGTCCCCGAGCGCGGGAATATCCGCCAACGCCACGCCCCAGTCGCGCGATATGTCGATGCTGCGCATCGGGCCGCGGAAGCCGTGCGACTCGTCGAAACGCACCAGGCCATCGACCAGCGCCTTGCGCGCCATCAACTGCATCTTCGGATCCAGCGTCGCGCGAACCGACAACCCGCCTTCGTAAAGTTTTTTCTCGCCGTAGCGGTCGAGCAGCTCGCGCCTGACCTCCTCGGCGAAATAACCGGCGGCGTAGGAGTTTGGCGACAGCGCCCGGGGATTGACGGTCAACGGCTCCGCGCGCGCCTTCGCGGCCTCGTCGCGCGAAATGTAGCCGTCCTCCGCCATGCGGCCGATCACGTAGTTGCGGCGGTCGATGGCCTTGTCGCTGTTGCGGAAGGGATTGAGGTCGCTCGGCGCCTTGGGCAACGCCGCCAGATAGGCGACCTCCGCGATCGTGAGCTCGTGAACCGACTTGTTGAAATAGTTCAACGCGGCCGCCGCGATGCCGTAGTTGCCGAGGCCGAGGTAGATTTCGTTGAGATAGAGCTCGAGAATGCGCTCCTTCGAATAGGCGCCCTCGATGCGGAAGCTCAACAGAATCTCGCGGATTTTCCGGTCGTAGGTGCGCTCGTTGGTCAACAGGAAGTTCTTGGCGACCTGTTGCGTGATCGTCGAGGCGCCCTGCACGCGCTTGCCGCCTTGCAGCAAGATCACGACCGCGCGGGCGATTCCTTCGGGATCGATGCCGTTGTGGGTGTAAAAGTTTTTGTCCTCCGCCGAGATGAAGGCGTGCTTCACCAGCGGCGGTATGGCCTCGCTTGGCAGATAGAGCCTGCGTTCGCGCGAATATTCGGCCAAAATCGAACCGTCCGAGGCGTGGACGCGCGACATCACGGGCGGCTCGTAGTTCTTCAGTTGGGCCGTGTCGGGCAAGTCCTGCGAGAAATACGCGACCGTTCCCCAGGCGGCGATCGCGCCCAGAACAGCGACGATCGCGCCCGAGGCGAACAAAAATCCGAAGAACCGCGCGATGATTCGCATATCAAGAAATCCACGCGGCGGCGCCGCGCGCCGGCCTTCTAGCCGAAACCCCGCCGGCCCGGCAAACGCGGACGCGGCGAATATCCGCAATGGCGGCGATTTGTGTTGAATTCGCGGCGCCCCGGCGTGTCAACGCGCCTGAGCTCCCGCTTCGTCGAAGCTGGCCTTGAGTTCGCCCGCCACATCGACCGCGCGGGCGTTCGCCGTGCGCGCCTGGAAAAACTTGTCGATGGCCGCCGAGACCGCGCCCGACACTTTCGACCGCCAGTCCGCGGAAACGAGGTTCGGCACGTCCCCCGCGCTCGACAAATAACCAAGCTCAAGCAAAACCGACGGCACATCGGGCGCCTTGAGCACGCGGAATCCAGCCGCCCGGCGCGCGTTTTTGTTCAGCCGCGCCACCGCGCCGACGTAATCGACCAGCGTGCGCGCGAAGACTTGTGAAAACGCCCGTGTTTCGCGCCGCGTGAGATCGAACAGGATGTCGGCGACCTCTCCCGCGTCCTCGCCCGCGTCGACCCCGGCGATGGCGTCGGACTGGTTTTCCTTGTCGGCTAGCCGCGCCGCCGCCGCGTCGGAGGCTTTGTCGGACACCGTGTAGACCGTGGCGCCGGCCACCTGCGGCTCGTCGGCGAGCGTGTCCGCGTGAATCGAAACAAACAGCGCGGCGCCGGCCTCGCGCGCGATTTTCACGCGGTCGCTCAGCGGGATGAACACATCCGTCGCGCGCGTCATGACAACCTTGTAGCGCCCCGACTTCTCCAACCGGGCGGCGAGGCCCTGGGCGAATTCCAGCACGATATCTTTTTCAACGACCCCGGAACTGGAATGCGCGCCGTCGTCGACGCCGCCGTGGCCGGCG
>CAIKAR010000109.1 GCA_903825465.1 uncultured Hyphomicrobiales bacterium | reverse complement strand
GATGTCCATTGTCTACCGACCGAGATCGACTCTCAACATGAATGAAAAACCGATCGCCGGACGAATCGTTCCGCGCTGGCCGACGGCGCGGCGTTTGATTGTCGATCGGGATTGCAGCCGCGTTGAAGCTGTCGCGCCATCCGCGCCGCCTGGCCACCCACTCTCTTTGTGGCAAGCCACCCAATTCATGGTATCGAACCCCCAGTCGGCATTAGCGCCGGCGTATGATCGGAACGACAATGGCTACCGGAACAGTGAAGTGGTTTAACGATGCCAAGGGCTTTGGATTCATCCAGCCCGACGAAGGCGCGGCCGACGTGTTCGTTCATGTCAGCGCGGCCGAGCGCGCGGGCCTTCGCCTGAACGAGGGCGACAAGATTTCCTACGACGTGGTCGCTGACAAACGTTCCGGAAGATCGAGCGCGGACAATTTGAAGATGGTCTAAGGCCAAGGAACGCCAAAGTGACACGCCTCGCCAATCGGCGGGGCGTCTTGTCTTTCCGAGCCGCCCAAACAAAAAGCCCGGCGCGAGGCCGGGCTTTTCGCATTATGTTCGCGTGATCTCAGTACTTGGCGACAACCGCGGCGGCCGGCGCGCCAAACTTGTAGGCGATGCCGACGCGGACGGCGTTTTCGGAAATCGGATGCGAAACAGCAAGGGCGCCCGCGGGGAACGTGGTATTCGTAAGCGTGTCCCTGATCGTGCCGAACTGCGAGTAGCGATATTCAATACGCGCGGTCCAATTTGCGTTGAAGGCGTATTCAACGCCGCCGCCGAGCGTCCAGCCAGCGCGCGTCTGCGAGAACGAATCCGTGGTGATAAGGAAGTAACGCGTTTGGATTTGAGCCAGAGCCAAGCCACCCGTCACGTAGAACAGCGCGTTGCCCGCGGCGTAGCCGAGGCGGGCGCGCGCCGAACCCTGCCACGGAAGCTTCTCGCTGTTCAAGAAACCGATCGGCCCAACCACACCAGCAAAGACGCCTTGAATGTTCGCGTTGTTCTTGCTGAGCGATGTGGCTTCGACATCGGCCTCCAAGCCGACGACGAAGGCGTTGCTGAACTGCCAGTTATAACCGGCGAACAAACCGCCGACCACGCCGGACGAGTTCATGCTGGAGGTCGCGATCAATGTGCCCGCCGGGGCAAAGCCGACGCCAGCGGGCGTCAGGCGATAACGGGAGCCATCATTCGTCCAGGCGCCGCCAATGTCACCACCGACATAGAAGCCGGTCCAGGTGAACATCGGAACCGCGACGTAGGGAGCCTCGGCGGGAGATTTGCGGCTCGGCAGGTCGGCCGCGAAGGAGGCCGTTGTCAGAGCGGCAAGGGCGACGGTTGAAAGTAGAAACTTGGTCATTGCGTCTCGCATGTAAAGGTGAGCCGGGCCACGATTTATTCGCCAGAAGCTCAGGATATCTCGTGATGAGATCGATTCAAGCGTGAAATCGCGTGTCCGTCCATTTCCTCGCGGATAGCGTCGTTTTAGCCACAATTGGCCGTAGCTCGTCACTGCCCCCAACTTTGGCGACACTCTCTGTTGATTCCCGTCGGGAATTGGGCCGAAATTGGGAACTATTTCGATACGCGCTGACCCGCCTCCGTGGGCGAGAAGCGCGATTTTCCTTCGCAAACTCGGGTAGAAATCGGTGCGAAGGAGTGGTCATTCCGAAATCCCGGGTCAATTGGCGCCGCATCATCGGCCGCAAACAAACGAACCCGCGCATCGCGTCTCAAGCGTCGCAATGACAACGTAAGCGGCCAGCGCCGGCGGCGGGGGCACCGCACGCACGTAGCTCGGGCCGCGCCAAGAGTTGCTGATTGGCATGGAATTGTGACGCCGCACTCACTATATCGCGGGCATGCCCAACGCCGAGCTTGGTCGCCTTCATATCGATGTCGAACAGTGCGATGAGTCCGAGGCTCGCCGTTTCCGCTGGCTCATTCGAGAAGGCGGTTTCATTCGGGTCTTGGATCGGACGCTTTATGCCACAGAGCGGCAGGCTCGCGCCGCCGCTCTGCTCGCCCTTCAACGGCTCTCATCCGTTAAAGCCAACCTGGGCTAACGCTCGCCAGAGTTCCCCTCGGCCATTTGATCGGCATGGGCTAACCGGTCGTGACGCCCACAGACGCGGGAAGCGCGCAGACGCAAGGACGGTGAACCCGTCGCCGACATCGCGCGATCCTACGGTGTCAGCCCAGCCGCCATCTATCGAACCACGGCGTAGGCGATTTGCGGCTCTCCTGGGAGCGGTGTCTATGCCGGACCGGAATCTTCCGGCGCAACCTCGTGGCCCGCGAGGGCGAAGACAGCGGCCAACACGCAGCCAGCGACGATACCCGTCGTGAGATCGACGACCAGCGTCAGGCCGAATGTCGCGAGCAGCACGACGCCGCTGCGCCAATCGCGCAGCAGGCGCGCAAACTCTTCCTTTTCCGCCATGTTCCACGACACCACGACCAACACCCCGGCAAGCGCCGAAAGGGGAATGAAGCGCGCCAATGGCGCGGCCAGCATCATGAAAGCGAGCAAGAAAAGCGAATGCAAGATACCCGAGAACGGGCTGCGCGCCCCCGCGCGAACATTGGTCGCCGTGCGAGCAATGGCGCCAGTGACGCTGATGCCGCCAAAGAAGGCGGAAGCGACGTTGGCGACGCCCTGTCCGACCAGCTCCATGTTGTAGCGGTGCTTGCGCCCCGTCATGCCGTCGGCGACCTTGGCCGAGAGCAGGCTTTCGATTCCACCCAGCAGGGTGAAGGACAGCGCCGTCGGCAGAACCGCGATCATCAGCGGAACATCGTGCCACGGCATCGACGGCATCGGCAAATGGTTCGGTATCGAACCGAAATGCGAGCCGATCGTCTCAATGTGAAGTTTCAAGGCGAAGGCCGCGATCGAGGCCAGCGCGACCGCGATCAACATGCCGGGCCATGTCGGTCGCGCGGCGCGCAAGGCGAAAATCAACACGACGCAACCGATCCCGATCGCAACGGCGTAGCCATTGGCGGCGCCGAGCGCGGCGCCAAGCGCGGCGAGCTTGGGGAAGAACGGCCCTGGCTCCTCGCCAGAGAGGGCGAGGCCGCCAAAATCCTTGAGCTGGCTCGCGAGAATGGTGGCGGCGATGCCGCACGTGAAGCCGACCGTCACGGCATGGGGAATGTAGCGGATCAGGCGGCCAACCCGCGCAAGACCGGCCAACGTGAGCATGACGCCCGACAGCATCACTGTGGTAAGCAATCCTTCGACGCCAAATCGCCCGACCGTCGCGGAGACAAGAACGATGAAGGCCCCGGCAGGTCCGCCAATCTGATACCGGCTGCCGCTAAGCGCGGACACGAGACATCCGCCAACGATGGCCGTGTACAGCCCGCGATCCGGCCCCACCCCAGAGGCGACCGCGATCGCCATCGACAACGGCAGGGCCACGATGGCGACGGTCAAGGCGGCAATGGAATCCCGACGTAGCGAGTCCATGCCGTAGCCGTCCGAAAGAACGGTGTAGAGCTTAGGGCGGAAGAAATGCGCGGTAGCCGATCCATCGGGCATGATGCCAACGACGCTATCCGATTCGGGCGCTTAGCGCCAAGCGGGGTCGGCGCGGCGGCGCATGGGAACGCAACAAAATTCAGCGGTGTCAATTTCCCGTCTGGAATTTGGCCGAAATCGGGAACTATTTTCGATACGCGCTGACCCGCCTCCGTGAGCGGGAGGCGCAATTCGCGCTGAAGTCGATGTGCGGGAGTGGTCATTCCGCCATGAAAATCCCCGGTCAATTCCGTCTGGAAATCAACCCGATTGGCGGACTAAAAACGGCGGTCCTCGGCTCACGGGTCCGGAAAACGCGGTTAGGGGCGGTGGTTCCGCGCAATATCTCCGGCGGATTGTTCGCGCCCGCCTCGCGGCGGGAGACTGGGTCAGGTCTTGACGGTGAGCGAACTCACGGGAACATCCAGCACGTATTCAAAACCCGCCGGATGATAAATTAAATCGACTGTTCCATGCAGTTGTTGTCCTAACGATCCAATCATTCGCGTGCCAAAGCTGCGCCGCGAAGGGGGAGCGACGATAGGGCCGCCACGTTCGATCCAGTTCAAGCGAAGGCGCTGCGTGAATTCCTCAATCGCCCATGTGATATCCACCCGGCCACCGGGCACCGATAGCGCGCCAAATTTCGTTGTGTTGGTGCACAGTTCGTTGAACGTCATGGCCAGCGCGACGACCGCTCCCGAGGTGATGCCGATATCCGGCCCCTCGATCGAAAACCTGCCATTGTCTTCGCTATCGTACGGCCCGGTCGCTCCCTGAATTGTGTTGCGAAGACTGGAGTTGGCCCAACTGACCTGCATCAGTAGATCATGCGCGCGCCCCAGCGCGATTAAGCGGCCTTCAATCGCTTGCTTCCCATGTTCAATGCTCGTCGCGGTTCGTAGGCTTTGAGACGCGATCGCGCTGACAGTGGCGAGGGTGTTTTTAATGCGGTGATGGAGCTCGGCGAGAATGAGCTTTTGCAGCTTGTCGGCGGCTTCGCGCTCCTCGGCGTCAATACCCGCCTGCGCCAGAAGCGCATCAGCGTCGATTTCGGCTTGTTCAAGCAATAAACGGAGGCTGTCGTTTTCAGCCGTGAGAACTTCTGGATTGGTGGAGCTGGTTTGCCTGCGTCCTGGCCTTTTATGACCATTTGCCGCGACACCCGTTTCGATCGCTTCAGTGGGCACGACTTTGAGCGCGCCGTCTCCTATCATCGCCTGGATTTCGACCACCATTTGTTTGACGTCCAGCGGCTTTCCAAAAAAACGGCTATTAAGCGGTTTCGCGTCGTCGGATACTTTGACCTGGCCGGAGACAAGAATGATTTTGATCGAGGGCCAACGTTCGTGAACGGCGCGCGCCAGCATTAGGCCATCAAGTGTGCCGGGCATCTGAATGTCGGAAAACAGCAGCGAAATATCCGATCGCGCGTCGAGAATGGCGAGCGCGTCATCCGCATTGACGGCTTCGACGGCGTTGAAGCCGGCGTCTTCGACGATATCGACGGCGCGCATGCGCAGCACCATTTCGTCTTCCACCACAAGAACGTTCGCCGGCGACGGGTCAGCAATCGCAGTCATGGAGGTCAAGCTTTCGGGATCAACGGAAAACCCGCGGACATTGGTAGGATTACGCTCATTCGGCGCGAAAGCGAGGATTGATTGCGATTCTTCGCCCCCAGCGCTTGCGTCTGTCAAAGCGCGTCAAACCGCTCTTTATCAAGACCACGCGAGCGAACTTCGCAGTGTCCACGCTCAACCCGTGACTTTCCATTACATCCTGTGAGATTCAAGCACGCCGATCTTGTGACCCAGCATGGTACCCACGGCCGAATAGCCCATTTTCATCGACTTATTTAAGTCGCATAAGCTATTGATTTTATGATACTTAATGGTGCCCGGGGGCGGAATCGAACCACCGACACTGCGATTTTCAGTCGCATGCTCTACCAACTGAGCTACCCGGGCGCGCCGCGCGGCTGACCGCGCAGGGTGGCGTCTTATAGGGACGGGCGGCGGCCTTGTCCAGACAGGCGCGGACGGTTATCGACGGACGCGGCGTCGAATTCGCGAACGCTTGGGAGCGCCAATGAAAGTCGCCATTCCGGACCTGATTTCGAATTCGTATTTCCCCGTCGTGGCCGCGGTCGAACTCGGCTTCTTCAAGCGCGAAGGGCTCGACATGACGCTCGAGCTCGTCTTTCCCGTCGATCGGGCGCTGGAAACCATGCGCGACGGCGGCGTCGATTTCGTCGGCGGCTCCGCGCACAGCATGCCGAAGGCGTTCCCCGAATGGAAAGGCGGCAAGCTGCTCGCCGCGCAGGCGCAAAACACCTACTGGTTTCTGATCTTGCGGTCGAACCTCGGCGCGAAGCGCGGCGACATCGGCGCCATCCGGGGGCTGACCATCGGCGCCGCGCCCATGGTCGATCTCGGGTTGAAGCAATTGTTGGTCGAGTCCGGCATCGATATGGCTCGCGACAAGGTGAATATCGTTCCCGTGCCGATGGCGTTTCTCGACGCCACCAAAAACTTCGGCGTCGCCGCCGCCAAGGCGCTGCAAGCCGGCGCCATCGACGGCTTCTGGGCGAATGGGATGGGGGCGGAGGTCGCCATCCGCTCGGGCGCGGGCACGCTCGTCATCGACGCGCGCCGCGGCGATGGTCCGCCGAAAGCCTTGAACTACACGATGTCGGCGCTGATGACCTCTCAACGCCTGATCGACGAGAACCCGGAAGCGGCGGCCGCCGCCGTGCGCGCGCTTGTGAAAACGCAGGCGGCGTTGAGGGCGGACCCGGAGATCGCCGCGCCGGTCGGACGCAAGCTGTTTCCCGCCGCCGAAGCCGGGTTGATCGCGGAACTCGCGCGGCGCGACATTCCCTTCTACGACGCTTCGATTTCGCGCGGGTTCGTCGCGGGCATGACGGAGTTTCAGCGCAACGTGGGATTGCTGCGGGGCGATGTCGCCTACGAGGATGTCGTGGCGACGGAATTCAGCGCGCTCTGGAACGCCTGAACGAGCCTATTTCCGCTCGGCGCTGGCGATGATGTCCGTCATCTTTTTCTTCTGTTCGGGCGACGGATCGCGCACGACGCTGACGGTCGCCTTGCGTGTCGCCTCGGCGTCGATGAACCCGACATAGCGCTGGGTCTTTTCGCCCTCCGCCACCAGGGCGGGGTCTGTCAGCGCGTTTTTGACCGCCTCGCGCAGGAACGCCAGCCGCGCCGGCGGCGTGTCGGGCGGCGCCACGAGAATGCGGCCGAGGTTTTCCGCCGTCGAATGGAAATCGAAGATCTGCGCCTGATCCGGGGCGAGTTTAACCGCCTCGAAAATCGTCGGCAGGTCGGGGAAGAAGCGCGACTTGACGCGCCCCATGGTGGCGACCGCCTTGTTCTGCCCCGCCTTCACGTAGTTGTTGGCGGACGTGTCGGAGACATAGATCATGTCCATCTCGCCCTTCGACACCGCGAGGGCCGCCTCGTTGCTGCCCGGGTAGCCGACCACGATGCCGCAGTCGAGTTTCAACGCCTCGCAGGTGAAGGCGGCGCCGTCCGACAATCCGTCGATGGGGCCGCTCGCCGACCACATGAAATGCTTCTTCGCGTCGAGCGCTTTTCGCGGCGTGTCGATGTCCGCGTTCGGACCGACGAGCCAGACCCATGGCGAGGCGCTGACGGTGCCGAGATGCGAGAGCTTCGCCAGATCGAAGCGCACGCCCTGCTGCTCGGTGAGTTGCGAAAACGCCGCGCCAAGTCCGTTGACGAGCATCATCTGCAAACCGTCCGGCGGAGCGGTCATGATCCGGTTGAGCGCCGTGATGCCGCCGGCGCCGGGTTGGTTCTCGACGACAACGGAGGTGCCCAGCGCCTTCGCGAGATAAGGCGCGAGCATGCGCGCGTAGATGTCATAGCCGCCGCCGGGGCCATAGCCGACGATCACACGCACGGTTTTGCCCTTGTAGTAGGCCTCTTCGGCGTTTTGCGCGCGCGCCGGCGCGTTGGCGAAAGCCGCCAGCGCGGCCAACGCGGCGAAAAAAGGCCGCGCGGATTTCAGGGCGCCCATCATGCGTTTCCTCCGACGATTTCCGCATTTCTAGCCGAAGAAACGCGGGAGCGCGAGATCCGCCGGTGGAAACGGTCCTACCCGCCCCGGTTCTTCACCAGATCGTCAACGACCGAGGGGTCGGCGAGCGTCGAAGTGTCGCCGAGCGAGCCGAGTTCGTTCTCGGCGATTTTGCGCAGGATGCGGCGCATGATTTTCCCGGAGCGCGTTTTCGGCAGGCCCGGCGCGAACTGAATCACATCAGGCGAGGCGATGGGGCCGATCTCCTTGCGCACATGGGCGACGAGTTCCTTGCGCAGGGCGTCGCTCGGCTCTTTGCCCGCCATCAGCGTGACATAGGCGTAGATGCCCTGCCCCTTGATGTCGTGCGGATAGCCGACGACGGCCGCCTCCGACACCGTTTCGTGCGAGACGAGCGCGCTCTCGACTTCGGCCGTGCCCATGCGGTGGCCCGACACGTTGATCACGTCGTCAACGCGTCCGGTGATCCAGTAGTAGCCGTCGGCGTCGCGCCGACAGCCGTCGCCGGTGAAATACGAGCCCGGATAGGTCGAGAAATAGGTCTGCACAAAGCGCTCGTGGTCGCCGAACACGGTGCGCATCTGCCCCGGCCACGAATCGGTCAACACCAGATTGCCCTCGCAGGCGCCGTGCAACACCTTGCCATCGGCGTCGACGATCTCGGGCCGAACGCCGAAGAAGGGCCGCGTCGCGGAGCCGGGCTTCAAGGCCGTCGCGCCGGGCAGCGGCGTGATGAGGATGCCGCCGGTCTCGGTCTGCCACCAGGTGTCGACGATCGGGCAGCGGTCGTCGCCGACGACTCGGTGATACCATTCCCACGCCTCGGGGTTGATGGGTTCGCCGACCGAGCCGAGCAGGCGCAGCGAGGCGCGGCTGGTTTTCTTCACCGGGCCTTCGCCCTTTTGCATCAGCGCGCGGATGGCCGTCGGCGCCGTGTAGAAAATGTTGATCTTGTGCTTGTCGATCACCTGCCAGCAACGGGATTCGTCGGGGTGGTTGGGCACGCCCTCGAACATCACCGTTGTCGCGCCGTTGGCGAGGGGTCCATACACAATGTAGCTGTGGCCCGTCACCCAGCCGACATCCGCAGTGCACCAGTAGATGTCGCCATCATGGTAGTCGAAGACGTATTGATGCGTCATCGAGGCGAAGACGAGGTAGCCGCCCGTCGTGTGCAGAACGCCCTTCGGCGCGCCCGTCGAGCCGGACGTGTAGAGGATGAACAGGGGATCCTCGGCGTTCATCGGCTCGGGTTCGCATGCCGCCGCGACCTTGGCGGCTTCCTCGTGATACCAATAGTCGCGGCCGTCTTGCATCTGGGCGCCGCCGCCGGTGCGCCTGACCACGAGCATCGACGTGACGATGCCCGGCGCTTTTTTCAGCGCTTCGTCGACATTAGCCTTGAGCGGCACCTTGCGGCCCGCGCGCAGGCCCTCGTCGGCGGTGATCACAATCTTCGAGCCGCACCCCTCAATGCGTCCGGCGAGCGCGTCCGGCGAAAATCCGCCGAACACGATCGAATGGACCGCGCCGACGCGCGCGCAGGCGAGCATGGCGTAGGCGGCCTCGGGAATCATCGGGAGGTAGATCGTGACGCGGTCGCCTTTCTTGACGCCATGCGCCTTCAAAACATTGGCGAAGCGGCAGACCTCGTCATGCAGTTCCTGGTAGGTGATGCGCTTGGACTCGGAGGGGTTGTCGCCCTCCCATATGATCGCGGTCTGGTTGGCGCGCTTGGCGAGATGGCGGTCGACGCAGTTCGCCGACACGTTGAGGACGCCGTCCTCGAACCATTTGATCGAAACATTCTTTTGATCGTAACTCGTGTTCTTCACTTTGGAGAACGGCTTGATCCAATCGACGCGCTTGCCGTGTTCGCCCCAAAAGCCATCCGGGTCCTTGATCGAGTGTTCGTACATCGCCTTGTATTTGACGTCGTCGACATAGGCGCGCTTGGCCCATTCGGCCGGCACGGGATAGGTCTTCTCGGACATGCTGCCTCCACGGAATTCGGCGCCGCGCGCGGCTCGGGCCGGGGTCGCGGTCATTATGCGCCGGAGGCCGGGGCCGCGACAAGCCGGCGAAGCCCCGAATTTTGGCTGGTTCGCCGCGCCCTACCGCGAAAACTTCTTGTATTTCATCCGGTGCGGGACCAGTTCCTGCACGCCGAGCCGCCGTTTCTTGTCTTCCTCGTAGTCCTGGAAGTTGCCCTCGAACCATTCCACGTGCGAATCGCCTTCGAAGGCCAGCATGTGCGTCGCGATGCGGTCCAAAAAGAAGCGGTCATGCGAGATGATGACGGCGCAGCCGGCGTAATCGCTTAGCCCGTCTTCCAACGCGCGCAGCGTTTCCACGTCGAGATCGTTGGTGGGTTCGTCGAGCAGCAGCACGTTGCCGCCGCCCTTCAGCATCTTGGCGAGATGCACGCGGTTGCGCTCGCCGCCCGACAGCATGCCGACTTTCTTTTGCTGGTCGGGGCCGCGGAAGTTGAACGTCGAGCAATAGCCGCGCGAATTGATCTCGCGCTTGCCCAGATAGATGATGTCGTTGCCGCCGGAGATTTCCTCCCAGACGTTGTGCTTGTCGTTCAAGCTGTCGCGCGATTGGTCGACGTAGCCGAGCTGCACGGATTCGCCGATGGCGATCTCGCCGCTGTCTGGCTTCTCCTGCCCGGTGATCATGCGGAACAGGGTCGTCTTGCCCGCGCCGTTGGGACCGATGACGCCGACGATGCCGCCCGGCGGCAGTTTGAACGACAGATTGTCGATGAGCAGCTTGTCGCCGTAGCCCTTCGACAGGTTTGTGAACTCGATGACGTTGTTGCCGAGGCGTTCGGAGACGGGGATGATGATCTGCGTGATCGAATAGACCTTCTGATCCTGCTTGGCGACGAGATCCTCGTAGCGCTGGACGCGGGCCTTCGATTTCGTCTGCCGGGCCTTGGGCGAGGCGGCGATCCACTCCGCCTCCATCTCGATGGCCTTGATGCGCGACTTGTCCTCGCTCGCCTCCTGCGTGAGCCGCTTCTGCTTGGCTTGCAGCCACTTGGTGTAGTTGCCCTCGTAAGGAATGCCCTTGCCGCGGTCGAGCTCGAGAATCCAGCCCGTCACGTTGTCGAGGAAGTAGCGGTCGTGGGTGACGATGAGGATCGCGCCCTCGTAGTCGCGCAAATGTCCCTCGAGCCAGTTCACTGTCTCGGCGTCGAGATGGTTGGTGGGCTCGTCGAGCAGCAACAGGGCGGGCTTTTCAAGCAGCAGCTTGCACAGAGCGACGCGGCGGCGCTCGCCGCCCGAGAGCTTTTCAACCGCCCAGTCGTCGGGCGGACAACCCAACGCGTCCATGGCCTGCTCGACCTGCGAATCCAGATCCCACAAGCCCAGCGCCTCGATTTGGTCCTGCAGCCGCGTCATCTCGTCCGCGGTCTCGTCGGAATAGTTCATGGCGAGTTCGTTGTAGCGGTCGAGAATCGCCTGTTTCGACGCGACCCCGAGCATGGCGTTGCCGCGCACGTCGAGCGTGGGATCTAGCTGCGGCTCCTGCGGCAGATAGCCGACGCGCGCGCCTTCCGCCACCCAGCCCTCGCCGGTGAATTCCTTGTCGATGCCGGCCATGATCTTCAACAGCGTCGATTTGCCCGAGCCGTTGACGCCGAGCACGCCGATCTTGGCGTCCGGGTAGAAGGAAAGGTGGACGTTCTCCAGCACCGTCTTGCCGCCGGGCCACTTCTTCGTCAGCCCTTCCATATGATAGATGAATTGCCGCGCCATGGGGCTCGCCGTTCCTGATTTGAGAAGGGATTGGCTGGCCTTCTAGCCCGCAAGCGCCCGCCGGGTCCAGAAGAAACGGCTGCGTCTTTTACGGCTGGGCGGCCGGAGGCGCGGGTTTTGGCAGGTCGCGGCGGCGCACGAACAGGTTGGCGATGACGGCGCGGCCGATGTGCTCGGCCATGCATTCGTAGCCGAGGTCGTTCTCGTGCAATTCGTCGGGCGACATCAGATTGGCGGCGTCTTGTTGCTTCGCGATGAATTGCATGGCGTCGAAGCGGTTGACGTAGAGCACGTTTTCCTCGACCGCCACTTGTTTCAGCGCCGCCCGGATGACGGTGTAGGATTCGTCGCGGGCGAATTTAGGCGCGTATTGCAGGCCCACCAGCATCACGTCGATGTCGCTGGCCTTCAGCCATGAGATCGTCGAGCGCAGCGTGTCCTCGAAATCGCCGGCCTCGACGCGGGCGAGCGCGTCGTTGGTGCCAACCTGCCACAAGACGAGGTCGGGCTTGTCCAGCGCCACCGCGGTGCGCAGCCGTTCCGCCGTGGTTTGAGCGACTTCTCCGGAAACCCCGCGGTTGATGATCTCGGCCTTTGTGCCCTTCAGCGCGCTTTCCAGAATGCCGCGCAGAAGGACCGGATAGGCCTTCTTTCGCGAGGAGGCGCCGACGCCCCAGGTCGATGACGAGCCAATGGCGAGGATGCGGATGGACGACGGCTTCTTGCCCAGCAATTCGGCCAGATGCGGCAAAGGCGCCGGCGCGGCGATATCCACGGCGGGCGCTTCGCACTGGGGCGAGAGGGGGGGCGGCGGCGCGTCTTGCGCGCGCGCCGTCAGCGCGCCGGTCAGCAAAGCGGCGGCCGCGAGAATGCGTCTCATGCCTTGGCCCGTTCCCTCCATTCGCTCAGCCACGCGGTCACATACATGCAGGCGACGGCCGAAATAAGCACCAGAGTGTCAATAACCGCGCCGCCACCGAGGCTGAAGCGGGCGAACTGCGCCATGAGGCTTAACAACGAGCCAACACAAAAGACATTCAGCGAATTGCGCCCCATCGTCGAGAAAAAGCGCGTCACCGGCCCCGCCCAAGGCTCGAAGCCCTTATAGCAGCCGCCAAACACCGCGACAATCGACAACAAACCGAGGACCCGGGCCGGCGTCGCGTAGGTTTTGTCGAACATGAGGAAAAGCCGGGGCTCCGGCAGCGACAACGGATCCGGCGACCAACCGAAATGCGCCGCCACAAGGCCCGCCAGCAAAACGGGGATGCCCGCCAGCCGGACCGCGAGACGATGGCGTCGAACATATCCGCCAAGTCCCGATTTCGCTGCGAGCATGAATCCCAGAGTGAAATTCAACTGCCAGGCGCCGGGATTGAAATACCAACGTCCTTCGACCGGCCAGGTCGGCAGATTGGCCCCTGTGGCGAGCGTCGCGGCGTAGATCGCCAGCGACAGCGGCAAAACGAGCGCGGGCGCCCGGCGATCGAGCAGAACGGCGATTGGCGCGCCGGCCATCAACACAACATAAAGCGGCAATATGTCGAAATAGCCGAGTTGATGGCTGAGCAGGACGAGGCCAACATGCGCCTCCATCGGATTTTCGAAAACGGCGGAAGCGTTGTTCCAGTCCAGCACCAGCGGATTTTCGAGATAGATGGCGCCGGCGGCGGTCATCGCCAACGCGATTTCGGTGATGACGATTTGGGCGGCGAATATGGTGAAGGCCCGGCTTTCAAGCCTCAGAACGACATGCGACGCGCTCATGTCGCGGACTTGGCGGCTCGCGACCAGGAGACGCAGCGACCACCCCGCGAGGAAAACGAAAATCTCGGCGGCGTCCGACACCGCGACCACGCGCAGCGTGTAGCCTTCGAACACGATGCCCGGAACGTGGTCGATGAATATCACCGCCAACGCGAGCCCGCGCCAGAAATCTATTTCGTTCGGCGGGCGCATGGCGGGCTTCGCATGGACGGCGGCGTTCTTTCCGCTGAGTTCCGCCACACGGCGGCGCCGCGATATAGCGGGTCGAAACAACCCGCGATAGGCCCCGAACGCCGCGGATTTAATCCGCGGGCCCAACAGCCGCCGGGTTCGCGCGTTCCCAAGGCCGCCCGCGCCCAATGATCTTGATTTAACCAGCCAATATGAACTGTTCGTTAACCCTAGGGATGGCTTACTCGCCTTGGCGCGCGCGTGTGCCGTTTCGGGCCAGTTTTTTTGACGTCCTCCAGTTCGCATGGCATCCCATCCTCATTCACGAAAACTTCTTGAGCGGGCCGGCTCGCCGTGGCCTAGGCGGGCGCGCGTCCGTTCGACCGCGAGCGGCCGTCGCCATCCGCCCGACGCGCGCTTCGCAAGCGCCGCTTGCGCGAGGTCTCATGGCGCGTTCCCCTCGCCGTTCGCGGGTCGGAAACGCGGCGTTTCCCAACCAGGCTTTCGGGGCTCCAAAATGAACATGGCGGGTCTGGAGCGGAGCGAACCGCATGTCCCGGTGTTGTTGTCCGAGGTATTGGCTGGTCTCTCCATTCGTCCCGGTGGCGTTTACCTCGACGGCACCTTCGGCGCCGGCGGCTACACGCGCGCCATCCTCGCGACACCGGGCGCGCGGGTTGTGGCGCTCGACAGGGATCCCGCCGCGATCGCCGCCGGCGCCGCCCTCGTCGCGGGCTCCGAAGGCCGTTTGACCCTCGAACACGCGAGATTTGGCGAGCTCGCCAAGGTCGCCGCGCGGCTCGGCGTGGCCGCCTGCGACGGCGTCACATTCGATATCGGCGTTTCGTCGATGCAGTTGGACGAAGCCGCGCGCGGCTTCTCATTCCGGTTCGACGGCCCCCTCGACATGCGGATGGAATCCTCCGGCCGTTCCGCCGCCGACATTGTCAACGAGGCGGCCGAAGAGGAACTGGCCGATATTTTCTTCCACTACGGCGAGGAGCGCATGGCCCGCAGGCTCGCGCGCGCCATTGTCGCCGACCGCGAGGCGGCGCCGTTCACGACAACGCGCTCGCTGGCGGAACTCGCCGGTCGCGTCATCCCGCACAAGCCGATGGACATCCATCCAGCGACGCGCGCCTTTCAAGCTTTGCGCATCGCCGTCAACGACGAACTCGGACAATTGGTCCAGGGGCTCGCGGCGGCCGAAGCGCTGCTGGCGCCCGGCGGCAGGCTGGCGGTCGTCAGCTTCCATTCGCTTGAAGACCGCATCGTCAAGCAGTTCTTCGCCGACCGGGCGGGGCGCGGCCGCGCCGATTCCCGCCTGTTGCCGTGGGAGCCTCCCGTTCCCGCGCCGACGTTCGAGCTTGTCGGGCGCCAGCCGGTTGTCGCCGGTGGCGTCGAACTCGCCGCCAATCCTCGCGCGCGCTCCGCGAAATTGCGGGTCGCGGCGCGGATGTCGGCGCCGGCGCGCGGAATCGATTCCCGATTGCTGGCTCTCGCCGGCCTGCCCAGCCAAGGGCCCAGGAGGCGCGCGTGAAGATCGCCCGTTATCTCAATTTCATCGCGGTCGCCGCCCTGTTGGGCTCGGCGGTCTACGCCTATTCGATCAAGTACGAGACGATGCGCTACGCGGCGGAAATCACGAAGGCGCAGCACGACATTCAACGCGAACGCGACGGCATCGGCATGGCCCGCGCCGAATGGGCGCGCCTGTCCCGGCCCGAACGGGTGCAGGCGCTCGCCGCCAAACATCTCGACCTGCAAAGCGTCAACGTCGATCAATACGTCAAGGCGGCGAGCCTGCCGGAACACACCGCGAAAGTGGACATGATCGGACGCAAGCTCGAAGCCTTGGGCCTGGCCGAGCCGACCGCGACCCCGGGCGGGGATCAAGATTCGCCCGCCTCCTCCGCCACGCCCTCGCCCAAACGCTGACGCAGGAAACGAGAATGGAAGACCAGTTTCCCACCCCGCCCAACGACGCCGCGCCATCCGCGTGGGCGCGCGCGAAATCGATCGCCGGCGGCATGACGCGCACGCGCGCCGACAAAAGCGGCGCGCGGCTCGGCCTCCTGGCCGTCGGTTTCACCGCGGTTTTCCTCGCCATAGGCGGGAAGCTCGCCTATCTGGCGACAAAGCCCGACCCGCAAAGCCTGCGCAGGGCCGCCTCGGAGGCGGTTTCGCGGGCGCGTCCGGACATCGTGGACCGCAATGGCGAAATCCTCGCCACCGATGTCAAGGTGATGTCGGTCTTCGCCGAGCCCAAGCGCATCATCGACAAGGACGAAGCGGTCGAATTGTTGACCGCCGCGCTGCCGGACGTCAACGCGCGCGAACTGCGCGAACGGCTGAGCTCGAAGAAGGGATTCGTCTGGGTCAAGCGCGGCATTACGCCGAAGGAAAAGGACGAAGTGTTCCGCCTGGGCCTGCCGGGCATCAGCTTCCTTCCCGAGAGCAAGCGGATCTATCCAAACGGCTTCGACGCCGCGCATGTGGTCGGCTACACCGACATCGACAACAAGGGCATCGCGGGGATTGAGAAATACATAGACGGCCAGGGCCTCGCGGACCTCAGCGACGCCGGCTTCCGCCTCGACCAGACGGATCTCACGCCGGTGAAGCTGTCTCTCGATCTGCACGTCACCCACGCGGTGCGCGACGAGGTCGCCAAGGGCGTCGAGCTCTTCCACGCGGCGGCGGGCGCGGCGGCGATCATGGACGTCAACACCGGCGAAATGATCGCCTACGCGTCGGTGCCGGACTACGACCCCAACAACCCCACCGATCCGAAGAACGACGCGCGCGACCTCAGCCGCATCAACCGTTTGAACGTCGGCCGCTACGAGATGGGTTCGACGTTCAAGGCGATCTCCATCGCGATGGCGATGGAGGCCGGCAAGGTCAACCTCAACACGCGCGTCGACGCCCGCGAGTCCCTGCGCTACGGCGGCTTCACGATCCACGACTTTCACGCCACGCACCGCGTGCTCAGCGTGCCGGAGGTCTTCACGCACTCCTCCAACATCGGCACCGCGCGCATGGCGATGATGGTCGGCGTGGACGGACACAAGGCCTTCCTGAAGAAAATGGGCCAGCTCGACACCTTGCGCACGGAGCTGCCGGAAAGCGCTCCGCCGCTGTGGCCCAAGCACTGGAGCGAGCTCAACACCATCACCATCGCCTTCGGACAAGGCATCAGCGTCGTGCCGTTGCAGGCGATGATGGCCGTCGCCGGCCTCGTCAACGGCGGCAACCTCATGACGCCGACGTTTCTGCGGCGCGACGAAGAGGCGGCCAAAGCGGTCTCGACCCGAGTGGTCAAACCCGAAACCAGCGAGGCGCTACGCTACATCATGCGCCTCAACGCGACCGAAGGATCCGCAAAGCTGGCGAACATCCGCGGCTATTTCGTCGGCGGAAAAACCGGCACCGCGGACAAGCTGATCCACGGCCGCTACTCGGGCAACCGCGTGTTCACAACCTTCATGGCGATCGCGCCGGCCGACAAGCCGAAATACCTCTTCATGGTTTTGTTCGACGACCCTCAGGCCCTGGCCAAGGACGGCGGCTACCACACCGCCGCCTACAACGCCGGCGTGGTGACCGGCGCGATCATCGAGCGCGTCGCCAACATGCTCGACCTGCCGCCGCGAATGGAAAATCCGACGACGCCATTCCCTCTGCTCGCGAAGCTCGGCTACAGCTACGCGAACACCCCCTCGGAAGGCGGGGGCGAGCATTGACCGCTTTCCGCGACCTGCTCACGAATATCGAAGCGCCCGCCGACCTCGCCGATGTCGAGGTTGTTGGCTTGAGCGCCGACAGCCGGGCGGTTCAGCCCGGTTTCGTGTTTTTCGCGGTCCCGGGCGCCAAGGCCGATGGTTTGAGTTTCGCCCCGGCCGCCGTCGCGGCGGGCGCGGTCGCCGTCGTCGCGGAACGCGCCCCCGAGACGCCGCTTGGCGCTCCCTGCTTCGTCGTCGAGGATGTCCGAGCGGCGCTGTCCCGCGCCGCCGCGCGCCTGTATCCGCGCCAGCCAGCGACAATCGTCGCGATCACGGGCACCAGCGGCAAGACATCGACGGCGGCGTTCGCGCGTCAAATCTGGGCGCGGCTCGGCCATCAGGCCGCGGCACTCGGCACGACCGGCGTGGTCAAGCCCTCCGGCGCGACATACGGCTCGCTCACCACGCCCGATCCGGTGACGCTGCACAAAACCCTCGACGAGCTCGCCGGCGAGGGCGTGACCCATCTCGCCATGGAAGCCTCGTCGCACGGCCTCGACCAGCGCCGCCTCGACGGCGTGCGCCTTTCCGCCGCCGGCTTCACCAACCTTTCGCGCGACCATCTCGACTACCACGCGAGCCTCGACGACTATCTCGCGGCCAAGATGCGGCTGTTCGACACGCTGACGCCCGTCGGCCAACCGGCGGTGATCGACGCCGACAGCGAAATCGCCGACGACGTGATCGGCTATTGCCGGCAATGCGGCCTCGAAGTCTTTACGACGGGCGCCAAAGGCGCGGACATCAAACTGATCGACGCCGCCGCCGAGGCTGGCGCGACCCGCGTCGTCGTCGAGCACGCGGGAGCCCGGATCAATCTCCGCCTGCCGCTCGCGGGCGATTTCATGGTGTCGAACGCGCTCGTCGCCGCCGGGCTTTGCGTCGCCACAGGATCGAAGATCGAGGACGCGCTGGCGGCGCTGGAACATCTCGAAGGCGCGCCGGGACGGCTTGAAAAAGTCGGCGAGCGCGACGGCGCGCCTGTTTACATCGACTACGCGCACAAGCCCGACGCGCTGGAAAAAATGCTGCGCGCGCTGCGGGCCGCCGCGACGAAGCGCCTGATTGTCGTGTTCGGCTGCGGCGGCGACCGCGACAGGGGCAAGCGCGCGATGATGGGCGAGATCGCCACGCGCGAGGCCGATGTCGTTTTCGTCACCGACGACAATCCCCGTTCCGAAGACCCCGCGTCGATCCGCGCTGAAATTCTCGCCGCCGCTCCCGGCGCGCGAGAGATTCCCGGCCGCGCGGAAGCCATCGACGCCGCCGTCGAGATATTGCGGGCCGGAGACGTTTTGGTGATCGCGGGCAAGGGCCACGAAACCGGACAAATCGTCGGCGGAACCGTTCTGCCCTTCTCCGACCACGAGGCCGCCCGCGCCGCGCTGGCGAAACACACGCGCGCCGCAACGCCCCGCTCCGCCGAGGCCGCGCCCTTATGGACGGGCCTGGGGCTCGTGCCGCCGCTCAACGCGCGCGTCGCCGGACGCGTTCCGCCGGGGTGCGACGGCGTCTCGATCGATACGCGCACACTGGTCGCCGGCGATCTCTTCGTCGCGCTCAAGGGCGACAACAACGACGGCCACGACCATGTCGCGCGCGCGTTCGAAAAAGGCGCCGCCGCAGCGCTCGTCGACGAGGCCCACGCGGCGGCGTTGAAGGGCGTGGAACCGCTTTACATCGTCCATGACACGCTGCGCGCGCTGGAAAACCTTGGCCGCGCGGCCCGGGCGAGGAGTGGCGCGCGCGTGATCGCCGTCACCGGCTCGGTCGGCAAGACCGGCGTGAAGGAAGCGCTGAAGCTCGTTCTCTCGCGCGCTGGCGCGACGCACGCCTCGGCGGCCTCCTACAACAACCACTGGGGCGTGCCGTTGACGCTGGCGCGCATGCCCGCGGCGACGCGGTTCGGCGTCTTCGAAATCGGCATGAACCACGCGGGCGAGATCACGCCGCTCGTTGGCATGGTTCGGCCGCATGTCGCCGTGGTGACGACCATCGCGCCGGTGCATCTTGAATATTTCGGCTCGCTCGACGCGATCGCCGAGGCGAAGGCGGAAATCTTCTCGGGTCTCGAGCCCGGCGGAACCGCCATCGTCAACCGCGACATCGCGCAGTACGACTTGTTGCTGTCGCGCGCGAAGGCGTCGCCGGCCGTCGACGTGCTGAGCTTCGGCGAACACGAAGGCGCGGACGCCCGCTTGCTCGACTACTCGCCCGCTCCGGAGGGATCCCTGGTGCGCGCGACCTTCCACGGGCGCGAACTGACCTACCGCGTCGCCGCCGCCGGGAAGCACATGGCGGCGAACTCACTCGCGGTTCTCCTCGCCGCCTCCGCGGCCGGCGCCGACATCGAGGCCATGGCGCGCGCGCTGGGCGAATTCGAGGCGCCAACGGGCCGCGGCCAGCAATCCCGCCTGCCGGCGGCCGATGGCCTCTTCACGCTGATCGACGAAAGCTACAACGCCAACCCCGCCTCCATGCGCGCCGCGCTCGCGATCCTCGGCGCCGCCGACATTCCCGCGCGTGGCCGGCGGATCGCCGTTCTCGGCGACATGCTGGAACTCGGCGCCGAAAGCGCTCGATTGCATGTCGAGCTGGCGGAGGCCATCGCGGCCAACCGGATCGACATCGTCTTCGCGGCGGGGCCGGCGATGCGCGCGTTGCGCGACGCGTTGCCTGCCGAAACACGCGGGGCGTGGGCGGATAAATCCGCGGATATCGAAGACCGCGTGCTCGACTACATCGCGGCGGGCGACGTTGTGATGGTGAAGGGCTCGAACGGCAGCCGCATGGGGCCGCTCGTCGCCGCGATTAAATCGCGCTTCGCCGCCGAGCAGGGGGCCGAGGGATAGTTTCATGCTGACTTATTTGAGCGAATTCTCAAGCTCGTTCGGGCCGCTGAACCTGTTTCGCTACATCACCTTCCGCGCCGGCGGCGCGACCGCGACCGCGTTGTTCTTCGTCTTTTTCTTCGGGCCGTCGATCATCTCCTCGCTCCGCCTGAAGCAGGGAAAGGGCCAGCCCATCCGCGAGGACGGGCCGGCGTCCCACTTGCTGACCAAGAAGGGCACGCCGACCATGGGCGGCCTGATGATCCTTTCCGGCCTCGTCGTGTCCACGGTTTTATGGGCCAATCCGCGCAGCGCCTATGTCTGGATCGTCATGTTCGTGACGCTCGGCTTCGGCGCCATCGGCTTCTACGACGACTACCTGAAGGTGACACGGCAATCCCACGCCGGCTTTTCAGGCCGCGCGCGTCTCGGTATTGAAGCCGCGATCGCCGTTGTCGCCTGCTACCTGATGATGTGCGCGAGCCTGTCCCCGCCGCTTCAGTCGCCGGGGGATATCTTCTCCGCGTTGGCGTTGCCGTTTCACGACGAGGCGCCCGCCGCGAAGCTCGTCGTGCCCTTCGTCGCGGGCTTTGGCCGGGATCTCGGATTTTTTTTCCTGGCGTTCGGGGCTTTCATCATTGTCGCCGCGGGCAACGCGGTCAATCTGACGGATGGTCTCGACGGCCTCGCCATCGTGCCCTCGATGATCGCCGCGGGCACGTTCGCGACGATCGCGTATCTCGCGGGCAACTCCATTTTCGCCGGCTATCTCGGCATTTTCCATGTCTCGGGCGCGGGCGAATTGGCCGTGGTCTGCGGCGCGTTGATCGGCGCCGGACTGGGCTTTCTCTGGTTTAATGCCCCGCCCGCGCAGATATTCATGGGCGACACTGGATCGCTGGCGCTCGGTGGATTGATCGGCTCGACCGCCGTGGTGGTGAAGCACGAGATCGTGCTCGCTGTCGTCGGCGGACTTTTCGTTGTCGAGGCGTTGTCGGTCATCATCCAGGTGTTCTGGTTCAAACGCACCGGGCGACGCGTGTTTCTGATGGCGCCGATCCATCATCATTTCGAGAAAAAAGGCTGGTCCGAGCCGCAAATCGTCATCCGCTTCTGGATCATATCCTTCGTGCTCGCCCTGGTCGGCCTCGCGACCTTGAAGGTGCGTTGATGATTCCCCCGCTCGTCGCCACAGCCCCTGTCAAACACGGAGAATCCGCATGATGTCCCGCGCGGAAAGTTCGGCCGTCGCCAATTGGTGGTGGACCATCGACCGGTGGCTGCTCGCCGCCATGGCCATGCTGATGGTGGCGGGCCTTGTGCTGACCATGGCGGGTTCGCCGCCCGTCGCGGAACGGCTCGGGCTGTCGGCTTTCCATTTCGTCAATCGGCAGGTGGCTTTCCTGATTCCCACCGCCGCCCTGATGATCGCGACATCCTTTCTTTCGCCGCGCCACGTGCGGCGCGCGGCGCTGGTCGTGTTCGTTGTCGGCATGGCGCTGATCGTCGCGGCGCTCTTCTTCGGCCACGAGGTGAAGGGCGCGCGGCGCTGGATATTCGGCATCCAACCCTCCGAATTCGTCAAACCCGCGTTTGTCGTCTTGTGCGCCTGGGCCTTCGCCGAAGGCGGCAAGCGGCGCGATGTGCCGGCCAACGCGCTGGCGATCCTGTTGTTGATCGCGACAATCGGGCCATTGATGCTGCAGCCCGATTTCGGCCAGACCATGTTGCTGTCGATCGTCTGGGCCGCGCTTTTCTTCGCCGCCGGCCTGCACTGGATGTGGGTCGCGGGCATCGGCGGCATCGGCGTTTCCGGCGCCATGCTCGCATATCAATTCGTGCCGCATGTCCGCGCGCGCATCGAGAAATTCATCGAGCCGGCGAACGCCACGACGCAGGGCGACACGTTCCAGGTCGACACGGCCATGGAAAGCTTCATATCGGGCGGCTGGCTCGGCAAGGGCCCGGGGGAAGGCACGCTCAAACGCGTGCTCCCCGACAGCCACACGGACTTCATCTTCGCCGTCACCGGCGAGGAGTTCGGGGCGATCGCCTGCATGTGCGTGGTCGCCGTGTTCTGCTTCATCGTGTTGCGCGGACTGGCCTCGGCCATGCGCAACGAGGATTCGTTCTGCCGCTTCGCCTCGGCGGGGCTGGTGATGTTGTTTGGCTTGCAAAGCGCGATCAACATGGCGGTCAACGTGCATTTGATGCCGGCCAAGGGCATGACGTTGCCGTTCATCTCGTATGGCGGCTCCTCGCTGGTGTCGCTGGCCCTCACGGCGGGCTTCCTGATCGCGGTGACCCGCAAGCGGCCCAAATCCGAAATCATGTCGCCGGTGGGCGCTTGAGCGGCGAGCGCCCGATTCTGCTGGCGGCCGGCGGCACCGGCGGCCATCTGTTTCCCGCCGAAGCGCTCGCGATGGCGCTGCGCGCGCGCGGCAAGCGCGTCGAACTCGCGACGGATTCGCGCGCGTTGAGATATGGCGCGAATTTTCCGGCCGACGCGATCCATCCGATCCCGGCCGCGACGCCATCCGGCGGCTCGATTCTCGGCAAGGCCATGGCCGGGCTGACGCTGGCGCGCGGCGTGTGGGCCGCGCGCGGCGTGGTCAAGCGCGTCAATCCCGCCGCCGTCGTCGGTTTTGGCGGCTACCCCACGGTGCCGCCGCTGCTCGCGGCGCAGAACGCCGGACTCGTCGTTATTATTCACGAACAGAACGCCGTCATGGGCCGCGCCAACCGGTTTCTCGCGGCGCGCGCGACGGCGATCGCGCTCGGCTTCCCCCGGCTTGGCGGCGCGTCGGCGGAAATTCTCGCCAAGACGACGCATATCGGCAACCCCGTCCGACCCGCGGTCATCGACGCCGCGAAGATGGATTTCTCCGATCCCGGCGACGACGACAGGATTGAATTGCTCGTCACAGGCGGGTCGCAGGGCGCGCGGGTGATGAGCGATATCGTGCCACCGGCGGTCGAACTGCTGACGCGCGCGCAACGCGCGCGATTGCGGGTCACCCAGCAGGCGCGGGCCGAAGACCTTTCGCGCGTGACGGAGTTTTACGCGCGGCTTGGCGTCGCGGCGACCGTCGAAGTCTTTTTCAACGACCTGCCCGCGCGCATGGCGGCGGCGCATCTCGTCGTCGCGCGCGCCGGCGCCTCGACGGTGTCGGAACTCGCGGTCATCGGGCGCGATTCCATCCTCGTGCCGCTGCCCGGCGCGCTCGACCAGGATCAGGCCGCCAACGCCGCGGTTTTGGGGGAAAGCGGCGCCGCGACCGTGATCGCGCAGAGCGGTTTCACGTCGCAGCGCCTCGCCGCGGAGATCGCCCAGCGGCTCGACAATCCTGGCTCCATGCGTTACGCCGCCGACGCGGCCCGGGCCGCCGGCGTGCCGGACGCGGCCGAACGGCTGGCGGAATTCGTGATTTCCCGCGCCAGATTTTAGTTTCGGGGATATCGCGTTGAAGCTGCCGGTCGAACTGGGCCCCATTCATTTCGTCGGCATCGGCGGCATCGGCATGTCGGGCATCGCCGAGGTTCTGCTCAACCTTGGCTATCGCGTTCAGGGCTCCGACGCCAACGACAGCGCCAACGTCAAGCGGCTGCGCGACAAGGGCGCCGAATGCTTTGTCGGCCATCACGCGGGCAACCTCGGCGACGCGGCGGTGGTGGTGGTGTCGACCGCCATCCGGCGCGACAACCCCGAACTCGTCGCCGCGCGCGAAAAGCGGCTGCCCGTCGTGCGGCGCGCGGAAATGCTCGCCGAACTCATGCGGCTGAAGCAATGCGTCGCCATCGCGGGCACGCACGGCAAGACAACGACGACATCGCTGGTCGCGACCCTGCTCGACAAGGGGGGGTTCGACCCCACCGTCATCAATGGCGGCATCATCAACGCCTATGGCACCAACGCCCGGCTCGGCGCCGGCGAATGGATGGTGGTCGAGGCGGACGAAAGCGACGGCACATTCCTGAAGCTGCCGGCCGACGTCGCCATCGTCACCAACATCGACCCCGAGCATCTCGACCATTTCGGCACCTTCGACGCGGTGAAAGAGGCGTTCCGCGCGCTGGTTGAAAACCTGCCGTTCTATGGTTTCGCTGTCATGTGCCTCGACCATCCCGCCGTGCAGGAGCTCGTCGGCCGCATCGAGGACCGCCGCGTGATAACCTACGGCGAGAACCCGCAGGCCGACGTGCGGCTGCTCGACGTGAATCTCGCGGGCGGCGTCAGCCGCTTCAATGTGCTGGTTCGCGACCGCCAGGCGTCGACCGCGACCTATCTCGAAAACATCGTGTTGCCGATGCCCGGCCACCACAACGCGCTCAACGCGACCGCGGCGATCGCCGTGGCGCGCGAGCTTGGCATGTCGGTCGATTCCATCCGGACCGCGCTCGCCGGCTTCGGCGGCGTCAAGCGCCGCTTCACCAAGACGGGCGAGTTCAACGGCGCGCTCGTCTTCGACGACTACGCGCACCATCCCGTCGAGATCGCCGCCGTGCTGCGCGCGGCGCGCGCCTCGACGAAGGGCAAGGTCGTCGCCATCGCGCAGCCGCACCGCTACACGCGCCTGGAATCCCTGTTCGACCAGTTCGCGACCTGTTTCAACGAGGCGGACGCGGTTATCGTCGCGGATGTCTATCCCGCCGGCGAAAAACCCATCGAAGGCGTCGACAAACAGCATCTCGCGGCCGCCATCAAGGCGCACGGCCACCGCAACGTTGTCGCGCTGGACGGGCCCGAGGCGCTGCCCGGACTCGTGCGCGGCCTCGCCGGCGAGGGGGATTACGTGATGTTCCTGGGCGCGGGAAACATCACGCAATGGGCCTACGCGCTGCCGGAAGCGACGGCGTGAGCATCATGCGGAAACCGCTTTTTCCGCGCGCGGAGGCGTGGATTTTCGGCGTGCTTTCATGACTTTCCCGGATATTTCCGCGCTCGTCCGCGCCCGCGCGCCAAACCTGCGTGGCCATCTGCAAGCCAACGCGCCGCTCGCGCCCTACACATGGTTTCGCGTCGGCGGTCCGGCGCAGCTGCTGTTTTCGCCCGCGGACGAAGACGATCTCGCGTATTTTCTCGCGGCGTTGCCGGAGGATATTTCCGCCACGCCCATTGGCCTCTGCTCAAATCTCATTGTGCGCGACGGCGGCGTGCCGGGCGTGGTTGTCCGCCTTGGCGGCAAGGCGTTTGGAGCGATCGAAATTCTCGCGGGCGGGAAAATCCGCGTGGGCGCGGCGGTTCCCGATATGCGGCTGGCGCGCGCCGCGGCGGACGCCGGCGTGGCGGGCCTCGCGTTCTACGTCGGCATTCCGGGATCGGTTGGCGGCGCCCTGCGCATGAACGCGGGCGCCCACGGCGGCGAAACGACGGATGTGTTGATCGAGGCGCGCGGCGTCGACCGCCGGGGAAACATCCGCGTGTTGAGCCACGCGGACATGGGCTTTTCCTACCGCCACAGCGAAGCGCCGGAAGATGTGGTTTTCACAGGCGCGTTGTTTCAGGGCAAGCCCGGAAGCGCGGACGCGATCAAGGCCGAAATGGCGCGCGTCACGGAAGCGCGCGAAAAATCGCAGCCGATCCGCGAGAAGACGGGCGGCTCCACTTTCGCGAATCCGAAACCCGACAGCGCCTGGAAACTCGTCGACGCCGCGGGCTGCCGCGGCCTTGTTGTTGGCGACGCGCAGGTGAGCCCGATGCACTGCAATTTCCTGATCAACCGCGGCGCGGCCACCGCGGCCGACATCGAAGGCCTTGGCGAAGAGGTCCGCCGACGCGTGAAGGAAAACTCGGGCGTCGAACTGCGCTGGGAAATCAAACGGATTGGCCTGGCCGCCAGCGGCCCAGCCACAACGCGTTGAGCGCGACGCTGACCGAGGACGCCGCCATCGCCGCGCCCGCGAACATGGGATCGAGCAAGTTGGCCGCGGCGAGCGGTATGCCGACCACGTTGTAGACGACAGCCCAGAACAAACCCCGCTTGATCGCCGCGCGCGTCGCGCGGCTGACGGCGATCGCGTCGGCGATCAACAGCGGATCGCTCCGCATCAGCGTGATTCCCGCCGCGTTGATCGCGACATCCGAGCCCGAGCCCATCGCGACGCCCACATCCGCTTCCGCCAACGCGGGCGCGTCGTTGACGCCGTCGCCGACCATGGCGACGCGTTTTCCGTCGGCTCGCAGCGCCGCGACGGCGCGCGCCTTCTCCGCCGGCGACAGGCCGCCGCGCGCGTCCTCCACGCCGAGCTCGGCGCCGATCAGACGCGTGGCGCGCTCGTTGTCGCCGCTCAGCAGCAACGTCGAAACGCCCATGCCGCGCAGCCGCGCGATGGCGAGCTTCGACGTCCCGCGCAATTCGTCGCGGGCGGCGATCGCGCCCAGCAGGCGTCCCGCGCCGGCGTCGGCGACAAACATGACGCTTCGGCCAGCGGTCTCCCATTCCGTCGCGCGGGCGTCGAGCGGGGCGGTGTCAACGCCTGTTTCAATCATCAGCGCGCGCGAGCCCACCGCCACGCGGCGCCCTTCAACCGTCGCGACAAAGCCCCGGCCGGGGCGGTTTTCGAAGTTCTCCGGCGTCGCGAGAACCGCGTCCGCCGCGCGCTCGATGACGGCGCGCGCGAGGGGATGCTCGCTGCCGCGCTGCGCGCTCGCGGCGAGGCGCAACACGTCGAGTTCCGTCGTCCCCTCCGCGGCGGCGAGGTCGGCGACGACGGGACGGCCAACGGTCAACGTGCCGGTTTTGTCGAGCGCCACAACGTCGATGGACGCCGCGTGTTCGAGCGCGTCGGCGTCGCGGATCAGAACTCCCGCGCGCGCGGCGGCGCCCGTGCCCGCCATGAAGGCCGTCGGCGTCGCGAGGCCCAGCGCGCAGGGGCAGGCGACGACCATCACGCTCACCGCGGCGACGAGTCCGGCGGACACGTCGCCTTTCAGCAGCCACCAGCCGAGAAACGTCGCGGCGGCGCAGGCCAGCACAATGGGCACGAAAACCGCGGACGCCCTGTCGACAAGTTTTTGCGTGGGCGCCTTATTGGCTTGCGCGTGTTCGACCAACGCGACGACCCGCGCCAGAATAGATCGCGCGCCGACCGCCGTGGTTCGAACGCGCAACAAGCCTTGTCCGTTGAGCGAGCCGCCGATGACCTTGTCGCCCGGGCTTTTTTCGACGGGCAGGCTTTCGCCGGTCATCATGCTTTCGTCGAGCGCGCTGGCGCCGGAGAGGATTATCCCATCAACGGGGAGGCGCTCGCCGGGTCGAACGACGCACACATCGCCCGCCCCCACCATCGCGACGGGCACCGTCACGTCGCCCCCGCCGCGTTCGACGCGCGCGTCGCTCGGGCGCAGCGCCATCAGCGCGCGAATGGCCGACGTTGTCGAGCGCTTCGCGCGGGTCTCCAGCCATTTGCCGAGCGTCACAAGGGCGATGACGACCGCCGAGGCCTCGAAATAAAGATGATGCGCGCGAGGTTGCGTCATCAGCCACGCGCTGTAGCCGAACGCGACCGAGGTGCCGAGCGCGATCAACACGTCCATGTTGCCCGCGCCAGCGCGCAGCGATTTGAACGCCCCGACGTAGAAGCGCCAGCCGATCAGAAATTGCGCGGGCGACGCGAGCGCCAGTTGGAAGACGGCGGGCAAATCAACGCCGAACATGGGAAGCGTCAGCGGAGCCGCCAAAGCCAGAGCCGCGACCGCGCGCGCGGTCTCCCAACGCTGGCGCGCGTCGTCCGCCGCCGCCAGAACCACGTCATCGGCGCTCTCGCTGGTCAGGACCGCGGCTTCGTAGCCGGCGCCCTCGACCGCCGCGACAAGGTCCGCGGCGCGAACGTCGCCCGACACATAGGCTTTTTCATTGACGAGATTGACCGACGCCTTCGCCACGCCTGGAGCGCGGGCCAAGGCTTTCTCGACGCTCGCCGCACAGGCGGCGCAAGACATGCCGGAGATCGCGAGTTCGATGACGTCGCCGGAGGCCGCGGCGACGGCGCTCATTTGGCCGGCGCGGCGCCGCCAACCAGCGCCGCCTCGTAGCCCGCCCGCTCGACCGCGGCGATCAACTCGGCGGCGGAGGCGCTGCCAGCCACCATCGCCTTCTTGCCCGCGAGATCAACCGAGGCGTTGGCGACGCCTGGCGTTCGCGACAACACTTTTTCAACGCGCGAGGCGCACGCGGCGCAGGCCATGCCCGATACCGCGAGTTCGATTTCAGAGGCGGGGTTTGTTTCGCTCATGCCGCATATCTATGCGCGCCGGCGCGCCTCGCCAAGACGACCCAGGTCAAAAACACTATTTCACCGCCACGAGATCGATCACCGCCGCCATGCCGGCGTGGGCGCCGCCTTCAGTCATCATGGTCTCATATTCGCGGATCAGCACCTTCGAGAAGCCGCCAAACTCGGATTCCAGCAGATCCATCGTGTAAAGGTGTTCGAGCTGCTTCGGGCCGCCGGTGCCGTGCTCAAGCTGCTTCGGCGTATATCCTTCGAGCAGCAACAGGCCGCCTTTTTTCAGCGCCTTGCGGATGCCGGCGAACTTGCCTTCGCGCTCTTGGGGCGTCGAGAACTGCGTGAAGATTTCCGCGATCACGTCGTATTCCGCGCTCGGCCAATTCCACGCGTGGACATCCGCGATCTCCGTGCGCAGCTTGACGCCGCGTTTCGCCGCCAGCGCTTGCGCCTTCCTTTGCCCATTCGGCGAAAAGTCGAGAGACAGCGTGTCGAGGCCGCATTCCGCCAGAAACACGCCGTTGCGTCCCTCGCCGTCGGCTACCGCGAGCGCCTTGCCGGATTTCGGCAGGCGGTGTTTTTGCGAGGCGAGAAACACGTTCGGCGCCTCGCCGAAGATGTATTCGGGAACCGCGAAACGGCCCTGCCAGCGTTCAAACTCGCTCATCGCGACCTCCGGAATTTCCGCTTAAGCCACTCAATTGCCGCCCTTTGCCGGCAGCAGCGGCGCCGGCATCGGCGCGAAATCCAGATGCTGCGGCGTGTTGGCCAGAAAGTCCGGATCGATGGGTTGCGACCCCTCGCGCGAGACTTCGCCCGTTTGCGGCGTAGCTTCGCTGGTCGTCTGGCCGGCGGGCGGCGCGTCCTGCCCTTCTGTTTCGAGGTCGCTCGCGGTGCCCTGCTGCGCCTTGCCGGCGACGATGTCGGAACGCGCCTTCTCCGCCTTTTCGGCGAGCGGCTCGGTGTACTTGATCCTGTAGGAGCGCGGCACGCCGGAGGGCACGTTGTTTTCGTCGATTTCCTCGACCCACAGGAAGATCGCCCCCGCCTCGTTGTAGGCGCGGCTGGGTTCGACGACGCGCGTCCACAGCAGTTGGAACCGCGCCGGCAGCGGCCGCGCCGCCGGCCAGCCCATGAGATCGCGCGTCTGCTCGAAGGCCTCGATCGAGAAACCCGTGACGACAACGATCGCCAGCGCCTTGATCCACCAGCGGAAAGGCGTGCGCAGCGACATCACAAGCAACAAAAACGCGAGCGCCGCGTAGGCGAGCGACAGGGCGACGATCGTGAAGGTCATGCGCCCGCGCTCATTTGTCGCCGCGCTTGGTCGAGCGCGTCAATTCGATCAGCGACTTCTCGCGGTGGTTGATGTCCGTGATCTCGCCGTCCTTGTCGATCTTGAAGCGCACGGCGGTGCGCTCCTGGCCGGTGTGGTCCATGTCGATGGTGTCGTAATGCACCACCTGAACGACGGGATTGAGCTTTTCGACCTTCACCGAAACCGGAACCGGTTTGCCGGTTGTCGCGAGATAATGGTTGACGTTGACGGTGTATTCGCCGGGCACGACGCCGCGCACGCTCACGGTCTCCTCGCGGATGGGCGAGGTCACCTTGCGGCCGTTGACCATGATGAAGTCGTTGGCGCCGCCCCGGTCGTCGCGCTCGAGCACCAGAAAGCCAGCCTCGCGTTGGTGGAACCACGCGATGTTGCCGACGGGATCCTCGACGTAAAGGTCCATGTCGTCGGGATGGTTGTCCGGCCAGGTCATCGAGATCAGGAATTCGGCCTTCGAATCGATTTTGCCGGCCTTGGCTTCGGGATTGATCGCCAGCAACGCGATGAAGAATAGAAACGCCACGACTTGCAGCGCCTTGAACAACATGACGCTGAAGGGATCGAAGGGCTCTTCGCGCGGGTAAAGCGAAAAATCATCCATGCCGGTCGCGCTCGAGCACGGACACGACGAAGACCTCCGTGATGGAGGTGGCGAGCGAGAACAATTTCGCCGTCGCGCTGTCCAGCATGTTGTACTGGATCTTGACGAGGATGGAGCCGACGAGGCCGCTCAACGTGGTGTACATCGCCACAGCCATGCCGTCGCTCATCAAACTCATCGAACTGCGCAACGCGCCCTGGTTCGCCGCGTCGAGCCCGGCGATGGGCGCCAGCATAAGGATGAAGCCGACGATGGTGCCGAGCAAGCCGAGCTTCATCAGGGAATCGCTGGCGAAGGACCCCAGCATGTTCGGTCCGCGCAACGTGTCGGCGAGGCTGCGCAGCAGCAGCGTCTGGTCGAGGCGCCGGTCGCCTTGCAACCCCGCCTTCAGCACAAGATTGCGGATATGGTCGGTGACCGCGCCTGGCGGCAGACGGTCGCCGCCGTCGGCGACGACGTTCCTGCCCGCCACGGTCAGCGTCCGCGGGCCCGCCGACACGATCGCCTCGATGCGCCGCGCCGCGTCGAGTTCCTTCGAAATCACGTTGGTGCGCCACAGACAGTGCAGCGTCGTGGCGAGATAAAGCAGGGCGATGATCAGCGAGATATCGGTTTTGTCGCTCGCCAGCATGAGCCGAAATAGGCCATAACGCCACAGAAGCGCGAAGCCAAAGACGCAGAAGCCGGTGAAAACCAGCCAACGCAGCAATGGCGCGCGCTCTTCCGAATATCCAGTCGCGACCACGCTTGCCGTCATTTGCCCCCCGGCCTTTCCGCGCCATCCCGCGCCAGCGATGGCGGGGTGGCTGTCCCAGGCAAGTGTGCGCTTTGAGGCGGGCCTGTCAAGCCGCCGCCGTGTCGATGGAGCGAGGCTGGCCGCCGCGCGCGAGGAACGAAAATCGGCGCCCGCCGTTTCAACGGCGGCTCATTTTTTTGGGAGAATTCGACATGCGCGCACTGACGCCTTTCGCGGTTATAACGCTCGCCGTTTCCGTCTCCAGCCTCGCCCTCGCTCAAGACCGGTTTTCGAACGCCGCGCGCCGCGGCCCGACGGAAAACCAGATCGTCGATCATTTCGACGCCCAGGCGGCGATCGTGAAGGCGCGGCTGCGCTTGTCCCCCGACCAGGAAAAAAACTGGAATGGTTTTCAAAACGCGATTCACGACATAGCCGCTTCGCGCGCGAAGGCTCGGACAGCGGCGGAACAGGCGGAGTCCGCGGCCAACGCGAACACCACGGCCACCATTCCAACCGCCAACAACCAGAGCGCCGCTCCGGCGAACACCGCCGCGAACAATGGCGACGCCAACAGCACCGCCCCAAACCCCAGGGCCGACGGCGGCGCGCAGACAAACACCGCCAACGCCGCGCGCGATGACGGCGCGATCGCCGCGATGCGGGCGCGCGGGGACGAGTTCGCGGACATGTCGAACAGCCTGAAAAAAATCGCCGACGCCGTCGAGCCGCTTTACAACTCGCTTGACGCCAAGCAGCGCGGCGACGTGATCAACTTCGTGCGCGAGGATTTCACGCAGCTTTATCGCGGCATGGACAGGCCGATTTCGAGGGGCGTCCGATAAAGCTCAGTTGTCGCTGGCCGCCATCAATTCGGCCTGATGCTCCGTGATCAGCGGGTCGATGACATCGTCCAGCGCCTCCCCGGTGATCACTTTGTCGAGCTTGTAAAGCGTCAGATTGACGCGGTGATCGGTGACGCGCCCCTGCGGAAAATTGTAGGTGCGAATGCGCTCTGAGCGGTCTCCGGAGCCGACCTGCGACTTACGGTTGGCGGCGCGCTCCGCGTCGAGCTTTTGGCGCTGCGCGTCGTAGAGGCGCGCCTTCATCAACATCAGCGCCCGCGCCTTGTTTTTATGCTGCGAACGCTCGTCCTGCACGAAAACGACCGTGTTGGTCGGCAAGTGGGTGATGCGGATCGCCGATTCAGTCTTGTTGACGTGCTGGCCGCCGGCGCCTTGGGCCCGCATGGTGTCAATCTTGAGGTCGGTTTCGTTCAACTCGATATCGACGTCCTCGGCCAGCGGCATGACGGCGACAGTCGCCGCCGACGTGTGCACCCGGCCTTGCGTTTCCGTCGCCGGCACGCGCTGCACGCGGTGAACGCCGGATTCGAATTTAAGCCGCGCGAAAACGCCCCGGCCATTCACTTCGGCGATGATTTCCTTGTAGCCGCCGGCGGTTCCCTCGCTGGCTGAGAGCGTCTCCACCTTCCAGCCCCGCGTTTCGGCGTAGCGCTGGTACATGCGGAAGAGGTCGCCGGCGAACAGCGCCGCTTCGTCGCCGCCCGTGCCGCCGCGGACTTCCAGAATCGCGCTGCCTTCGTCCGCGACGTCCTTCGGCAAGAGCGCGACGCGAATGCGTTGTTCGAGCGCCGTGATCGATTCCTCCGCCGTCGCTTTTTCCTCTTCGGCGAGAGCGCGCATTTCAGGGTCGAGTTCCCGGTCGGCGAGCATCGCCTCCACTCCCGCGAGCTCGTCCTGCGCGCCGCGCCAATCGCGAATGGCGTCGACAACGGGGCCGAGCTCGGAGAACTCGCGGGAAAGAGTCGAAAATTCCGCCCCCGACGCGCCCGAGGACAGGCGCGCCTCGATCTCTTGATGGCGGCGCGCGATGAGATCGAGTTTGTCGTTGGGCAGCATGGCGACCAATAAACGGTTTTGCGGGGCGGGCGGAGATGGTCCTGCGCGTCCTCCGCTACAAGGGTACGCCTTTCGCTTCGGCGTAGGCTTGCAACTCGGTCCTGAGCGAGCGCGCGCCGTCGCGGTTCTCCAACATTGGCGCGATATGCGCGCGCGCTTCGCCCACATCCAGTCCCAGCACCATCGCCTTCACCGGGCCGACCGACGACGGGGACATGGACAAGCCGCGATAGCCGAGCGCGATCAAGGCCATGGCCTCCAACGGCCGTCCGCCGATTTCGCCGCACAGCGTCACCGGCTTGCCCGCGGCGTTGGCCTTGTCCGCGATCAGCTTCAGCGCGCGCAAAGCGGGCGGCGACAGCGGGTCGAAACGGTCGGAAACCCGCTTGTTGTCCCGGTCGGCGGCGAAAATATACTGCATCAGGTCGTTCGAGCCGACGGAGAGAAAATCAACGCGCGCGAGGATTTCGTCCATTTGCCAAAGAAGCGATGGCACTTCCACCATGACTCCGAGCTGGAGGTCGCGCGGTCGCTCGTGGCCATGGCGCTCGAGATGCGCCAGTTCAAGCAGGGCCATGTCCTTGACGCGGTCGAATTCCACGGATTCGGCGACCATGGGAAACATGATCCGCAGATCCCGCCCGCCGCCCGCCATCAGCATCGCGCGCAGCTGGTAGCGCAGCAACGCCGGCCGGTCGAGGCCGATGCGGACCGCCCGCCAGCCGAGCGCCGGATTCTCCTCCTCGTAGTGCCGCATGTAGGGAAGGATCTTGTCGCCGCCGATGTCGAGCGTGCGGAAGGTCACGGGCTTGCCGGGCACCGAATCCAACACGGACTTGTACAGCTTCACCTGCTCGCCAAGACGTGGAAACTGCGAGGCGACCATGAACAGCAGCTCGGTGCGGAACAGGCCGATGGACACAGCGCCGGTTTCCTCGACGTGCGGCAGATCCACGAGAAGGCCGGCGTTCATGTGCAAGTCGATGGCGACGCCATCGCGCGTCACCGCCGGCGTGTCGCGCAGGCCGCGGTATTGCTCCATGCGGCGCGCGCGCAGCCGGGCCTTCTCGCCATAGGCCGACTCGAGATCCGCCGGCGGACGCACGTGAACCTCGCCGACGCCGCCGTCCACAATGATGGAATCGCCGTCTTCGACGAGATTCGTGATGTTCCTCACATCGCCGACAACGGGAAGGCCAAGAGCGCGCGCGACGATCGCCACGTGGCTCGAGGCGCCGCCTTCCTCCAGCACCACGCCGCGCAGCTTGCGCCGGTCGTAGTCGAGCAGCGCCGCGGCGCCCATCGTGCGCGCGACGATAATGGCGTTTTCCGGCAGCTTTTCGTTGGCCGTGACGAAGGGCTGGCCGGTGAGTTCGTGCAACAGCCTGTTGGCGAGGTCGTCGAGGTCGTGCAGACGCTCGCGCATGTATTGGTCCCGGCTGCGTTGCAGCCGCGCGCGGGTGTCGTTCTGGACGCGCTCGACCGCCGCCTCGGCTGTCAGGCCCGTCATGACGGCCTCGCGCATGCGCCTCGACCAGCCCGGGTCGTTGACAATCAGGCGCAGGGTTTCGAGCACGTCGCGGTGCTCTCCCGCGCCCGTGTGGTCGTCGCCGTCGATCAACTTGTCCATCGACGCGCGCAGCCCGGCCACCGCCTGGTCGAGCCGCGCCGATTCCTTTTTCGAGTCCTCGGCGACAAGCTGTTTGACGACGACCCGGGGCTCGTGCAGCACGACGTGGCCGAGGCCGACGCCGTCGGCTATTGGCGTCGCCTTGATCGACCGGGCCTTGCGCAGCGATATCACCGCGCCGGCCGGCGCGATCGACTGCAACTCGCCCGACGCGATCATCTCGGCGAGCAGCATGGCCGTCGTCTGGAGGTCTTCGACTTCCTCGTCGAGATAGGTGCGCTGGGCGCGGTTCTGCACGACGAGCACGCCGAGCGTGTTGCCCCCGCGCAGGATCGGCACGCCGACGAACGAGTGGTAAATCTCCTCGCCCGTCTCCGGCTTGTAGGAGAACGCCGGATGCGACTGCGCCTCGGACAGCGCGAGCGGCTCGGCGCGTTCGGCGATGAGGCCGACGAGGCCTTCGCCCGCGCGCATGGTCGTCAAGTGCACGGCGGTGCGGTTCAGGCCCTCGGTGGCGAAAAGCTCAAGCCGTCCGTCGTCGCGCAGCACGTAGACAGAGCAAACCTCGGCCACCATGTTCGAAGCGATCTGGATGACGATCTTGTCCAGACGCGTCTGCGCGTTGACCGGCTCCGCCATGACTTCGCGGATCCGGCGCAACAACAGCCGCGGTCCAGCGGGCGCGCCGGCCATGAACTCGTCCTGTCCCTGTCGCCGCCGGCCCGTTGGCCGGCCAATGCTCACGCTCCGAGCGGGACGCCGCATCCGACGGTCCGTTCGCTGCGCCAGCCTATAGCCAAAGGCGGGGCTTCGCGCCATGGGAAAAACCGCCGCCACAGCGCTCCGCGACCGGGCCGCTCGACTTCGCCGTGAATTTCGACTTATGAACCAATGTCGAAAACCGGAGGACATATGAGCGCGGCCAGCGAACGTCTCGACACAGTGCGCGACCTATTGACCGATCTATGCCAACGGCATGGATTCGAATTCGGTTTTCAACTTTGGGACGGGTCCGTCGCGCCCGCCGGCTATCCGGCCAACGCGATCGCGGTGAAATTCGCCGACGAGAATGTGATCGCCGCGTTGCTCCGGCGCCCGAAGGCCGACACGCTGGCCAATCTCTGGGCGTCGGCCCGGCTCGATATCGTCAACGGCTCGATCTTCGACCTCGTGGCGCGCCGGCCCAAAATCCGCACGCGCAAGCTGTGGAAGGAGCTCGACAAGGGCCTGGCCTTCAAGGCCTTGAGACAGTTTCTTTTTTTGCCGCGCGGCGAACCATGGCCGTTGGAGAACATCGGCAAGGACAAGCCCAGCGACGGAAGCGTCGGCGAGAACAAGGCGAACATCGCGTATCACTACGATGTCTCGAACGCGTTCTATGAACTCTGGCTCGATCCGGAGATGGTCTATACCTGTTCATATTTCACCGACTGGGACAATTCGCTCGCCCAATCCCAGACCGACAAGCTCGAAATGGTGTGCCGCCGCCTGCGCCTGAAACCCGGCGAGAGCGTGCTCGACATGGGGTGTGGCTGGGGCGCCTTTTCCATCCACGCGGCGCAACATTACGGGGTGAAGGCGCGCGGCGTGACCCTGTCGGAACAGCAGGTCTCCTACGCCAACGAGAAGATCAAACGGCTCGGCCTCCAGGACCGGGTGACGATCGAACTTCACGATGTGCTGAAGGTTGAGGGAACCTACGACAAAATCGCCGCCATCGGCATGCAGGAACACCTCGGCCACGCGAATTACGCCGCCTATTATCAAACCGCCTGGAGATGCCTGAAGCCAGGGGGGTTGTTTCTGCACCACGCCATCACCCGCCCCGGCAAGAGCGCCGCGGCGCGCGGCAAGAAAAAGCGCGCCGAGTTCGCCGCGCTGACCCGCTACATCTTTCCAGGCGGCGAACTCGACTATATCGGCAACACCATCGTCGGGCTGGAGCGGCAGGGCTTCGAAATCCACGATGTCGAGGGTTGGCGCGAGCACTACATGCGCACGTGCCGCCACTGGCACGACAATCTCGTCGCCAACTGGGACAAGGCCGTCGCCGAGGTCGGGTCTGTCAACGCGCGGATATGGCTGATGTATCTCGCCGCCTGCTCGATCACCTTCGAGCGCAACAATTGCGGGTTGTACCAGACGCTGGCGTCCAAGCGCGTGCGGGGCTCCGTCGGCTTGCCGCCGACGCGATCGGACATCTACCGGGGAGACTGGGCCTACAAAGGCTGACCTATCGAACCGCCAGCACCGGCGCGCCGACGCCGACCCGGTCGTACAGATCGATCACGTCCTCGTTGTACATGCGTATGCAACCATAGGACGCCGCGGTGCCGATGGACTTGCGCATCGACACGGTCGATCCGTGGATGGCGATTTCGGAGCGGTCGAGGGTCATCGCGCGGGCGCCCATGGGATTGTTTGGCGCGCCGCCGGGAATCAACGCCGGCATGCGGGGATTGTCGTGCTTGACTTCGGCCGGCGGCGACCACGCGGGTTGCACGTATTTGCCGTTGACACGCGACCATCCGAGCCAGGCTTTGCCCGACTTGCCGATGGCGACGGGATAGGAAATCGCGGTGCCGTTTTCCTGCGTTAAATAAATCCGCCGTTGGCTCTGGCTGATGACGATCGTGCCGGGCGCCACGTTTTCGCCGGCGATTCCCGGCACGGTTTTCGCGACCGTGACGTTGGCGAGGGCCGCGCCGGCCGAAAGGCAAACAACCAAGCCGACGATCGGCGAAACGCGGAACGCCTTGAACGCGAATGACGACATGGGGAGGCATCCAGGGTTTTCGGAAAGCGGGCGGAAAATCCCGCGGGAACCGTTTCAATAGCTTGGGGAATTTAATAAAGTTCCAATCCCGAAAGCAATCAAAAGTTGGCGCGCCGACGCGTTTTGCCGGACTTCGTGTCTATGCTATCGATCTCCTCCACAGGGAGGACGGCATGTCGGACGAAATCGTCATCGGATCGGGCGTGGGGCTGGCTATGCTCAGCGCCAGCGCCGTGCGGGAGGCCTTGACCGACTGCGCCAACCTGTTTCACCGCGCCGCCAGCGCGGGCTCGACCCTGCGCTTCGACACGTCCGGCGGCATTCTGAAGCGGGCCGGCGCCGGAGAAAATCAGGATATTTTCGCTTCCGCCCTTGAGCCGCTGGAGGATCTGCACAAGCGTGGCCTTATCGGAAAACCCGTCGCCATCGGGGTTTCCCGCATCGCGCTTGGGGTGCGCAAGGGCGACAAGGTTCCCGACATTTCGACAGTCGAGAAATTCAAACGGGTGCTGCTCGACGCGCCGGCCTTCGCGCGCGGCGACCCAGCGGGCGGCGGCACAGCCGGCATTCATCTGAACGATGTGCTGGTTCGGCTCGGCCTGCTCGACGCCGTCAAGGAAAAATCGATTCTGCGCGTCGGCGGCTACAAGGTGATGGCGGAGGTCGCCTCCGGAAAGGCCGCCTTCGGCCTGACGCAGGGCACCGAAATCGCCGCCGTCGCGGGCGTCGAGATCGGAACCTGGCTGCCGCCCGAAATCCAGCTCGTCACAACCTACGGCGTCGCGCCCGGCAAAGCGCCGCGCGACCCCGCGCTCGCCGCGCGGTTTATCGAGTTCATATCGACGGGCGAAGGCGCGGGCGCTTTCGCGAGAGCCGGATTCACCGCGCCATGACCCTCGACATCCGGCCCCTCACGCGCGGTTTCTGCGCCGAAGTCGCGGGATACGACTTTTCGACGCCGCCGGAAAAAGTCCCCGTGGATGAAATCCGCGCGGCCATGAACACCTATGGCGCGCTGGTTTTCCGCGGATCGCCGCCCACCGACGAACAGCACGTCGCCTTTTCGAAATTGTTCGGGGCCATCGAAAAAGGCACGTTGATCAAGGTCGCCGGCGTCGAGAAGCGGCGCCTGAAACATCTGGAACTCGTCGACGTCGGCAATCTCGATTTCGAGGGAAACATCTATCCGCGCGGCCATCGCCGGATGCTGTTCCGAAAAGGCGACCGGCTGTGGCACGTCGACATGTCGTTCATGGACAACCGCGCGACCTATTCGATGCTCGTCGGCCACGAGGTGCCCCCCGAGGGCGGCGACACCGAATTCGCCGACGCGCGCGCCGCCTACGACGCGTTGCCCGCCGGGATGAAAACGCTGGTGGATGGGCTGACCGCGGAGCATTCCGTCTGGCATTCGCGCGTGCTCGCGGGCTTCCCCGAACCCACGGCTCAGGAGCTCGCGTCGCGCCCGCCGGCGCGCCACGCGCTCGCGCACGCGCGCGAAGGCTCCGAACGGCGCTCTCTCTACATCGCCTCGCACGCCTCGCACATCGTGGGTTGGCCCATCGATCTCGGCCGCGACCTCATCGCCTCGCTCTTGAAATTCGCGACGCAGCCGCGTTTCGTCTACCGCCACCAGTGGCGACAGGGCGATCTCGTCATGTGGGACAATCTGGCGACGCTGCACCGCGGCACCGATTTCGACGACCACATCCACCGCCGCGACGTGCGCCGCGCGACTTGCCGCGAACGCGAAATCGTCGACAGCGACGCCAGCTACGCATAGGGGAATTGAATGACCACGCGTCGAAAATTCATCGCGGCCGCCGCCGTTCTGCCCTTCGCCGCGCCCGCCCGCGCGGCCGCGGACATCGTGCGAATCGGCGCCGCCTCGACCACGTCCGACGCGCAAATCTTCATCGCCGACCGCAAGGGCTATTTCGCCGACGAAGGCATCGCCATCGAGATCAGCAATTTCGCCAGCGCCGCCAACATGGTGGCCCCCATGGCGGCCGGTCAGCTCGATGTCGGCGCCGGATCGGTGTCGGCGGGACTCTATAACGCGGTGGCGCGCGGCATCCCGATCAAGGTCGTGGCCGACAAGTCGTCGTCGCCGCCCGGCTACGGCCCAACGCAAATTCTCGTGCGCAAGGACCACGTTGACTCCGGACGTTACAAGTCGCCGGCCGATCTCAAGGGATTTCGTTTCGCCATGAACGGGCCGGGCGTCAGCAACACCTCGACGCTTAACACGCTCCTGACGTCCGTCGGCCTGAAATATTCAGACGTGACCACCGTCAACCTGTCGTTCCCGGATCATTTCGTCGCCTACCAGAACAAGTCGGTCGACGCCGGCGCCTCGGCCGAGCCAATCGTAACGGCGGCGCTCAAGGCCGGCTACGTCGCGCTCGTGAAGCGCGACGACGAAATCGACCCCTATCACCAACTCGCCAACATACTCTATTCGCAATCCTTCGCCGAAAAGCGCGATCTCGCCACGCGCTTCATGCGCGCCTATCTGCGCGCCGCGCGCTTCTACAACAAGGGCCTCGCCGGCGGCCATTACGCCGGACCCAACGGCGGGGAAATCATCAAACTGTTGATCGAATTCACCAATATCAAGGACGCCGCGCTGCTGCGCGAGATCACGCCGAACGGCTGCGATCCGCGCGGCCGCGTCAATGTCGCCAGCCTCAAAAAGGATTACGACTTCTACGCCTCGCAGGGCCTCATCGAAGGCAAGGCGAGCGTCGACGACATCGTCGACATGTCCTTCGTCGACGCCGCGGAAAAATCGCTGGGGCCGGAATAACCGGCTGCGGCCAGCGCCGCGGCGGCCGGTCGAAGCCGCCTATTTCACCGGGACACGCGTTCAAACGTCGAGCGTGCTTTTGGCGAACACGTCCTCGACCGCCACGCGCGCCGGCGTCAATCCCTGCTCGTGCACATATTGCGCGATGGTCTCCAGCACTGGACGGGCGGCGCGCACGCCATAGGCCAGCGGATCGGCGCGCAGGCCTTTCGCCGCGTCGGGGTTCAGCGCGCCGGTCTCGAACCATGGCGCCAGGTTCTTGCGCGCGACTTCGAGACCGCGCTCCTTCGCCTTCAAAAAAGCCGCGTAAAGATTGAGCGCGATCCACGGATGCTTCTCGTAAAGGTCTCGCCGCATCACCAGCGTGTGGTTGATCGGATAGATTCCCGTCTTGGCGTAATAGCGCCAGCCCTCGGCGGCGCCGTCCGCGAACAGCGGCTTGATCGAGGGTTCGCGGTCGATGTCGATCTTGCTGCGGTCAACGAGGTTGGTGTTGGTCAGATAGAGAAGCGTCGCGTCGACTTCGCCCTTCACCATCATCTCGCCGATGTTCGTCGACTTGGGAATTTGATTGAGCTTCACGCCCTCCGGCGGCTTGAAGCCGGTGGAGCCGCCATGGCTCATGTCCGGCGTGCGTTCCATGAACCATTCGATGTCGCGCTGGTTCACGCCGAATTCGTTTTGCAGGACGCCCCGCGACCAGATGGCCGACGTCTGCTGATATTCCGGCACGGCGACGCGCTTGCCCTTGAGATCGGCGGGGACATTGATGCCGCGGTCGGCGCGGACCATGATGCGCGTGTGAAAGAACATCCGCGATGTGAAGACCGGAATGCCCACCCAGCGATAGTCGCCGCGCGACGCCGCGATCAGCAGCGACGACATCGACATTTCGGACACGTCGAATTCGGCGTATTTGAGCTGCCGCCAAAACATTTCGGAGGGATGGACCGTCGTTGTGAAGAGGCGCGCGCCCTCGACGCCGACCTGCCCATCGATAATGGGCCGCGTGCGCTCGTTGTCGGACAGCGCGAGGCTGAGGTCCATTCGGCCCGAGGCCCTGTCTCCCGATGTCATGGCGTTCGTCCCTTGTTCATCGACGCGTTCCGCGGCGGCGTCCGAGCCATAACAACGCCTCGCCGCGCTGGCAAACCGCGCGTTCACGCCGCGCGCAAGACCGCCATCAAGCCGCGCCGCGTCGCGTCGTTGCCGGCGCAGATGTCGCCGGTGTCGAGCATGCGGTCGCGGTCGTCGAGGTCGCTGACGAAACCGCCGGCCTCGCGCACGAGCACGATTCCCGCCGCGATGTCCCAAGCCTTCAGGTCGCGCTCCCAATAG
>CAIKAR010000108.1 GCA_903825465.1 uncultured Hyphomicrobiales bacterium | reverse complement strand
GCCCTGCGAGATGCCCTCGACGAGGCGGGCCGGCGTCGACAGCGCCTTGCCGTACAGCAACTCGCCGGTGCCCTCGCGAAAGGCGGCGACATCCGTGAACGTGCCGCCGATGTCGGCGGCGAGCCGCGTGCCCGTCCGGGCCGGGTGGCCTGAATTGTTTTCCATTTCCTCTCGATCCATTCGTGTAACGCGTTGTTGGCCGCGTGGGCGGTCGATATTGGCGCCCTTCTGGCGGTAACAGAGGCCTTTGTCCAGCGGGCCGGCGTTAGTCCGAAGAGGGCGCCGGACGGCCGCCGACAAAGCCGACAAGCGTCGAAATCTCCCGCGCGCCGATCCGCGCGACGCGCTCGGCCGTCTGGCGCAGCGACGGCGTGAAGCGGTCGGCTGGCGCCGAAATCGACAGCGCGGCGACGACGCGCCCGTTGTGGTCCCGGATCGGCGTCGAGACCGCGCAAACATCGACCGAGAATTCGCGTTCGGCCACGGCGACGCCGGTCTCGCGCACCACGGCGACCTGGCGCGCGTAGGCCTCGACGTCGAGGCCATTGATGACGACGCCGTCGGCGGCGGCGGCCGACGCCAGATAGGCGAGAAGCTCGGCCTCCGAAAAGCCCGACAGAAGCACCCGGCCGGCGGCGCCCACATAAAGCGGTATCTCCGGGCCGACCTGGCGGACGCGGCGCACGTTCTGGGTGCTTTCGATGAATTCGACGTTGACGCGGCGGTGGCGCCTGACGAAGCTCAAGACGATGGTTTCGTCGACATCGTCGCGCATGCGGCGCATCACCGGCAGCGCGATCTCGCGAAGATCGATCTGGCGGCGGCTGGCGTTGGCGAGTTGAAGCCAGCCGAAGCCCAGCGCCCATTTGTCCGGATCGGCGCCGACGCGGCGGGCCAGCCCGCGCCGCTCAAGCGCGCCAAGGGCCGAGGCGACGAAATTTTCCGTGACGCGCGCGCTCTCGGCGATCGCGGACACGCTGGTTTCGCCAACTTCGTCAAGGTGGGCGAGCACGCCCAGGGCGCGCGAGATCGATTCGACCCGGTAGCGCGACCCGTTTTCCGTCGGCTGTTCCGGCGTCTCTTTCATCGCGCCTGTCCCGCGTGGCCCGCCGCCGCGCCGCTATTGCGCGGCATGCCGCGTCGGGAAGAATTTGTCCATTTTCTGCTCAACGCCGTTCTTGTGGCAGGCCTCGAGGAACATCTCGTGGATGCGGGGATCCTGATCCTCGTACTCGATCTGGTCGCCGCCGAGCTTCACGCTTGTCGATGTCGCCACCGGCGCGCCTCCCTTGCCGTCCGTCGTGCCCCCGGTGGCGCGCCGCATGCCCTCCGTGAAGGGGTAGCGGAGGCCGCCGACGGCGGTGGCGAAATAGCGCGCGGGCCGCTTGCTGGTGTTGAAATGCTGGTGGAACTGCTGGGTCGCCGGCGGGAACACCATGCCGTGCTCCCAGTCGATGCGGCGGAAGTCCTTCTCGCCGTCGTGCCACAGCAGGGAATAGCCGGAGCCCGACACGCACATGACGTGCACGCCGTTGTGGTGCTTGTGCGCCTTCTTGTAGGTGCCGACGGGCATTTCCGAGATGTGCGCGTGCATGATGCCGTTGGCGAGCACGAACATGATGTTGGTGGAATTGCCGCCGCGCTCGCTCCAGGCGTGCAGTTCCAGCGCGTCGAGGTCCGGCACGAAGTTCGTCTCCCACATGTGGTTGCCGGGACGGACCATGTGAAGGTCGCCCTGGCCCTCGTAGTAGGTGTCCTTGCCGACGCGCGTCGTGAAAGCCCAATCGTTGTCGAAGATGAATTTCTCGTCGACGAAGGCGTTCAACTTCATCGGCAGGTCGGTGGTGCTGGAAAAACGCGCGCGTTTCACCCCGCTGGCGTTGAAATGGCGGTACTTGACGTTCAGCGGAATGGCGAACATCGAACGCGGGCCCCACTCGAAGCTGCGCTTCGAGCCGTCGGGCATTTCGAGCTGCGTCGAGCCCGAGCCTTCGAGCACGTAGCAAACCTCCTCGTAGAGGTGCTTTTGCGGGGCGGTCGAGCCGCCGGGCGGAATATCGAACACGAACAGCGTCGCGAAATCGCCGCGGCCCTTAAGATGGCAGACGGCGGCGTCCACGCCAACGCGCGCCCAGGGCTTGGTCTCCACGCCGATCAGATAGGCGTAGTCGCCCTCGTGGACGGCGAGGCCCTCTTTCTTCACCCAGTCGAGATAGGGGTCGATGCCGTAGCGCGGCGCCGGCTGGTCGCTCATGTGGTCCTCCCGAAAAAATCTGGCCCGAACCGGATCGCTGGGCTGGACGGCCGCGAGCCATCCCTTGGGAACAATCATCGACGCGCGCGCGCCGCCGGTCAAGCGCGCCCCCTTGCGCGCCGGAGCGCAAACTTGTTTAAAGCCCCCGATTTGGCGCGGCGTCGGCGGGAACGGGAGACATGGGTCAGTTCGGCATCGGGCAACCGGTCAGGCGCAAGGAAGACACGCGCCTTTTGACCGGCGCGGGCCAATTCACCGACGACATTGAACTCGACGGGCAAGCTTGGGCCGCCTTTGTCCGCTCCCCCCACGCCCACGCCCGGCTTTTGAGTGTTGATCCGAGCGTCGCCAAGGCCATGCCCGGCGTGATCGCGATCTACACCGGCGCGGACTTCGCCGCCGCCGGGGTGGGACGGCTTGTCAACGACGCCGACTACAAGAACCGCGACGGCTCCCCCATGCGCAAGCCGACCCGCGAGGTGCTGCCAACGACGCACACGCGCTTCGTCGGGGAATGTCTCGCCATCGTCGTGGCGGAGACGCAGGCGCGCGCCCGCGACGCCGCCGAGGCGGTTGAAATCGAATTCGAACCCTTGCCCGCCGTCGCCGGCGGCATGCGCGCGCTGGCGGAAGGCGCGCCGCTGGTGTGGCCCGGGCTTGGCACGAACGAGGTCGTGCATTGGGAATATGGCGACGCTGGAAAGGTGGAGGCGCTGCTCGCGGGCGCGCGCAAGCGCGTTTCGGTCGACCTCGTCAACAACCGCCTCGCTCCAAGCCCGATGGAGCCGCGCGTCGTCGCGGCGCGATTCGACGCGGCCGACGGCCAACTGACCGTGTGGTCGCCAACGCAGGGCGGGCGGCGCATCCAGCAGATGCTGGCCAAGCTTCTGGGCATTCCCGCCGCGAAGTCGCGGATCATATCCATCGACACGGGCGGCGGCTTTGGCGTGCGCAGCAAGATGTATCCGGAGACCGTGTGCGTCGCCTTCGCGGCGAAAACGCTGGGCCGCCCGGTGAAATGGCGCGGCGACCGGGCGGAGACGTTCGTGTCCGACTACCACGGCCGCGATCAGGTCAACCACGCTGAAATGGGCTTCGACGCCGAGGGGCGGGTCGTCGCGATGAAGCTCGCGACCATGGTCAATGTCGGCGCGTATCTCTCGGAAAACGGCTTGCGGCTGCCGATGGACGGCGGCGGACGCATCATTCCCTGCGTCTACCATGTGCCGGAATTCTATTTTTCGGTGAGGCCCACGTTCACGAACACGGTTTGCACCGACACTTATCGCGGCGCCGGGCGACCGGAGGCGAACTACATCACCGAGCGCTTGATGGACAAGGCCGCCGACGCGTTCGAGATGTCGCGCGAGGAAATCCGCCGGCGCAATTTCATTCGCCCGGAGCAGATGCCCTACAAGACGCATCTCGGCTTCGAGATCGACAGCGGCGATTTCGACGGCACCATGAACATGGCGCTGGAAGCGGCGGACTGGAAGGGTTTCGAGGCCCGCCGCGCGGTTTCCGAAAAACGCGGCAAGAAGCGCGGCATCGGCCTCGCGGTGTTCATCGAAGGCGCGGGCAGCCGGCCGCTCGAGGGCATGCGCGTGCGCTTCGAGGACGACGGCGGCGTGACTGTGATCGCCGGCACCTACTCGCACGGGCAGGGCCACGCGACTGTCTATTCGCAACTGGTGCACGAGTTTCTGGGCGTCGACTACGACCGCGTCGCCCTCGTCAACGGCGACACCGCGAATTCGCCGGAGACCTCCATCGGCACGTTCGGCTCGCGCTCGTCGATGGTGGGCGGCATGGGCGTCAAGCAGGCCTGCGACGCCATACTTGTCAAAGCGCGCAAGATCGCCGCGCACCTGCTGCAGACGGAGGCCGAGCGCGTTGTTTTCGAGGCCGGCGTTTTCAGCGCCGGCGCCGGCGGCGTGACGATCGACGAAGTCGCGCGCGCGTCGCGCGACCCCGCGCGCCTGCCGGAAGGCGTGACGCCCGGCCTCGACGAGGAGACGACCTACAAGGGCGACAGCGAGAATTTTCCGAACGGCGCGCATGTGGTCGAACTCGAAGTCGATCCGGAAACCGGCGTGATCGAATTGTTGAATTATGTCGCCGTCGACGATTGCGGCGTGGTGCTGAATCCCTTCATCGTGCATGGCCAGGTCTATGGCGGCGTCGCGCAAGGCGTTGGACAGGTGCTGACGGAGGACGTCGTCTACGACGAGGCGGGCCAGTTGTTGACGGCCTCCTACATGGACTACGGCATGCCGCGCGCGGCGCACATGGCGCATATCGACGCGCGGTTCAACGTGGTGCCGAGCAAGTCGAGCTGGCTCGGCGTCAAGGGCGCGGGCGAGGCGGGCTCGTGCGGCGCGCCGCCGGCGATCGTTTCCGCGGTCGCCGACGCGCTGCGCGGCTACGGCGTGCGCCATATCGACATGCCGCTGACGGCCGAGCGCGTGTGGCGCGCCATCGAGGCCGCCAAATCGAACAAGGCCGCGTGAGCGGCGACGGACATCGGGAGGAGCGGACGTGTTGTACGACGTGAAAATGACCGTGAACGGCGCCGCCGTCGCGGGCCAGGTGGAGGCGCGGACCCTGCTCGCGCAATTCATCCGCGAGCACTTGCGCCTCACCGGCACGCATGTCGGCTGCGACACAACGCAATGCGGATGTTGCGTCGTGCATGTCGACGGCGTGGCGGTGAAATCCTGCACCATGCTCGCCGTGCAGGCCGTGGGCAGGTCGATCACGACCATCGAGGGCCTCGCGGCGGCGGACGGAACTCTGCATCCCATGCAGGAGGCCTTCCGCGAGCACCATGGATTGCAATGCGGCTTCTGCACGCCCGGAATGGTGATGATGGCCGTCGATATCGCGCGCCGCAAGCCGGGCGCGGACGAGAAGACCGTGCGCCACGAGCTGGAAGGCAACATCTGCCGCTGCACCGGTTATCAAGGCATCGTCGAGGCCATTCTCGACGGCAGCGCGAAAATAAACGCGGCGCGAATCAACTCCGCGGAAGCCTGAGGAGCGCGCGATGCACAACTTCGATTATCACCGCGCCGCCTCGCTCGCCGACGCCGCCGCGAAGCTGAAGGGCGCCGAGGACGGCAAGCTGCTCGCCGGCGGCATGACGCTGTTGCCGACGTTGAAGAACCGGCTGGCGCAACCTAGCGACTTGATCGACCTCGCCGACCTTGGCGACATGCGCGGCGTTTCCATCGAGGGAGACGAGGTTGTCATCCGAGCCATGACGCCGCATTTCGCCGTGGCGACGTCGCTGGAGGTCGCGGCGGCGATTCCCGCGCTCGCGGCGCTCGCCGGCAACATCGGCGACCCCGCCGTGCGCCATCGCGGCACCATCGGCGGGTCGGTGGCGAACTCCGATCCGGCGGCCGACTATCCCGCGGCGGTGTTGGGCCTCGACGCGACCGTTGTCACCAACGAACGCTCGATCCGCGGCGACGATTATTTCCTCGGCCTGTTCGAAACCGCGCTGCGGCCGGGCGAAATCATAACCTCGGTGCGTTTCAAAAAGCCGAAGCGCGCGCATTACCTGAAGTTCCGCCATCCCGCTTCCGGCTACGCCGTCGTCGGCGTGATGGTGGCGCAATTCGCGGCGGGAACGCGCGTCGCGGTGACCGGCGCCGGCCCCTGCGCGTTCCGCGTCAAGGCGATGGAAGAAGCGCTCGACAGGTCGTTCACCCCCGCGGCGGTCGCCGACATCGCCGTGCCGCACGCCGATCTGATGGGCGACATCCATTGCAGCGCCGAGTATCGCGCGCATCTCGTCAAGGTCTACGCGCGCCGCGCCGTCGAGGCGTTGACGGCTTAGGGCCGTCGAGCGCGAACAACGAAGGGAAGGACTGTCATGGGTGAGTTCGCCCTCGGCCAACCGGTGTCCCGCTTCGAAGACCCGCGCCTTTTGCGCGGCGGCGGGCGCTATGTCGACGACATGGTTTTGCCGAACATGGCCTACGGACACGTTGTTCGCTCCCCGCACGCGCACGCGCGGATTTTGAAGATCGACGTTTCGCGCGCGCGAGCAGCCCCCGGCGTCGTCGCCGTGTTGACCGGCGAGGACTGGGCGAAATCCGGCTTCGGCGACCTGCCGACCGCCGGCGGCAAGAAGCGCCGCGACGGCGGGAAAATGTATCGGCCGAAGTTTCCGGCCCTGACAAGCGACAAGGTTCGCTACGTCGGCGACCCCGTCGTTTTCGTTGTCGCCGACACGGCCGCGCGGGCCCAGGACGCCGCTGAACTGGTGGAAATCGACTACGAGCCGCTGCCCGCGGTCACCGACTCGATCCGCGCCGCCGAGGCGGGCGCGCCGCTGGTGCACGAGGACTGCGAGAACAACATTTGCTTCGTGCATCTCGAAGGCGACAAGGCGAAGACCGACGCCGCGATCGCCGCCGCCCGCCATGTGGTGAGGCGCAAGTTCCGCCTCAGCCGAGTTTACGCCGCGACCATGGAAACCCGCGGCTCGATCGGCGACTACGACCGCGCCGCCGACCGCTACACCTGCTACACGACGCTGCAACGAGCGCTGAATTTCCGCGAGGAGCTCTCCGCGACATTGCATGTGCCGGAAAGCAAGCTGCGCGTGGTCGCCGGCGACATCGGCGGCAGTTTCGGCATGAAGTCGGGCGTGTTCAACGAGGTCGGCATGGTGCTGCTCGCCTCGAAGACGCTGAGCCGCCCCGTGAAGTGGACGGCGTCGCGCTCGGAGGCGTTTCTCGCCGACGCGCATGGGCGCGACAACCACACGGAAGCCGAGCTCGCCCTGGACGAGCGCGGCAAGTTCACGGCCCTGCGGGTGCGCAGCGTGAACAACGTCGGCGCCTACACGCAGCCGGGTTCGGACAGCGGCAGCTACAGCAATCTCGGCACGCTCGCCGGCGTTTACACGACGCCAGCCGTCCATGTCGACGTGACGGGCTGCTACACCAACACCAACATCATGCGGCCCTTCCGCGGCAACGGCCGGCCGGAGGCCGCCTTCGTGATCGAGCGTCTCGTCGACATCGCCGCCGACGAGCTTGGCGTCGATCCGGCCGAACTGCGCCGCCGCAACATGATTTCGCCGGACGCGATGCCGTTTCAAACCGGGCTGTCGTTCAACTACGATTGCGGCGAGTTCGAGAAGGTGCTCGACGGCGCGCTGGAGATGGTCGACTACAAGGGCTTCGAAGCCCGGCGCGCCGCGGCGCGCGAACGTGGAAAACTGCGTGGCATAGGCATTTCCTACACCATCGAGAAGGCCGCGGGGCCGGGGTTCGAAGGCGCGGAAGTGCGCTTCGACCGCACAGGCTCAATCACGCTCGTCGCCGGGTCGGTGACGCAGGGACAGGGGCACGAAACGGTGTTCAAGCAGATCGTGTCGGATCGACTCGGCATACACCCGGACGAGATCCACTATTTGCAAGGCGACACCGACCAGGTGTTTCTGGGCGAGGGCACCGGTGGTTCGCGCACGTCGGCGCTCGGGGGTTCGGCGGTTTTCTCCGCCACCGAGAAAGTCGTGGCGAAGGCGAGGCGGATCGCCGCGCACATGCTGCAAGTGGAGGAGGTGGACTACGCGGAGGGCGTCTTCACCAGCCCCAAGACAAACCGCAGCCTGACGATGAGGGAGGTGGCGCGCTCCGCCATGAGCCCGAAGAACCTGCCGCAAGGCATGGAGATCGGCCTCAACGCCAACGCCGTCTTCCACGCCTCGCGGCAGAATTATCCCAACGGCTGCCACATCATCGAGGTGGAGATCGATCCGGAGACCGGCGTCACGTCGATTGAGAGATACGTCGTCACCGACGATGTCGGCGTCGTGATGAACCCGAAGCTGCTCAAGGGCCAGATCGTCGGCGGCATCGCGCAGGGGGTTGGCCAAATGGTCATGGAGGAGATCCGCTTCGACGATCAAAGCGGGCAAATCCTCACCGGCTCGTTCATGGACTACGCCATGCCGCACGCGGAGTTGTTTCCGCACATCGACATCAAGGCGATGCCCACGCCGACGAAGACGAACCTTCTCGGCGTCAAGGGCGCGGGCGAGGCTGGCTGTGTCGGCGCGTTGCCGGCGATGGCCAACGCCATGGTCGACGCCTTGTCGCATCTCGGCGTCAAGGACATCGTCATGCCCGCCACGCCGGAACGGGTGTGGCGCATGATCGAGGAAGCCAAGCGCGCGCCGGCGTGACAAGCGCGCGCCGGCGCGAACGGAGGAACCCATGCTGCTTCCAACCACGATTGTCGGCTCCTATCCGCAGCCCGATTGGCTGATCGACCGCCAGACGCTGGCGACGCGGCCGCCGCCGCGGGTGCGCGCGAAGGAACTGTGGCGCGTCGCGCCGGAGTTTCTCGAGCAGGCGCAGGACGACGCGACGCTGCTCGCCATCCGCGATCAGGAGCGGGCTGGGATCGATATCGTCACCGACGGCGAAATGCGGCGCGAATCCTATTCGAACCGTTTCGCCACCGCGCTTGAAGGGCTCGACATCGACAACCCCGCCGTTGTGCCGAGCCGCAGCGGCAAGCCCGACCTTGTGCCGCGCGTGATCGGCCCGCTGAGGCGCAAATATCCGGTGGAAGTCCGGGACGTCGAGTTTCTGCGCCGCAACACCGACCGCAAAATAAAGATCACCGTGCCCGGCCCCTTCACCATGGCGATGCAGGCGAAGGATTTTCACTACGGCGACGAGGCGAAGGTCGCGATGGCCTACGCCGCCTGCGTCAACGAGGAGATCAAGGACCTGGTCGCCGCGGGCGCGGATGTCGTGCAGATCGACGAGCCCTACATGCAGGCGCGCGCCGTTCAGGCCCGGGCGTTCGGCGTCGAGGCGCTCGACCGCGCGCTCGACGGGGTGAAGGTGCCCACCGCCATCCACCTTTGTTTCGGCTACGCCGCGCTGGTGAAGAACAAGCCGCCGGCCTACGCGTTTTTGTCCGAGCTCGAGCGCTCGAAGTTCGACCAGGTGTCGATAGAGACGGCGCAACCCAATCTCGATCTCGCCGTGTTGCGCGGCCTGTCGTCGAAACACATTATTCTGGGCGTGATCGATCTCGAAAACCACGCGATTGAAACCCCGGAGGTCGTCGCCGCCCGCATCGAGCGCGCGCTGCCGCACGCGCCGGTGGAAAGATTGATCGTCGCGCCCGATTGCGGTCTCAAATACCTGCCGCGCGACGTCGCCTACGGCAAGATATGCGCGATGGTGGCGGGCGCGAAGCTCGTCCGCGCGAAGCTGGGCGCGACCTGAGCCGCGCCCGCTGTTTCTTTTATCCTACAGCTTCCCGGCGAAGGCGTCGGCGATGAACGTGTCGGCCAGCCCGTAGCCGTACCGCGTCGCGCGCGACGAGAACCGCGACGATGGCGGGCGGTTCGACATGGGGTCGGTGAAGCCGTGGAAAACGCCGCCGAAGGCGAGAATCGTCCAGTCGGCCTCGGCCGCGCGCATTTCCGCCTCGAGCGCGTCGCGGTCTCCCTTCGGCGCGACGGGGTCGTCGGCGCCGTGCACCACGAGGACGGCGGCCTTCACCTCTCCCTTTTTCGCTTCAAGGCGCGTTTTCAGGTTGCCGTGCATGCTGACGACGGCCGCGACATCCGCGCCGGAGCGCGCGAGGTCGAGGACGTTCGAGCCGCCAAAGCAATAGCCGATGGCGGCGCGGAGTTTGGCGTTGCCCACCTTCCGGGCGACCGCCGCCTCGGTCATGACATTCAAGGCGGCGTTGACCCGCGCGCGCGTCGCCCGGGGGTCGGCGATCAAGGGCGCGAGGAACTCCATCGGGTTTTCCTTGCCCGTGGGCCGGCGGTCGAGTCCGTGCATGTCGGCGAGGAACGCCGTGTAGCCGCGCGCCGCGAGTTCTCCCGCGAGCTCTATCGAGCGCGGTGTGACACCGGCCCAGTTCGGCGCGACAAGCAGCAGCGGACGCGGCCCCGCGTGGGCGTCGTCGTAAACGAGATGTCCTTCGAACGCGCCGCCGGCGACTTCGTAGGCGATGGCTTCCGTTTTCATGCCGCGTCTCCTCTTTGATTTCCTCCGGCTTTCTAGCCCTTCCCGGCGCGGGCGCAAATGGCCTTGCGCGGCGCGCCAAAGGCGGCGAGAACAGGCGCGGCCCGGGCGCTGAAGGAGACGACGTATGAAGGCGAAATTCATATTCGCGGCTTTTGTGGCCGGGCTTTGCGCCGTCGGCGCGCCCGCCCGCGCGCAGGACTACGACGCGCTGATGGCCGCGCCCGACCGCGCCGACGCCGATCGCGCCAGCGACGGCAAGCGCCACCCCGCGCAATTGCTCGCGTTCGCCGGGGTTAAATACGGCTGGCGCATTCTGGATATGGGCGCGGGCGCTGGCTACAGCACCGAGTTGATGGCGCGCGCCACGGGGCCGACGGGCCATGTCTGGGGCCAAAACGACAAAGAGCCGCCGAAGTTTCTGGAGCGCCTGAAGTCGCAGTCGATGGCGAACGTCACCCAGCTCGCGCGGCCTTTCGACGATCCCGCGCCCGAGGACGCGAAAAACCTCGATCTCGTGACATTCTTCGATTTCTACCACGACACCACCTACATGGACGTCGATCGTCCGAAGATGAACAAGGCGATCATGGCGGCGTTGAAGCCGGGCGGTTTTTTTGTGCTGACGGATTGGTCGGCGAAGCCGGAGGACGGCGCGAAGGTCGGCAAAACGCTGCATCGCATCGCCGAGCATTCCCTGCGCGAGGAGGTCGAGGCGGCCGGGTTCCAGTTCGTCGAAGACGCGCAGTTTTTGCGCCATCCCGAAGACACGCGGGAAACGGTGATTTTCAAAAACCCCACGCCGGTTGACGCGTTCGCGCTCAAGTTTCGCAAGCCGATGTGACTTCGCCCTTGGCCGCGACGCGCGCCGGTCCGGCGGTTCGCGGACCTCGGCTCGCGCTTGCGGCGGCCCCATGAACACAGCTCCCGCCCGCTCGCGAGGTCCGATTTGACTCCTTCTTTTGAAATCCGCCTCGCCAAATGCGGCGCGCGCGTCGAAGTCGCGCTCGACGCCTTGCTGGCCGCGCGAGCCGGCCCGGGGGAACTCGCCCGGCCGGCGCGCCTGCTAGCGGCGATGCGGCACGCGGCGCTGGGCGGCGGCAAGCGGCTGCGGCCGTTCCTTGTCGTTGAGACAGCCGCCATGTTGGGCGCGCGGGGCGCCAGGGTTTTGCGCGCGGCCTGCGCCGTGGAATGCGTGCATTGTTATTCCCTTGTTCATGACGATTTGCCCGCGATGGACGACGACGATCTGCGCCGCGGCCGGCCGACCGCGCACAAGGCGTTCGACGAGGCGACCGCCATTCTCGCGGGCGACGCGCTGCTGACGCTCGCCTTCGACATCGCCGCGGCCCCGCCGACTCATCCCGACCCGGCCATCCGGGCCGACTTTACGCTGGGTCTCGCCCGCGCCTCGGGCCTGGGCGGCATGGCCGGCGGCCAAATGCTCGACCTCGACGCCGAGCGGCACGAGGGCGCGTTTACGCGCAAACACGTTGAATTGTTGCAGGCGATGAAAACCGGCGCGCTGTTGCGGTTTTCGGTCGAGGCCGGAGCGATCCTGGCCGGCGCTTCCGCGGCGGAGCGCAAGGCCCTCAACGAATACGGGCGCGCGCTTGGCGCGGCGTTCCAGATCGCCGACGATATTCTCGACGCGGAGGGCGACACAGTCACGCTGGGCAAGCGCGCGGGCAAGGACGCCGGGCGGCACAAGGCCACCTTGGTGGGCGTGTCGGGAATCGAGGGCGCGCGCGCAATCCGCGATGAGTTCGTCGCGCGGGCGATTCGGGCGCTCGATATGTTCGGCGACAAGGCCGGGGTTTTAGCCGCGGCCGCCCGCTTCGTCGCGGCGCGCGAATTTTAGGAAGACCGGCATGACCCCTGGTGGCGCGCGGAAACGCAATGTGTTCGTCCGCAACATCCGGGCGCGTGGGCGGTTGTTTGTGTCCGTGGCCATCGGGGTCGCGGTTTATTTCGTCATGCCGGACGAATGGCGCGATTCGACCCGCGCGCTTGTGGGCTGGAACGTGGCGGCGACGCTGTATGTCGTGGCGGCTTTCTTTATGTTGTCTGGCGCCGACGCCGAGGACATCAAGCGATACGCCGTCGACGCCGACGAAGGCCGTTTCATCGCCTTGACGCTCGCCTGCGTCGCGGCGACGGCGGCGTTTGTGGCCATTGTGGACCAGTTGACGGCGGTAAAGGATTCCAAAGGCATTTACCACGCCATGCATCTGACGCTGGCGTTCGCGACGATCGTGAGCGCGTGGACCTTCACGCACCTGATGTTCATGCAGCATTACGCGCACGAATATTTCATCGAGCGGGACTCGGAGCTGGAGCTGCCGGAGGAGTTCCGCGGCGGGCTGTGTTTCCCGGGCACCAAGACGCCGGCCTATTCGGACTTCGCCTATTTCGCGTTTGTCATCGGCGTCGCGTCGCAAACCTCCGACGTCGAGATCACGACATCCGTCATGCGGCGGCTTTCGCTGGTGCACTCGCTGCTGTCGTTTGTGTTCAACACCGCGATCCTGGCGTTGACGATCAACATCGCGTCGGGGCTGATCGCGCCGTAGCGCGGTTTCGCCACTTCAGAACCCGCGCCGTTTCAGAAATTGAACAGCGGACCCGCGCCGGGGTTTTCAAACCGGCCCGGCAGGGTCTCGCCACCGTAGCGGTAGCCAGTCACGCCGGGGAACTGGCGATGATCGCTCTGGCCGACGGCGACGTAGCCGGTTTCCCGGCCAACCGGCACGACATTGCCGCTATCGGTGAAGGGGCGCTTGTTCACCGTCAGCGGGTGGCCGGCGAATTGAGCGTGAAGGCCATGCCCGTGGTGGCGCCGGGCGGCTTGCGCGGAGGTGCTCGCTGCGGCGAAACCCGCGACGGCGGCGAGGGCGAGGAGGAGAGCGGGGCTGCGGCGCATTTCGGATATCCCGGAATCGAGCAAAAGTTCCTACAAGCTACATATCGTTTTTTTCGCCGGCGGAAAGGCCCGGCGCGACGATTTCCGCCCGGATGACCGCGAAATTCGCCGGCATCCTAAAAATTCCACCGGAACGGGGAACGGGAGCGGTCGCGCGCCGTTCCGGCGGAATCGCGCGTTACTTGCGGGCCAAGGCTTGACCCGCTTTGGTCGGGCGCAAATCGGGTTTCACGGGGCCGGAATCGAGCCAGCCAGCGGAGCGAGCGCTGCCGCAGCCCGCGCCGCGGTTTTGCTCCGCGCCGGCGAAAAAGCGTCCGGCGGCGCGGTCGGCGCCAACCGAGACAAGATCCAGACGGTCGAGCGCGCAGGCCAGTGTCCGGCGATCCATCGGCCGCGATGGCGTGCCGCAGGCGAAGCCCGAAATTCTCAGGCCTGGGTTCGTCAAATCCAGCTTGTAGCCAAGGCAGGCCGCGTCGCCGGCAGGGGACGCCATTGTCACGTCGGCGGTCTCGAAGACGCCAAACCGGGTTGGCATGTCGCCGGGTTGGGCGCTGCGAACGATTGAAAGCCCGGAAAGCGCGGCCTGCCGCGCCATCTCGACGTAGAAGCGCGCCTCGGAGTCGCGCTCGGTCCCTTTGCGATAGACAGACACCCGCAAAACAGGCTGCTCGCCGGGGTTCGCTGGCCCAAACAGCAGAATGTCCTGTCTGCCGCCGCCTGGCTGGACGCCGCGGGCTTGGTAGACGCGGGGCTCGCGGCCAAAATCGGGGCTTTGCAGCGAATAGAACCGCAGGGGATGGTTGACCTCGGCCCATTGGGGCGGCGGCGCGGTCTGGGGCGCCGGCGTGGCGACCGGCGCGGGCGCGCTCTGGGCGCCGGTCAGGGCAACGGTCGCCAATCCGGTCATCACAAGGCCGCCGGCGACATACATCGACCAGCGCGCGAACCGGGCGCGCGCTTTGCGATTGAATCCCGCGACATCCAGAAACGGACCGCCGGGTCCGGACAAAACCAAGATCGACATGACGCGTCCCCTGGCTCCCATTCGGGAGCTCCATGCTTGTTCGACAGGGACAGTTTCGGCTCGCCGGGTATGCGCGGGGTTACGAACGAGGGTTAACGAAAATGACGGTCAAAATTGAATTAAATTGCGTTTGACGGCGCATGAAGCCATGCTGCGGCTCGCAAGGAGAGGTGAATCGATGCCCATTTCCATCCGCCGCGTCGTCACAGGCCACTCGCCCGAAGGGAAGGCCGTCGTCGCCATCGACGAGATCGCCAAAAACGTGATTTCGACGCGTCCAGGCTATTCGAGCACGGTGATCTGGTCGCACGCCGCGACGCCCGTGGACAACCGCGAAGAGGGCGATGGCGGCTTGCGCGACGTGCGCGAATGCGGCGACGACGGCGCGATTTTCCGGGTGGTTCGATACGAGCCGGGCGTCGCGCCACGCAACCATCGCACGGGGACGGTCGATTACGCGGCGGTTCTTTCCGGCGAAATTGACATGCGCCTCGACGACGGCGTTGAAGTGAAGTTGCGCGCCGGTGACGTGCTGGTGCAGCGCGGCACCATTCACGACTGGATCAACCGGGGCAGCGAGCCCTGCGTGATCGCGTTTGTGCTGATCGCGGGCAGGCCGATCGAAGCTGGCGGCGCGAAAATAGGGGCCGTGGGATGAGGTTTGGTCGTTTCACGACGGCGGCGTTCGCTTTCCTCGCCGCCGCGCCCGCCCTCGCGGCCTGGCCGGAAAAACCCGTGCGCATGGTCGTCGCTTCCGCGCCTGGTGGCGGCACGGACACGGTGGCGCGCATCGTCGCCGACTTTTTGACGCGCGACCTCGGCCAGCAATTTTTCGTGGAAAACCGCGCGGGGGCGGGCAACGTGATCGGCAGCGATGTCGTGGCGCGCGCCGCGCCCGACGGTTACACGCTTCTGGTGTCGGCGAGCACGCTGGCGATCAACCATGTCACCTACAAAAAGCTTCCTTACGACGCGCGGCGGGATTTCGCGCCCATCACGCGTCTGGTGGCGCTGCCCAACGCCTTTGTTGTCGGCAAGGCGCAGCCTTACGCGAGCTTCGTGGATTTCATGGACGCCGCGCGAAAAAATCCGGGCAAGCTCACCTATGGCTCGGCGGGCATTGGCACGCAGCCCCACATGGCGATGGAGTTGCTGAAAGACATGGCGCATGTCGATATCACCCACGTCCCCTACACCGGCGTCGCGCCGGCGCTGATCGACGTTGTCGGCGAGCGGGTCTCGTCGATGCAGGTGAACTATCTTTCGGCGAAGCCGCAAATCGATTCGGGGTCGCTGCGCCTGCTGGCGATGTCCTCGGCCCAACGCTCCACCTTCGCGCCCGACACGCCGACCATCGCCGAATCGGGCGTGCCCGGCTTCGAGGCGATTCAGTGGTTTGGCTTGCTGGCCCCGGCGGGCACGCCGCCCGACATCGTCCGCCGCGCCCACGACGCGACGGTCAAGGGGCTTTCGACGCCCGAAATGCGCCAACGCTTCGCCAACGAGGGCGCCGAGCCCGTCGGCGACACGCCCGAGGCGTTCGCCGCCGTCATCCGCGCCGAAATGGCGAAATGGAGCGCCGTGGCGAACGCGGCGGGCATTCAGCCGGAATAGGCGCGCGCCACCCCCGCTTCACGCCGGCGCGCCGCCGCCCTCGGTTTTCAACCACGCCGCGCCGCAGGCTTTCGCGAGTTCCCGCACGCGCAAGATGTAGCTTTGGCGCTCGGTGACCGAGATGACGCCGCGCGCGTCGAGCAGATTGAAGCGGTGCGAAGCCTTGACGCATTGATCGTAGGCCGGCAACGCCAGCTTGTGCCGGGTGTCGCTCGCGCCTTCGGCCGCCTCGCCCTTTTCCAGCAACGCCTTGCACTCGGCTTCGGCGTCCTTGAAATGCTGGAACAGCATGGCGGTGTTCGCGTATTCGAAATTGTGGCGGGAAAATTCCTGCTCGGCCTGCTTGAACACCTCGCCGTAGCTGACGCGGTCCACGCCCTCGCCGCCGTTGAAGTTGAGGTCGTAGACGTTGTCCACGCCCTGCACATACATGGCCAGGCGCTCAAGCCCGTAGGTCAACTCTCCCGACACTGGCGCGCATTCGATGCCGGCCACCTGCTGAAAATAAGTGAACTGGCTGACTTCCATGCCATCGCACCAGCATTCCCAGCCAAGTCCCCACGCTCCGAGCGTCGGGCTTTCCCAATCGTCCTCGACAAACCGGATGTCGTGCAGCGCGGCGTCGACTCCGATCGCCTTGAGCGAGGCGAGATAAAGATCCTGCAAATCGGGCGGCGATGGCTTCAGAATCACCTGATATTGGTAATAATGCTGAAGCCGGTTGGGGTTCTCGCCGTAGCGCCCGTCCTTGGGACGCCGCGAGGGCTGCACATACGCGGCTTTCCACGGTTTGGGGCCCAGCGAGCGCAAAGTCGTGGCGGGATGAAATGTTCCAGCGCCAACTTCCATGTCGTAGGGCTGGAGAATGACGCAGCCTTGTTCGGCCCAGAAGCGTTGCAGGGTCAGAATCAGGCCTTGAAACGACCGTGTGGGGTCAAGGGCGGACGGCAAGGCGGGGGCGGAGGACATGCGGCGGGTTCCGTGACGACGGCCGTTCCTAAAGCACTTTTTCCGGCTGGGGGAAACAGCGCGGCGCGCCGTCAGCCCGTCTTGTTCTGTCCCGGCTGGATCACGCCCGCCGACATGATCAGCTTGAACGCCTCGTCGACGCTGACATCGATCTCGCGGATTTTTTCGACCGGCAGATAGAACCAAAAGCCGGTGGTCGGATTGGGCGCGCACGGTAAAAACACGGAAACATGGTCTCCCGCGTCCGGCAGCGCGTGGGCGATGATTGGCGACGGGGGCGTTGAAATCAGCACCACCGACCAAAGGCCCGGCCCGGGGTATTCGATCAGGCCGACCTTTCGGAACGACGTGCCGCTCTGCGAAAACAGGGTTTCGAACACCTGTTTGACGCCCTTGTAGACGCCGCGCACGGCGGGGATGCGGTCGAGCAGCCGCTCGCTAAAGCGAATTAGCGAGCGCCCGGCGAGATTCGCGGTCAGGAAGCCCAGCAATGTGAGGCCGAAAAACGCCAGCACCACGCCGGTGCCAGGGACTCTCACCGGCAAATAATTGTCGGGCCAGAGCTGCGGGGGCACCAAGGGTCTGACCAGCGAATCGACCGTGCCGCTGAACCAGACGACGAGCCATACTGTCACCGCCAGCGGACCGGCGACGACGATACCTGTCAGAAACCAAGTGCGAATGCCCGAGCCGAAGGCGGGTTTCAACTCCGGTGTCGGCGATGGCGGGGGCTCGTTGATCATCGGAACCTTGGTCGAACGCGGCCTCGCCGACTCATGGCGCGCCGCCCCGCCCGAAGCAAGAGGGAGGCCATGACGGCGTCGGGGAAATTCACCGCAAACCGTCGCGCGACGCTCATGCGGCGGGCCACTCGCCTGTGGCGAGATAGCCGTCGAGCGCGGCCGCCGCGTTGGCGCCGTCGCCCGCGGCGCCGATGGCGCGGAATGAAGAACCGGACCGCGCGTTGCCCGCGGCGCAAAGGCCCGCCGGACGCGCCCGCATCCGACTATCGACCGGAATCGCGCCGTCGGCGTCGAGATCGAGCGCGTTCGCGGCGACAGCGTTGTCGCGCCGCAGGCCAATGTAGGCGAACACCGCGGAGGTCGGAATTTCGAACGCTTCGCCACCCACGTCGCGGGCCCGAACGCCCACGACTTCGACGTCGCCCAATATTTCCTCGATCCACGTGTTGAAGCGAAGCTCGATCTTCGCTTCGCCGGCGACACGCGCGCGGTAGCTTTCCTGCCCCGTCAACGCGCCGCCGCGTTCAATCAGGATCACCTTCGACGCGTGGGCGGCGAGGGTCAGCGCCTCCTGCATGGCGGAATCTCCGCCGCCGGCGACGATGGCGACCCGGCCGCGCAGCAGAGGCCCGTCGCAACCCGCGCAATGGCTGACCCCCTTGCCGAACAGGCGCTGTTCGCCTGGGACGTCGAGCTTGCGAAGCGACGCGCCCGTCGCGAGCACAACCCCCCGCGCGGTTACGGCGCCTTGGTCGGTCTCCAGCAACCAGTCGCCGTTGCGCTGGACGAGCGATTCCAGCCGCGCCATCATGAATTCCGCGCCTGCGTTCTCGGCCTGTTCCTGAGCCATCGGGAGGAGGTCGTAACCCGGTACGCCCTCGATGAAGCCGGGGTAGCCCTCGATCTTCTCGATGCTCGCGAGTTGGCCGCCGAGGATGTCGCCGGTGATGACCAGCGCGCGGCGTCCCAGTCGCGCCGCGGTCATGCCGGCGGTCATGCCGGCGACGCCGCCACCCACGACGACAACATCGAATCGCGTTTCCAAAACGTTTTCCTCCGGGAGAGGCGACGCTCAGCCGCGCCGCTTCGCCTCGATCGCGTCCCAGATCGTCACCGCCAGATCAGGGCCGCCGATGCGCTTGATGGCGCGCACGCCCGTCGGAGAGGTGACGTTGATTTCCGTGAGATTGCCGTCGATCACGTCGATGCCGACGAACAGCAGTCCGCGTTTCCTGAGCTCGGGCCCGATTGTCTCGCAGATTTCCCTCTCTCGCGCGTTCAGGTCGGTGGGCCGGGCCGCGCCGCCGCGCACCATGTTGGAGCGGATGTCGTTTTCCGCCGGCACGCGGTTGACGACGCCCGCCGCCACGCCGTCGACAAGGATGATGCGCTTGTCGCCCTCGCTGACCTTGGGCAGGAAGCGCTGAATCACCCAGGGTTCGCGGAACGTCGTCGAGAACAGGTCGAACAACGAGCCGAAGTTGGGGTCTTTCGGCGCCACCTTGAAGACACCGCCGCCGCCGTGGCCGTACAGCGGCTTCATCACCACGTCGCCATGCTCGGCGCGGAAAGCCTCGATCAGGGCCTTGTCGCGGCTGATCAGGGTCGGCGGCATGAGCTGGGGATAATTCAGCACGAAAACCTTTTCCGGCGCGTCGCGGACGCTGGCGGGATTGTTGACGACCAGAGTCTTCGGGTGAACGCGCTCCAGGAGATGCGTCGTCGTGATGTAGGACAGGTCGAACGGCGGGTCCTGCCTGAGCAGCACGACGTCGACCTTCGCGAGATCGACGTGTTCGGGCGCCCCGAGATCGAAGTGGTCGCCGACCACATCGCGGACCTCGACGGGGCGGGCCTCCGCCACCACCGCGCCGTCGCGGAGCGATATTTTGTCGGGCGTATAATACAGAAGCGAATGGCCGCGCGCGCGGGCCTCCAGCATCAGCGCGAAGGTCGAATCGCCCGCGACGTTGATGCGCTCGATAGGGTCCATCTGGACCGCGACCGTCAAACCCATGGCTAAACTCCCGCCCGCGGGACGCCGCGAGGCCCGACATGAACACGCCCCGGGCCGGGCTCGTCAACCCGGCTTTTTCCAAGACCTCGTTAACCGCGTGTGAAGTTCGGCCGGTTAAGGTGGCGCGACTTTGGCGAATGGTGCGACGATGCCGAGAATTTCATTTGGCGGCAGCCTGGTGCTGCGGCAGGTTCTGTTTCTCGCGTTTGTCGCCTCTTTCGGCGCGCTTGGCATGCTCATGGCCATGAACGTGCGCGATCAGGCGCGCTCTCTGGCGTCGCTTTCGCCCGACGCGATCGCCGCCCGCGCGTCGATGCTGGCGGAGAACGCCCAATGGCTGGTGTGGTCGCTCGGCGGCGGCGCCGTGGCCATCGCCGCGCTGATTTTGTTCGTTTCGATCCCGGTCATGCACGCGACCCTGTCAAAACCCGTGCGGCGGCTCGCTTTTGACATGGGTGAGCTCGCCTCTGGCGACACGGCGATCGAGATCGGCTTCACCGAGCGCGACGACGAGATCGGAGAGATCGCGCGGTCGATGGCGGTGCTGCGCGACGCGGTCAAGCGCAACAACGACCTTGTCGCGGAACTGAAGACCCGCGACGACCGCGAGGCGCAGCTGCGCCGCGAGGCGAGCATCCGCGAGCGCGTTACCACTTTCAGCGGGGATTTGACGCAGGTGGTCTCGCGGCTCGGCGACATGACGAAGCAAATGAGTTCGGCGTCGGAATCCATGACCGCCGCGGCGCGGCTCGCCACCGATGACAGCGCCAACGCCCGCCAGGCCTCGCGCGACGCCGCCGGAGACGTGTCGTCGGTGGCCCTGTCGTCCGAGCAGCTTCTCGAATCCATCAGCGAAATCAACCGCCAGGTCGTGCAATCGACGACGGTCGTCCAGCGCGCGGTCGAGGAGGCGCAGAATTCGTCCGCGGGCATGGCGCGCCTGTCGGCGGCGGCCCGCAAGGTCGGCGACGTGGTCAGCCTGATTTCGCGAATCGCGGCTCAGACCAACCTGCTGGCGCTCAACGCCACCATCGAGGCCGCGCGCGCGGGCGAGGCGGGCCGCGGCTTCGCCGTCGTCGCCCAGGAAGTGAAGAACCTCGCCACGCAAACGGCTCGCGCGACGCAGGACATCTCCGATCAGATCGCCGAAATGCAGGCGGCGACAAATGTCTCCGTTGGCGCCATCGAGATGATCCAGCGCAAGATCGGCGAGGTGGAGCAGATATCGACCATTATCGCCGCCGCCGTGCACGAACAGGGCGCCTCGACCCACGAAATCGCCCGCAACGTCCGCTCGGCGGCGTCCGGCGCCGCGGCCATGTCCCAGCATGTCGAAAGCGTGGAGGCGGCGGTTCACCAGACCGGCCACAGCGCGGACACGGTGGTCGATCTCGCCCACGCGCTCGACGAAATGGCGACGGCGATGCGCGGAAGAGTGGACGCTTTCGCCGAAACTCTGGTGGCCTGAGGCGGCTTTCCCAAGAACCTGGTTGGGGTTACCCTTGGCGGCGAACGGCGCGGACAAGCGCCTCCCCGGGGGAAATGAGATGTCGTATTTCGCGCGCGCCCTGTTCGCATCGACGGTCGCGCTCGCCACGCCGGCGATGGCCGATCCGGTGGAGGATTTCTACCGGGGCAAGACGCTTAATTTTGTCGTGAGTTCGTCGCCGGGCGGCGGCTACGACGCGCTGACACGCGCTGTGGCGCGTTATCTCGGCCGACACATTCCCGGCAACCCCTCGGTGATTGTGCGCAACATGCCGGGCGCGGGCGGCATCATCGCCACCAGCTACATCGCCCACGTCGCGCCGCGCGACGGCTTGACCATCGCCGGCGTTCAGAACAACACGCCGTTCGAGCCGCTGTTTGGCACCAAGGAGGCCGACTACGACGCGACGAAGCTGACGTGGCTGGGCACCCCGTCCGTTGAAACAGGGCTCTTGATCACTTGGGGCGCGTCGCGCGTGAAAAACCTCGACGACGCTCGCCGGTTCGAGTTCACGGCCGGCACGTCGGGCGCCAATTCCGCTCCAAGTTTCTACGCGCGGTTGTTGAACGAACTTCTGGGCTTGAAGATCAAGACCGTCAACGGGTTTCCAGGCCAAAACGAGGCCTATCTCGCCATGGAGCGCGGCGAGATCGACTCCTTCGGCGTGACCTTCTGGTCGTCGCTGACATCGACCAAGCCGGACTGGATCCGGGACAAGAAAATCAACATTCTCGTGCAATACGGGCCGCAAAAAGAGCCGGCGCTGGGCGCCACGCCCTATGGTCCGGACCTCTTGAAAAACACGGAAGACAAGCTTCTGTTCGAGGCCGCCTACGCGCCGCTCGCCGCTGGCCGGCCCTTCGTCGCGCCGCCGGATCTGCCGCCGGACCGGGCCGCGGCGCTGCGCGCGGCGATGCTGGCGACATTCGGGGATCCGGAGTTTCTGGCCGAAGCGAAAAAACAGCGTCTCGACATCAACAAGCCGACCGCGGGGGAGGCGTTGCAGGCCGATATCGCCCGCGTCTATGGAATGCCGGCGAGCGTCGCCGAGCGGTTGCAGAAAATCGCGCAGGATTATTAAGCGCCGTCAAAGCGGGTCGGCGCTGGGCGCGGCGAGAAAATAACTAAGCCGCGCTGGCCTCATGTTCGATGTCTCCGGATCGCGACGACTTGACCGGCGCTCGCCGAGGCGGCGGCGGGTTCTTTCGTGCGCCGGCGTTCTTAAAATAATCGACCGTGATCGCGACGCAATAAAGCGCGACGCTGCCGCCCGCGTTGACGATAACTTGCGTCAGCGCGTTGTCGCCAAACTCGGCCAACACGACGCCGAGCAACTGGGCGATGACAAGGCCGGACATGAACACCGCCAGCGTTTGCCGGCCAACGCGCATCATCGCCTCGACGAACCAGCCGGTCAGATTGCCGCCGCGCTCTCCAGCCAAAAGATAGGAAAGATAGGCCAGCGCGAGGAAATGGATGTAGCGGAATATTCCAAGATGCGACTTGTCGCTCAGATAAAGCTGAATCGCGTCGTGCGCGTCGCCAAGCCAGGGCGAATAGCCCCACCACGCGTAACAGCGGAAACCAAAGTGGCAGGCGAAGGGCGCCGCCGCGACGAGAACGACGATCGAGGCTATGACCAGCCGCCGGTCGCGCGGCGGCGCTGGCCACCACCGCATGCCGAATCCAAATCCGGTGAAGAACACCAGCTGCCACGCGAATGGATTGAAATACCAGGGCCGGTCGGACCAGGGCTCCGCCAGCAATTCGATCAGATGTATGTCGGCGGCGAACCAAAGGAGGATGGAGACGGCCGCGACCGCGACGAGCGAAAAGCGCGCGATGGCCATCGCGACGGGCACCATCGCCAGAATGACAAGGTACATCGGCAGGATGTCGAAGAAATTCGGCACATACGTCAGCGTCATGAAATGCGCCATCATAGCCCCGGGGTCGGCTAGAAAAGGCGCGAGGTTGAGCTCCTGCCCGGCGAATTTCGTGCCAAGGCGGGCGTCGATCGCGCCCAGCATGGCGACGATCACGACGAAGACGCCGATGTGTCCCCAGTAGACCTGCCAAATCCGGTAGGCGATGCGCGTCGCGCCGACGCGCCAGCCCGCGATGTCGAAAACGCGCCCAAAAGCGTAGGCCGAGGCGAAGCCGGAACAGCAGACGAATATTTCCGTCGCGTCGGAAAAGCCGAAGCGCGCCGGAATCCAGTTGACGAGTTCGCCATTGGGAATGTGCGCGTAGAGAATGATGAACATTCCCAGCCCGCGGAAGAAATCGAGCCGGGGATCGCGCGGTGTCTTGCGCGCGGTCTCGAGGGGGGCGGCGGGCCTGTCCGCGGTCGATGTCAACGATCATCTCGGTTTTACGCGTGGGCGTCATCGCGCCCATGACAGCAAATGGCCCGCCCGCGACGCGCAGGCAAGCGGAATCCCGCGCGGATGGCTAAGCGGTCAGCCGGATCGCCGACGTGGCCGCCACGGGCGCCTCGTCCCGGGTCTCCGCCGCCTGGAACCGCGCCCGCGTCAGCGCGACAAAACTGTCCTCGCGTTTGAGCGTCCGGCGGGCGGCGAGCACTGTCTCCAGCGCCGCGGCGTCGCGCCGCTCCGCCGCCATGCGCGCCAGCTGGCGCGTGAAGACATCGCGCTGCGCGTTGCTGCCGCCGATTTTCGGCAAGTCCCGGAGCACGCGCGCGAAGTCGATGGGCGCCGCTTTTTTACCGGCCATGTCCAGCATCGCCCGCGCGAGGGGACGGCCGACACGCGCGCGAACCTCTTCTTGATCGTCGCCTTTCGCGCCCGGCGCCTCAAGCGCCAACGCCAGTTCGCGCGCTTCGGCGAGGTTGCCGGAGGCGACCAGCGCCACGAGATTATGAAGCGCCGCGAAGGTGAGCGTGGTGTCCTTCGCGCGTCGCGCCGCGATCTCCGCCGGCCCGGCCCACCGGCGGCCGACATCGACGCCGAACTGCTCGACCCGCGCCAGCAGGGCGACGGCGTTCGACATGTCGCGGAAATCGTCGCTGGCGCTCGGCCAGATTTCGCGGTCGTAAAGGTCGAGCACATGCGCGATTCGACCGAGTTCGAGCTGAAACAAGGCCGCGTGCCAGCTCATATGAAGCGCGAAATTGTTGCAATGGGTCCAGGTGGCGCGCCGGGATTCGATCCACGTCAGCCCGTCGGCGGCGCGTCCCGTCATCTCGTGAACGTGGCCAATAGCGTGGATGGCCCAGGAATCCTCGGGTTCGAAATCCACCGCCTCCCTGCCAAGCCTCTCGGCGGCGTCGTAGGCCCCCAGTTCCTCAAGCGCGAAGGCCCGGCAGCCGAGCGTGAAGCCGTGGCCAGGATGGTCCTTCGGCAGCGCGACCAGCGTGCGGTCGACGCTGGTCAACATGCCGAGCGCGTCGCCCGACATGAAGCGCAGGGAATGCGCCAGCTTGGCGGCGATGAAGCATTCGGGATGATCGACCAGATGGGCGTCGAGCCGGTCCGCGCCGGCGTTCAAGCCCCCGGAAACCGACAGCGCGAGGGCGTCGACCATCGCGCGCTCGCCCTCCGAACCGCCGGCGGACGCCAGCGCCCGGCGCGCCCGGGCGAGACAGTCCCGGCCGATGGATATTGTCTCCACGCGCGCCAGCAAGACGTTCGCGAAGCCGAGAAGCGCGTGGGCGGCGACGAATTGTGGCTCCTTTTCAAGCGCGCGGGCCAGCGAGTCGGCGACACCTGGCTTGTGCGCGGCGATCGCGAAGGTCGCTTCCTCGAAGTCGCGCAGGGCGGCGTCATTGGCGGTCGAGGTCGCCATGCCGAATCGATCGGTTGTCATTTGGTGTCTCCGGCTCCGCTTGCGTATACGGGGCGAAACACAACGATGTTACGTCGAAACGGCGCGATCACGCTTTCGTGTTCCAAAGCGGAAAAACGCCGCGACGGCAATTTAGCGAATAACCGGGGACCGTTGTAACAATTCGTCAAAGCTCGCGAATAACCGGAGACAAGGACGGGTGGGAACGAGAGACGAAGATCTGACGGCCCTGATGCGCGCCGCCAACGGCGGCGACACGCGGGCTTACCGTCAGCTTCTTCAGGCTCTCACCTTGAGCCTTCGTCCGATTGTGCGCTCGGCCTGCGCGCGGATCGGCATGCCGCAAGGCGATGTCGAGGACATGGTGCAGGACGTGCTGCTCGCCGTGCATCTGAAGCGCCATACGTGGGACGCCCGGCAACCGCTGGGGCCGTGGCTTCGCGCCATTGTCCGACACAAGGTGATCGACGGCATTCGCCGGCGTGGGCGCCGCGACGAGGTCGATATCGACGACGTGATCGACACGCTGCCGGCCCCGCAAGACGATCCGCCGCCGTCGCGCGGGGATCTGGACAAATACACGGAGGCGCTGGCGGGCAAGCAACGCGAGGTAGTGCGCGCTATCGGCATGAACGGCGCGAGCATCGCGCAAGCCGCGCAAACACTCGGCATGAGCGAAGGCGCGGTGAGGGTCGCGCTGCATCGGGGCCTCGCGGCGCTGGCTAAAATTCACAGGACCATGGACGCATGAAAACCGACGATCTCATCAACGCGCTCGCCGCCGATGGCGCGGCCAAGACCTCCAGGCCGGGAAGGGTCTGGAGCCTGGGGCTCGCCGGTGGCGCGATATTTTCGCTGGTTATGCTGGTGTTGACGCTGAAGATTAGGTCCGACATTGGCGCTGTGGCGTTCAACCCGCGGTTCTTGTTCAAATTTGTGGCCGCCGTGTCGTTCGCCGTTCCCGCGACGTGGCTTGCCGCCCGGCTGGCGCGTCCAGCCGTTGTCGCGGGGCGCCCTGCTTTGCTGGCGGTCGCGCCCGTCTTGCTGGCCGTGGCGTGCGGTTTGGACCTCTGGCTGACGCCGGAGGCCACGTGGGAGGCTCAGGCGATGGGCCATTACGCGCCCTATTGCGTTACTTGCGTGCCGTTGTTCGCGCTCGCGCCGTTGGGCGGCATCCTATACGCTTTGTCGCGCGGCGCGCCGACCAACCAGCGCGTCGCCGGTCTCTTCGCGGGCCTCGCCGCGGGAGGCGTCGGCGCGGTCGTCTACGCCCTGCATTGCCCCGACGATTCGCCCTTGTTTTTGACGATATGGTATTCGCTCGCCGTGGCTTTCACGGGGGCGATCGGCGCTTTTCTGGGGCCATATGTTTTGAAGTGGTGAGAGATCACGGCTCGTCCCGCGATCGTCGGAAGTGAGCTCGGGTTCAACCGCCGCCCAGTATCCGCACCACGCGGCGCGTGTCGGCCTCCACAACCACGACCTTGTTGTCCACGGAAACGAAATACGCGTAGCCCTGCAGCTTCGGATCGGCGTTCGACGGCATCATTTTCAGCGGCACTTCCTCGGGCACAACGGATCCTGGCGTCAGGGTCTGATGAAATTCTTGAACGGGCGCGTCGCGCACGACATAATTTTCGATCATCCCGTCGTCGTCTGGCGTCAGAACATGGCGCTCGCGCAAGGTTGATTGAGCCACCGCGATAGCCGGAGCCCACAAACAAAGCAACGCCGCGGCGAGCGGTTTGGAAATTCGCATTGAAACCCCCTTTGAATGGAACGCGCAGCGCACGGAAACCCGGCGGCCGCTTCCGCGAACCGCCGGGTTTTCAACGCGTCAATCGATGATCTCAACAACGCGGTGGGTGCGCGGATCCACTAGAACCGTGTGGTCGTTCACAACCGCGTAACGGTAGTCTTTGACGCCATATTCCGGCGGAACGTCGTAGTAGGACACGCCGTCGCCTGGAAGTTCCGCGCCGACCGCCACGTCACGGTCGTATTTGTAGGATGGGTGATGTTCGCGGACGACGTATTCCTTGAAGCGGGGGCGTTGATCGGTGCCAAGCAGGCCGCTGATGCCGCCGCCTACCGCGCCAACCACGCCGCCGACAACGCCTCCGACGGGCCCCGCGGCTCGATCTCCGTCACGGGCGCCTTCCCGCGCGCCGCCAACGATGCCCTGCGCGAAAGCTGCGGCGGGGAAGGCGACGACGGCAATGGCGAAGGCCGTCCAAATTTTGGCACGCATTTTCGTCTCCAGGTTTGCGTTGCAAGCGGATCAATCCACTACAGGCTAAACGCGGCTTGACGATTTTTGGTTCCCGCCCAATCGGCGGGCGCTCTCCAGGAGTCATTAGATGGCTGCGACCAACTTACGCGCGCGACTTGCTTTCCCGCCCTTGCGCGCCGCTTAAAAAAACACGACAAACTTGGCCATTCACACCGAGGGCCCGCATCGGCCGAGGAGTTTTTCATGCGCCTGCCAATCAACGCCAAATCCATCCTCGCGGCCGCTGGGGCGTTTCTCGCTCCGGCCGCCGCGCTCGCCGCCGACAAGGTGACCTTCGCCACCAACTGGCTCGCCGAAGCCGAGCACGGCGGTTTTTACCAAGCGGTCGTTGACGGCACCTACGCCAAATACGGCCTCGACGTGAAAATCGTGCCCGGCGGCCCGCAAGCCAACAACGGCCTGCTGTTGGCGACGGGCAAGATTGATTTTTACATGGGCGCCAACATGATTCAGGCGTTCACCGCGGTGGAGCAGGGCGTGCCGACGCTGGTGGTGGCGTCGATGTTCCAGAAGGGTCCGGAAATACTCATGTCGCACCCCGGCGCGGGGCTCGACAAGTTCGCCGATCTGCCGAAGGCGACCGCCTTCATCGCCAAGGAAAATCTTTCTTCCGTTTATCAATGGCTGAAGCTCGCCTATGGGTTCAAGGACGAGAAGGTGAAGCCCTACACCTTCAACGCGGCGCCCTTCATCGCCGACAAGAATTCCATTCAGCAGGGCTACGCGACTTCCGAGCCGTTCGAGGTCGAGAGGCAGGCGGGCTTCAGGCCCAACGTGTTCCTGCTCGCCGACTATGGCTACGATTCCTACTCGACGACCATCGAGGCGCGCCGCGACATGGTCGAGAAGAACCCCGACATCGTGCGGCGCTTCGTCGACGCTTCGGCCATCGGCTGGTACCACTACATCTACGGCGACAACAAAGCCGCGAACGAAGCGATCAAGAAGGACAATCCCGACATAGGCGACGACCAGATCGCCTATTCCATCGCCAAGATGAAGGAATACGGCATTGTCGATTCCGGCGATTCGCTGACCCTCGGCATCGGCGCCATGACCGACGCGCGGATGAAAAGCTTCTTCGACAAGATGGCGAAGGCGGGGGTCATCAAGGCGGACCTCGACTACAAGAAGTCCTATGATTTGAGCTTTGTCGACAAGAAGACCGGCCTCGATCTCAGGCCGAAGAACTGAATGGCGCCCGGCGCTCCGATCGTTCGCTTCGAACGCGTCGGCAAAACCTTCGCCAACGGCGTCAAAGCGCTCGATGGACTCGATCTCGACGCGCGCGCGGGCGAATTCCTAAGTCTGCTCGGCCCCTCTGGCTGCGGCAAATCGACGGCGCTGCGCATGATCGCGGGCCTGTCCCAGCCGTCCAGCGGCGCGCTGACATGGAGCGGCGCGGCGCGGCCGGAACTCGGCTTTGTGTTTCAGGAGCCGACGCTGACTCCGTGGTCGAACGTGTGGCGCAACGTGTGGCTGCCGCTTCGGCTGCGCGGCGTCTCCCGCGCCGCGGCTGAAAAGCCGGTGGCGGAAGCCCTGGCGCTGGTCGGATTGACGGGCTTCGAGAAGGCCTATCCGCGCGAACTCTCGGGCGGCATGAAAATGCGTGTGTCGATCGCCCGCGCGTTGGTGGCGAAACCCGCCGTGCTGCTGATGGACGAGCCTTTCGCCGCGCTGGACGAAATCACGCGGTTGAAGCTCAACAACGACATCCTGCGGTTGAAGGCGGAGCTGGGCGCCACCATCGTCTTCGTCACGCACTCGGTTTATGAAAGCGTCTTCATGTCGTCGCGCATCGCGGTCTTCTCCGCGCGGCCAGGGCGCGTCGTCGAGACCATCGAGGTCGCCGAACCCGCCGCGCGCGACGAGGAATTCCGCCTGTCGCAGGCCTACGCCGAGACATGCCGGCGGGCCTCGGCCGCTCTGCTCGGTGCGATCGGCGGGGAGGAGAGTTCATGATCAAACGGCGCCTTGCGGACTGGCTGCCGCCGATCCTCGTGTTCTGCGCGGCGCTCGGCTTGTGGGAATTCGTCGTCTGGCGCAACGCCATTCCGCCCTATGTGCTGCCGTCGCCCTCGCTGATCGGGCGCACGCTCGTCGCGGATTGGGGCACGCTGTCGGGTTCGATGATGGTGACGTTGGGCACGACGTTCGAGGCGTTGATCGCCGCGGTCGCCGGCGGCGTCGCGCTGGCCTTGTTGTTCGCGCAATGGCGCTGGGTGGAGCGCTCGTTCTTTCCCTTCGCGGTGATTTTGCAGGTGACGCCGATCGTCGCCATCGCGCCCCTGCTGCTGGTCTATCTGGAGCCCGGAACAGCCGTGCTGGTCTGCGCCTTCGTCGTGGCGTTCTTCCCGATTCTGTCGAACACGGCGCTTGGCCTCGCCGCGACCGATCACAACCTCGTCGATTTGTTCGAGCTCTACCACGCGTCGCGCTTTCAGCAATTGATGTTGCTGCGACTGCCCGCCGCCCTGCCCTATTTCCTCGGCGGCTTGCGCATCGCCGGCGGGCTCGCATTGATAGGCGCGATCGTCGCGGAAATCGCGGCGGGATCGGCGGGACAGGGCGCGGGTCTCGCCTACCGCATCGTGGAGGCGGGCTTCCGACTCAACATACCGCGCATGTTCGCGGCGTTGGCGCTGATTTCCGTCACCGGAATTTTGATATTCGTCTTCTTTTCGGCGTTGTCGTGGCTGTTGCTGTCGCGCTGGCACGACAGCGCGCGCGAACGCGGCGGCTAACAACCGCGGGCTAACGCTACTTCGGTCCCATGACTTCCCGGGCGCGCGCGACGGCCGTGGCCGGCGCCGAGGCGATGCGGGCCACGATTTCCTGCAGACGCGCGCCGCTCATCGGGGAGAGCGGTAGATTGGCGCGGGCGGCGTCCTCGATCAACTCGGGGTCGGACATGGCGGCGTCGAAGCCCGCCCGAAGCGCGGCGACGATGTCGGGCGGCGTTCCCGGCGGCGCCACAAGCGGGCGGCCAATCGGGCCGCCGCCGAGCGCCACCTCCAAAAAGCGCTTGTCCACCTCGCTTCGCGCGAGTTCGCCGACGGCGGGCACGTCGGGAAGGTCGGGCGCGCGTTCGACGCTGTATTGCACGATCAAATTGACCAGTCCGTCCCGAAGCCAATCGGGATGCGTTGTCTTCAACGCGCCCAAATCGCCGAAAGACCCCTCGGTTTCGCCGTGCATCATCGCGAGTTGCATCGCGGCGGTGCTGTCGTAGCCCTGCACGAGCTGGAATTTGGCGCCAAACGCCGCCACCAGCAGCGCCGGCATCTGGTTGGCGAGGCCGCCGACGGGGCCCGAGGCGATGGGCGCGGGATATTTCAACGCGTCGGCAAGGGTTTTCACGCGCGAGGTCTTCCACGTCATCGTGACGTTGATCGAGGTGGTGGCGCGGCCGATCCAAGCGAATTCCGCCGACTTGTAGCGTACGCCGTTCGCGCCCAGCGCCTCGCTCAGGGGGGCGATTTCGGCGATGACGCCAAGCTCGGTGCCGTCGCGCGGGGCCGTCGTATAGAGATGGTTGGCGAGCAGCAGTCCCCCGCCGCCGTTCATGTTCCGCGCGACGACGTTTGGCTCGCCGGGCAAATGGCGCCCGAGATGCCGCGCGATCAGCCGGCCATAGAGGTCGTAGCCACTGCCCGCTGTACCGGGGCCGATGAGGATGGAAATCGTCTTTCCCTTGAAAGACTGGGCCTCTTTGAAGGACTGGGCGTTGGCGGACGCGCCGATCGTCATCGCCGCGCACAGCGCCAGCGTCGCCGCGCGTGACGCTCTTCGCATCGCTTCCTCCCTGCCGGGGTGGTTTCCGAACCCTTCGCGATAGAATAGCCGCAAAATCGAAATGCGCGAGTGGCGAAGCTGTGGCTAAAGCGGCACGATCTCGTTCAGCCGTTCGGCCGGACGGCAGACGCGCGTCCCTTTCGGAGAGACCACGATGGGGCGTTCCATGAGAATCGGATACGCCTCAAGCGCGTCGAGAAGCGCCTCGTCCGACAGCGCGGGATTTTCGAGTCCGAGTTGGTCGTGCAGCGCGGTGCGGGGCCGCAGGATGTCGCGCGGCTTCATGCTCATATCCTTCAGAAGCCTGCGCATATCCGCCCTGGTTGGCGGCGTTTTGAGATACTCGATCACTTCCGGTTCGAGCCCGCGTTCCCGCAATTGGCCCAGCACCTTGCGCGAAGTGCCGCAGTTTTGATTGTGATAGACGACAACCTTCATGCCTGCCCCGTGCCACGCCCCTCGCGCCGAGGCTCAAGGCCCCTCGCGCCGATATCTAAGCGTTCATCATGCCGCGATATCGCCAGTCCCACAAGTTTGGGGTTCGTTTGGGCTATGGTAGAAATGAGCGAATCCATCCGGAGCGCCGGGCGGCGAGGCGGAATCATGGCGAGAAAGTACTTCGGCACCGACGGCATTCGCGGCAAGGCCAATGGCGTGATCACGCCCGAGCTGGCGCTCAAGGTCGGCCAGGCGGCCGGCCTCGCGTTTCATCGCGGCGACCACAGGCACCGCGTCGTTATCGGCAAGGACACGCGCCTGTCCGGCTATATGATCGAATACGCGCTCGTCGCCGGTTTCACCTCCGTCGGCATGGACGTCCTGCTGCTCGGGCCCATCCCGACGCCGGCGGTGGCGATGCTGACCCGCTCGATGCGCGCCGACCTTGGCGTGATGATCTCGGCCTCGCACAACCTGTTCGAGGACAACGGCATCAAACTATTCGGCCCTGATGGCTTCAAACTCTCCGACGAGGTCGAATCGGAAATCGAAGTTCTGCTGGGCCAAGACCTTTCGTTGAAGCGCGCCGCCGCCCGCGGCCTTGGCCGCGCCAAGCGCGTCGAAAGCGTGCATGCGCGCTATATCGAGTACGCCAAGCGGACGTTGCCGCGCAACATGTCGCTCGAAGGATTGCGCGTCGTGCTCGATTGCGCCAACGGCGCGGCCTACAAGGTGGCGCCGGAGGCCCTGTGGGAGCTCGGCGCCGAGGTGATCACCATCGGCGACGAGCCGGACGGCTTCAACATCAACCAGGATGTCGGATCGACTTCGCCCGACGCGCTGGTGCGGAAAGTGCGCGAAATGCGGGCGGATATTGGCGTCGCGCTCGATGGCGACGCGGACCGCGTGCTGGTGGTGGATGAACAGGGCCAGTTGGTCGATGGCGACCAATTGATGGCGGTCGTCGCCAAAACCTGGAAAGAGGATGGACGGCTGTCCAAGCCTGGGATCGTGGCGACAGTCATGTCCAACCTGGGCCTCGAACGGTACCTCGGTTCGATCGGCCTTGAAATGCCGCGCACCCAGGTCGGCGACCGTTATGTGCTGGAGCACATGCGCGAACATGGCTTCAATGTCGGCGGAGAGCAGTCCGGCCACATTGTGCTGTCGGATTTTTCGACAACAGGGGATGGCCTCGTGTCGGCTCTGCAGTTGTTGTCGGCCGTGCGGCGGGAAGGCAAGCCGGTAAGCCAGGTCTGCCACTTGTTCGATCCGCTGCCGCAATTGTTGAAAAATGTTCGGTTCGATGGCGGCGCGCCGCTCGCCGCCTCCAGTGTCAAAAAGGCCATCGCCGATGGCGAGAACCGGCTTGGCAAGGCGGGGCGGCTGGTGATTCGCCCCTCGGGCACCGAACCGGTCATCCGGGTGATGGCGGAGGGCGACGACCGGCGGCTTGTCGAGAGCGTTGTCGACGACATCTGCGCGGAAATTTCCGGCGCCGCCAGCCGTGTCGCCGCCGAATAGCCCCACACGGCGTCCGCAATTTTTTCAATTGATTGATTGGGCAGGCGCGTCCGACAGCGGCGCTTCGTCCGGCGTTAAGCTTAAATGTTAGGGTTAAACATGCCTTAAGTAATTTCCCTCATTCTCCCTTCGAAATCGACTGAAACGGGCAGGGGCCCGAGCGAACGAAGGGATTTCACCATCAGTCCGATCCGGGCCTTCGGCCTTGCAACCGCCGCTCTCCTGGCGCCGCAGCTTGCGCGCGCGGCCGACCTGTTGCCGCCCGCTCCGTCCGTCGAGCCGCTTCGCGGCGCGATTGTCGAAGAATCGATCGATCCCTCGGGCTGGTACATCCGCGGCGACGTGGGGGTCGCCATCAACGGTGTGTCGCAGACCTCGACGTTCACGGCGGCGAACGCCGTGGTTCCAGGCTTCATTATCGATCAATCGTCGATCGCCTCCTCCGCCTTTGTCACGCTGGGCGCCGGCTATCAGTTCAATAGCTGGCTGCGCGCCGACCTGACCGCGACGCTGCGCTCGGGCGGCTACTATCAATCGTCGGAAAGCTACACGTCGGGCTTCAACGACCTGCCTGTCGGGGGCGTTCCGGTGCGAAACAGCGACAACTACAACGCGAATATCCAGAGCAACGTGTTCCTCGCCAATGGATACGTCGATCTCGGCACCTGGGTTGGCCTGACGCCATATATTGGCGCGGGCGTTGGCTTCGCGACTCACAATGTCACCGGCCTGCACGACATAGGCGGCGTGAACTACACCGCCAATGGCGTCGCCCGCGCTCCCGGCTATGGCCTCGCGGCCTCGTCCAGCAACACCAGTCTCGCATGGGCCGGCATGGCCGGCGTCGCCTGGAACGTGAACAAGCGCCTCAAGCTCGAAATCGGCTATCGCTACCTCGATCTGGGCTCCGCGAAGTCCAACTCGATCAGCTGCCAACCCAACATCGCGATCACCAATTGCCCGCTCGAAACGCAGGCCTACAAAATCACGTCGCAGGAAGTCCACGTCGGCATGCGTTGGCTGCTTGGAAGCTTCGGCTATTCCGACTCCTATTCGAGCGGCGCGGTGCTGCCCTCTTCCGCCGCTTACGGCGGACACGGCGTGGTTGTCGGCGGGGCCTATCCTTCCAGCGGCAAGGTTGTCGGCGGAGGCTACGGTGGCGGACAGTATGTGAGCGGTGGTTATGGCGGCGGGCAGGTTGCCGGCGGCGGTCAGGCCTATCCGCAGGCCCATTACTAAGCGCCGCGATTATCGCGCCAATTGAAGAACGCGGGCTTGGGCCCGCGTTTTTTTATGCGCGCGTGGAAGAACTTAATTTTCATGGTTAAGCGCCGATTAAGCAATGCCGTTCATTATCCGGTGAATCGCATCGCGGTTGGAATCGACGGGAGTATCGCATGAACGGCGTGGGAAGACTGGCTCTGGCGGCCCTGGCCGCGGCCACACTCGCGGGCCCGGCGCGCGCCGCCGACTGGCTGCAAAACTTCATGCAGCCCGCGCCGGAAGAAACAACGATCGGCGATCCGGTCGAACTCGGAACGGGCTGGTATCTGCGGGGCGACGCGGGCGCGGGTTTCGACACACTCCCCAATTTCGGCGCCAAGCCGACCCTGTCTGGCTGGTCGGTCGATCTCGGCGCCGGATACAAAATCAACAATTGGCTGCGGGTCGATCTCGGGCTCGACATGCGCAAGCCGCAAAGCTTCTCGTCGAATTCGCAAACAGTCAACGGCAAGCAAATCATTTGCCCGGGCGGCGCTACCGCCTTGCAAACGCTGCACGCGGGGGCGGGCGGCGCGACGATCACCGAATTGGATGGCTCGACGCAGACTTACGCCGCAGGGGATCAGATCGGCTATGTCTGGGATCCGATTTTGGGAACCTGCAACCAGCAGTCCACCGCCAGTATGAGCTCGATGGCCGCGTTGCTGAATGGCTATATCGATCTTGGCACGTGGGGGGCTTCACGCCGTACATAGGCGCGGGCGCGGGCGTGGCGCGCATCGCGACGAATTCCTCGGTCAATTACTATGACAATTCCAGCGGCGCGCTTTACGCCCCGACAGCCGGTCAATGGGCCGAAACCGCGGGCACGCCGTTGACGTGGATCAACGCCAACGGCCAAATCCTGACGGCGAGCCAATCTGGTTCGCTCGCCCCGCCAGTCAATCCGAACACGGGCAAGCTGGAGTCCATCGCGTCGCCGCCGGCCTGGAACCTGAGCCGCAACGGGACGCGGTACAATTTCGCCTGGTCGCTCATGGCCGGAACAGCCTACACTCTCACGAGAAACCTCAAGCTGGATATCGGGTTCCGCTATCTCAACCTCGGATCGGTTCAATATCTTCCCGGCGGCCCGTCGAGCGCGATAACCGCCAAGGAAGTTCACGTGGGCCTGCGGTATCAAATCGATTGAGGCGTCGCGCGCCTTGACGGCGCGCCGTCCAGGCCACCCGATTTGACAGCCGCGGCCGCCGCCATAAGCTCCCGTTGACACAGGGAGGCTCGCTTGGCCGCGTTCTTCGGCGACAATCAATTCAAATTCGGGCTCTTCGGCATCAATTGCGCCGGCGGCATGACACCCTCGCGCGCGCCCGAACGCTGGCGCGCGGATTGGGACGAAATGGTCGCTGTGGCGAAGCTCGTCGATGACGCCGGCGTCGAGTTCATGCTTCCCATCGCCAAGTGGCATGGTCTGGGCGGCGAAGCCGACATGTGGGGCCGCTCGTTCGAAACCTTCACGCAGGCCGGCGCGCTTGGCGCGTTGACGAAGCGCACGGGCCTCTTCGTCACGGCTCATGTCTCGCTGATCACCGCGGCCTTCGCCGCCAAGGCGATCGCCACGGTCGATCACGCGACGCACGGACGCGCCGGTTTGAATATCGTCTGTGGATGGAATCCGGACGAATTCAGCCCGCACGGAATCACGCTCGACGGCGGCAACCGCTACGAACGCGGGCTCGAATGGTTCGAGATCTACGACAAACTGCTCGAAGGCGGCCCGAAGTTCGACTGGAAGGGCAGGTTCTACGATCTGCAAGGCCTGGTGACGGACCCCTTGCCCGTGCAACGCCCGCGGCCGCCCGTCATGTCCGCCGCGCAATCCGGCGACGGACAGGCCTTCGCGGCGCGCGCCGCCGACATTCTGTTCACCTCGCTGCAAAGCCTCGATGTCGCGCGCGACACCGTGACGCGCTTCAAGGCGCTCGCCGCGACGCACGGGAGGAAGCCCGACGTCTATGTGGAGACGCAATTCGTCTGCAAACCCACCTGCAAGGAGGCGCTGGAATACGCGCATTACTACGCGGTCGAGATGGCCGACCCCGACGCACTCGCCTATTTCGCGCGGCAGAAGGCGCGCACCATGTCGATCAGCACGAAGACGGGCGACACGGCCGCCGACCGGCAGCTCGCCGACACATTGTCGGGCGCGCGCAAGCAGCCCTATCCCGGCATGTTCGCGGGCATGTATCCAGTGATCGGCTCGCCCGACGACGTGGTGGAGGAATTGAAAAAGATTTCCGCCATCGGCGTCGCCGGTTCGACGCTCGTGTTTTTGAACTACCTGCGGGAACTGCCCTATTTCATACAGGAGGTTTTTCCGCGCATGGAGCGGGCGGGACTGCGGATGAAGGTTGCCGCCTAAAAGACGAACTTGACGCCACGCGGCCTTTCAACTATCGACCGCGCCGGGACACCTCCCCCCAACGGGAGGCGCCCATCTGAAAGGATGGTCATAGATGAATACGCCCGCCCCCGGACTCCGTCCGAAGAACCCCTGCTTTTCGTCCGGCCCCTGCGCCAAGCGCCCCGGATACTCGCTCGACAATCTAAAGAACGCGCCGCTTGGCCGCTCGCATCGCGCCAAGGCCGGCAAGTCGCGCCTTAAGAAGTCGATCGACCTCACCCGCGAAATTCTCGGCGTGCCGGCCGATTATCTGATCGGCATCGTTCCCGCCTCCGACACGGGCGCGGTTGAAATGGCGTTGTGGTCGCTGCTCGGCGCGCGCGGCGTCGACATGCTTGCGTGGGAAAGCTTTGGCGAGGGCTGGGTGACCGATGTCGCCAAGCAACTCAAGCTTAAGGACGCGCGGGTTATCAAGGCCGGTTATGGCGACATCGCCGATCTCGCCGCCGTGAATTTCGACAACGACGTTGTCTTCACCTGGAACGGCACAACGTCGGGCGTCAAAGTGCCGAACGGCGAGTGGATCAAGGCCGATCGCGAGGGATTGACGATCTGCGACGCGACCTCGGCGGCGTTCGCGCAGCGGCTCGACTGGCCGAAGCTCGATGTAGTCACCTTCTCCTGGCAGAAGGTGCTTGGCGGCGAGGCCGCGCATGGTATGTTGATCCTGTCGCCGCGCGCCGTGCAGCGGCTCGAAACCTATGTGCCCGCGTGGCCATTGCCAAAAATTTTCCGGATGACAAATAATGGCAAGCTCATCAAGGGCATCTTCGATGGCGAAACCATCAACACGCCGTCGATGCTCTGCGTGGAAGATTACATCGATGCGCTGGAATGGGCGAAGTCGATCGGCGGACTCGACGGGCTGATCAAGCGCGCCGACGCCAACCTCAAGGCGATCGCCGATTGGGCCGCGAAGACGCCTTGGGTGGATTTCCTCGCCAAGCATGAGTCGATCCGCTCCAACACCAGCGTCTGCCTGAAGATCGTCGATCCCGCGATCACGGCTAAACCGGCGGAAGAGCAGGCGGCTTTCGTCAAGAAGATTCCGGCGTTGCTCGAAGCGGAGAACGTCGCCTACGACATCGACGGCTATCGCGACGCGCCTCCGGGTCTGCGCATCTGGTGCGGCGCGACGGTCGAAACCGCCGATGTCGCGGCGCTCACGCATTGGCTTGATTGGGCTTTCGCCAAGGCGAAAGCGGCGTAACCCTCTTCCAGCGGGAGAGGGTCCGCGCGAAGCGCGGGGCGAGGAGTTGCCACGCTTGTTGGCGCAAGCTCTTCACCTTCGGCGCGTCGCGAGAGAGACTCGAAACATTCGGCGACATTCACCCCCCTGTCCTCGCGCCACCTCTCCCCCGAGAGAAGAATCAACCCCCGGAGAACATCATGGCCCCCCGCGTTCTCATATCCGACGCCCTCTCGACCGCCGCCGTTCAAATCTTCAAGGACCACGGCGTCGAGACCGACTTCCAGCCCAACCTCGGCAAGGACAAGGACAAGCTCGCCGAAATCATCGGCGCCTACGACGGCCTCGCCATCCGCTCGAACACCAAGGTCACAGCGAAGCTGCTTGAGCGCGCGACGAATCTGAAGGTCATCGGCCGCGCCGGCATCGGCGTCGACAATGTCGACATACCGGCGGCGACGGCGCGCGGCATCATTGTGATGAACACGCCGTTCGGCAATTCGATCACGACCGCCGAGCACGCCATCGCCATGATGTTCGCGCTCGCCCGGGAGATACCCGCCGCCGACGCCTCCACACAGGCTGGCAAGTGGGAAAAGAACCGCTTCATGGGCGTCGAAATCACGGCCAAGACATTGGGCATCATCGGCTGCGGCAACATCGGCTCCATCGTCGCCGAGCGCGCGGTGGGGTTGCGCATGCGCGTCATCGCGTTCGATCCCTATCTCAGCCCGGAACGCGCCAAGGCGCTCGGCGTCGAGAAGGTGGAACTCGACGAGTTGCTGAAACGCGCCGACTTCATCACGCTGCACACGCCGCTGACGCCGCAGACGCGCGGCATCATGGGCGCGGAAAACATCGCCAAGGCCAAGAAGGGCGTGCGGATCATCAACTGCGCGCGCGGCGAACTGGTCGACGAGGCGGCGATGCGCGCGGCGTTGGATTCCAAGCACGTCGCGGGCGGCGCCTTCGATGTGTTCTCGGAGGAGCCCGCCGTCAACAACCCGCTGTTCGGCCATCCCAACGTCGTTTGCACCCCGCATCTCGGGGCCTCCACCAACGAGGCGCAGGAGAACGTCGCGCTGCAGGTCGCCGAGCAGATGTCGGACTATTTGACGCGCGGCGCGATTTCGAACGCCATCAACTTCCCGTCGATCACGGCGGAGGAGGCGCCGCGGCTAAAACCCTTTATCGCGCTCGCCGAAAAACTTGGATCCTTCGCCGGCCAACTCACGGAAACAAGCATCAAGAAAGTCACCATCGTCTATGAAGGCGCGGTGGCGGAATTGAAGACCAAGGCGTTGACGTCGTCGGCCATCGCCGGCCTGTTGCGGCCGCTGCTGTCGGATGTGAACGTGGTGTCCGCGCCCGTCGTCGCCAAGGACCGCGGCATTGTCATCGACGAGGTCACCCGCGCCGCGGAAGGCGACTACGAGTCGCTCGTCACGTTGACCATCACGACCGAAACGCAGGAACGCTCGATCTCCGGCACGGCTTTCCACGATGGCAAGCCGCGCATCGTCAGCATCAAGGGCATCAAGATCGACGGGGAGTTCGCGCCGTCGATGATCTATGTGACAAACGAGGACAAGCCCGGCTTCATCGGCCGCTTCGCCGGCCTGCTGGGCGAGGCGGGCGTCAACATCGCGACCTTCGCGCTGGGCCGCGACAATCCGGGCGGCTCCGCCATCGCGCTTGTCGAAGTCGATGGCGCCGTGCCCGAGGCCGCGTTGGCTAAGGTTCAGGCCATCCCCGGCGTGAAGCAAGTCAAGGCGCTGAAGTTCTGAGACTTTCAAAACTTGTTGTCGCGCGGCGTCGAAAGCGCCGCGCGGTTTCGCCGCGGCATGCGCGCGCTCCCGCCGCGCGTCGGGCCGTCGCCGATCCCCGCGCCTCTTCACACGGGGGCGCGCGCGCCGTAAAAGGGCTTTAAACGCCGCGTCTCGGGAGCGAAGCCCATGTCCACGCCGAAATACAAAACCGTCACGCGCACGCAGGGCAACAACCGCGCCCTCAAGGACGGCGTTGTGAAGCCGACGACCTGCGAGCTTGAGTTCGTCGAGGTCGATCCGTTGATCGCCGCCTTCCGGCGCCAGGTGCGCGCCAACGAATTCGACATCTGCGAGATGGCGATCACGACCTACATTTGCGCGCGGGAGCACGGCAAGAAAATGACGGCGATTCCGACGCCGCTCGTGCGCCAGTTCCACCACGGCGCGATACTCGTCAACAAGAATTCCGGCGTGAAGGCTCCTAGGGATCTCGAGGGCAGGCGCGTTGGCGTCAACCGCGGCTACACCGTGACGACGGGCGTGTGGGCGCGCGGCATCATGGCGACCCAGTACGGGCTCGACCTTTCAAAGGTGACATGGGTGCTTTCTGGCGACGAACACGTCGCCGAATATGTCGCGCCGAAGAACGTTGTGCCGATCGAGGCCGGCAAGAAAATGGAAGACATGCTAATTTCCGGCGAGATCGCCGCGGCCATCGGCGTCGATGTCAAGCATCCCGATGTCGCGCCACTGATCCCCGACGCCGCCGAGGCCGGACTCGAATCTTTTAGAAAATCCGGCGTTTTTCCGATCAATCATCTGGTTGTCGTCAGGGACGAACTGCTTGAGCAGCATCCCGGCCTCGCGGCCGATATCTTCAACGCCTTCTCCAAGTCGAAGCGGCTGTATGTCGAGGCGCTGAAGGCCGGAAAAATCGAAAAGCCCGACGCCGCCGACGCGCTGCATCAAAAGGTGATGGCGATTTCGGGCTCGGATCCGCTGCCCTATGGCGTCGAACCCAACCGCAAGACCATCGAAACCCTCATCGGCCACGCGCTCAGCCAGGGCATCATCACGAAGAAGATTTCGGTGGAGGACATCTTCGCGAAGGGGACCGCGGGGTTGACGGGCTGAGCTTGGGAGCCCGCCGGTCGCGCGTCAACGGGGCCTATCGTGGTCAATCCCCAGTCGCCAATTACGCGCCTCTCACCGTGTCGATCAACGCGGCGGCGTTGGCGGGCGGCGCGTCTCCGCGCCACGCCACATGGCCATCGGGCCTCACCAGAACGAGGCTTTTTTCATAGACTTTGTTGACGGGCTCCTCGTCGAGGCGTTCTTCGCGCATCGGCACGCCGCGCGCTTTCGCCGCCGCGAGCAGCGAGGTGCCGTCGGGCGGGTTGGCGCCGAGACGCAGAAGCACAAAGCCCCTGCCGAAGAGATCGAGGGTCGAACGTCCATCCTTCATCCAGGTGTGCGGCGCGCGGCAACCGGCGTGCGATGTCTGGATATAAGTTGAAACCTCAAGCGGCGGCGGATGTGTTCCGTCTCCGACGACAATCGGCGAGTGGTCGTAGCGGTAGCCTATGTGGATGCCGATGGTGTGCCACTCGTGCCACATGCGCTCGGTGTACCAGTCGCCGTATTCCTTGCGCGCCGCGTCGGCCTTTGCTCCTGGCTTGAAAATCTCCGGTGGCGGCAGCCGCTTGCGGGTCTCCAGCATGCGCGCCAGGTTTTCCGCGGCCGCGCGGACGTTGCGCGCCGCGACTGGCTTGCGCTCGATCTCGTATGTCGCGAGCAGCTTCGGGCCGCCCCAGCCCTTCATCATCGCCTCGAGCTTCCACGCTATGTCCACGGCCTCCTGTAGCCCGGTGTTCATGCCGAAGGCGCCGGTGGGCGAAAGCTGATGCGCGGAATCGCCGACCAGAAAAACGCGCTTGGAGCCGAATTTGTCGGCGACGAGCTCGCGCCGCGTCCACGGCATCGTCGAAATCAACTCGACTTCGCAGGGGCCGCCGATCGCGCGGCGGATTTCGCCGAGCAGATCGTCGTCCGTGAGCTTGCGCCTCCCCTCGTCCCCGACGAGCGAGAAACGGTAATTGTCGTATCCATCGATGGCGACCATCGTGGCGAACGTGCCTTCCGGCCCGATGAAGATGTAGCGGTAGCCGGTCTTGATCGTCTGTTTTTTGGCGAGGTCGCGCGAGCGGAAAATCACGTTCGTCGTGTAGGTCAGAACGGCGTTGCCGGTCATCGATATGCCGAGCTTCTCCCGCGCCGTGGAACCCGCCCCGTCGCACGCGACCACGTATTGGCATTCCACCTCTTCCGTCGCGCCGGATTTCACGTCGCGGATCGTCGCGGTCACGCGGTCAGCGTGTTCGGTGAAATCGACAAGCTCCGTGAAATATCTGAGATCGACGGTCGGGAAGCTTTTGGTCCAGCGGGCGATGACCGGGTCGAAAAAATTCTGCGGCGCGCGCTCGCGCCGTTGCGGCGATTGTTCGGGATAGGGCTCGTCATCGGGGCAGGGGAAGGCCTCGCGGCCGAGTTCGTGTCCGCCGATGAGCGCGGTCACCCAAATGTTGTCCTGCGGCTGCTTGCGGTTGTAGCCGGAGCGCTCGATTTGCTCGACCAGCCCCCAGCGCCGGCAAAATTCCAGCGTGCGGATATGCGGCATGTCCATCTTTGGCTGGACGACGACGCCGTCGCCGCGTTCGACTTCAAGGCAGGGCACGCCGCGCCAAGCGAGGTCGCCGGCGACGACGAGGCCGACGGGACCGCCGCCGACGACAAGCACAGGGGTTTTGATCATGGTGCTTCCAAAAAATCCGCGCGATTTGGCTCCCGCGTTTCATGCCGGCGCGCGATCCATTGCGCAAGAGGCCAAATCAACGATTTGGCCTCCGCGCGGCGAGCCGCTATCCCTCGACACCTGTCAAAAACGCCGATGTCGCCGCGTTGAACTCGTCCGCGCACTCGATGTTGCCCATGTGCCCGGCGTGTTCGAACACATGCAGCTTCGCGCCGTGGATTTTCGGCACGAAGCCATCCGTGTAGCCGGGGTCGCGCAACCCGTCGTGCTTGCCGGCGAAGACGAGCGTCGGAACCTTGATCGAGGCGTAGTCGATTGAATTCCGCTCGGCCTTGGCGTCGCCTTCGCGTGGAAACGGCGCCTTGAAGCGCGCGGCGGCCGTCGCCTCCCAGGCGCCCGGGACGCGGCTGAGCCTCCAGCGGCGGTCGACGTAGGCTTCGTCGTTCACCCATTTCTTATCGACGAACATCACGTCGAGCACGCGACGCATGTGATCGCGCGAGCCATCGTAGGTGTTGAGCGTCTTGCGGTCGGCGTTGTCCGGCGCGTCGCCGCCGCCCGAGCAACACACGACGCTGACGATCGGCCAGTCGGGATTTTTCCGCGCCGCGACCGTCAGGCACAGACCGCCCGACATGGAGCTGCCCATCACGTGGACGCGCTCGACGCACATGGCCTCGATAAACCGCCGGATATGCCAGATGCGCTTGTCGAACTGGGCGTTGAAATCCATGAGCTTGTCGGTGTGGCCGAAGCCGAGATGGTCGGGCGCCAGCACATGGCGTTGTTTGGCGAAAACCGGCAAGTTGAATTCCCAAGACGTCTCGGCGCAACCGCCGAATTCGGCGGAATGCAGCAACACGATCGAGGGACGCGCGCCTTTGTGCTGTTCGCCGGCCTCGAAATAGTGGGTGCGAATTCCATCGATCGAAACGAAGCGGCTTTGCATTGGCGTCCCCTCCTCATTCGCGGGCGCGGTCCCCGCGATCACCTTCTCCCGCGCGCGGGAAGAAGGAAATCACTCCGCCGCCAATTGCCCTTCGAGCGGTTTCGTTCGCGGCAGTCCGCGGATGGCGGGATACACATCCTTGGCGAAGCGGTGGATGTTGGCGACCGTGCGCTTGTGATCCAGAAATCCGGCCTGCATCATCATCAACAAATGGTCAAAGCCACCGACCAGGTCGTAGAACCGCTTGATCTGGACAATCACCTGATCGGGGGTGCCGTACATGACCACGCCCTGCTCCTTTTGGAACTCGAGGCTCTTGGCGCGCATGGCGTCGGTGCGGCCAGCGAAGGCGCCGCGGAACGCTTCCACGTTAGTTTCCACCGGCGCGTAGCCGGGGGGATTGCGATACTGAGGTTCGGTCTTGGCCTGCATGTACCAGAGCAACTCCTTCATGCCCGCCTCGGCCTCGCTCTCCGTGTCCCCGACGTAAACCAGCGGCATGAAGGCCGTGCCACCGCCGCCGGGTTGGCCGTTGAGCCGATATGACGCGCGATAGGCTTCAAAGAGCTGTTTCACCTTGGTGTGCGGCTGCAGAAACGTGGCGAAGACAAATCCGCGCGCGGCGGCGCGGGAAATCGCGGGAAGATCGCTCGAACCGGTGATCCAAATCGGCGGATGCGGCGTCTGATACGGGCGCGGCCAAAGATTCACCGCGCGGCGGTGCGTGAACTGACCCTCGAAGTTGAAGGGCTCGCCGCTCGATGTCCAGGCTTTCTGAATGAGATCGATGCCCTCCCACAGGCGTTCCACGGTGCGGCTTGGCACGGTGTTGGCGGCGAAGACTTCATATGGCACGCCGCGCACAAAGCCGGCGTTGACGCGTCCGCGCGAGATACAGTCCACCATCGCCATCTCCTCGGCGATGCGCAGGGGATCGCCGCGGTTGGCGACGGGATTGCCGAGAATGCACAACTGCGCGTTTTTGGTCTGGCGCGCCAGAATGGCGAGCGACAAGGGCGCGGCGACGTCGAGGCAGGTGGCGGTCTGATGGTGCTCGTTGACCATCAGGTCGAGTCCCGCTTCGTCGGCGATCATGTGCTCGTCGAGATAGCGGTTGTAGAGGTCGGCGCCGATCTTGGGGTCGAAGTGCTTCGACTCCAGCGTCACGCGCATCGTCGAGAGTTCGTCCATCGGCGGGAGATGCGGATAGGGCATCTCGGTGAAATACCAGGATCGCATTTTGTCCCTCCACGCTTCGCGCGTTTGCCTCGATGAATTTGGCCCAGTCCGGGCGGTGGAACAGGCGTTGGCGGTTTAGTCAGCCGAGAAAGGCGGCGACTCTGGCGAGGGTCGCTGCGGGCTGTTCGATTTGCGGATAATGGGCCGCTTCGGCGACGGATTCGAATTTCGCTTTGGGCAACGCCTCCGCGTACGCGCGGCCGTAGGATGTCGTGACGACGCCATCGTTCTCCCCCCACAAGACAAGCGCCGGCGCCGTCACGCGGTGCAGCCGACGCTTTAACTTGGGGTTGTGCATGTAGGGATCCCAGCAGAACCGCGCGAAGCTCTCGATGTTGCGGGCGTGGATTGACACGAGTTCTTCGCGCATCGTGGCGAAGTCGCGTTTGCTCTTTTCCGCGTCGCGCCACTTCCAAGCCGAAACCTTGGAGGGAAGCGAGGTCCAGATGTCCTGGATGTCGCGCTCGAAAGGACCGCCATGCTTAACGCCGAGTGGATCGACCAAGGCGATCTTCGAGAAAACGCCCCGGTCCTTGACCGCCATTTCTAGCGCGATCCAGCCGCCAAGCGACAAGCCGACCACGGGAATGTTCCGCAGTCCCTCGGCGTCGAGAAGATCGAGCAGCATGTAGGCGATGTCGTCGGGGCTCGACACCCATTCCGGACGCTCGGATCGCCCGAAACCCGGATAGTGCGGCGCGATAATCGAATGCTTTTCCGCAAGGCCCGCGACAAAAGGCGAGGCCATGTCGAGTTGCTCTTCCTCGCTGAGGAGCAGCAAAAGGGGCGCGCCCTGGCCAAGGCGCTCTATTTCAAGTTTGGCGCCTTGAACTGTTTTGTAATCGGATGCCGACATGCGTCTCTTTCCGGTTGGGCGACCCTGATCGCGGGGTTTCTGGCTGTCTTACTCCCCTTCGGAGCGGGCGACGGTCAAGAGGCCGGCGATCAGGGGGCTTTCAAAAATGTGCGTGTTGCGCAATCGCCTGTCCTGTGATGCAATAATCGACGAGGCTTCGGCGCCGCGAAGACGAGGCCTTGGCGCCGCGAAAGAGCAACATGGAAGCCGTCTTCACCGCCGACACTTTGCGCCTGTCACATTGGATCGAGACAGCTTCCCGCCTGGAGACGAACCACGCGCATTTCGTCGCCGCGGATATTCCGGCCGCGCGCCAGCGCATTCTTGATGTCAGCCAGGGCCGCTGCCGTTTCACCGTCGCCAATCCCGGGCCCTTCGTGCAGTTCCGCGAGGCGCACGCCTACGCCGGAGCGCTGGCCATCAAGTTCCTGAGCTGGAACTGCGTTGGCCGCTGCGAAACGCAAGTTACGCGCGGCGACGGCCACCACCTCTCTCTGCATATTCCGCTCACCGGAGGCTTCAAGGCGAGGCAAGGCGGCGAGACAGTGTCGACGTCGCCGGGCCAGATGCTGGTGGTGTCCTCGCCCGGCGTCGTGCGCCGCTGGTGGGAAGGGCCCTGCGACCTGCTTAACGTCATGATCAACCGCGACGCGGTGGTCGGCGTGTTCTCGCGGCTTCCCGGCGGCGCGGCGATGGGCTCGGCGCCGCTCACACTTGTCGATCTGCGCGAGCAGGCGACGTTGGCGATGTTCATCGAAAACCTCGTGCGCGACCTGGGTCGGCCGGCGCCGGCGTTCTCCACGCCAAGCGCCACGCCGCACGTCGAGCGGTTGTTGCTGACGCTTGTCGCGGGCGCGACGCGGGCGGCGCGCGGCCTCGCCGCCGACCGGGAAACATGCGCGGCCGCGCCCTGGTATGTGTTGCGCGCCGAGGAGCACCTGCGCAAGCACCACGCGGAAAAAATCCGCATGGACGGCGTGGCGAAGGCCTGCGGCGTCAGCGTGCGCACGTTGCATTACGGCTTCGCGAAATTCCGCGACCGAAGCCCCGCCGACGCCTTGAAGGATATCCGGTTGACACAGGCGCGCCACGCGCTCATCGAAGCGCGCATCACAGGACTGAAAGTGGCGGAAATAGCCGTCCTTGTCGGCTTTCCCAACGCCAGCCAGTTTTCGCGCGATTATCGCGCGCGTTTTGGCGAGAGTCCTTCGGCGACATCGCGCGCCGCTTTCGGCTAGGGCCGGGTTTCCCACCGCCGTCGAAATAGTCTACGGAGACGGGGCTTTAACAGAGGTTCTCCCATGCGTCCTTCCAAACGCGCGTCCGATCAGATGCGCGGCGTCGTCATCGAGCGCGGCGTCGCCCGCTACGCCGAGGGCTCTTGCCTGATCAAGTGCGGCGACACCCATGTTTTGTGCGCCGCCAGCCTCGAAGACAAGCCGCCGCCGTGGTTGCGAGGGCAGGGAAGGGGCTGGGTGACGGCGGAATACTCGATGTTGCCGCGCGCGACTTCGAGCCGCACGAGGCGGGAGTCGACGGCCGGCAAGGTCTCTGGAAGAACGCAGGAAATTCAACGGCTTATCGGCCGCAGCCTGCGCGCTGTGGTCGATTTGGCGGCGCTCGGCGAGCGGCAGATCGTCGTCGATTGCGATGTGCTGCAAGCCGACGGCGGCACCCGGACGGCTTCCATCACAGGCGGATTTGTCGCGCTTTATGAATGCCTTAACTGGATGCGCCAGCGCTCGATGATCAAGAACATTCCGATCAAGGACCATGTCGCCGCGGTTTCTTGCGGAATCAGCAAGGGAACGCCGGTTTTGGACCTTGATTACGCCGAGGATTCGGTCGCCGAAACCGACGCCAATTTCGTCATCACCGGCAGTGGCGGGCTCGTCGAAATCCAGGCCACCGCCGAGGGCGCGGTGTTTTCGGAAGCCGAGTTCAACGCGCTTTTGGCGTTGGCGCGCAAGGGGATCGGCGAATTGGTCGCTTTGCAGAAAACGACGCTGGGATGACCCGTCGTCTGGCTGGCAAGCTTGTTATCGCAACGCACAATTCCGGCAAGCTGCGGGAAATGCGCGAGCTGATGGCGCCCTATGGAATCGATTGCGTTTCGGCCGGCGAACTCGGCCTGCCGGAGCCGGAAGAAACCGGAAACACGTTTGTCGCCAATGCCTTGATCAAGGCGAGAGCGGCCTCCATCACAGCCAATCTCCCCGCGTTGGCGGATGATTCCGGCCTTTGCGTCGAGGCGCTGGAGGGCGCGCCGGGCATTTATTCGGCGCGCTGGGCCGGCGACGCCAAAGACTTCGTGGCCGCCATGGCGCGTATAGAGCGCGAACTTCAAGCAAAGGGCGCGACGACGCCCGGTCAACGCCGCGCTTATTTCGTCTCCGCGCTGGCGCTGGTCTGGCCCGATGGCCACGAAGACGTGGTCGAAGGCCGCGTCGATGGACAGATTGTCTTGCCACGCGGCGACAAAGGCTTTGGCTACGACGCGCAGTTCTTGCCCGATGGGCACTCCCGCACCTTTGGCGAGATGGCGCCGGATGAGAAACACGGTGTTCCCCCCGACGGCTCGCGCGCCCTGTCGCATCGCGCCCGCGCGTTTCAGGATCTCGAACGAATCCGCCTGCGCGCGTAGGATTTTTCGCGCGGTAGTCGCGGTGGCGCGGGCGAAACGCCCTGCCGCGCGAAAACCGCGGTGGATTTCCGAAAATCCCGCGGTGGATTTCATCCGCGCGCAAAACAATGACGCCAACGCGCGCCCCTTCTCCCGCGGGCGCGACAAGCGAGCGTCTCGACCTTGAACTGGGCGGTGCTATACCGGCGAGGCGCGCGCGAAAAATGGCGGCGTCCCGGAAGGCGGAATTGGCCGATGCGATCCTACATGCTTTTCGCTGTTTGGACCTTGCTCGCGGGCGCGGGCATTCCGCTGATCGGCGTGTTGAACAGCGGGGTGGCGCGCGGCGTCGGCAATCCGTACGCCGCGACGGCGATCATGTTCGCCATCGCGACGGTCGCGGCGCTGGGCGTCGCCTTGCCGTTCTACGGTCTTCCCACCGCCGCCCAACTGGGCTCGGCTCCGCCGACGGGTTACGCCGCCGGCTTGTTGATAGGTTTTTACGCGCTGTCGGCGACCATCATCATCCCGCGGTTCGGCGCCGCGAGCTTCGTCGCGTTTATCCTGATCGCGCAGCTTGTCACCTCCGCCCTGGTGGATCAGTTCGGGCTGTTCGGCATGGCGCGGCGGCCCATCGATCCCACAAAGCTCATCGGCCTGACGGTGATCGCCGCGGGGATTGTCATCATGGAGATCGGCAACCTGCACAACGCCCGTTAGGGGAGCGGTGGTTTCGCGGGTGGCCTCAAGCAAGCCAACCCGTCGGGGCGCGAAATTCAAGACTTATGGAAGTTTTTTAGCCCGTTGATCCGATTGCGCTTTTCTTTTCCATAAGTCACCGCCATAATTCGGCATGATTTACGGCTACGCCAGAGTTTCCACGGACGGCCAGAGCGTCGCGGCGCAAGTGGCGCAATTGACCGACGCCGGAGCCGTGAAGGTTTTTCGGGAAACGGCCAGCGGAGCCCAGACCGACCGCCGCGAGCTGGCGCGGGCGATCAAAGCCCTTGAAGCTGGCGACACCTTGCTTGTGACGCGGCTGGATAGGCTGGCGCGATCGACGCGCGACCTGTTGAACACGCTGGCGCAGATCACCGAGCGCGGCGCTGGCTTCAAATCCCTTGCCGACGCATGGGCGGACACCACCACGGCGCACGGGCGTTTGATGTTGACGGTTCTCGGCGGGCTGGCGGAGTTCGAACGCGAATTGATCCGCGCCCGCACCAGCGAGGGCAAGAAGCGCGCCAAAGACCGAGGGCAGCACATGGGGCGACCGCCGAAGCTCACGCAGCACCAGAGAGCGGAGGCCGTCACACGCCGCGACAAGGGCGAGGAAACGCTTGCCGAGATCGGGCGCACCTACAACGTCAGTCCGCAGACGATTGGGAGGCTGTAGGCATGACACCAGCGAAGCGCGCACAGTGGAGAGCTAACACCGTGGCTGTCGCGCCATGCCCCGTCCGGTGCAAGGACGTGAAGAAATTCACCGACTATTGCGTGACGCTACGAGCATTCTGGATTCACTATCAGACGCTTTT
>CAIKAR010000107.1 GCA_903825465.1 uncultured Hyphomicrobiales bacterium | reverse complement strand
GGCCGTGAACGTCGCCCCGCCCGTCTCCGCCAAAACCTTCGTGATCGCCGCCGTCAGCGACGTCTTGCCGTGATCAACGTGCCCGATCGTGCCGATGTTGCAATGCGGCTTCGTGCGGCTGAATTTTTCCTTGGCCATGATGGAGCTCCTGAGCCCTTGCTGAACGCTGTCGGTGAATGGATGGGATCAGGCGTATTTCGCCTGGATTTTCTCGGCTTCGTTCTTCGGAACTTCCGAATAGTGGTCGAATTGCATCGAGTAGCTGGCTCGTCCCTGAGAGAACGAGCGCAGCGTGTTGACGTAGCCGAACATGTTGGCGAGCGGCACCATGGCGGTCACGACATTGGCGTTGCCGCGCATGTCCTGTCCCTGGATTTGCCCGCGCCGCGAATTCAGGTCGCCGATGACCGAGCCTGTGTAGTCTTCCGGCGTCACCACCTCGACCTTCATCACAGGCTCGAGCAACACCGAGTTGCCTTCGCGCAGCGCCTCGCGCAGCGCGGCGCGCGACGCGATTTCGAAGGCGAGCGCCGAGGAATCCACCTCGTGGAACGCGCCGTCGATGAGCGAAACCTTGAGATCCACCACCGGGAAGCCGGCCAGGACGCCCGCGCCAAGCACGGACAGGAGGCCCTTGTTGACGCCGGGGATGTATTCCTTCGGCACCGAACCGCCAACGACCTTCGAATCGAATTCGAAACCCTTGCCGGCCTCGTTCGGCTCGACGATGAATTTCACGCGCGCGAACTGCCCCGTGCCGCCGGTCTGCTTCTTGTGCGTGTAGTCCTTGGTCACCGTCTTCGAGATGCGCTCGCGATAGGCGACCTGCGGAGCGCCGACATTGACTTCGACCTTGTGCGTGCGGCGGAGAATGTCGACCTTGATGTCGAGATGCAGCTCGCCCATGCCCTTGATGATGGTCTGGCCGGATTCCTGATCGGTCGACACGCGGAAGGAGGGATCCTCCATCGCGAGCTTGATGAGGGCCTCGGACATCTTTTCCTGGTCGCCCTTGGTCTTGGGCTCGACCGCCATTTCGATGACAGGCTCGGGAAATTCCATCTTCTCGAGGATGACGGGCTTGTTGGGGTCGCACAGGGTGTCGCCGGTGCGCGCTTCCTTCATGCCAACGAGCGCGACGATGTCGCCAGCGAAGGCCTCCTTGATTTCCTCGCGGTCGTTGGCGTGCATGAGCACCATGCGGCCGACGCGGTCGGATTTTTCCCGGGTCGAATTGAGAAGCTGCATGCCCTGCGCGAGCTTGCCGGAATAGATGCGCGCGAAGGTCAGCACGCCGTACTGGTCGTCCATGATTTTGAACGCGAGCAGCGAGAGCGGCTCGTTGTCCGACGGCTTGCGCTCCGTCTCTTCGCCGGTCTTGTAATCGATGCCCTTGATCGCGCCGCGATCGATGGGCGAGGGCAGATAATCGACGACGGCGTCGAGGAGGGGCTGAACGCCCTTGTTCTTGAAAGCCGAACCGCAGAGCACGGGATAGAAGGCGCCGATCAGCACCGCCTTGCGGAGGAGGCGCTTCAACGTCGCCTCGTCGGGCTCGGTCCCGTCGAGATAAGCGGCGAGCGCGTCGTCGTCCATTTCAACGGCGGCCTCGATCATGGCGGCGCGGTATTCCTCGGCCTTTTCCTTGAGGTCGGCCGGAATTTCGGCCTCGGCGTCGAATTCCGCGCCGAGCGCCTCGCCGGTCCAGATCACCGCCTTCATGCGGACGAGATCGACAAGGCCCTGAAAGTTGTTCTCGGCGCCAATCGGCAGCTGGATCGGCACGGGCTTCGCGCCGAGACGGACCTTGATGTCGTCGAGGCACTGGTAAAAATCGGCGCCTGTCTTGTCCATTTTATTGGCGAAGACGATGCGCGGCACTTTGTATTTGTCGCCCTGGCGCCAGACTGTCTCGGTCTGCGGTTCGACGCCCTGGTTGGAATCCAGCACGCAGACCGCGCCGTCGAGCACGCGCAGCGAACGCTCGACCTCGATGGTGAAATCGACGTGGCCAGGCGTGTCGATGATGTTGAGGCGCTTGCCGTTCCAGATGGCGGTCGTGGCGGCCGACGTGATGGTGATGCCGCGCTCCTGCTCCTGCTCCATGAAATCCATGGTCGCGGCGCCGTCGTGCACTTCGCCGATCTTGTGGCTCTTGCCCGTGTAATAAAGGATGCGCTCCGTCGTCGTCGTCTTGCCCGCGTCGATGTGGGCCATGATGCCGAAGTTCCGGTAGTCCTCAAGCGCGTACTGGCGGGCCATAGTGCTAATTCCCTGTTCGCTCGGAGTCCGAGGTCACCAACGGTAATGCGAGAAGGCGCGGTTGGCTTCCGCCATCCGGTGCGTGTCTTCCCGCTTCTTGACCGCGTTGCCGCGGTTGTTGGCGGCGTCGAGCAGCTCGGCCGAGAGCCGGTCGACCATGGTCTTGTCGTTGCGGTCGCGGGCCGCCGAAATGATCCATCGAATCGCCAGCGCCTGCCGACTCTCCATGCGCACTTCGACCGGCACCTGGTAGGTGGCGCCGCCGACGCGGCGCGAGCGAACCTCGATCGCGGGGGCGACGTTTTCCAGCGCCTGCTTGAACATCGGCAGCGGATCGGCCTTGGCCTTGGCCTGCATGGCGTCGAACGCGCCATAGACGATCGCCTCGGCGACGGACTTCTTGCCGTCGAGCATCAGGCAGTTCATGAACTTGGTTACCACCACATCGCCGAACTTGGCGTCGGGCAGAACTTCGCGCTTCTCAGCAGCGTGACGACGAGACATGGTCTGCTTCCCTTACTTCGGACGCTTCGCGCCGTATTT
>CAIKAR010000106.1 GCA_903825465.1 uncultured Hyphomicrobiales bacterium | reverse complement strand
GACGCCATGGCGGGCGCGTTCGCGGATATCGGCCTCGCGCCCGGCGAGACATTGATGGTGGCGGGCGGCGCGCGTGTCTCATCCTGCGTGGCGCTACTCGCGGGCCTGCGCGCCGGGCTTAATGTCGCGCTCGCGCCCCCACACGCCCCGCCGGCGATATTGGCCGCCTTCGCTTCCCGCGTCGACGCCAGAGCCATCGCTTGCCAAACCAGCCTCGGCGATCATTCGCCCATGCTCGACATGTTCGAGGTCGCGGCGCGCGCGACGGGGGTGCGCATGGTGTGCGGGCTAGGTCCAGAAGCCTTCGACGGCGCTGTCAATCTGGCGGGCGACGGCTTCGGCGCGCCGCCCGAGATCGATTCCGACAGCGCCGCGGCGATCGCAACTTTCGCGAAGGGCGGCGGCGCTGTCTATCACGCGCAAAAAACACTGTTTGTGGCCGCCATCGATGTCGCGCGGCGCGGCCGCGTCGGCTTTGGGGAAACCATCGTGTCGTGCTTGGCGCCAACCGGTTTCGCCGGCCTCGCCATTGGCCCCTTTCTCGCCCTTGCGATGGACGCGCCGCTGTATCTGATCGATCCCTTCGACTCCGCCGCGCTGATCGCCGCGCTCGAATCCCACGCTCCCGCCCATTTGATCGCGCCGGGCGCTCTCGCCGGTCCCCTGGCGGAGGCTGGCCTGCTGCGCCCCGATCTGCTCCGCGCGCTGTTGCTCCTGGACCGCTCGGGCGATGGAGCCGGCTCCCTCGCTCCTTTGGGCGACACCGGAGGCGTCGCCATTGTCGATCTCCACGCTTTTGGCGAGCAGGCCGTGATCGCCGAGCCACGCGGACCGGAGGCCCGGCCTTTGCCGCCGGCGCGCGAGCCCCATATGATCGAGATCGGCGAGGCGCGCGTGCTGAGCGTGCGCCGCCGCGCCGGGCCAGGCCCGCTCGGTTTCGAGGGCGAGGCCGTCAGCGCCGGATAGGGAGCCGTGAAATGACCAAAGCCACCGAGCCGCTCGCCATCGATGTTGTCTCAGACGCTGTTTGCCCCTGGTGTTTCGTTGGCAAGCGTCGGCTGGAGGCCGCGCTCGAAACCCTGCCGGACCTGCCCGTGAACGTGCGGTGGCGCCCCTTCCAGCTCGACGCGACGATCCCGCAAGGCGGCATCCCGCGAGAGCAATATCTATCCCGCAAGTTCGGGCCCGACCGGGCGAAAAACATGTACGAGCGCCTGAACGCGGTCGGCGACGAGGCCGGGATCCCTTTCGCGTTCGAAAAGATCGCGCGCTCCCCGAACACCATCGACGCGCACCGCGTGATCCGCTGGGCCGGCGGCGCGGGGCGGCAGACGCAAGCGGTGGAAAAGCTTTTCAACGCGTATTTCATCGAAGGCGGCGACATTGGCGATCATGATTTGCTGGCGCGCGTCGCGGGGGAATGCGGGCTCGACGCGGCGGAAATCCGCGCGCGGCTCGACACGGACGTCGATGTGGCCGACGTGAAGGCCGAGATCGAAAACGCCCAACGCCTTGGCGTGACCGGCGTGCCCTTCTTCATCCTCGGCGGGCGCTACGCCGTGTCGGGCGCCCAGCCGGCGGAACAACTCGCGATGGCGATCGCGAAGGCGGCGCGCGCGCAGATGGAAAACGCCTCGATAGAGAACGCTTGATCGGAGATAGCCATGAGTCAAGCCGTGATCGCCGCCGTCGAAACATCTCCCATCAAACTGCGCCGCGTCGGGCCGTTCCTCGGCGCCGAGATCACCGGCGTCAACCTCGCGAAACCACTCGATGCGCCGACAATCGCCGCCATCGGCCAGGCGCACGCCGAGCATGGCGTGCTCGTGTTTCCGCGCCAGAAAATCACAGCCGAAGACCTCAAGCGCTTTGGCCGCTGTTTCGGCGAGCTGACCGTTCATCCATTCTCGACCAACGCCGCCGACGCCCCGGAATTGATCGTCTACGACAACAAGGAGGGCAACCCGCCGCCGCCGACCGACATCTGGCACTCCGACGAGACATTCCGCGAATGCCCGCCCATGGGGACGGCGTTATGTTCGAAAATCGTTCCGGAGCTGGGCGGCGACACCGCGTTTTGCAACATGGGCGCCGCCTACGAAAGCCTTAGCGACAAGATGCAACACTACATCTCGGGGCTTGAGGCCGTGCATGACTTCAAGCCCTTCAAGACGCTGTTCGAAGGCACCGAGGAAGGCTGGCGCAAGCTGAAAAAATTCGAAGAGATGTATCGCCCGGTCACGCATCCGGTCGTGCGCGTTCATTCCGTGACCGGACGCAAGACAGTGTTCGTCAATCCGCAGTTCACGCTTTTCGTCAAAGGCATGGAGGAGAATGAAAGCCGCGCCCTTTTGGACCAGCTGTTTCGGCTGACCAATTCCCTCGAGCACCAGTACCGGCACCGCTGGGAGCCGGACACGCTTGTGTTCTGGGACAACCGCCTCGTCATGCACGCGGCGGTGCACGATTACTACCCGCAGCGCCGCATGATGGAGCGGGTGACGATCCAGGGCGACAGGCCGATTGGCGCGGGCGACCCTTCTTCGGGATCCGAATTGAGGAAATACAAGGCGCCCCCAGTGATGAATTTCAAGGATAGGCCGAAGCGGGAGCACGAGAAGTAGGGAGTCGCCCGCCGCGCGGCGATCCGCTACAACGCCCTCATGACCACCATCGACACACTCCCCCGCTCCGCCGCCGTCGTCTCGCGCTTCGCGGCGATTGTTGGCGAGCGCTACGCTCTCGTCGACGCGCAAGACGTCGAGCCCTATCTCGTCGAGCAGCGCGACCTCTGGCACGGCAAGGCCCTATGCGTCCTGCGGCCGGCTTCGACCGCCGAGGTTTCGGCGATCATGAAACTTTGTCATGAAACGAAGACGCCGGTCGTGCCGCAAGGCGGCAACACCGGCCTCGTCGGCGGCCAGTCGCCCGACGAAAGCGGGACGCAGGTGATCTTGTCGCTCAACCGCATGGACAAGGTGAGGGAGATCGACAAGGCCTCCAACACCATGACGGTCGAAGCGGGCTTGACCCTCATCCGCGTGCAGGAAGCCGCCGACGCCGCCGACCGGCTGTTTCCCTTGTCGCTCGCTTCCGAGGGCTCCTGCACCATCGGCGGCAATCTCTCGACGAACGCGGGCGGCACGGCTGTCATCACCTACGGAAACGCCAGGGATCTCGTGACGGGCGTCGAGGTCGTGCTCGCGGACGGGCGCGTGATGTCGACCTTGTCGAAGCTGAAAAAGGACAACACGGGCTACGATCTGAAGCATCTGTTCATGGGCGCGGAAGGCACGCTTGGAATCATCACGGCCGCGGTGGTGAAGCTGTTCCCCAAGCCGCGCTCCCGCGAAACAGCGATGATCGGCGTCGCCGATCCGCACAAGGCGACGGCGTTTTTGACGCTGGCGCAACAGATGGCGGGCAGCGATGTCAAGACGTTTGAGCTCATGCCCCGCATCGGCGTTGAATTCATGCTCAAGCATTGTTCGGGCGTGCGCGAGCCGATGAATTCAGTTCATCCCTGGTACGTCATGATCGAACTTGCCACGCAGCTTGAGCATGGACTCGGCGACACGATGCTCGCGCTTCTTGAAAAAGGCGCCGAGGCCGGGCTGATAGAGGACGCCAACATCGCGGCCTCGCTCGAACAGCGCCGCTACTTTTGGCGCGTGCGCGAACTGTTGGCCGAAGCGCCGAAATACGAGGGCGGTTCCATCAAGCACGACATTTGCGTGCCCGTGTCGAAAGTCGCGGTGTTCCTCGACGAAGCCAAGATCGTCTGCGAGAAGCTGGTGCCCGGCGGCCGGCTGGTCGCGTTCGGGCATCTTGGCGACGGCAACATGCACACCAACCTGACGCAGCCAGTTGGCGCCGACAAACAGGCGTTCCTCGACCGCTGGGTGGAGGTGAACGCGGCGGTTCACGCGATCGTGGCGAAGCACCAGGGATCGATCTCGGCCGAACACGGCATTGGCGTTTTGAAGCGCCATCTATTGCCGGAAGTCAAAGACCCCGTGGCGATGGACGTGATGCGCGCGGTGAAGACGGCTCTCGACCCGCTGGGAATCATGAATCCCGGCAAGGTGCTTTAGGCGCGGCTGTCCTGGTCACCACTCCGAAATCACCGGCATCACTTCCGTCTTGAACAGCCGCAACGAGCGCATCGCGTCGCTTAGCGACATGTCGCCGAACATCATATAGGCGAGCACGTAGTTCGTGCCGAGTTCGTCGGCCTGGCGGCGCAGCGTTTGGATCACCGTGTCGGGGGTCCCGATGATGTACGTGCCCTCCTCGATCATGCCGTCCAGGGACGCGGCGCGAGGCACATTCAGGCGGTTGGCGAACTCCTGGCTGCCCCGCGTGCTGCGCAGGTGGTTCAATTGCGCGAGGTGGGACTTCGCGGCGGGCTCCGCAATGCGCCTGGCCTCCGCGTCGGTGTCGGCGATCACGATATTGCGCAACGCGCCGATCGCCGCGCCGCCTTTGAACTCCGCCTTCGGCTGCTCGACGCCGCCGCGCTTCGCCAGCGCCACGCGATACGCGTCGATGTTCGTCTTGGCGAAGGCCGTGGGGCCGTTGGCGGTGAAATGCAAGCCATGCTCGCCGGCCCAGGCCGCGCCTGTCGTGTTCGAAGAGCCATACCAGAAGGCGGGCCAAGGCTTTTGCAGGGGACGCAATTCCACCGGCACGTCCTTGTATGTGTAATAAGGGCCAGAATAGTTGAGGGTTTCGGCGTTCAATCCCGCCCGCACGCAGTTCCACGCGTCGATGAACATGTCGCGCGACTTGGTGTGATCGACGTTGTGGAAGCCAAGTTCGAAGGGCGACACGCCGCGGCCGACGCCCACCTCAAGCCGCCCATGGCTCAAATGATCGAGCATGGAGATCTCCTCCATCATCCGCAGCGGCGAATAAAGCGTCATCAGATAGCAAAGCGGTCCGAGCCGCATGTTGCTCGTCTGACGGGCCAAAGCGGCGAGAAACAGGCCCGGCGACGGCGCCATGTTGACGGGCGAAGCGTGGTGCTCGGCCAAGTGCATGCACCAGAAGCCGGCCTCGTCGGCGGCCGAATAAAAGTCGAGGCGCTCATCGAACAAAGTCGCCAAGGACACGTTCGCGCGCCCGATATGGTCGAACAACCCCGCTTTCATGCTTCCATCCCGCGCTTCAATTGGTTTCCGACGCCTCATTGCCGGAGCGTGGCGGGAAACGCAACTTCAGTCCCAAAGGCTCGACACGCTTTCCTCGCGCGCGGTGCGGGCGATGGCCTCTCCAATCAGCGGCGCGATGGAGAGCACGCGGATATTGCGCGCGACGCGCACCGCTTCCGTCGGCTCAATCGTGTCGGTCAGCACGAGTTCCTTGAGCTTCGAGGAGGCGATGCGGGCGACCGCGCCGCCAGACAGCACGCCATGCGAAATGTAGGCGCTGACGTCTTTCGCGCCCTGTTTCAGCAAGGCCTCCGCCGCGTTGCAAAGCGTGCCGCCCGAATCGACGATGTCGTCGATCAAGATGCAATTCTTGCCCTCGACATCGCCGATGATATTCATCACCTCCGACTCGCCGGCGCGCTCGCGGCGCTTGTCGACGATGGCGAGCGGCGCGTCGATGCGCTTGGCCAGCGCCCGGGCGCGAACCACGCCACCGACATCAGGCGACACGACCATCACATTGCCACGGTCCATGCGCTCCTTGATGTCTTTGGCCATGTGCGGAGCCGCGAAAAGATTGTCGAGCGGTATATCGAAAAAGCCCTGTATTTGCCCGGCGTGTAGATCAACCGTCAGCACACGGTCCGCGCCGGCGCGGGTGATGAGGTTGGCGACGAGCTTGGCTGAGATCGGCGTGCGCGGACCGGGTTTGCGATCCTGCCGGGCGTAGCCGAAGTAAGGCAACACCGCCGTGATGCGGCGGGCCGAAGCGCGTCGCAGCGCGTCGGTCATGATCAACAATTCCATCAAATGGTCGTTCGTCGGATAGGATGTCGATTGCACGATAAACGCGTCCGCGCCGCGCACATTCTCCTGAATTTCGACGAAAATCTCCATGTCGGCGAAGCGCCGCACCTGACATTTGCACAGCGGCAGGCCGATATAGGCGGCGATGGCCTCGGTAAGCGGGCGGTTTGCGTTGCCCGCCAATATCTTCATAGCTTTGGCCATGGCGAGGCTCCCCATCGAATGCTGCGCTGCGGGCGTCTTAGCAAGCCGGCTGGGAGGTAACAATAAGGCGATTGCGTGACAGGACGTCATCCACCGAAAACGCCGCGGAAATCGAGCCCTCGCTACCGGACCACCGTGGCGCGAGGCTGAGGCGCGGGATCCGTCGCGACCACCGCGCCGCGTCCGCTGGCGGCGATGGCCTCCGGCGTGTTGGTCAACGCCGCGGCGATGTCGTTGGCCGAGCGCGTGGCGAGAGCCGCTAAAACCCTGTCGTCAAGGAGGCTCCAGGGGTCGTCGGCCGAGGACCTGACGACCACCAAATCTTGGAGCCGCCGCGCGCGCCGACGCGACCCGTCATAAAGGTCCCATATCGACAAAAAGGCGGTGCCGCTATCGACTGGATAAGCCGAAAGATAGCCTCGGGCGGCGTAGGCCGCCGATGAAATATCCGCGATAGCCACGTTTCCAGAGGCCGCGGCCGTCGTAATCGCCTGCTGGAAACGCTGAGAAATCGCGTCAGGCGCGCCTTCCACAGAGATGATTGCCAGCGGCGCGCCACGCGGGCTGACGCCGGGCCGAGCGGTCATAGCGGACGATGTGGCAGGCGATGAAACCGCCAGCGCCACAGGATCGTCCTCGACGCAGCCGCCAAGACAAAGCGCGACGGGCGCGAGCGCGACAATCGCGGCGAAGTCCCGACGCGCGAACACGCGGTCATAAAGCTTGACCATTCAACGCCCCTGTCGAGCCCGCGATAGCCGGCCCGGGATTTTCAACTTTGCTAACGTGAAACGGCGCCGGGGTCCAGTTTGTCGAAAGCGCCTTCCCACGGCCGCCGCGCGGAGCTAAATCCGCTGCATGACCGCCCGGCATCCCGAGGAATTCCTCCAGACCCCGCCCGACGACCGCGCCGCGCGCCAATTGGCCGAAGCCGACGACGGCGACCTCGCGAGGGAATCAGACGCCTTGTTCGATCTGGCGCTTGACGAGCCGGCGGCGCCTGTCGCCCCGGGACGCGGCGTCGAGGTTATTCGCGCGCATCTGGCGCAGGCCCCGATGGGTCCCGGCGTCTACCGCATGATCGCGTCGGATGGCGAGGTACTTTACGTCGGCAAGGCGCGCTCGATCAAAAAACGCGTCGCCAGCTACGCCAGGGGAGAGGGACATTCAAACCGCATCGCGCGGATGATTTCGCTCACCGCTTCAATGGTGTTCGTGTCGACGAACACCGAGACCGAGGCGCTGCTGCTCGAGGCGAATTACATCAAGCAAATGAAGCCGCGCTACAATGTGCTGCTGCGCGACGACAAGTCGTTTCCCTACATATTGCTCACCGCCGACCACGCCGCGCCGCAATTGACGAAGCACCGCGGCGCGAGAGGCCGCAAGGGCGACTACTTCGGACCATTCGCCAATGTCGGCGCCGTCAACCGGACGCTCGCGGCCCTGCAACGCGCGTTTCTCCTCCGCACCTGCTCGGACTCATATTTCGACAACCGCACGCGGCCCTGTCTACTTTGGCAAATCAAGCGTTGCGCAGGTCCCTGCACGGGCGAAATCTCCGCGGCGGACTACGCCGCGCTGGTGGCCGAAGCCCGCGACTTTCTCTCGGGCAAAAGCCGAACCGTGCGCGACCATCTGGCGGCCGACATGGCGCTGGCCGCGGAAGCGCTGGAATTCGAGCGCGCCGCGCGGCTTCGCGACCGTATTTCGGCGCTGTCCGCGATTCAGGGCCAACAAGGAATCAATCCGCGCGTGGTCGAAGAGGCCGATGTCTTCGCCATTTGCGAGGAGGCAGGGCAATTCGCCATTGAAGTGTTCTTTTTCCGCGCGCATCAGAACTGGGGCAACCGGGCCTACTACCCGCGCGCCGACCGCTCGCTGACGCCGGGCGAGGTTCTCGACGCGTTTCTGGCGCAGTTTTATTCCGACAAACCCGCGCCGCGGCTGGTGTTGTTGTCTCACGAGATCGAGACGCGCGACCTTCTGGCCGAGGCTCTTTCGGCGCGCGCCGGACGGAAAATCGAGGTCGTCGCGCCCCAGCGTGGCGAACGGCGCGAACTGGTCGAGCACGCCGCGCAGAACGGCAAGGAAGCGCTGTCGCGCAAGCTGCAGGACGCGGCGAGCCAGGAAAAGCTGCTGGCGGCGCTGGGCCAGGCGCTTAAGCTGCCAAAGCCGCCGCGCCGCGTCGAAGTTTACGACAACTCGCACATCATGGGAACCAACGCGATCGGCGCCATGATCGTCGCCGGCGGGCAAGGATTTATGAAGGCGCACTATCGCACTTACAATATCAAATCGACGGAGATCACGCCTGGCGACGATTTCGGCATGATGCGGGAAGTGCTGAAGCGACGGTTCGCGAGATTGATGAGAGAGGGGGCGGGCGGCGCGACCACAGGGCCTTTGGCAGCCGATTCCCCCGCCTTCGATCGCGTCTTCCCCGTCGGTGGAGAGAGCGAATCTCCCCGCTCCGACCCCGACGCCTTTCCGCAAAGGCCCGACCTGGTGCTCATCGACGGCGGCCGGGGTCAATACGAGGCGGCGCGCGCCATCTTCAACGAGCTCGGCGTCGAGGGCGTGTCGCTAGCCTCGATCGCCAAAGGCGTCGATCGCGACGCCGGCCGCGAGATGTTCTTCATCGAGGGCAAAGAGCCTTTCCGCCTGCCGCCGCGCGACCCCGCGCTCTATTTCGCGCAACGCCTTCGCGACGAGGCCCATCGCTTCGCGATCGGCACGCACCGGGCAAAGCGCAAGAAGGAATTCGTCAGAAGCCCTCTCGACGACATTCCCGGCATCGGCCCCGCCCGCAAGCGCGCGCTCCTCAACGCCTTCGGAACGGCGAAGGCGATTTCACGCGCGGGATTGGACGATCTCGCCAAAACGCCGGGACTGAACGCGGCGACGGCGAAGCTGGTGTTCGATTTTTTCCGAGAAACAGGGTGACGGCGCCTACTCAGCCTTGATCCCCGCCTCCAAAATAATCTTCGTCCATTTCGCCCGCTCAGCGACGATGAACTTCGCCATTTCCTCCGGCGTCGAAGTCTTGGCGACACCGCCCGCCTGCAACAGGCGCGCTCGGAACTCATCGTCGCCCAAGGCCTGATTCACCGCCGCGTTCAACTTGTCGACAATCGCTTTCGGCGTGCCGGCGGGTGCGAACAGCCCCCACCACGTCGAGGCCTCGAAGCCTGGGAAACCCTGCTCCGCGACGGTTGGCGCGTTGGGCAGAAGAGGATGTCGCCGCAAACTCGGCACGCCGAGAATTTTTAGATCGCCCGACGCCACCTGCCCCAGCACCTCCGGCAGGTTGACCGCCAGCAGCGGGATGTGTCCGCCAACCGCGTCGGAGATGGCGGGCGCGCCGCCGCGGTAGGGCACATGCACGAGCTTGATGCCGGCCACGCGTTGGAACAGTTCCATCGTTAGATGCGCCGACGAACCCGCGCCCGGCGATCCATAGGCCATCTCGCCGGGATGGGCCTTCGCCTGCGCGACGAGGTCGCGCAAGTCCGCGCCCGAAAAGCCCTTGCCGGAAGCCAAAACCGGCGGCGCCTCGCCAAGCGACGCGACAGGCGTGAAATCCTTCTCCACGTCAAATCCGGGGTTCGGATAAAGCGCCATGTTCGCCGTCATGCCGTTGGCGCCAACGAGCAGGGTGTAGCCGTCGGCCTTCGCGTGGGCGACATAGATCGCCGCGACGTTGGAATTCGCGCCGGGGCGGTTTTCGATAACGACCGGCTCGCCAATCAACATTTGCAGTTTCGCGCCAATCGAACGCGCGACGATATCGACCGCACCACCCGCCGCGAAGCCAACGACGAAAGTCACGGGATGATCTGGATATTTCGCCGCGTCCTGCGCGCGCGCAGGGGCCGCGAACGCGAGCGCCATGGCCAGCGCGATCATTGAAAACCTAATCCCCGTGGGAAACCGATTTCCCATGTCCGCGTCTCCTTTATTTCGTCATTGTCTCGCGAAACTTCGTCCAGGCGGCGATGCCGGCGCGGCCAGCCTTCTCTTCGACGCCTTCCGGCAATCCCGCGACTCCGATGGCG
>CAIKAR010000105.1 GCA_903825465.1 uncultured Hyphomicrobiales bacterium | reverse complement strand
TGTATTCGCCCTCGATGTTGGCGCGAATCGCCTCCTTGAGCTTGGCGAGGTCGTCCATGCCGAAGCCCTTGGCGAACTCATCGTCGATCGTCAATTCGCCGGGGGCCGCGACGGCTTTCACAGTCACATCGAAAACGGCCTCTTTGCCGGCCAGATTCGCCGAGCCGTAATCGGCGGGGAATGTCACGGTCACCTTGCGTTCCTCGCCGGCTTTCGCGCCGACCAACTGGGTCTCGAAGCCGGGAATGAAGCTGCCCGAACCCAACACCAGCTCGTGGTCCGAACCCGAGCCGCCGTCGAACAGTTCCTCGCCAAGCTTGCCGGCGAAATCGATGGTGACCTTGTCGCCGTCGGCGGCCGCGGCGCCGTCTTCGCGCGGCGTGAAGGTCCGGTTGCGCTCGCCGAGCCGTTTCACGGCGTCCTCGATTTCGCTGTCGGGAGCGACGCAAACCAGGCGCTCAAGCGCCACGTCCTCGAAGCCGCCAACGTCGAACTTCGGCAGCACTTCGATATCGACGGTGTAGGCGAGGTCGCCTTCCGCCGCGAGGGCCTTTTCGACTTCGGCTTTGTCTTCGGGAAAATTGATCTTGGGCTCGCCGGCCAGCCGCAGGCCATGGTCGTCGAGAATCTTCTTGTTGACCTCGTTGACGGCGTTCTGGACGACATCGGCCATCACGGACTTGCCGTAGAGCTTCCTCAGGTGGCCCATCGGCACCTTGCCCGGGCGGAAGCCGTTGATGCGGGCCTTGCCCTGCATATCGACAAGCTGGCCATTCAGCCGATCGGCGAGGTCCCCCGCCGGCAAGACGACCTTGTACGCCCGCTTGAGCCCCTGGGAGAGGGTTTCCGTCACCTGCATTGTGTCGCCTTCCTAAAAACCTCCGGCGGGCGTCGGCGCCGCCGTTTCGAAAATGATCGCGTTCCGGAACGCCTCCGCGCCGGACTGGTGCGGGCGGAGGGACTCGAACCCCCACGCCTTGCGGCGGTGGAACCTAAATCCACTGCGTCTACCAGTTCCGCCACGCCCGCGCCGGTCAACCCAAGCGAAGGGGACCCGCCGGGCCCCCGGACCCTCGGGTGCGGCTCTATAGCAACGTGTCGGTAACGTGGCGAGAAAAAAATACGGCGGCCAAATCGTTCAGGCCAGAGGCCAAGTCCGCCACGCCAACTGGACTCGCCCGCCCTGCCGGACTAGCGATCCCTGCGGGAGGACCGCCGCCATGAAGACCATTTTCGCCGCCTTCGCCTCGCTGGCGCTGATCGCCGCCGCGCAATCGGCGGGCGCGCAAAGCAACCCGCGCTACATTCCCTTCACGCCTTCGGCGACAAAGGGTGCGCTTTACGTTCCCGACAGCGGCCCGGCGCCGGAAGTGGCGTTTCTCACCATCCACCGCACATCGAACTTCATGAACATGATCGGCACGCGCGAGCTGGCCAAGCGCGGCTTCATGGTGCTCGGCATGAACCCGCGCTCGGACAACAACGAAGCCATCGTGGATTTCGAGCTGGTGGCGCTCGACATCAAGCACGGCGTTGAATTCCTGCGCAAGCAGCCGGGCATCAAGAAGGTGATCCTGATTGGCTTTTCCGGCGGCGGCCCGGCGACAACCTTCTACCAGGCGACCGCGGAAAAAGGCCTCGCTTTCTGCCAGGCGCCGGAAAAGCTGACCCAATGTCCGGATTCGCTGAAAGACCTGCCGCCCGCGGACGGAATGCTGCTGCTCGACGCGCACCCCGGCAACACCGTCAACACCATGCGGAGCCTCGACCCCTCGGTTGTCGACGAGGACGACCCCGCCAAAACCGACGCTTCGCTCGACCCCTTTTCCAAGGAAAACGGATTCAATCCCGAGGGTTATTCGGTTTACACCGACGACTTCATGGGGCGGTATTTCAGGGCCCAGGCGGCGCGCATGAACCGCCTGATCGACAAGGCGCTGGCGATGCGCGCGGACATCAAGGCGGGCAAGGGCAAGACCACCGACGACGCGCCCTTCATCGTCTACCGCGACCGCGCGCGGCTGATGGATTTCTCCCTCAGCGTGCATCCCGGCACCATCCGCCCGGAAAAACTGCTGCAAAACGACGGGACCATCGTCACCGGCGTCGTGCGCTCCGTTCGCGCGCCGGTCACCCAAAGCGCCAAGTTCAATCGCACGCTGAAAAACGGCGCGGCGTTCTTGACCCTGACCTCGTTCCTCAGCGCGAACGCCATCCGCGCGCGCGATTCCATCGACGACATCGACTGGTGCACGGCCAACAATTCGACGCCTTGCGCGCTGAGACAGATCACCGTGCCGATTTTACTGACCGCGATGGGCGGCCATTATTTCATCCGCGACACCGAAATCCACTTCGACGCGGCGGCGAGCCGGGACAAGGATTTCATCGTGATCGAAGGCGCCGTCCACGGACAGACGCCCTGCGAAGCCTGCTCGAAAATCACCGGGAAATCATACTCCAACGCGACGAAGAACCTGTACGATTATGTCGCGGCGTGGACGAATCAGCGCTTCAAATCGGCGCCGTGACGGCTACTGCAGCTCGATCTTCGCGTCTTTCCCCAGCTTGCGCCAGCGCTCCGTTTCCAGCGCGATCTGCGCGCGCATCTCGTCGGGCGACGTGACGCCCGACGTCACGCCGAGAACGCGAAAGCGGTCGGCGAGCGCCGGATCGCCGACAACCTTGCGCAACGCCGTGTTGACTTTCGCGACGATCGCCGGCGGCGTGCCGGCCGGCGCGAGAACGCCGGCCCAGGCCTGCAAATCGAAGCCTTTCAGCGCGGGCACGCCCGACTCCGCCAGCGTGGGAACGTCGGGAAGTTCCGGCGTCCGGACGCTGCCGGTGTTGCCGAGCACCTTCAACTGGCCGGTCTTGACGAATTCCATCCCCGAAGGCGCGGTCGAAATATACATGTTGATCTTGCCGCTCACCGTGTCGGTGAGCGCCTCGCCCGCGCCGCGATAGGGCACATGCGTCATGTCGAAACCCGCCAGCGCCTTCAAATACTCCCCCGCGATGTGGCCGGAACTGCCGACGCCCGCCGAACCGTAAAAGAGGTGGTTTTCGGGGGATTTTCCCAGGCGAACAAGGTCGGCGACGTTGTTGGCGGCGAATTCCTCGCTCGCGAAAATCACCAGCGGCGCCTGCAGGACGCGGCCCATGAACGCGAAGTCCTTGAGCATCTCGAAGGGCGTCGGCACGACGCGCAGCGCTGGCGTGATGCACATCGTCGCGTCCAGCGACAGCATCAGCGTGTAGCCATCCGGCGTCGAACGCGCCACCGTTTGCGCGGCGTTGACGCCGCCCGCGCCGACCAGGTTCTCGACGACAAAAGGCTGTCCGAGCTCCGCGCCAAGCCCCGGCGCGATCAGCCGCGCGGCGATGTCGGCGAGACCGCCCGGCGCGAGGCCGACAATCAGGCGCACGGGCTTGGTCGGCCACGCCTCCTGCGCCCACGCCACCGGGCCGAATGAGCCCACCGTGGCCGCGGCCAACGCCCGCACAAAGGATCTTCTTTTCATTGGCCGTTTCCCCGCCTTCCCGATCACCCATCGTTGTCGCGATTTGGCCACGGCCGCCGGATCGCGTCAATGCTCGTCGCGCGAATTCGGGTAGTGTCCTAATTTGCCGTCAGTGTTCGCTTGATACGTCCGAAAGTTCGCACGCCGCATTGGAGATCGTATTCGCGATCTCCTGAATTCGTACCGCCGCGTCGTCTGAGTTGAACCCAGATTCGCTATATTGGAGACCAACTGGCCGGCGTTGGAATGCCTCCCGTTCCTCGTCCTCAATCTTGATTAGCTCTTGCGCGAGCGCTTCAAGGCGATCCGCGAGTGACCGCAATTTATCACGGCGGCTATTGTTCATCGAAAAGCTCCGATCTTATGTTGACGTTCGCTCTACCAATTCCTCGACCGACCATAGCCGATCCGAGACGCCAGCGGCCATGGCTGGAGTGCAACGGATCGTCTTGTGCAGGCGCACCAGGTTGTAGTGCGCGAAGTGCAATGCGACCGCCGCGCGGTGGTTCTCAACCTTCTTTGAGAAACCGTTGGTCAACCGGGTAAACCGGCGCATGGACATTCGCATCGTCAGGTTTTGACGCTCAATCAGGCTGGTGGAAATGTGCTTGCGGTCCGGCGACCCCGCAATCACGGTACGTTCGGCGCGTACAACCTTGGGAGGGCTGTAACGACCGGGGCCGATAGGCTCAGCTTCGTAAAATTTTACGGCCTGCCCGTAATCCACGTCCGCGCCGAACGCGTGTTCAACGGCGTCAACGTAGGAAGAAAGGGCATCCGTTGAAATCTGGACCC
>CAIKAR010000104.1 GCA_903825465.1 uncultured Hyphomicrobiales bacterium | reverse complement strand
CGGCCGCCGCCGCGAAGGCCCCCGCCGCCCCCGCGGCGAAGAAGTAAGTCCGAGTATTTCCCCGCGTCTCTTGGCGCGGGGAAATTCCGGCGCGCAGATTCGGACCGGCCTCATGCTGCTTCTCGTTGGTCTCGGCAATCCCGGCGCGAAGTATTCCGGCAACCGCCACAACATCGGCTTCATGGCGGTCGACGCGATCTCCAGGGAACATCGATTCCCGCCCTTCCGCCAGCGTTTTCAGGGCCAGACCGCCGAAGGGTCGATCTCGGGCGAGCGGGTTATACTGCTCAAGCCCGAGACTTTCATGAACGACAGCGGCCGCTCAGTGGCTGAAGCCGCGCGTTTTCACAAAATTCCACTTGAAAACACAGCGGTTATACATGACGAGCTTGATCTCGCGCCGGGAAAGTTCCGCATTAAAACCGGCGGCGGCGACGCCGGCCACAACGGGCTGCGCTCGATCACCGCGCATTTAGGCAAGGATTACAAGCGGTTGCGACTGGGCATCGGCCACCCCGGCGACAAATCGCTGGTTCATGTGTTTGTCCTGAACGATTTCAGCAAGGGCGAACGCGCGTGGGTGTCAACGCTGTGCGACGCTGTGGCGCGCAACGCCGAACTCATTGTCAAGCCAGACGATTCTCTTTTACAAACAAAGGTTTACCTGGCGATGCAAGCGGCGGGTTTCGGCGATGAAAAGCCGCCGGGGCCTCAATCGCCCTCCGGGTAGCGCTTCTCGAACTCCCAAACCTCTGGAAAACCTATCAATTCGTTGAATTCCGCGAAGGGCGTCAGCGGCGTGCTCCACGCGGCGGCGTCGCGGTGGATTTCATCGTAAACGGATTGCATCGCGCGCGACGCCGCCAAAAAACCCGCGACGGGGAAAATCGCCAGCGCGTAACCAATGTCGGCCAGCCGCGCCGCCGTCAGCATGGGCGTTCGCCCACCATTGACCATGTTGGCGAGCAGCGGCTTGTCCAGCCGCGCCGCGATGTGGGCAAGCTCGGCCTCGCTCTCGGGAGATTCGATGAACAGCACGTCCGCCCCCGCCTTCGCGTAGGCCTCCGCGCGGCGCAGCGCCTCGTCGAGGCCGAGCGAGGTGCGCGCGTCGGTGCGCGCCACGATCAGAAAGTCGGCGCTCGACCGGCTGTCGCAGGCGACCTCGATCTTGCGCACCATGTCCGCCGTCGCCACGACGCGGCGGTTCGGCGTGTGGCCGCATTTTTTGGGAAACTCCTGATCCTCGATCTGCATGGCGCTGACGCCCGATTTCTCGTAGCCGCGCGTCGTGTGGCGCACATTCAACAGGCCGCCGTAGCCGGTGTCGGCGTCGGCGATCACGGGCGTGCGCGCGCGCTCGGCGACGCGCCCGACGTGTTCGATCATCTCGCTGTAGGTGGCGAGGCCCGCGTCCGGCAGGCCCAGCGCCGACGCCACCGTTCCATAGCCCGTGACGTAAAGCGCCTCGAACCCCATGCGGTCGGCGATCAACGCCGAGATCATGTCGAACACGCCGGGCGCGGCGACGAATTTTTTCGCGGCGATGGCCTGGCGAAGCGCGGGGTTTGGCATGGCGGGCTCCAAGGGCTGCGGGTTCGCCGATATAAACGCAATCGCCGATTCTCGCGCGGGTTTCGATTTTTCGCGCGGGTTTCGATCAAGTCGGGGGGCTAGGGCGCCCGCTCGCGACGGGCCGTCTTTTTAAATCATCGAAGAGGATTTTTCGGTCGCGGCGGCGGCTCCCATGTATATTCATGACGACAATTTTCATCACCGGCGGGAGAGCGCGCGCGTGGACGATCGAACGACGTTGAGCGGCGACCTGTTCGCGGGGCGGCTTTTGCGCGGCGAAAAGATCGTCTGGCGGGGCCGGCCGCGGCAAGGCGCCATGTTGACGGCGAGAGACGTTTTTCTCATTCCGTTCAGCCTGATCTGGGGCGGCTTCGCCATTTTCTGGGAAGCCAACGTGTTGCGAATGCCGAACGCGCCGGCGATGATGGCTTTGTTCGGCGTGCCCTTCGTGCTCGTCGCCCTGTTCGCGGTTTTCGGCCGGTTCTATTTTGACGCGTGGATTCGAGCCCAGGTTTTTTACGCGCTCACGGATCGCCGGGTTTTGATTCTTCGAACCCGGCCGACGACGAATTTCCAATCGATCAATCTGGACCGTCTGCCGGAAGCGAACTTGAGCGAAACATCGGACGGGCGCGGCACAATCAGGTTTGGGCCGTCCGCCTCGATATGGAACACGCGCGGCGCGCGCGGTTTCGCCATGTGGACGCCTTCCTTGGATCCCATCCCTCAATTCATCGCCATCGACGATGTCCGGATGGTGTTCGCGTTGGTTCAAGACCGCGCCCAGACGGGTTTTTCGGGAGCGGGCGTGTGAGGTTTAGAAGCCCGCGCGAAAGCCATTTCGCATGGACTTTCCGGCATGTTGGCCGACTAAGCGACAGTCAGCGTTCAAGTTGTTCCCCAAAAACGAACACGTTTCAAAGCAACCCGGCTTTATTTCGCGGGAATCCGCGCCCGGCAACGACGGTAGCTGGTTGGTCATCGTTCACTGGCGCTCGACAGCCGATGCCGAGGCCTCGATGAACAGCTTTTCGGCAGCCAAGCCCGCCAGCAATTCATGTCCATGATGGTCCCCGAGACCATGGCGATGACTCGATACGGGGAGTAGCGGCGATCGCCGCAGCAGTTGTGTGCAGAAATCAAGACTTTCGGCCGTTGTTTCGGCGAGCTATCGCCCGGCGGATATGATCCAGAACCAAGTGATGCGCGTAGGGCTTGGTTACAGCGGGGCCTTCTTCGTTGCAGAGCGTTCCCGCTTGCGCGACCGCTTTTTCCAGCGAGCCCGCCAGGATCACTTCTGGGGTGAGATTCTCGCGCATGATCCATTGACGCAGCCCGAAACCGCTTCCCGGTGTCATCATGTCGGCCAGAACGACATCAATCTCAATTTCGCGAGAGCTTAGGGCCGTCCTTGCTTCCTCGCCGTCGATCGCTTCAAACACGGTAAATCCGCACTCGCGAAGATATTCCGCCAGCGCGTGGCGAACTATGATGTCCGCTTCAACGAGCAGCACTATGGGAGCGGGCGCGGTCAAGTGGCGCTCCCCGGTTTCTTTTTCTTTACCCGCTCCACCAAATTATTCGCGACCTCTATGATGTTGTAGGGCTTTAAAATGACTTCGGTGGGCCTTTCAGACGCATCGTAGAAGCCCGAGGCAATGATGGTCTCGATTGCCGGATAGGATTGGTGGATGCGCGTCACGAGTTGCGCGCCGGTCATCAGACCTGGCATCCGATGGTCTGTGAATACCAAATCCACCATTGTGCCCGCCTGCAAATATGTCCAGGCTTCATCGGCGGAAGCCGCCTCGACTACGCTGACGCCCAATTCCCGCAGCGCCTCCGCCGCCAGGAATCGAATAATTGGTTCATCTTCCACAATCAAAATACAAATCGGCTCCGGCAACGGCGCCGTATCCCACTCAGGTGCCATAATTTCTTGCCCCTTTGTCCCCGAGGCCTAAAACTTCGTCGTCGATCAAAAGGTTCCCGGGGTGTGCGAAAATCAAGATTCTTGGACGCTGTCCCCGCGTTGAGGATACCAGCTTGTGAATTTGAACGCTCCCACGAGCGCCAGCACGATGGTGATCACCCCGACCTGTCGCGGAAGGTTTGTGACGTAGAGCAACGCGAGTTCCGCGATGACCATTACGGCGAAGGCGAGCGACCACGCGCCTGTGATGACATAATTGGCGTGGATCAATTGAGGGCTTTGCCACAATGAGGACGGCACGCTTTCCCGCGCGTATTGCAGCGTGAAGGGGCGCCCGACCATGAGGGAAATCAGGACGATCAGAAGCAGGCTGGCGTCGACGCGGAGGCGAATGCCTATCACAGACCAGCTCTGACCTTCCTCGATTGCGTAGATCGCCAGACCGGCGAACAGCAGGGCCGTGCCGATTTCCAAAATCTTTGGCGCATGCCGCACGCTCGATACGCGCCTCGACCGCGCGGCCGAAATAAACGGCGCGGCGGCCACAGCTTCCCGCTAGCGATCGCCTTCAGGCGCCGCATCCCTCACTTCGCGACTTTGGACGCGGTGTAGCGCGACACTGTGACGCCCTTGCCGACGATGTGGCCTTGCATGGCTTTGTAGACATCGTCTTGCGACGCGTTCGGGCCGAGAGCCAGTTTCGTGTCCAGCGCGTAAATTTCGAACGCGTAATGGTGATAGGTGGGGCCGGAAGCCGCCGGCGAGGCCCAACCGAACGTGTTGTGCGCGTTGATATATTGAATGCTGCCATCGCCGGGTTGCGCCACCTCGGGCTGCGCTTCGTCCAGGGCGTGGACGCTCGCGGGAATGTTGACGCGGCCCCAGTGCCAATGGCTGATCGTCGGGAGCGGGTCGGCCTCCATGTCATGAGAGATCAGCGCGAAGCTGACCGTGCTCGCGGGCTCGCCGCTCCAACTGAGCGGGGGCGAGACCGGCTTGGCGCTGATCGCGGCGTATTTAACCGGCAGAACGCCGCCATCCTCAAAGGAGGCGCTGGTCAAAGCCATCTGCGCGATTCTTGGAGCCGCGGCCTGCTGCGCCAACGCCGCCCCTGTCGCAAACGCGGAGATCACACCGCACATCGCCGCCCGCCGAAAGTTACGCATCGCTTCCTCCCTGAATTTTTTGGCCCGCATTTTTCAGCAATGGACCTTTCGAGCCAGCGTTTTCCATGGGGCTCGTCGGTTCCGTTCCAGGCGAAGAAAGTAGGGCCACGGGCGCCTGTTGGGAAGCGCAAATGTGCGCCCGATATCGCCATGGCGGCCTGATCAATTCGGCGTCGGCCTTGACAGTAAAATGTAATGTTATAACATTTCTTAAGGGACGCGGGCCTATCGCCGATAGGAAGCGTCCGGGTTGGGGCGTCGCATGTTTGTCAGGTTTGGCCGCGTGTTTCTGTCGGGGCTTTCGTCGGCCAGCCTTCTGGCGTCGGTTCAGGCGCCACGGGCGCAAACGCAGTTGCCGGCGATTGTGGTCGCGGCGCCGCCGGTCGCCAAACCAAAGCCCAAACCAAAACCGAAGGTGGCTGGGCCGGTGGCGTCGCGGGTGGCGAAAGCGGCGGCCCCCGTTCGGTCCGTGACGCCGTCGCCGCGTCGCGGGCGGCCTGTTGTCGCGGCGCCCCTCACAGTGGCGGGACCGGGCAACGGAGCGCCCGCGAGCGAGGAGGCCCGGGCCACCGAAGTGAAAGCGGCCTTCGACGCCGCCCGCGGGAACATCCCGCCGAAATCGGGAATCAATTCGTTTTCAATCGACAGGTCGGCGATTCAGGCGCTGCCGCAGGGGGACAACGCGCCTCTGACCAAGGCCCTGTTGCAAGCGCCGGGCGTGGCGCAGGACTCCGCCGCGAGCGGCGATCTGCACATCCGCAACGAGCACGCGAATGTTCAGTATCGGGTGAACGGCGTTTTGTTGCCCGAAGGCGTTCAGGGATTTTCGCAGGTGTTGGGAACGAGTTTCATCGGCGGCGTCACGCTGCTGACGGGGGCTCTTCCCGCGCAATACGGGCTGCACACCTCCGGCGTGGTCGATATCACGACGCGCGTCGGCGGCGCGCCGGGCGGCGGCGTCGGGATTTATGGCGGCAGCCATCAAACCGCCGAGACGACCGTGGATTACGGCGGCGCCGTTGGAAAATGGGATTTCTTTTTCACCGCGCGTCTTGGCGCGAACAGCCTCGGCATCGAAAACCCCGCGCCGAGCGCCGAAGCCACGCATGATTTCACGCGGCAGGGACAGTTTTTTGGCTACGCCTCGACCTTGCTCGACGATTCCACGCGGCTGAGCTTCATCACAGGCACATCGATCAACGCGTTCAAGATACCGAACGCCCCCGGCGCCGCGCCCGGGTTCACCGCCTTCGGCGTCGGCGGCTTCGACTCGTCGTTGTTGAATGAAAGCCAGTTGGAGCGGAGTTTTTACAATGTCGTCGCCGTGCAAAAGAAGCTCGGCGATTTCGATGGCCAACTGGCGTTTTTCTCGCGCTACAGCGCGCTCGACTTTTATCCCGACACGCTTGGCGATCTTGTCTTCAACGGCGTCGCCTCGCGTGTCTCGCGCGAGAGCCTTGTCAACGGGCTGCAAGGCGACGGCGCCTATCGGCTCAACGACGCGCACACGCTGCGCGCCGGTTTCACCGCGTTCTCCGAAAGCACCCGGTCCGCCGGTTTCTCAACCGTGCTGCCGCTGGACGCCATGGGCAATCCCGTGGACGCGCCCTACGGCGTGTTGGACGCGAGTTCGAAAACAGGCTGGACATTCGGCGCCTATGTTCAGGACGAGTGGCGCTTGAGCGATCGGCTGACGGTGAACGCCGGGCTGCGCTTCGATCAAATTTATCAATATGTGGACGCCAATCAGCTCAGTCCCCGCCTCAACGCCAGCTATCGACTGGGTGAAGACACGACGGTTCACGCGGGTTACGCCCGCTATTTCACGCCGCCGCCACAGGCGTTGGCCGCGCCGGCGAACCTCGCGCTGGTCGCCAATTCGACGCAGGCGCCGGAGGTGGCTTTGGCGAGCCCGGCGCTTCCCGAGCGATCCGACTATTTCGACGCGGGGATAACGCGCAAGTTCACGCCGAAGCTCGAAGTCGGCGTCGATGTCTATCTGAAGAAGGCGCAAGACCTTCTCGACGACGGCCAGTTTGGCTCGGCGCTCGTCCTCACCGCCTTCAACTACGCGAAGGCGGAGAACCGGGGCGTCGAGTTGAAGGCGGCTTATGAAGACGGCGGCTTGCGCGTGTACGGCAACATCGCGCTCGCCAAACAAACGGCGACGCGGATTGTGTCCAACCAGTATTTATTCGGACAGGACGAACTGGATTATATCGCGAGCCATTATGTCTTCACCGACCACGCGCAACTCGTCACCGGCTCGGCCGGCGTGTCCTATCAATGGGACAAGACGCGCGTCGGCGCCGATCTGATTTACGGCGGCGGCTTGCGCGATGGTTTCGCCAACACGGGAACCGTGCCGGCCTACACGCAGGTCAATCTCGGATTGAGTCGCGAGTTCACGCTTCCCGGCTTTTCGAAACCGGCGACGCTGCGGTTCGACATTCTCAACCTGTTCGACAGCGTCTATGAAATTCGCGACGGCTCCGGCATCGGCGTCTTCGCGCCTCAATACGGCCCGCGACGCGGGTTTTTCGCCGGGTTGACGCAAAGGTTTTGACGATGGGCCGAGTCCTGGCGCCCGAGCGCCATCCTCACTCTCCCGCCACCCAGTCCACCCGCCACTTCGCCGCGGCGTCGCGCGCCAGCAGGTCCGTCATCCACGGCAGGATCAGCCGCGCCTCGGCCTCCAGCGCGAACGGCGGATTGACGACGAGCATGCCGCAGCCCGTTAGCGGGCCGATTTCCTTGTGGGCAGCGACTTCGATTTCGAGGCGCAACACGCGTTTGACGCCGGCCTGCGCGAGGCCTTCCGAGAAGGCGGCGGCTTCGGTTGGCCGCTTCAGCGGATACCAGAGCGCGTAAACGCCGGTCGGCCATTTCCGCCACGCCTTGAGGAGCGCGGCCGACATGGCGTCGAACTCGCCGCGATCCTCGAAGGGCGGATCGATCAGCGCGAGGCCCCGGCGCTCCGGCGGCGGCACGTTCGCGTTGAGCGCGACATAGCCGTCCATGTTGAAGGTCTTGACGCTCCGGTCGCGGCCAATGGCCTTTTCGAGCCGGGGCTCGTCGCGTGGATGCAACTCGCACAGGATGAGGCGGTCCATCGGGCGCAGCAGCGCGCGGGCGATCAGCGGCGAGCCCGGATACTCGAACAGATCCGCGCCGGTTCGCAGCCGCGCGATGTCGAGCCAGGGTTTCAGCAGCGCTTCGATGTCGGCTGGAATGTCGGCCTTGGCGACGCGCCCAATCCCGTCGCGCCATTCGCCGCCCCGTTCGGATTCATCGCCCGCCAGATCGTAGTGGCCGCGGCCGGCGTGGGTGTCGATATACCGAAGCGGCGTCTCCTTGCGCGTCAGATAGATCAACATGCGGCTGAGCAGAACGTGTTTGAACACGTCGGCGAAATTGCCCGCGTGGAAGGCGTGGCGGTAGTTCACCGCGGAGCGGGCACGGAAATCTGCCGCGAGCGGCACGATCCCCGCGCCACCTCGGGGCAGGGGCGGAAATCGCGCAGATCCTTCGACATGCAGAAGCGCACCTCCTGCAACACGCCGCGCTGGCAGCCCACGGCCATCATGCCGGCGCGCAGCCGCGGATTGGCGGCCTGGAAGGCGCGCGCGACGTCGGCGGGCGCGACCTGCTCGTCCTGTTTCAGCGCGTTGAACTCGCCGGGGATTTTGATCTGGTCGCGGGCGAAGGCGACATCGCGGAAATAGTCGGCCGCGGATTGCCCCGTGCAGGTGCCGTGCTTGCGGAACTCGTAGCGGGCGAGGCCCTCGTCGGGATAGACGCCATGCGTCAGCGCCATCGCGGCGCGGGTCGGCGCGCGGGCGGAGGGGTCGCAGTCCTGTGGAAAGCCATGCTCGAACTGCGGCCACAGGCCATGCACGACGAAGGCGAGATTCGAGCCGACGGCGCATTGATCGGAGGCCCTCTGGGAGCCGGCGCCAGCGCAGAAGCCCGACGACCACGACAGCGACAGCACGTAGAAATCGAAATTGCCGGGGGCCGGCGGCTGGCCGCGGCGGAAGGCGGGCGCGTTGTCGTTGGCCGCGGCGGCGGGGGGAGTGTTGTCGTTGGCGGCGGGTGGCGTGGGAACGGCGTCGGAAGGCGTCGGCGCGGGAATGGCGCGGGGGCGGGGCGGCTGGCGGTCGGCGCAATTGTCGAGAATGCAGCCGCTGTTTTGCGCCAGGGTTTGGGCGCCCGCCGGCGCGGCGGAGAAGGCGGCGAGGAGAAATGCGAACGTCGCGGCCAGTCGGCTGAAAGTCATTGCGGCGGCCTTAAAAAAGCGCGGCGGGGAAGCCCGCCGCGATCGCATCCAATCGACCAACTGTTTCGCCGCGCCGCCTCAGGGCCGCGCGGAGCGGCAATCCTTGCCGTAGGCGCCGTTGCGGTCGAGGCCGACAACGCACCAGTCGACGCCGTAATTCGTCGCCGTGCTGACAGGGAGGGAGTGGATCGCAAGCCCGAGGGTGAGGCTTTGCGCGAGGCTGCCGACAATATCCGTGCCGGTCATGCCGAGATCCTCGGCGGTGGTATAAAACAGCTTGCGGCGCCTGTCGTCGGTGGTCACGACCGTGGCCGCGCAATAGCGCCGCGGAATGTAATCGACGCCGTTGCTGCGGTAGCCGATTTCGCGGATGTCCTCGAACGCCTTGATCGCCAGGCCGGAATCCCAATAGCCGCTTTCGCGCTGGCTGAACCGCGACGAAATCGTGTCGGCGACATCCGGATTTTCGCACAGCGGCACGACGCCTTGCCAGCGGGCGTAGCGCTGTTCGGCTGGCGTCAGGGGGCGGGCGCTGGCGACCGCGCCAAGCAGGCAGGAAAGCGCCGCCGCGGCCACGCAGGCAACAACGCCGGAAAAAACATTACGCATGGTCGCCTCGACTGTCGGTTCGCGCGACGATGCCCCGGCTTCCCGCGGGGGTCAAGGGGTTGGCGGCGGGCTATTCACAGTCCTTGGCGGCGCGATCGAGGATTTGCCCGATGCCGGCGAGCGCGTAGGTGTCCGACGACGCGTTGCCTTTCTTCGAGACGGCCTTGACGACCAGCTTCTGCCCCTTGCGCATGGCGGCGACGACTTGCGGCTCGTCGGCGGCGTTCTTGACCCAGAGCTTGCTGCCCTTGGCGACGAGATCAAAGCTCGCCGAACCGATTTCGGCCGATGCGGCGCTGTCGACCTTGATGTCGAAGCCGGTGTCGAACGCGACTTCGTTCTTCACCGACTCCGCCGGCCGGTCGGAGATGAACACATAGCCCTTGTCGCGTTTCAGGCTCGCCGGCTGGCGCTCGCGCGGCTCCGCCAGCGCGTAGCAGGTGCGCGCCTTGCCGGTTCCCGACGTGTAGGCGCCCCAGTCGCCCGATGTCGCGACCTTCGCGGGTTTATCCGCGGCGGGCTTTTTCACGTCGTCGGCTTTGGCGGCGGGTTTTTTGTCGTCCGCCTTCTTGGCGCTTGTCTTGGTGGCGGCGGCCTTGGCGGGCGGGTCCTTGGCCAGGACCGGCGACGCCGAAGCGAGCGCGACAACGGACAGGAGCGCGGAGAGGCGGAAATGGGAAGGTCGAATCATGGCGTCATGATACTCCAAAGCCGGCGTTTTCGACAGGGTTCGCGGCGAAAACCGCGCATAAGTGGCGAAGCCGGCGAAATTCTGGCGTGCGGTTGGCCGCGCGGGTGGCGCAAAATGGCAACAGGGTGGTTTTATTGGCGGGCTTCGCCGGGGATGGCCTACCGCCGCGTGTTCACGCGTTGTAAAATTTTTTCGCTCATTGAGTCCATCGCCGGGCCGCCTCCGCCGCGATCGGGAAAATGTTTTCAGCGTCCTCCGGTCAACGGTTTATTGGTCCCGCCATGTCGCACACAATCTCGCCGAAATCCCTGAATTTCCCGCTCGTTTCGCGCCTCGCGCTGGCGGTTGCGCTCGGCGCGGCGCTCGCTCCGTCGGTGGCCTGGGCGAAGCACGTCCGCCGCGCGCCGGTGGCCGCGGCCGATGCAACGCCGCGCTGGACCGCCCGGCCCAAGGGAGCGGTGATCATCGTCGTGTCGCTCGCCGACGAGCGCCTGACCCTCTACGACGACGGCGTGCCCGTGGCGCGCACCCCGGTGTCAACCGGCGTCGCCGGCCACGAGACGCCGCGCGGCATTTTCACGGTGATCCAGAAGGACCGCTACCACAAGTCCAATATCTATTCCGACGCGCCGATGCCCTTCATGCAGCGGATCACCTGGTCGGGCATCGCGCTGCACGAGGGCCATGTCACCGGCCACCCCGCCTCGCACGGCTGCATCCGCATGCCGGCGGCGTTCGCCGCGCGGCTCTGGCCCTATACGCAAATGGGCGTCCGGGTGATCGTGTCGAACTTCGATCCCAAACCCGAGGACATCTCGAACGCGAACCTGTTCGCCGCCGCGCCCCGGCCGGCAACGGCGGAAGCAGCGCCCGCCAAACGCCTGCGGTTCGCGCAGGCCGAAGGCGCCAGCGCGACGGACGCGGGCGCAGCGCCCGCGCCAGCCAGCGCCAACGCGGCGAAGGTGGAGCAGGCCATTCATCCCGGCTTCGTGGTTGAAACAATTTCCGCCGCCGAGGCCTTCAGCCGGCTCGCCGACGCCGAGCGCGCTGGGGCCGTGGCCGCGGCTATCGCGGCCAGTGTCGCGCCCGTTGTCGCGCCGGCCCCTGCGGCGCCCGCGATCGCGGCCGAAACGCCCGCCGTCGAGGAAGCTTCGGCGCCGTCGCCGGTTGTTGTGGCTGTCGCGCCGCCGGCGGCGCCTGCTATCGCCGCGGAGCCGACCGCGCCGTCGCCGGAAGCCGCTCCGGAAGTCGCCTCGCTGCCGCCGGCGAACATTGTTCCGGCCGCGCCGGCCGCCACGCCAATCGACATTCCAGCGGGCGCCGGCCATGTCGCGATCTTCGTCAGCAAGCGGCTGGGCAAGTTGTTCGTCCGCCGCGATTTCAAGCCGATTTTCGAAGCGCCTGTCGTTATCCGCGATCCCGCCGCGCCCTTGGGGTCGCATCTCTACACGGCCATGGATGTGTCGAGCGACGGCGCGAATGTGCGCTGGACCGCGCTCGACACCCGCGACACGCCGCCGCCGCAGCCGATCCGCCGCCCGCGCAAGGGCGAGGCCGCGCCCGCCCCGATGGTCGAGCCCGCGCCCGCCACGTCGGCCGAGGCGCTGGACCGCGTGATCGTCGCCGACGATGTGAGAACGGCGCTCGCCAGCCTCGTCCAGCCCGGCACCTCGCTGATCATTTCCGATCAGGGAATTGGCCGCGAAACGACGGCCAAGGGCACGGATTTCATCGTTCTGACGCGCTGACAACAAGCGCCCGCCGCGCGCTTGCAACAGCGCGCGCAGCGTGCCAAAAGCCCATCACTTCGCGTCGCTCGCCGACGCGGCGCTGTGGTAGCTCAGTGGTAGAGCACTCCCTTGGTAAGGGAGAGGTCGAGAGTTCAATCCTCTCTCACAGCACCAGATTGATTCCTGCAGCCTCCCCTCACGCCGACGCGAACAACTCCGCCAGCATCGCCGCCGCCGCGTTTGAGTCGAAGGCTTCGTTGGCGAGGCCGATGGTTTTTTCCGCCAGTTCGGCGCGGCCGACGAACGACAGGATTTTCGTCGCCTTGTGCGCGAGGCCGGCGTCGTCGAGGGGGTTTCCCGGCGAGCCCAGCGGGTGCTCCATCGTCCGCCGCAGGACGCCCGACGCGGTTGTCGCCTCGATCGCCGCCGACCATATCGCGGGATAGGCGGCGTCGAGCGCGGGGTCGGCCTCGACCACGCATCGCCGCGAGAATTCCAGAATGTCGTGGTTGTGAATCACGGTGTCGCGCTCGACATCGTAGAGCCCGTCGGGGTTCAACGCGGCGATGGCGACGAGGGCGCCGGCGCCGGTGTAGGTCGTGCTCCGGTTGAGCGGGTCGAGCGGCGACGACACCATGGCGGCGTAGGGGGTCGGAACCCGGATCACGACTTTGGCGATCGACGAGGGCGACAGGCCTTCGGCGATCAGCGCGCGCATCGCCTCGGCCGCCGGCAGCGCCTGCCGCGACGTGCAATAGGGCTTCATCGACAACGCGCCAAAGACGCTCGACGCGCCCAGGCCGTTGGACAGCCTGGCGGGATCGACATCGACGCCGAAGGCTTTGGAGAGCCAGCCGCCTTCGAGATCGAGCGCCGAACCGCAATAGCCGCGGCGGGCGGCCTGGACGGCGCGCAGCCCGTTTTCGACCGCCGAGGCGAAAACAATCCAGCGGCCCGAGGGCTCGCGCGCGAAGCGCCCGGCGCCGCCGTTGCTCGTCAGCAGCGCGAGGGAGAGAGCGTCCTCCATCTCGCCCTGCGACAAGCCAAGCACGCGCGCCGCCGTCGCGGCCGCGGCCAGCGTCGCGCCGGCCCGCGTCTGCCACACGCCCTTGTAGAGCACGGCGGCGCCGCCGAGCGCGTCGCCCAGCCTGACCAGCAGTTCCACGCCGACCCAGATGGCGCTTTCAAGATCGCGCGGCGCGCAGGGCCGCTCGGCGAAAGCGCCCAGCGCCGCCGGCACGACGACCGAGCTTGGCGTGACGCCGGACGCGGTGTGGATGTCGTCGGTCTCGGTCAGGCGCGCCTGCGTCGCGTGGACGGCGATCTTCTCCGTCGCGCTGGCGCCGGGGAAGCAATCGGCGATATGGCGGCCATGCGACGTGTTGGCGCCGACAAGGCGGGCGATCACCGTGTCGGCGGTGTGCCGGCGCAGGATCGCGCGGTCCGCCGGTATCATTGTCGCGGCCGAGGCCGTGCGCGCGAAGGTCGCGATGTCGGCGAGCAGGCTCACGCCGTTGCTCCCCGTTGAAGGCTCGAGGCGCGCGCCTCTTTGATCGCCTTCCACACCCTGTCGGGTGTCGCCGGCATCTGGAAATTCGCCACGCCGAGCGGCGCGAGCGCGTCGTTGAGGGCGTTCATCACGGCGGGCAGCGCGCCGACCGTGCCGCATTCGCCCGCGCCCTTGACGCCAAGCGGATTGCTCGTGGCGGGCACCGGCGCGCGGTCGATGTCGAACATCGACAGGTCGCTGGCGCGCGGCATGGCGTAGTCCATGAACGAGCCGGTCAGCATCTGGCCGCTGCCCGGCTCGTAAACAACGCGCTCCATCAGCGCCTGGCCCGCCGCCTGCGCGATGCCGCCATGCGCCTGGCCCTCCACCAGCAGCGGATTGAGCTCGACGCCGACGTCGTGGACCGCGGTGTAGCGGTCGACGCGCGTGACGCCCGTGTCGGGATCGATCTCGATTTCGCAGACGTGGCACGAGTTCGGCAGATTGCCCGTCTCGGGCGACCATGTCGCGGTTTCGAAGAGGCCGATCTCAATGTCGCGCCCGAGCATCGCCGGATTGAACGCCGCCTTCGCCACGTCGGCGAGCGAGATCGAGCGGTCGGTGCCGGCGACGCTGAACACGCCGTTGTCAAACGCGATGTCGTCAAGGCCGGCTTCGAGCCGATGGGCGGCGATCCGCTTGGCCTTGGCGATGATTTTTTCCGCCGCCTTGAACACCGTCGAGCCGCCGATGGTCGCGGTGCGCGCCGCGCCCGTGCCGGTGCCCCAGGAGAGCTTGTCGGTGTCGCCCTCGATGACGCGGATTTTTTCGGCGTCGTAGCCGAGCGTCTGCGACACGATCTGCGTGTAGATGGTTTCGTGGCTTTGTCCGCCCGCCGTCGAGCCCACGAGAATCGTCAGGCCGCCGCCGGGATCGAAGCGCAGCTCCGCCGACTCGGGCGACGGCCCGGCGGAGGGATCGATGGTGCAGGAGATTCCGACGCCGCGCAAAAAGCCGCGCGCCTTTGATTCCGCCCGGCGCTTGCCGGCGTTGGCGTAGTCGGCCTTCGCCAGCGACTTCTCCAGCACGGCGGGAAAATCGGCGCAGTCGTAGGTTTCGCCCGTCATGGACTTGTAGGGCAGGGCTTCGGGCTGAATAAGATTGCGGCGGCGGATTTCGACGGGGTCGAGGCCGATCTCGCGCGCCGCCATGTCCATCATGCGCTCGACGATATAGGCGCTTGGCGCGCCGCCGGGCGCGCGGTAGTTCGACACGGGCAGCGTGTTGGTCAAAACGGCGCAGGCCTCGGAAAACATCGCCGGCGCGCGGTAGGGGCCCGCGACATCCTTGATGATGTTGCCCGTCGAGAGAAATCCCAGCATCGAGATATAGGCGCCGACGTTGTTGCGCGAGGCGAAGCGCACGCCCAGCAGTTTGCCGTCCGTGTCGAAGGCCATTTCGGCGTCGACGACCATGTCGCGGCCCTGATCGTCGGCGACGAGCGCCTCGCTGCGTTCGCAAGCCCATTTGACGGGGCGGCCGACCTTCTTGGACGCCCAGGCGACGACGGGGACTTCGGTGTAGAGCCCGCCCTTCATGCCGTAGCTGCCGCCGACATCGCCGGCGACGAGCGAAATCTGCTGCTCTTGAATCTTGAAGACATATTCGGCCATCACCGAGCGCCAGACGTAGGGACGCTGGTGGCAGGCGAGGATGCGGTAGTGGTCGCGGCCTTTGTCGTAGCTGGCGACCACGGCGCGCGGCTCCATCGTGTTGGCGGCGACGCGGCTGACGACGAAGCGGTCGCCGACGATGTGCGCGGCGGCGGCGAAGGCCTTGTCGGCGGCCGCGCGGTTGCCGCGCGTGTTGTAGACGGGCTCGTTGTTCGGGCACGCCTCCCACACGGCGTGGGCGCCGGGTTCGTTCGCGGTGGCCGTGTCGAGCGTCGTCGGCAGCGGCCGGTAGTCGATCTCGATGGCTTCGCAGGCGTCTTTGGCCGCGTGAATGGATTCGGCGATGACGACGGCGACCGGCTGGCCGATGTGGCGGACGCGGTCGCGGGTGATGCCGGGCCGCGGCGGGCGGAACATCGGCGAGCCGTCGCGCTTCTTGACGGGCGAGGCGCCGGCGACGTGGCCGAGGCCGTCGGCCTCCCAGTCGGCGCCTGTCAGCACGGCGAGCACGCCGGGCGCCTGGTTCGCGGCGCGCGTGTCGATGGAGGCGATTTCCGCGTGGGCGTGGGGCGAGCGCAGAAAGACCGCGTGGCATTGGCGGTCGAGGAAATTGTCGTCGGTGAAGCGGCCTTGCCCGGTCATCAGCCGCGGCGCCTCGACCTGGAGGACCGGCTGGCTGATTGAATATCGGGTCATGGTTTTTGTCCGCGCGAGATGGGTTCGCCCTAAAATAGGGGAAGCCGCGCGGCGCCGCAAACGCGTTGCCGCCGCCGCGCTTTCGGCGTAGCACGCGGGCATGTCCGACGACTCCCTCGACCGCGTCGAAACCCTCGCCAAAATCGGCGCGTCCCTGCTTGGCGTTCAGTTCGAGGCGGTGGAAATCGGCGGCGCGGATATTTCCGGCGACGAATTCGTCCACGGCTATTGCTTCGGCCTGTTCGACGCGATGGCCCAATGCGCCAGGCTCGACCAATACAGCGACGGCGCGGCGATGATTTCGGAGGGCTTTGCGAAACTCGTCGGCGACAAGGACGGCGGCGCGGGGCTTTTCGCGCGGGCGATGGACCGCATGGACGAGCCGGGGTTTTCCAAGGGATACGAGACCGGCGCGTCCGACCTCATGGCGTGGGCGAAGGACGCCAACGCCCTGCCGAAGGGGATCGCGAAGCGGGGAAAGCGCGGCGCGTGACGCGCCGGCGGCGATTGTCGAAAAATTCACCGCGAATTCCCGCCACTCCTCAACCACGCCGGTTTCACGCCGCTTAACCCTGCTTTCGCGTGGATTTTTCCGTTCACAACCTCGTAAGGGGCGCCCGCGCATGGTGGCTTCAACAGGGGCCGCGCAACGTCGCGGAACAACGGAGTCAGACATGACGTTCGACGAAAGCAAGGAATTCGCCCGGCATCTCGACCGCGGCCGCGCCGCGGTGCTGGAAGCCGCGGGCCGGGGCGAGATCAACGCCGCGGATGTCGCCGCGCTGCGCCGCGAAATCTTCGAGGATGGATTCATCACCCGCGACGAGGCCGACGCGTTGTTCGCTCTCGACCGCGCGGCGCCTGTGAAATGCCCGGAATGGACCGCGTTTTTCGTCGAAGCCGTCACCGACCACGTTGTTTGGCAGTCGCGTCCGTCGGGCGTCGTCAACGAGGCGCAGGGCGAATGGCTGGTGGCGCGCGCCGACGCCTGCGCCAACGTGTGCGCGCTCGCGGCTCTGGTGAATGTCCTCGCCGAGGCGCATCGCGCGCCGCTGTGGTTCCTCGCCGCCGTGCGCGCCCGCGCCGCGCGGGGATGGGCCGGCGTCGAAGAGGCGAAATCCGCGGCGGCTTGACCTATTTCGATCGCGGCGCGGGGGCTTCGACGGGCCCGCCCGCGTCCTTCCACGCCTTGAAGCCGCCGCCGATGTGCGCGACTTTTGGCTGCCCCATGCGCAGGGCTGTTTGCGTGGCGAGCGCCGAGCGCCAGCCCGCCGCGCAGAAAAAAACGAATTTCTTGTCCTCGGCGAAGACCGGCTTGAAATACGGGCTTTCGGGGTCGATCCAGAATTCCAGCATGCCACGCGGGCAGTGCAGCGCGCCGGGAATTTCGCCTTCGCGGGCGAGCTCGCGGGGATCGCGCAGATCGACGAGCGCGATGTCGCCGCCAGCGGCCAGCTTGACCGCGCCGGCGGCGTCGAGCGTTTCGACTTCGGCTTCGGCGGCGGCCAGCAAATCCTTGTAGCCGACGCGGCGCAGGGGCGTCGGCGCGGGCGGTTCTTCCACCGGAAGCTCGGGCTGACGCGCGAGGAAGGACTGAAGCGCGCCGACCGATTTTTTGTCGCCGGCGTTGTCCGCCGCCATCTGTTCATAGAAGCGCGCGATCGCCTCGTACATCGCGGCCGCGGCTGGATCGTCGCCAACGAATTCGGCGATCTCGCGCATCTCGGCGACCCAGCGGTAGGCTTTGTCGTACATGCCGGGAATCTGCCGTTCGAACCATGGCGTCAACGCCTTCTGGCTGGCGCCAAGCTCGTCGCGCACGCCCCGCGCCGCGCCGCCGCGCGTCGCCGCCAGCGCCATCGCGGCGCCAATGGCGACGGTTCCCTTGGTGACGCCCGCGTAGGACATTTTCAGCGCGCTCGCCGCGCCCACGGGCCCTTCCATGGCGCGCGCGTCGAGGCCGAGCAACGCCAGCGCCGCGAAATCCGCGGCGCGCGGACCGGAGGCGTAAATCGGCGGCCCGGCGGCGCCCTTGCGCGGCGGCCCGCCGATGATGCCCGCGTCGACAAAGCCCGCGCCCGTCGCCTCGATCACCGCCGCGATCTTCTTGACCGTGGCGGGCGAAACCGCGTTGCAATCGACGAACAGGGGCCGCTTCGCGGCGGCCTTCAAATGCGGCGCCATCCGCGCGGCGAAGGCCATCGCGTCGCCCGGCGGCACGATGGAGAGGATCATGTCCGCGCCCGCGAGCTCGGCGTCGGTGGCGTCGATCATGCCGGCGGCCGCGGCCCGTTTCGCGCTGGCCGGGCCGCGGCCCGCCAACGAGGTGAGCACGCGCGCGCCGTGTTCGACGAGGGTGGCGCCGATGGCGGCCCCCATCGCGCCCTGCGCGACAACAGCGATGGTGGTGGCCATGGGTTTGCTCCGGGAAAAACGGGTTTCGCTCCGGGAAAAGTGCGCGGCGCCATGGCGGACTTCGCGGCGCCGAGCGGGCGCGCGCCTTCCTCCGCGACGCGGAAGAAGGGCGGCTTTCGCGAAACTACTTGCGGGTTCCGCGCAGATATTCGCGCACGATCTCGTCGTTCAACACCACCTTCGCGTCGAACTCCGGCGCGTCCTCCAGTTGATCGAGCGTGTTGAGGCCGATCTGCTTGAAGATGCGGTTGGTCGAGGAGATCACGCGCGCCGGGTTCTTCGCGTCGGCGTTGAAGTGCTGGTGGATCGTGTTCGGCGGGATGTAGATGACGTCGCCCGACTCCCAGTCGAAGCGCTCGATCTTGCCCGTCGGCTTCCACGCGAAGACGTCGGTGATTTCAACGTCGCAATCCTCGTGCAGGTCGTAGCCCTTGCCCTCGATCACATAGACGCATTCCTCGGCGAGGTGCCGGTGGCGGCCCGAGCGCGAGCCCGGCGGGATGATCTGCATGTAGGCGTCGACCGTCTCCATGCGGGTGTTCATGTTCTCGTTGATAAGGTGCTTCAGCAGGCCCTGCCGCGACATTTCCCACGGCATGTCGGCGGGGCGCACGATCTTCTTGCGGCGCGAGTTGCGCGAGGGCGCGTCCTGGGCGTCGTCGAGCAGGCGTTGATAAAGCCGCTCGTTGCCCTTGCCTTCGAGCCAGGCGCTGGTTTCGCTCCACGCCATCTCAGTAGCCTCCCGCCGGATGATTGAAGTCGTCCTCGATTTCGCGCGCCTCGAAGCCCTCGGCCTCCGGAATCATGTCGACCGGGCGGTCCTTCACCGTCTTCTGGAACAGCATGTTGAGGAAGAGGTACATCGGCTTCGTTTTGATGACGATGGCGCGGGCCGGCTTGTCCTTGCTGGCGTTGAAGTGCTGATGCACGCAGTTGTTGTGGACGATCGCCACGTCGCCGGCGTGCCAGTCGTAGCGGATGCCGTCGTGGATCTCGTAGCCGTCGCCGTCCAGAATGTAGAAGGCGGCTTCGTTGACATGGCCATGCTTCTGCGACGAGGCGCCGGGAGCGTATTCCTCAAGGTGCAGATGGAAGGTCTGGGTGATGCCGTCCTTGGGTTCGACATAGTGCCGGCTGAAGCACAGCGGGCCGTCGACGAAGCCGGTTTCCCGCGCCTTCTTGACGCGCGGCACGGAGCGCAGGCGGTCCAGTTCGGCCTTGACGTTGTATTCGCCCTGAATGGCGCGGACGAAGACCCGGTCCTTCTTGGAATGGTAAAGGTTGGCGACCTTCTCTTCGCGCGTCTGGTTTTCGGAATTGTGGCCAATCGCGCTCGCCGCGCCGCCGCGCGTGACTCTCGGCTCGCCTTCCATGTCGTCTCTCCATGAACAAAACGCGCCGGCGAGGGGCCGGCGCGCGGTTGATTTGTATTTCCGCCCCGACGGGCGGGCTGTCAAGAGGCGGCGGCTCCGGTCGATCTCCGGGCAGCCGTTGACGGCGTCACTCGGCCGCGACAGCCATCCCGACGGGGTCGCGCAGGCCGAGAATCTTCCGCGCGTTGTCGTGGTACAGCTTGCGCTGGTCGGCCGCCGACAGCGGCACGTCCCGCAAAAGCTCCAGGCATGTCGCGGGATCCCAGCAGGGATAGTCGGTGCCGTACATGACGTGGTCGATGCCATAATATTCGATGGCGAACTTCATCCCCATCGCGTGCGGCGACACGGTGTCGGTGAACATGCGCTTCATGTATTCGCTCACCGGGCGCGGCAAATGCGCCTCCTTGGTGTTCTTGTCCATGCGGCCGGATTGATAGGGCAGGGCGCCGCCGGTGTGCGACAGCACGACCTTCAACGTCGGATGGCGCTCCATGACGCCCGACAGAATCAACCGCGAGGCGGCGACGCTGACTTCGATCACGCGGCCAAGGCTGAGATGCAGCGCGCCGTTGTAGCCTTCGAGCATCGACGAGAATATCGCGTCCGTGGGATGCAGGAACATCGGCAGGCCAAGCTCGGCGACGCGGGCGTAGTAGGGTTCGAGCCGCTCGGCGTCGATGCGGGGGTCGCGTCCGACGCTGCCCGGCAGATTGACGCCCATCAGGTCGAGGCGCGCGACGGCGTCTTCGAGAACATCGAGCGCGGTTTGCGTGTCCTGCATCGGAATCGCGGCGCTGCCCCAGAAACGGCCGGGGTGCTTTTTCTGCGCCGCCGACATTTCCTCGTTCCATTCGATGGCGCTGTCGCGGCCCTCCTCCTTCGAGACGCTGGAGAAGAACACCGACATCGGCCCCAGCGACGACACCACGTCGACCTTGTGGCCGAGCCCGTCCATGTGGGCGAACTGCGCGTCGAGGTCGTGCCAGGCGTCCCAGCCCATGCGCTGGTATTCGCCGCCGGAATCCGCCTTGATGTTGTAGCCGCCGCGCGCGTTGGGAATGGCGCAGGGAGCCTCCGTGCGCTTCGCCAGCTTTTCGAAGAAGGGGCGCGGCCAGAAGTGGAAGTGGGAATCGATAATGTGCATTCGAGGTTCCTCCCGGTTCCGCCGGCCCAAGTCGCGACCCGCCTTAATCACGCGGCTGTCGCCAGTCTATCACGAATCCAGGCGTTTGGAATATGGCCGTCGCGCCCCTGGGGTTATGGAGCGGCGGCTTTGGCGCCTGGCGCGTCCTTGATGTTCACGCGCGCGCCGTCGGCCAGGAAGTCCTTGCCGTCGTCGACGACGGTCTCGCCGCCAACGAGGCCGGAGGACACGACGTAGCGGTTGTCCTGGAGCCGGCCGACCGTGATTTTCACCTTGTGGGCGACCGCCTTGTCGTCCACCACGAAGACATAGTCCGCGCTGTTGGATTCAACGGGCGCGCGGCGCGAGACGGTCACGTCGTCCGGGTCGGTCCAGAGGGTGATGTCGAGGTTGCAAAGCTGGCCGGGCCATAAAAGCTCGTCGGCGTTCTTGAACGTCGCGCGGATGGTGACGGTTCCGGTGCCGGAATCGATGAGATTGTCGATTTCGGAAATCTCGCCGGCGGCGGTCTTCTCGCCACCCTGGGGCGTCGCGACGAGCTTCACAGGCCCGAGTTTCAGCGCTTCGCGCAACTTCCCGAGATCGACCTGCGGGATGGGAAAGGCCACGTAGATCGGCGACATCTGGTTGATCGTCGTCAGAACGCCGTTCGCCGTGGTGTCGGCGGCGCGCACGATGTTGCCGGTCTTCGACGTGAAAACGCCCAAGCGCCCGGAAATGGGCGCGCTCAGCGTGTACCAGGTTTCCTGGACGCGCAGGTTGTCGAGCAGCGCCTGGTCGGAGGCGACGGCGGCCTGCGCCGCCTTGAGCGCGGTCTGCGCGTTCTGCACGTTGAGCGTCGGACCGGAGCCGGTCGACACCAATGTCGCGGCGCGCGAGGTGTCGCGCGTGCTTTGTTCGACCGCGGCCTGGTCTTTTTGCAGAAGCGCTTCGTTCTGGCGGATTTGCGTCACCAACTGCCGGTCGTCGAGGCGCACCAGCACGTCGCCCGCCTTCACCGCCGCGCCATCGGGCTTCTCGACGGAGGCGATCTGCGCGTCGATGCGGGTGCGGACCGCGACGGAGACGATTGGTTGCACCGTGCCGACGGCGGAAAGGCGGTAGGCCACCGGACCCCGCGTGGCCGTTTCGACCGACACATTGGCCCGCGGGCCGCCCGTGGCGGCGGGCGCCGGGGGCTTGGCGCCGATGCCGTGGTTGGCGGCGAAGACGCGGATTCCATCGCTCCACTTTGTCCAGCCCGGCGCGCGGGTTTCCACCATCGCGGGGTTCATCACGGCGTAGCCAAACGCGCCGGCGACGACGACCACGAGCCAAAATGCGACCTTGCCCAAACCCATGTCATCCTCCCCGATTGTCCGGACGCCCCCCGGCGCGCGAACATCGCCCTCCATAATCGTGTGGAATACCACCGAACCACGGGTCCGGGATTAAAAATTGGCAATGATCGGGAAATCCGCTCTTGTCAATTTCAGCCGGCGGCGATGGTCAATTTCCAGCCGGCGGCGGCCACCGGATCGCCCCCGCGCTTGAATTCGCGCCGGCTTCGCGGGACAAGGGATCCCTTTTTGCGACACTGGGCCGGTCCGCGCCATGTTCGAAAGCCACTTTCAGTCCTTTGACGCGGTCGCCGATCCGGCGCTGGGCACGGCGCGTGTCGCCGCCTTGCGGGCCGAACTGGAGCGTCGCGGCCTTGAGGGCTTTCTCATCCCCCGCGCGGACGAGCATCAGAACGAATATGTGCCGCCTTGCGCGGAGCGGCTCGCGTGGCTGACTGGCTTCGGCGGCTCGGCCGGACTGGCGATCGTGCTGAAAACAAAGGCGGCGCTGTTCATCGACGGGCGCTACACGCTGCAGGCGCGCGACGAGGTCGACACCGCGCTGATCGAGCCGCTGAACATCGCCGACCATTCGCCGGAAGGCTGGATCGAGGCGAATGTCCGCCCGGCCTGGCGGCTCGGCTACGACCCCTGGCTGCACACGCCCGCGCAGGTCAAGCGCTACGAGGCCGCGGCGAAGGCGGCGGGCGGCGCGCTGACGCCGGTGCGCGCCAACCCCGTGGACGCCATCTGGGAGGATCGCCCGCAGCCGCCGCGCGGCGAAGCCAGTCCCCATCCCACCAAATTCGCCGGCGAGGCCGCGTCGAAAAAGATCGCCCGCGTTCAGGCGGCGCTGGGGGATTGCCGCGGCCTCGTCGTCAGCGACCCCCACGCCATCGCCTGGCTGTTCAATATCCGCGGCTCGGACGTCGCGCACACGCCAATCGTTTTGTGTTTCGCCTATGTGCCGGCGGAGGGCCAGCCCTCGCTCTATATCGATGGCCACAAACTCGCCGGCGCGACGCGCGACGCCCTCGCGGAGCACGTCCGCGTCGCCGCCCCGGCCTCGCTCACGAGCGACCTCGAAGCGCTGGGCCGGCGCGGCGAAAAGCTGCGCTTCGACGCGGCGACGGCGCCGGCGCGGCTGGCGCAGACGCTCGAAAACGCCGGCGGCAAGGCCGATATCGGGACGGATCCGATCTCGTTGATGAAGGCGCGCAAGAACCCGGTGGAACTGCGCGGTGCCCGCGCCGCCCACCTGCGCGACGGCGCCTCGATGGCGCGCTTCCTGCGCTGGTTCGAAACGGCCGTCCGCAAGGGGCTGACCGAGATCGACGCCGCGCGCGCGCTCGAGACCTTCCGCCGCGAGGGCGGCGCGCTGAAGGACATTTCGTTTCCGACGATTTCGGGTTCCGGCCCCAACGGCGCGATCGTCCACTACCGCGTCAACGAGCGCACCAACCGCAAGATCGGCCCTGGCCTGTTCCTGCTCGATTCCGGCGGGCAATACGAAGACGGCACCACCGACATCACCCGCACCCTCGCGGTTGGCAAGCCGACCTCCGAGATGCGCGACCGTTTCACACGCGTGCTGAAGGGGCATATCGCCATCGCGACGGCGGTGTTTCCCACGGGCGTCGCCGGGGCGCAGATCGACGCCTTCGCGCGGCGTTCGCTGTGGGCAGCGGGCCTCGACTACGATCATGGCACCGGCCACGGCGTTGGCGCGTACCTGTCGGTGCACGAGGGGCCGCAGGGCATTTCGAAGCGCGGCGCGACGGCGTTGGAGCCGGGCATGATCCTGTCGAACGAGCCCGGCTATTACAAAGCCGGCAAGTGGGGCATCCGGATCGAGAACCTTGTTGTCGTCGAAAAGCGGGACATCAAGGGCGCCGAGCGCGCCACGTTGGGCTTCGAAACCATCACGCTGGCGCCGATCGACCGCGCGCTGATCGACAAGAGGCTTCTGTCGAAACAGGAGGTGGCCTGGCTCGACGCCTATCACGCGCGGGTGCGCGGGGCGCTGTCGCCGAAGCTCGACGCGGCGACGCGCAAGTGGCTGGCGGCGGCGACGAAGCCGCTTTAGGGCGGCAAAGCCGCGTCCCGCGGCCATCGTCCATTTCCTTCGCCCTTACCCGAATATCTCCCGGTAAATCCCGAACCACTTTGGCACCAGCTCTTCCAGTTCGGCGGGGTCGGGATCGTAGCCTTTGAGGTGAACGCCGTCGGGCCGCAGCCCGGGGTCGCGCGGCGTCACGGCGGGATCGACGGGGATGTAGTCGTGGTCGCGGTAAAGCGCCTGCCCCTCGGGCGACATGACGAAATCGAGAAACAGCTTCGCCGCGCTGGGGTGCGGCGCCTCGCGCGTCGCCGACATCACCGACAGCGCGACGAGGTTGTTTTCGAGCGGCGCCCAGGCCACGGGCGCGCCCTTCGACTTGCTGATCGAGGCGTGGTTGTCGAGGATTTCGACGGCGACGGGATATTCGCCGGCGATGACCTGATCGAGCAATTGCCGCGCCGAAACGGTGACGGGCGCGATGTCTTGTTTGGCCAGCGCGCGGAGATAATCGCGGCCCTTGTCATCGCCCATGGCCGCCAGAACCGCGCCGACGAAGCCCGCCGCGGAGGACGTCGAGGCGCGGCCCGACCACGCCATGCGGCCCTTCCACTTCGGCGCCAGCAGGTCGGCGAAGGTTTTCGGCTCGCTTCCCGGCGGAACGAGGTCGGTGTTCACGCCGAGCGTGTAGACATAAAGGTTGGTGGCGAGCCAGTGGCCGTCCTTGTCCACGTATTTCGGCGGCAGGCGGCGCGCCGAGTCGGGCGTGTAGGCCATGACAAGGTTTTGCTTCACCAGCACAGGCGAGGCGACGCCGTCGAAAACGTCGGCTTGCATCCGCCCGGCGGCGCTCTCGGTCATGATGCGCCGGGCGCCTTCGTTGGCGTCCGAGCGCGTGTATTCAACTTTGATCCCGTAGGCCCGCTCGAAGGCCTCGCCGATGGGCTTCGAAAGCTGGTCGATGATTTGCGTCGTGTACCAGGACAGCCGGCCCTCGGCCTTGGCGGCGGCGACAAGCGAGGCGTCGGCGGCGCGCGCGGAGGAGGCGGCCGAGAGTCCGGCCGCGCAGATCGCGATTGCCTTGGCCGCGTGCTTCATGTTTCCTCCCGGCGCGCGACTTGACGACGCCAGCGTGGCATAGCCGCAAAACCGCAGGGGTGGAATGGCGGAACGGCGGGACGCCCGCGCGCCCTTGCCAACCGGCGCAGCCTCCGTTACAAGCCGCGCCTTCAATCGCCCGGCCAGTAGGGCTGCCGTGGCGGTTGTTTTCGCTCGTATCGACGCGAACCAGCCAACCCCCTCCGGGGACGCGGCTGGCCGACCCAAACAGGGGCGCGAGCCCCATGGAGAGCCAAATGCCCAAGTTGAAGACCAAGTCGGGCGCTAAAAAGCGCTTCAAAATCACTGGAACTGGCAAGGTGCTTTACGCCCAGAGCGGCAAGCGCCACGGCATGATCAAACGGACGAACAAGCAAATCCGCAATCTGCGCGGCACCAACACGCTGTTCAAGACCGACGGGGACAACATCAAGCGCTACTTCCTCCCCAACGGCTGATTTCGTTCGCTCAATCCCACCAGTTTCAGGAGACAGATCATGGCACGTGTTAAACGCGGCGTAACCGCCCACGCCAAGCACAAGAAGGTCTACGACGCCGCCAAGGGCTTCCGTGGCCGCCGCAAGAACACCATCCGCGCCGCCAAGGCCGCCGTCGACAAGGCGATGGTCTACGCGTACCGCGACCGCAAGAACAAGAAGCGCACGATCCGCGCGCTCTGGATTCAGCGCCTCAACGCCGCCGTGCGCGAAATGGGCATCACCTACAGCCGCTTCATGGACGGGATGACCAAGGCCGGCATCGTCATCGACCGCAAGGTGCTGTCGGAACTCGCCATCCACGAGCCCGCCGCCTTCAAGGACATCGTCGATAAGGCCAAGAGCGCGCTGCCGGCGGCCGCGGCGTAGGCTTCGGCGCCTTCGAGTTTGAAAAACCCGCCGCGATGGCGGGTTTTTTTATGGCGCGAGCTTGCCGCGAACGCCCGCGGGAATGCGCGCGGCGCGGCCATCGACGACGCAGGCGATCCTGACTTTCGCCTCCACCAGAAGTTCGTCGCCGCGCAGCGCCCGCTGGTTGAGATCGATCGCCGCGGCGCCCAGCTTTTCAAGCCGGGTTTCGACGACGAGTTGATCGTCCATGCGCGCCGGCCGCAGCCAGTCGATTTGCATCGAGCGCACGACAAAGGCGAACTTCTCCGCGCCGACGCCCGCCATCGCCGCGCCCTGCTCGACGCCCAGCGCGCGCAGGAATTCGGTGCGCGCGCGCTCCATGAACCGCAGATACGACGCGTGATAGACCGCGCCGGAGAAGTCGGTGTCCTCGTAATAGACGCGGACGGGGTGGGTGTGGGGCACGGTCGCTTTCCATGTTTCGGCCTTCGCCCGATACCACAGGCCGGGGTTTCCGCCACGCGGAACTCCGCGCGGGCGAAGGCGTTGACAAGCGAGGCGCGATATCGCGCGCAATCAAGGAGTTTCGCGATGACGAACGAAGAAGACCGCGCCTGGGAGATGATGCGATCGATCGGCTATTGCTCGCTGGTGACGAAGTCCGCGGGCAGCGGCCTGCGCGCGCGTCCGATGACGGCGATCACGCGGAAAGAGGAGGGCCGCGTCTATATTTTCGCCGGCAAATCCGAAGCGGCCATCAAGGAAATCGCGTCGAACGCCGACGTGCTTTTGACGTTCTCGACAGGCCCCTCGCAGAATGTTTGCCTCAACGGAACGGCGAGCGTGGTCTCGGACCGGTCGCTCATCGAGCGCCTGTGGAGTCCCGGCGCGCAAGCCTACTTTCCCAACGGCCCGAAAGACCCCGAAATCACCGTGATCGTCGTCAATCCCGGCGCGTGCGAATATTGGGATGGCCCGAACAAGGCGGTCATGGTCGCGAAAATGGCCTACGCGCTCGCCACGGGCGGCATGCCGGACCTAGGCGACAAACGGAAAGTGTCGCTTTAGGGGACACGCGACCGAATGTTGGCGACAGTGGCGGCGCGCGTTTATTCAAACGGCGCTGTCATTTTTTTCGGGTTGACCAGCGCGTCGTAATCTTCGGCGGAAACGTCGCCGGAATCGATCGCCGCCTGGCGCAGGCTGGCGCCGCTGGCGTGAGCCGACTTGGCGATTTTCGCCGCCTTGTCGTAGCCGATTTTCGGCGTCAACGCCGTCGCCAGCATGAGCGATTTTTCGACCAGCTCGGCGGCGCGCGCCGCGTCCGCGCGCAAGCCCGCGACGCAGTATTCGCGGAAGCTTTCGCAGGCGTCGGCGATGAGGCCGATCGACTCAAGCGCAGCGTCCGCGATGACGGGCTTGTACGCGTTCAACTCGAACTGCCCTTGCGAGCACGCCATGTTGATCGTCGTCTGATTGCCGAAGACGCGGCAACACACCATCGTCAGCGCCTCGCACTGCGTTGGATTGACCTTGCCGGGCATGATCGACGAGCCGGGCTCGTTCTCGGGCAGCAACAATTCGCCGAGGCCCGAGCGCGGGCCTGAACCGAGCAGCCTGATGTCGTTGGCGATCTTGAAGAGGCCGCCCGCCAGCGCCGCGAGTTCGCCATGCACCGACGCGATGGCGTCGTGCGACGCGATGGCCTCGAACAGGTTGCCGGCGGGCGCGAAGGGCATGCCCGTGGTCGCGGCCATGGCCGCGCAGAAGCGTTTTGAAAACTCCGGATGCGCGTTGAGGCCCGTGCCAACCGCCGTCGCGCCTTGCGCCAGCGCCAGCAGGGATTTCGAGGCGGCCAAAACCCGGTCGCGCCCGAGCGAAACTTGCGCGGCGTAGCCCGAAAACTCCTGGCCCAGCGTGATGGGCGTCGCGTCCTGGGCGTGGGTGCGGCCGACCTTGACGATGTCGGCGAATTGAACCGCCTTGGCGTCAAGCGCCGCGCCCAGCGCGCCGACGGCGGGCAGCAGCGACAAATGCAGCGCGCCCGCGCAGGCCAGGTGCATCGCGGTGGGGAACGCGTCGTTCGAGGATTGGCAGAGATTGACGTGGTCGTTGGGGTGGACGGGGCTTTTACCGCCGCGCTTGCCGGTCAAACCCTCGTTGGCGATCGAGGCCAGCACCTCGTTCACGTTCATGTTGGTCTGCGTGCCCGATCCGGTTTGCCAGATTTTCAACGGGAACTCTTTGGGCCATTTGCCGGCGAGAACCTCGTCGGCGGCGGCGATAATCGCGTCGGCGAGTTCGGGCGCCAGCAGGCCGAGGTCGCGGTTGACGCCGGCCGCGGTTTTCTTGACCAGAACGAGCGCCGCGAGCAGCGTGTCGGGCATGCGCCGCTCGCCGATCTTGAAATGTTCGAGCGAGCGCTGCGTTTGCGCGCCCCAATGATGTTCCGAGGGGACGGCGATGTCGCCGAAACTGTCGCTTTCTGTTCGCGTGGACATGAACTCTCCGTTCGGCGGGTAAGCGTCCCGCCGTCGTTATGGTTCCCCGTCTATGGTTCCCCATCGTCGAACAGCCCGAATTGCGGCGCCTCGCGCCGGGGCTCGGCGAGCCCCAGGTGCCGGAACGCGTTCGCCGTCAGCACGCGGCCGCGTGGCGTGCGTTGCAGAAAGCCCTGTTGCAGCAGATAGGGCTCGATGATGTCCTCGATGGCGTCGCGCGGCTCCGACAGGGCCGCGGCGATGGTTTCGATGCCGACGGGGCCGCCGCCGAAATTCACCGCCACCATGTCGAGGTAGCGGCGGTCCATCACGTCCAGGCCGATGGAATCGACGTCGAGCTCGGTCAGCGCGCGGTCGGCGACGGCGCGGGTGATCGTCGCGTCGCCATCGACGATGGCGAAATCGCGCACGCGGCGCAGCAGGCGGCCAGCGATGCGAGGCGTGCCGCGCGCGCGCTTGGCGATTTCGTTGGCGCCGTCCGCCGACATGCCCGCGCCAAGCACGCGGGCGCCGCGGGCGACGATGCTTTCAAGCTCCGCGACCGTGTAGAAATTCAGGCGCATCGGAATGCCGAAGCGGTCGCGCAGCGGCGTCGTCAGCAGGCCCGCGCGGGTCGTCGCGCCGACAAGCGTGAAGCGCGCGAGATCGATTTTCACCGAGCGCGCCGCCGGCCCCTCGCCGATGATGAGGTCGAGCTGGAAATCCTCCATCGCGGGATAGAGGATTTCCTCCACCGCGGGATTGAGCCGGTGGATCTCGTCTATGAACAGCACGTCGCGGTCTTCAAGGTTGGTTAGCAGCGCCGCGAGGTCGCCGCCCTTGGCGATCACTGGCCCGGAGGTCGAGCGGAAGTTGACGCCGAGCTCGCGCGCGACGATCTGCGCCAGCGTCGTCTTGCCGAGGCCGGGCGGGCCGACGAACAGCACATGGTCGAGCGCGTCCTTGCGCGACTTCGCGGCTTCGATGAACACCTTGAGGTTCTTGCGCGCGGCTTCCTGGCCGGTGAAGTCGGCGAGCGTCATTGGCCGCAGCGACGCGTCGGCGTCGTCGTCGCGCTTTTCGGGGTTCACGAGGCGGCGGGGCGGGGCGGGCATGCAAGCGTTCTATCCGAGTCGGCGGCGAGCGCCCAGCCTTTCCCGCTCAAGTCCAAGGCGCCGCTATCTTGTGCGGCGCATGTATTTCCTTCGCCTTGGGAACGCCATGGTTTCGGATGAGTTTTCCCGTAGGCCGGCGTTCGAACCTGGCGCCGTGGCTTCAGCAGGGAGACTTGGCGATGTGCGATTACAGTCTGCACCATGTGGCGTCGGCGCCAGCGAGAGTCGGCGATGTTTTGGTCACAACGGTGTTCGAAGGGACGATTACGCGGGGATTTTGCGCCGTCGGCTCGCGCGATGTCGCGGTGTGCGTTCCGCCGGGCGCCGAACTCGCGTTCGAACGCGATGTCGAGCGCGCGCGTTGGCTGCCGTTCATTCGCGGCCGCCGCTTCGCCGCGCGCGAGGCGAGGTTCCGTCAAATCGATCTCGACAAGCCGAGCGCCCACCACGACGCGCTGGAACTTCCCGACGGCAAGATTGTTTTGCTAACCGATCTTGAGCCCGGCCAGCGCGCCACGGTGTTACAGCTGCCACGCATGGTCTCGCCCGCGAAGCCGGTCGCGGAACCGGTTGTCCAGGCCTCAACGCGCCCGGTGGGCTTGGGCTGGACGGGCTGACCTTCGCGTGTCCCCGCGCGCGGCGTTCGCGCGCGGTGTTTCGTCTTCAGTCTAATTCTCCCGCGCGAGCCGCATCGACGTGTCGAGCCCGCGCAACAACGGCAGGATCGTGTCGAGGATCGGCGTCGGCACTCCCTTTTCCCGCCCGAACTCGCGAACCTGCCCGACGATGCCGTCGATTTCGAGCGCGCGGCCGGCGTCCACGTCCTGCAACATCGACGAGCGTCCGGGCGCGCGGCCGCCGGCGGGTTTGACGATCTTTTCCGGGTCGATCTCGCCGCGCAAATCGTGGCCCATGGCGGCGGCCACCGCGAGGGCCTCGTGGATGGCCTGTATGCAGATGTCATCGAGGCCGGGCACGTCGGCGGCGGCGCGCGAGGGCAGGCGGGTAAGCGCGGCGAAGGGGTTCGACGAGATGTTGACGAAAAGCTTGCGCCAGATGTCACCGCGAATGCCGCTCGACAGCGCGCCGTTGAGGCCGATGGCGCGGAACAAATCGACGACCGCTTGCGCGCGCGTGGTCGTCTCGCCGCCGGGCTCGCCGATCAGCCACCGGTCGCCGCCGGTGTTTTGCACGACGCCGGGCGCGACGACCTGATTGGACGAGCTGATGACGCCGCCCAGCGCGCGCTGGCCGCCGACCATCCGCCACAGCGCGCCGTCCGGATCGAGCAGCGGCAGCGGCGCGTCCTTTCCGGCGCCGTAGTTCCACCACCAGGGCACGCCGTTCATCAGAAAAACCGCGAAGCCGGTTTCGCCCAGCAAGCGCGCCAGCGGTCTGGCGATGGCGGGCAGCGACGGACCCTTGAGGGCAACGAGAACGACATCCTGGGCCGGCAAAGTCGCGGCGTCGTCGGTCGCCGCGCTGGGCTTGCCGCCGAGTTCCGCGCCGCCGACGCGCAGCCAAATCCCCTTGTCGCGAATGGCGGAGAGATGCGCGCCGCGCGCGACCACCGAGACCTCGTGGCCGCCCGTCGCCACAAGCCGCGCCGCCAGGTGCCCGCCGATGGCCCCCGCGCCGTAAACGCAAATTTTCAACGCGAACTCCCGTTTTCGACCCGCGGCGATCTCACGCGGATGTTCGCGGCGCGGGGAAAATACGCAGCGGCGCGGCGAAACGCAATATTTTACAAACCCGCGCCGCGATCGCCGCTTTGTCTTTTTTCCGCGCGCCAATACAATCGCGCCACAATCGGAGGAAAAAACGATGAGCGACGCGCACGGCATCCGCGAGGTCGGCTATTTCGACAACGTCGGCGGCGGCCAGATCGTGGTTGAAAACGGCTACGCCTACATCGGCCACATGAAGGCGCCGGAAGGCACAAGCGTTCTCGACGTGCGCGATCCCAAGAATCCGAAACAGGTCGCGAGCGTCGAAATTCCCGCGCATATTCATTCGCACAAGGTGCGCGTCGGCGGCGGCCTCATGCTCGTCAACCACGAGGTCGTTTCGGACGCCATCGACCCGGAAGCTCACGTGGGCGGCGGCCTCGCCATTTACGACAACAAAAATCCCGCCGCGCCAAAACTGATTCACAAATGGGAGACGCCGGGCAAGGGCGTCCACCGTTTCGATTTCGACGGGCGGTATTTCTACGGCTCGGCGACGCAGCCCGGCTATCACGGCACCATCGTGATGATTCTCGATCTGATCGATCCGGCGAAGCCGCGCGAGGCCGGGCGCTGGCACATGCCGGGCCAATGGCTCGCCGGCGGTGAAAAGCCGACGTGGGGCGACAAGGACGACAGGCGCTGCCACCACCCCCTGCGCTTCGGCGACAGGCTCTTCGTCAGCTACTGGCACGGCGGCTTCGTCATTCTCGACATCGCCGACATGTCGAAGCCGAAATTCGTCTCGGGCCTCGACTGGAGCCCGCCCTTCATGTGCCCGACGCACAGCGCCGTGCTCGTGCCCTTCCCCATCAACGGCCGCAAGCTCATGCTCGTCGCGGACGAGGACGTGGCGAAGATCGGCGTTGGGCCGCCGGCGTTCCTGTGGCTCGTCGACATCACCGACGAAACCCGGCCGACGCCCTTCTCAAGCTTCCAACTCGACCACCTCGGCGACAAGGAGGCGCCGCCGATGACGGGCTGCCACCAATGCGTCGAAAAAATCACGAGCGCCGAAGTTCCCGTCGCGTGGTTCGCCAACGGCTTGCGCGTCGTCGACATCTCGAAGCCGCACGCGCCGAAGGAAGTCGCGCGCTATGTGCCGGACACGCCGCCGGGCTCGCGGCGCGTGTCGAGCAACGACGTGTTCGTGGACGAGCGCGGCCTGATTTATCTTCTCGACAGGGTGCGCGGCCTGCATATCCTGGAAAGGGCGTGAACGCGCGCGCCCGTCACGCGATTTTCGCCAATGGAGTGACGACGCGCCAGACGACGCCCGAAACGGGATAGCTTGAGGACACGACGGCCCCGAATTCGCCCGACAACACGCGTTCGAGAAGCCGCGAGCCGAAGCCGCGCCGCGTTGGCGGGCTGACCGGCGGCCCGCCGCTTTCGGACCAACGCAGTTCGAACGCCCGGTCGGGCTCCGCGCCGACCGTCCACTCGACATCCACGCGGCCGTCGCTGGTCGACAAGGCGCCGTATTTCGTCGCGTTGGTCGCGAGTTCGTGAAACGCCAGGGCGAAAGCCACCGCCGAACGGGGCGAGACGTCGACCTTGGGGCCTTTCAGCGCGAACCGGCCCCAATCGCCCGCGTGCGGCTCCATGGCGGTGTGAATCACTTGCCCGATATCGACGCCGTCCGCGCCGATGCCCGTCAGAACGTCCTGCGTCCTCGACAACGCGGCCAGCCGCGACCCCAGTTTCTCCCGGGCGTCGGAAATGGTCGAGCCTTCCGTGAGCGTCTGGTTGGCGATCGCCTGCACCATGGCGAGCATGTTTCTGCCCCGGTGCCTGAGCTCGTCGACGAGGAACATCCGATGCTGCTCGGCTTCCTTGCGTTCCGTGATGTCGATCGCCGCGCCGGAAAAACGAACGGGCTCCCCGGCCCCGTCGCGATAGCACCGCCCGCGGCTGAGAATCCAGCGCGTCGCGCCGTCGTGCCGTTCCACGCGGTATTCCTCCGCGTATTCGTCCCCGGATTCGATGGCTTTCTTCAAGCTTGAGTCGAGCCGCTCCCGGTCTTCCGGATGCACGTTCCGCAGATAGCGGGATATCGGCGCCCCCGCCCGGGATTCCTCCGCGCCGAGGCCGCACGCGCGGGCGAAACGCTCGTCCGCGAAAACCAGGTCGGTCTGAATGTGCCAGTCCCAGGTGCCAATGGCGCCGGCCGACAGCGCCAGGCCAAGACGTTGCTGGCTGACGGCCAGGGCCTCGAAAGAACGGTGGCGTTCGGTGACATCGTTGCAGACGACGAGCACGCCGCCGATGCCGTTCGGCGCCAGGGGGTCGTCTATCGGTCCAAAGCCGTAGGTCCACCAGACATCCTCGCGCTGTCCATTGCGCGTCAGCGGCACGAGTTGATCCTCGTGCCAGGTCGCGCCGTCGCCGCGCATGACCAGGTCGATCTGCGGGCCGATAATGTCCCATATCTCCTTCCAGCATTCCGCGCCGCGCTGGCCGAGCGCGCTGGGATGGCGCTCCGACCCCAGCGTTTTACGGTAGGCGTCGTTGTAGAACTGGACGAGGTCCGGACCCCACCAGATAAACATTGGATGTTGCGTGGAAAGAACGATCCGCAACGCGGTGCGAAGGCTTTGCGACCAGGTCTCGGGCGGTCCCAGAACGCTGGACCCCCAGTCGTAGGCCCGCGTCAGGGCTCCCATCTCGCCGCCGCCGCCGAAAAATTCCCGCTTGTCGATCATGACCTCCCGTCTGGAGACAATTCGACTGAAATATCGCACGAAGCTCCGAGTCGGCCAAGCTTGGCGCGACGGCCTTATTTCGGCGCGGGGTTTCCGACGCGGGCGGCGCGGGGCCGATGGCGGCGGAATGGCGCTGGACTTCAGTCGAAGTTGATCCGCTCGCGTTCGACGACGAGCGGGAAGCGGCGCGCGTATTGGAGCAGCAGCACCACGTATTCCCCCAGCAGGCCCAGGGCCACGAGTTGTATCGCGCCCAGCAGCAGCGTCGCGAGCAGGAGCGGCGCGACGCCGAGGGGGATCGAGTCCCAGTAGAGGAGCTTGACGATGAAATAGACGAAGCCCGCGAGAAGGCTGAGGGCCGCCGTCGCCGCGCCGATCAAAGTCATCACGCGCATCGGCGCCTTCGAATAGATGGACAGCGCGACAAGCGCGAGATCGACGAGGTCCATCAGCGAGTGGCGCGACCTGCCATGGCGGCGCTCGGGCTGCGCGTATTCGACGACGGCGCGCGCGAAGCCGATTTCCGGAACAAGACCGCGGAAATACGGCTCGGGATCGTAGAGGGTCCGCATGACGTCCACGACCTGGCGATCGTAAAGGCCGTAGCCCATGAAGTTTGGAATCTGCTCGACCTTCGAAAGCCGCTGGATGACGGAATAAAACAGCGAGCGGACCTTTCGCGCGACGAAGCCCTCGCCCGTGTCCTTGCGCACGGCGACGACGACTTTGAAGCCGTCGCGCCAGCGCGCGGCCATCTCGGGCAGAATCGACGGGGGCGTTTGCAAATCCGCCAGCACCGGCGTGACGGCGTCGCCGCGCGATTCGAGAATCGCGTGGTGCGGCGAGCGCGCGTGGCCGAAATTCCGCGCGTTGACGATGATCTTGACGGCGTGGTCGCGCGCCGCGATCTCCTTGAGGATCGCGACCGTGCGGTCGCCGGAGCAGTTGTCGATGAATATGTGCTCGCGGTCGAAGTCGGGCATCTCCATTTCGAAGACGCGCTTCACCGCCTCGTAGCACTCGGCGATTCCAGCCTCTTCGTTGAAGCAGGGCGTCACGACGCTGATGGTTTTCCGTGTCACGCGGCGTCCCTCGTTGGCGCGGCGGAGGTCGAACGCGCCGCGTGGGCCGCCGCGCGCCGGATGGCCTCGTCGAGCGGCGTCCAGATGTCGAGGCCGAGATCGCGCCGCGCCCGGTCGATGGAGGGAACGTAGCGCGCCCGCGGCGCGCCAGGCGCCGGCTTGCCCAGCGTGCGCATGAGCCCCGGCGAGTCGAGCGCGCCTTGCACGATCGCGGCGAGCCCGGAAATGGAGACCGGCTCGTCCGAGCCGACGTTGTAGGCGGTGTTGGCGCGGCCGCCGACAAGCAGCGCGACAAGCCACGCGGCGAGGTCGCCCGCGTAAATGTAGGAGCGCAGCGGCGAGCCGTCGCCGGAGACGACGATGTCGCGGCTGGCGAGCGCGTCGCGGATGAAGTTGCCGATGGCGAAATGAGCGTCGAGCGGCAGGCCGGGGCCGACTACCGCGAAGACGCGCGCGACGACGCAATCAAGGTTTTCCGCGCGCGCGGCCGCGGCGCACAACATCTCCGCCGCGCGTTTGGAATTGCCGTAAACAGCGCGCGGATCGAGTGGATCGGGCGCGCCCGCGAAATCCTCCGGCACGCGCTCCATGTCGGCGGGCTGGCGCCCATAGACAGCGCCGGAACTGAGGTAGAGGAAGCGCCGCGCTCCCGCCCGCGCGGCGAACTCCAGCGTCCGGCGCGCGCCGTCGACGATGGTCGCGGAAAGCTCCATGGGCTTTTTGTCGGCCTCGACGCTCGTGTCCGCCGCGGCGTGGATCACATGGCTGAAAGCGCCCCCCGGATAAGTGAAGCTCCGCGCGTCGCCCTCGACGAAGGACAACCACGGCAGCCCAGCCGTTTCGGGATGGCGGGCGCGGAAGGCGGCGCTGTCGCGCGTCAGCGCGACAACATCGATGTCCACGGCCGCGCGAGCGAAAAGGGCGAGCAGCCAGCGGCCGACGAAGCCGGTGCCGCCCGTGACGAATATCCGCGCGCCGTCGAGCTTCGCGATTGATCCGGGCACGCGCGTCAGCGCGTCGTCCAGATCCCCGGCGTCGAAGCCGAACAGCGCCGCGCTCAACGTTTCGCGACCAAATGGGCGGGCGCGCTTTCCGACGCGGGATCGAGCGGGCCGATCATGTTGGCGCGCAGCTCGTCGCGCGGCAGCAGCGGCGACATGTCCTCAAGCGGCATCGACAGCATCGAGCCATCGGCCTGCGGCAGCGCCGCCGACTTCGGGAACAGCGCTTCGTTTTCGACAAGTCTGACGTCCACCAGCAGCGGTCCCTCGTGCGCGAGCGCGCGGCGAATGCCGGGCCGCAAGTCGGCGACATCGTCGATGGCGAAGGCGTCCCAGCCGAACTGTTTGGCGAGCGCGACGAAGTCGGGCAGGTCGAGGCCGGCGGACGGGCCCACGCCGACGAAGCGACCCTCGAAATAGTTGCGCTGCGTGTTGCGGATCGACGCGTAGCCGGCGTTGTTCATGACGAACATGCGCAGCGGCAGCCGCTGCGTGCCGATGGTCTGCATCTCCTGCAGGTTCATCATCAGCGAGCCGTCGCTTTCCACGCCGACGAAAGGACGCCCGTCCGACGCCTTGAAGGCGCCGATCATCGCCGGCATGCCGTAGCCCATGGCGCCGAGGCCGGAGGTGAGAAACACACGCTGGCCGGGCTTGTTCTGGAAGCCGGTGTAGAAGAACTCGACCGCGAGGCCGGAACTGCCCGTCACGATCATCGTGTTTTCGGGGAGCTCGTCCGACAGCGCCTGCGTCAGATGGAAATGGCCGATGCGGCCGGCCCGCGGAAAGGGCGCGCCGTCGTTGACGGGATAACGGGTTTTCCAGTCGGCGCAGCGCGCCAGCCAGGCGGGGTATGTCTTGCGCGGCGTCGCGCGGGCTTCTTCGAGCAGCGCCTCGACGAAGTCGCGCGCGTCGGCCTCGATCTTCAATTCGACGCGCGCGTCGGCGGAGAATTTGTCGAGTTCGCGGCGGTCCACATCGACGACGGCCTTGCGCGCGCCGCGGCCGAACTTGCCGGGATTGTAGGCGGTGACGACATTGTCGAGCCGCGCGCCGATGGCGACCAGCGCGTCCGCGTTCTGCACGGCGAAGTTGGGAGTTCGCAACGCCACCGTGCCGGGCTTGCCGACGCTGAGCGGATGCGCCGCGGGGATCAGATCCATCGCGTTCCACGTCGTCGCGACGGGAACGCCCAGCAGGTCGTACAATTCGCGGAAGGGCTCCGCGGCCTCGGCGAGGCGCACGCCATGGCCCGCGAGAATCAACGGCCGCTCGGCGCCGTCCAGCATGGCGAGCGCGGCGCGGGCCTGTTCGCGCAAATTCGACGCGGGCGCGGGCTCGGGCGCGTCGTAGCCGCGCAACCCCGCGACGGAGATCGTCGAGTTTTGCACGTCGAGCGGAATGTCGAGCCACACCGGGCCGCGGCGCCCCGTGGTGGCGAGATGAACCGCCTTTTCCAAGTGATAACGAATGTCGGCGGGGTCCATCACGGTGACCGCGTATTTCGTCACGGGCTTCGCCATCGAAACGATGTCGACCTCCTGCGGGCCCATCTGGCGAACGCCCGACGTTCCCATGAGATCGGCGCGCTTGACCTGGCCGGAGACGATCAGCAGCGGCACGGATTCGATCCACGCGCCGGCGCAGCCCGTCAAGGCGTTCGTCGCGCCGGGGCCGGTGGTCACCAGCGCGCAGCCGAGGCGGCCGTTGACGCGCGAATAGGCTTCGGCGGCGATCGACGCGGCCTGCTCGTGGTGGTGCGCGACATAGTCGAGCCGGGGATGGTTGCCGAACGCGTCGACGAGGTACATCGCGCCGCCGCCCGGCACGAGGAACACCGTCGTCACGCCTTGCGCGGCGACGAAGTCGGCGAGGCGGCGCGTCGTCGCGCCGGATTCGTTGACCATGAAATTCACGTTCGCTCCCCGCGCCGCGTGCGTCGATGCCTCAGGAAATCCAATGGCTCAGAAAGGTCTTGCGTTCGCTATTGCTGGCGATCGCCGGGTCCGTGTAGTGGGAGTCGTCGACGAAATGCGTCGAGGAAATCTCCTCGAACACCGCGCCGTTCGGGCTGTCGAAGGCGTGCCGCGTGCCCGGCGTGATGGTGACCACGTCGCCCGGGCCGCAGAGCTGCTCCTCGCCGTCGAGGCGCAGGTTCAATTCGCCGTGCAGAACATGGAAGGTCTCTTCCTTGCGGTTGTGAAACTGCTCGGGATGCGTCTGGCCGGGCAGCACGACGATCAGCTTCTTGCAATAGTCGCGGTTGACGACGGTGACCATGGTGATGCCGAACTGGTCGAACTTGTCGATGCCGTAGTGGTGCGAAATCTCGAGTTCCGCCTCGCCCGGCACGACGCCCTTGCTCTGTTCAAGCAGCGCGCGCACGCGCGTGACGATGGAAAGCACCTTGGCGCGCACGTCGCGGCGCTCGGTGTTCGACTCAAGCACGGCCTCGTCCGGCGCGATGTCGCGCGTCGCGTGGAAGTGGTTGTACTTCGACCAGTCGTTGGCGGTGACGTGGCCTTGTGGCGAGTTTGAACCAGCTTTCGCCGGCGCGCGAGCGGCGCTTCGCGTAAACGATGTCGAAGCCCTCGGTCCATTTGGCGACGAGAAGGTGGATGACTTCGGGCGGGTCTTGCAGGTCGGCGTCCATCAGAATGACGGCGTCGCCCCGCGCCGCGTCGAGGCCGGCGGTCATGGCGAGTTGCTGGCCGAAGTTGCGGGAGAGGCCGATGAATTTGTAGCGCGGGTCGGTTTTGGCGCGGGCTTCGAGGATGATCGGCCCGCAATCCGTGCTGCCGTCGTCGACGAGGATGACCTCGGCTTCGCCGTCGAGGGCGGCGAGCACGCGGTCGAGCCGATGAAACAACACCGGCAGCGCGGATTGCTCGTTGAAGATCGGGATGACCAGCGAATATTTCGGATGTGCCGGCACGGCCGCGTTCCTGTCGCCGGCGGGTCCGGCGGGATTGGCGGCAGTCTAGTTGGCGAATGGTTAAGAAAGCCCGACTTGACTGGTTTAAGAAAGCGCTTGGCGCGTCGAACTCACCCGGCTTCGCCGGCCATTTCGCGCAGCTTGGCTTTCGCCACCTTGCCGAAACCCACCATCGGCAGGGCGTCGAGCAGCCTGACCTCCCGCGGCGCCTTGAACTTCGCGAGGTTGTCGCGGCAGCGGGCGAGCACGGCCTCGGGCAGGGCGCGCGCGGCCGCCGGAGACAGGCCAGGCAGCGGCACAACGAAGGCGATGGGGACTTCGCCGTAGTCGCGGTCCGGCTTCGCGACAACCGCGCATTCCTTCACCCCCGGCGTGGCGTTGACGACGCGTTCGATCTCCGAAGCCGACACGCCCTCGCCGCCGACTTTCAGCACGTCCTTGAAGCGGTCGCCAAAACGCAGCCAGCCATCTTCGCCGACAACCACGCGGTCGCCGGTGTCGAAATATCCATGCGCGTCGAAGGCGTCGGCGGTGGTTTTTTCCGCGTCGAAATAGTCGCGGAAGATCGAGAGCCCGCGCACGCCGCCAACCATCAGGCGGCCGGCCTCGCCGGGGCGGACCCGCGCGCCCGCCTCGTCGACGACGCGCACGCGATATCCCTGGGCGGGCCTGCCGATGACGCCCTCGGGCGCCTCGGCGCCGGGTTCGCAATAGATCGCCTGCGTCAGCATTTCCGTCATGCCCCAGCCGGCGACGAAATCGACGCCGAAGCGGGCCATGCGCGCGGGCTCGTGCCGCGCGACGATCCATTGACGGAAATTGTGTCGGGGAATGCCGGCGGCTTCCAGCGCGTTGAGCGTGAAAAACACCTGTCCGCCGACGGTGGCGCGCTGTTCCATCGCCACATCCCAGTAGCGGCTGGCCGAGAACCGCGGCTGCAACACGATCGTTCCACCCGCCCACATGGCCGAGTGCAGGCACCACGACAGGCCGACCACGTGATAAAGCGGCAGGAATATCTGCGACACGTCGTCGGCGCGCATGCCCTGTTGCGCGGCGTTGACCTTCGCGCCCCAGAGCACGTTGGCGTGCGTCCACACGGCGCCTTTCGGCCGCCCGGTCGTGCCGGTTGTGAACATGATCGACGCGGGCGCGAAGGGATCCGGCGCGCGGCGTGGAAGCGGTTCGCCGAAAAGCGCGGCGAAACTTTCGGCTCGGGCGGGACGCTCGACTGGCGGCGCGCCGACGTCGGTCTCCGTCACCGCGATCCAGCGCAATCCCTTGCAATGCGCGTTGACGGCCGCGGCGAATTTTGGCTGCGTGATCGCCGCGACGGCGCCCGTGGATTCGGCGAACCAGGCGATCTCGGGTCCGACCGCCAGCGCGTTCGAACCCACGCATATCGCGCCAAGCCACGCGCAGGCGAAGCGCGCGATCAGGGTTTCGGGACAATTTTCGAGGTGGACCAGCACGCGGTCGCCGGGGCGGACGCCGCGCGCCGCGAGCCCGCTGGCGACGCGCGCGACCGCGTCGGCGAAACCCGCGTAGGTCAGCGTCGAGCGCGGACCTTCGAAAGGCGCGAAAATCAGAAAGGGGTGGTCGGCGCGGCGGCGCGCGAGGCCGTCAAGCCAGGACGCGATGTCCTGTCCGGCGAAGGGGGAAACGTGGTCTTCGTGCGCGAGCATGACGCCATGGTGGCAAGGCGGCGGGGCCGGCGCAAGTCCAACGCGAAAAGGCCTCCGGAATTTCTCCCGGAGGCCTTTTGTCATCCGTCGCGGGCCGTGTTCAGCAGGCCGGCACGGTGCGATAGCCCATGAAATAGCCGTTGGCGTCATAGACGCGCTGGCGGACGTAGCCGCAGGACGGCTGCGCGTAGGAGTTCGACGCGACCACCGCGCCGAGCGCCAGGCCGCCGAGAATGCCGGCCGCGCCCCAGCCGAAGCCGCCGTGGCCGCCATGCCAGCCGGCCTGCGCCGAGCTGGTGGTCGTGGCGAGGGTTCCAGCGACCGTCGCGATGGCGAGGGTGGAGACGATGATCTTCTTGATCGAGTTGCTCATGATGAACTCCTGTCTGTTTCGCCCGACGCTGTGTCGTTGGCGATGAGGAGAGACTATTGCGGCGCGCCGCCGGTTTCCGTGCGCCGGCGCACATTGGCGACGGGGTCGCGATTCGCGCCCGGCGGTGGCGAAGCGGGCGATGGATGAGAAGGCGGTCAGACAACGGCGACGCCGATTGGCGCGTGGCGCTGTCCCCGCCGGGGACGACGACCGATCCCCGAAGGTTATTTCGCGCTCGGGGTGGCCTTGCCGAACATCTTCTTGAAATTGTCGAAGAGCTCGATCTTCACGCCGGCCTTTTTCATGATCAGGCCCTGCTGCAACACCGACAGCGTGTTGTTCCATGTCCAGTAGATCACCAGACCCGCCGGGAAGGAGCCCAGCATGAAGGTGAAGATCAGCGGCATGTAGGTGAACATCTGCTTTTGCACGGGGTCCGTGGGTTCCGGGTTCATCTTCATCTGGACGAACATGGATATGCCCATGACCACGGGCCAAATCCCAAGGTGCATGAACGAGCCGACCAGCGGCAAGGTCGTGGGATCGCCGGGAATCAAGCCAAACAGCGTGAAGATGTTCGTGGGATCGGGAGTCGAGAGATCCTTGATCCAGCCGAAGAAGGGCGCCTGGCGCATCTCGATGGTGATGAAGATCACCTTGTAGAGCGAGAAGAACACCGGAATTTGCAGCGCGACGGGCAGACAGCCGGCGATGGGATTGACCCCTTCACGCTTGTAAAGCTCCATCGTCTCCTGCTGCTGTTTCTGCTTGTCGTCGGGCCAGCGGTCCTTGATGGATTGTTGCAGCGGCTGAATCGCCTTCATCTTCGCCATCGAGCGGTAGCTCTTGTTGGCGAGCGGGAAGAAGACGGTCTTCACCAGCACCGTGACGATCAGGATCGCGACGCCGAAATTGCCGACGAACTTGAAGATGAAGTCGATCAGCTTGAACATCGGCTGGGTGAGGAACCAGAACCAGCCCCAGTCGATCATCAGTTCGAAGTTCTTGATGCCGAGCGACTGCTTGTAGGCGTCGATGATCTTCACTTCCTTGGCGCCGGCGAAGACGCGCGTGGTCGCGTCGGCGGACGCGCCGGGGGCCACCGTCACCGCGTCTTCGAGCAGGTCGCTCTGGTAGGTTTTAACCGTCGTCCCGGTCGAGGAGAAACGCCCCTTGAACGCCTTGTCCTGTTCGGGGACGACCGCGACAGCCCAGTATTTGTCGGTAAAGCCGAGCCAGCCGCCAACGCCGTCGAGGATGCGGGTCGCGCTGGTTTCCTTCTCGATGCCGTCGTAGGTGATTTCCTGGACGCGCGAGGCGCCGATGACGCCGAGGAAGCCCTCGTGCAGCACGGCGTAGCCGGATGTCTTCGGCTTGCCTCGGCGCGCCGTCAGCGCGTAGGGAAACAGGGTCAGCGGTTCGGCGCTCTTGTTCTCGACGCTGTCCTTGATCGTGAACATATACTGATCGTCGATGGCGATGTCGCGGTGGAACACCACGCCGGCGCCGTTGTCCCATGTCAGCGCGACCGGCTTGTCGACGGTCAATGTGTTTGAGTTCGAGGTCCAGAGCGTGTCGGCCTTCGGCGTCGCGACGGGCGCGCCGGGCTGCGAAACGAATCCGGTGTCCGTGTAATAGGGCTCCGGCGATCCCTGCGGCGACAGCAGGACGATGTTGGGGCTGCCCGGATCGACCGTTTCGCGATACTGGCGCAGCAAGAGATCGTCGAGCCGGCCGCCCTTGAGCGCGATCGAGCCCGAGAGATCCCGGGTGTCTATCTTGACGCGCGGGCTGGCGGCGAGCGCCGCCTCGCGTGTTTCCGGCGCGAGGGGCTCGGCGGTGGCGAGGGTGGGCGCGCCACCCGGCGTTTGCGGCTTGGCGGCGGCGTCGGCGGCCTGTCCCGCCGGCGTCGTTGGCGCGACGGGGGCCGTTTGATCCTGGGTTTCCGCGGTTGTCTCGCGCGCCTTTTCAAGCTTTGGCGCGGCGTAAAAATACTGCCAGCCAATGATGACCATCAGCGACAGGCCCATGGCCAGAAACAGGTTTTTTTGATCTTCGGTCATACGGCCAAGGGCTCGCTGGGGTTGGACGGCGCGCGCGACGGCGGCGAACCGGGTTTTTTGCGGGGCGGGCCCGCGCCGCGTTCCCGCGCCTGATGGACGCGCTCAAAGGCCTTGGCAAGGTCGGAACAGAGCTCGGGAAAGGGCGTCTGGAGCGCCTCGCGGCGCGCCACGACGACGTAATCGTGTCCCTGCCGCTGCCCGTTTCCCGCCGCCAGTTTGAGCGCCGCCCGCAAGCGGCGGCGAATGCGGTTGCGTTCGACGGAGCCGCCGACTTTCCGCGTAATGGTCAGGCCGATCCGGGGCTCGGCGTCGTCAGTGGACGTGGCCGCCTGCAACGCCACGCAACGCGCGTTGCCGCGCCGACCCTTGGCGACACGTTGAAACTGGGCGCGTTTTGTCAACCGCGCGAACCCCCACCGGGTATCCGGCGGTGGCGAAACAAGGGCTTCTGGACCAGTCATGGGCCGGCGGTCCTCCCGGGCGGAAGCTTGTCGCCCGGTCAGGCGGACAAACGCTTGCGGCCGCGGTTGCGGCGCGCCGCGACAACCTTGCGGCCGCCCGTTGTCGCCATGCGGGCGCGGAAACCATGCCGGCGCTTGCGCACGATTTTGCTGGGTTGAAAGGTCCGCTTCACAACAGGCTCCGAAATCCGGACACGCCGCGCTGGCCCGCCGAGGCGCCGCGCTTGTCCCAGTTTTAATGGACAGAATCATCCGCTTTAAGGCGCAATCGCCGGTCGGCAACCTGTCGATCGCGACACGGGCTTTGCCCATTGGCGAAAAACAGAATACCGACGACGCCGGCGCGCGCCGAAATCGTGCGGCCTTATAGGTGTTGGGCCGGCCGGGTGTCAATCCGCCAGCCTGGATTTTGAACAACGGACGCGGAGGCCCGCGTCTCGGGGCGAGTGTATATGCGAACGATGGACAACCACAATCGATCTGGCGGTCGCGCCAGCGGCGCGCGGCGGCCCGCATGAGCGCCGCGTCTCCACAGCCGGATTTTTGCGTGATTGGGGCCGGCGCCGCCGGTTTGGCGCTGGCGACAGAGGCCGTCGCGACGGGCGCCTCCGTGGTCTTGATCGAAAAGGCGGAAACGCCGGGAGGCGCGCATCCGCGTCGCGCGGGCGCGGCCATGGCGGCGATGATTGAGGCCGGGCGTTTGGCGCGGAGCATTGAGCGGGGCCGGGGCTTCGGCGTCGGCGGCGGCCAAGCGGCTGTCGAGCCCCGTGTTTTGCGCGATCATCTGCGGCGCCTCGCCGCGACTGACGCTCCCGAGTTTTCGCCCGGGCGCCTGGCGGCGCTTGGCATCCAGGTGATTAACGCCGCCGCCCGCTTTGTGTCGCGCGACGCGGTCGAAGCCGGAGGCGTGGTCGTCAAGGCGAAGAAATTCGTTGTCGCGACGGGAGCGCGGCCCGATGTGCCGGGGATCCCCGGCCTTGAAACGACGCGCTTTCTGACAACGGATTCGATCTTCGACCTCGAGGAAATCCCCGCCGAAGCGATTATCGTCGGCGACGATCCGCGCGGTCTTGAGATCGCGCAGATCTGGCGCCGGCTTGGCGCGCGCGCGACGGTGCTCGCGTCGCGCCGGCCGCTTGATGGCGTCGATCCCGAACTCGCCGATATCGCGCTGGCGCGATTGCGCGCGGAGGGCGTCGATATTGTCGAGAACGCCGCGATCAGGCGGGTCGAACCGCTGGGCGCCGCCGGCGTCCGGGTTGTTTTCACCGACGCGTCTGGCGAGCGGACGCTCGACGGCTCGCATATTCTTGTCGCCGCCGGCGCTAGTCCCAACGTCGAGGGCCTCGGACTTGAGGCCGCGGGAGTCGCGTTCGACCGGGACGGGATCAAGGTCGACGCCCGCCTGAGAACCCGCAATCCGCGCGTCGCGGCGATCGGCGACGCCATTGGCGGGCCCGCCTCGGTCCACGCCGCGCGTCAACACGCCCGCGTTGTGATAGCGGGCGGCGAATTCGAACCCGCGAGAGTTCCCCGCGTCGTCTATCTCGATCCTGAAATCGCGCTGGTTGGTCTCGATGAAACCGCGGCGCGGGGCCGCCACGGCGCGCTGCGGGTGGCGCGGGCCGGCTTCGCGCGAAACGAGGCGGCGGTCGCCGCCGGGAACGCCCACGGGCATGTCAAAGCGCTTTACACGCCCAACGGACGGATCGTCGGCGTGGGAATAGTCGGGCGCGGCGCGGTGGATTTGATCGTTCCCTGGCAACTCGCGCTGGCGAAGGGCTTGACGATCCACGACATGGCGGATGTCGTTCCCGGCCATCCCTCGCTGTCGGAGACGACGCGTGTGGCGGCCCTGTCCGCGAGGCCGTCGGGGAACGGCGGCGAACGGCGCCGTCCGTGGCGGTTTCTGAAACGCTAGGGCTAGGCGCGGCGCCGCCCCGGTGGAACTGGAACCCGCTTTGGACTATTGGAACCGCGCCGCCGGAATCGGGCGGCCGACAAGCAAACACCCGCTCCGCTTCGCCTGAAAACGCCATGGGCCCGGCATGAACGCGAACCCACCCCTTGAAGGCGCCGCCGCGCGAAAGCCGGCGGTGGCGCGGCGCGGCTTTGGCCTTGGCGCGCGGGTGCTGTCGCTTGTGGCGTGCTTCGCCCTGCTTGCGGAAATCGCGATCTACGTTCCCGCCATCGCCCGCTTTCGCGACGACTGGCTGCGCGACCGCCTCGCCGCGGCCCACACCGCCGCGCTTGTCTTCGCCGCGGCGCGCTCCGACATGGTGCCGGAAGACCTCGCGAAATCGATTCTCTCCAGCGTCGGCGCGCGCATGCTCGTGCTCAAGACCAAGGACACGCGGCGGCTTCTCGCCGTTTCCGACATGCCGCCGAAGATCGACGAATTCTACGATCCGCGCACCGCGGGCGAGATGTGGTCGATCATGGCGGCCTTTCGCACCCTGTTCGCCGGCGACGGCCGGATTCTCGACATCACCGGCGCCGCGCCGATGGGCGCGCAATACATCGAGATCGCCATCGACGAGGCGCCGCTGCGCAAGGCGATGCTGGCCTATTCGGTCCGCATTCTGGAATTGACGCTGGCGATCTCGGCCGCGGTGGCGGCGTTGGCGCTGTTCGCCCTGCACAGAATGGTGCTCGCGCCGGTGCGCCGGCTGACATCGAGCATCGCGGCTTTCGGCGCCGATCCGGACAACGCGACCCTGATCATCCAGCCTTCCGGCCGAAGGCACGAGATCGGCAGGGCGGAAGAAGCGTTGGCGGCGATGCAGCGGGCGCTCGTGCGCGAACTCAACCGATCAAGGCGCCTCGCCGCGCTCGGCCTCGCGGTCGCCAAGATCAACCACGACCTGCGCAACATCTTGACCTCCGCGCAGTTGTTGTCGGACAGGCTCGCGGCGCTTTCGGACCCGCTGAGCCGCAACCTCTCGCCCCGCCTCGTGGCGACGCTCGACCGCGCCATCGCCTATTGCCAATCGACCCTCAACTACGGCAAGGCCGCCGAGCCCGAACCCGTGTTCGAACGGGTCGAACTGGCCCCGCTCGTGGCCGAAGTCTTCGAAACGCTGGCGCCCGGCGGCGGCGGTTCGGTGCGCCTGCTCAACGAGGCCCCCGCCGGCGTTCGCGTCAACGTCGACCGCGAGCAGCTTTTCCGCGCCTTGCTGAACATCGCCCGCAACGCGGTGGAGGCGTTGAACAGCGCCGGGCCGCGCCCCGGCATTGGCTCGGTGGTGCGGGCGCGGGCGACACGGCGTCCAGGCAAAATCGAGATTGAAATCGCCGACAGCGGCACCGGCGTGCCCGAGCGCGCCCGGGCGCGCCTGTTCGAAGCCTTTCAGGGCGGCACGCGCCCCGGCGGGACGGGGCTGGGCCTCGCCATCGCCGCGGACATCGCCCGCGCGCTGGGCGGCGACATTTCGCTTGACGCCGCGCCCGCCGAAGGCCTCGGCGGCGCGTCGTTCCGGGTTCTGCTGCCGGCGGCGGATTGAACCCGCGAATGAGCCTGTTGCAAAGCCCACGCGAAGCCGCTACACGGTGCGCCGCGCCGGACCAAATCCGGCCACGCCGAACGTCCCGCAAAGTCTCCGGATCTTGCGATTCGCAGGCATCACGCGCCCGTAGCTCAGCTGGATAGAGCACTAGACTACGAATCTAGGGGTCGGGAGTTCGAATCTCTCCGGGCGCGCCATTTCAGAACAAAAAAGAAATCCGCGGGGTGTGGGCATGTCCATGCCATCGACGCGGCCCTCGGTGTCGTCTCCGGGGCCTAATATTTGAAGCAAAGCGCCGTGTGGTAAGGCATGGCGCCGAGCAACGCCGAGTTGATCAAGGAATCTGTGACGGGCCCCAACATCCTGGAGTTGAGAGCGTTTACCAGCGCGCCGCGGATTTTGCCGCCCGACGCCGTGGTCGCGAGACGCCGGGGAATAAACGTCACAAAAACCGAGCCGCGGAAATTATCGCGCAGCAGCGCCTTCAACTCGCTCAACGACAGCAGAGCGATATCGTCGATGCTTCGGTTTTGCCTGATTTGGATGATTTTTCGACGGACGGCCTTGGGGAAGAAGCCAAATCCCGGAAGGCGGAAATGCGGCTCGAAATACAGGGAAAAGCGGTTGGGCGACCTCACAAAGAGAAACCCTTCGGGTTTCAGCACCCGCCAGGCCTCGGAGATCAACAAATCCTGTTTCCTGACGTGTTCGATAACATTGTTGGAATGCACAAAATCCAAAAGTCCGTCCCTCACCGGCAAAAACTCCGCGCTGCCGCAAATAAGCGTCGTGTTTTCAATTTTGAGTTCCTGAGTTATTTTCTTGACGAGAATGAGATAGCAGAGCGAAAAATCGAGCACGAGCAGATGCCGAAACCGGCTCGCCAAACCGTCCACAAGGAGGCCAAGACCCGCTCCATCCTCGAGCGCGACGCCGTTTTCCGGCATGTCCCGCTTGATTTCGGCGAGGTGCATGTCGATTTTCAGCATGATGTCGTGCCCATGCGCGATTTGATCGGCGCGCATGGGAGCCGGTTTGATTTCATGGTCGGCGATAAAGCGCGTTATGTCGATCCCCGCGACGTCCTGTCCCTTGCGCGCCAACTCCCGCAACCTCTCGAAAATATCCAGCATCTCGTTGAATGTGGATGTCTTGTCGAAGGCCTCGCTCAGTTTCCGCGCGACGTGAATATCCTCGTCCATTGAGAAATCCGCCGTCTCGTCGATGTCGGCGGCGCGAAAATCGGGAATGCCCATGAACATCGGATAGGAGCGGCCGCAAGCGTCGCATCTGATCGCGGAGTCGAGCGGCGCCAATTCAGCGGAACGGCAGCGTGGGCAAGCGAAAAATTCCGCGATGTTCATTTCAAGGCCTCGGCTTCGAACATGCATTTCCATGGCGATGGCAAACCTGTTTTCAGGTTGTGATCGCCAGCGAAGAATGGCCCAAAGCCACGCAGTTGATTTATCACAGGCGTGTTTTCGCGGCTAGCAAGGCCGGCCGTCACACACTCCTTCCAACGCTCGCTCGAATGCCTAGCCGCGTCGTCTCGACGTGTTCCACAGCGCCAACCGTCCCCGCGCATATCTGAACGATGTGGCCGGCCGCAGGCGCGCGACTTCCGTTTCAAGAAATCCGATCGCGACGATCAACGCGGCGACGATGGCGCGCGCATCGCCGCCGCGCGATGCGATGGCGTTGTCGATCGCGGTGTCCGGGTCGGACGGATAGGGTTTTAGGGCGGGCGTGGCCATTCGAAACGTTCGCTGTTTGTTCGCAAAGAGTCAGAGGGGCTAAAGCGGGTCAAAAAATTTGCCGTCGCGCTCTGGATTTTTGAAACAGATGATCTAATTCTTGGCCGCGATGTCGCAACCACGGGAGACGAGCCATGCCGGCCCGCGTCGTTCTTGTGCACGACCGAATCGAGAGAGCGGAACACCGAGCCACCGTCTTGCGAGAGGCGGGCTTTGAATGTGTTTGTTTCACGAAGCCGCTTGAAGCGCTCGCCGCGCTGGAACACGCGCGGCACATCGAGTTGCTGATCACGAAGGGGCGTTTCCCGAAGGGAAATCCAAACGGGGCGTCCCTCGCGCTGATGGCGAAATCGCAATGTCCCAAGGTAAGAGTGCTCTTTACCACCACCGAGGAATTCCGCGACGCGGTTTCCGACATCGGCGATTTGCTGGTGGTGCCCGCGAGCGACGACCAATTCCTGGCGGCGGTGCGGGCGATGATCGATGAAACCGCCGACCGCAAGTCCGCGTAGCGGGCCGCCGCGCCAACGCGCAAAAAAAAAGCCCGGCGCGAGGCCGGGCTTTTCTCGTTTGCGTTTGTTTGCTCTCAGTACTTGGCGACAACCGCCGAGGCCGGCGCGCCAAACTTGTAGTTGATGCCGACGCGGATCGCGTCAACCGAAGTGCCCTTGAGGGATTGGACGATATTCTGAGGATTCCCGACTAAAGCCGGACTTACGTTCGAGGTCGTGAATTTCACGCCGCCAAATTGCGAATGCAGATATTCGGCCTTCACCGTCCAGTTATCGTTGATTGCATATTCGATACCAGCGCCGAGAACCCACCCGACCGAAGTTGGCGAGGCGCTGCCGGTGTGGCATTGCTGCAAACCGTCAACAGCGATCGGACACCCATCGGCGAAGCTCCAGCGCTGAATGCGGGAGAAGTTCTGTTGCGTCAAGGCGGCGCCGCCAGTGACGAAGAACAGGGCGCGATTCGCCGCGAGGCCAAGGCGGGCGCGCAATGTACCCTCGTAGTTGAGGCTGACCTTGTCGATGTCGCGGACCGTGACGCCACCGCCAGCAGCCGGGGTCAGAATTCCGGTGTCCCGCGTCTTCGAGGCCGACAAAGCGTCGAGATCGGCCTCGATGCCAACGACGACATTGCTGAACTGGTAATTATATCCGACCTCGACGCCGCCCATGATCCCGGATGAATTGGTGTTACCGGCGCCGGCCGCAACGGCTTCCGCGATGGCGGTGGCGTTGATGGGGTTCGCGGCGCCTAAGCTGTTGTTCGTGGGAACGATGCTGCGCACCGAGGAGCCCGTCCACGCGCCACCGGCGTTCAAGCCGAGGTAGAAACCCGTCCATGTGAAAATCGGCGCTGCGACGTAGGGGGCGGCCTCGGGAGCCTTGCGGCTCGGCAAGTCGGCGGCAAAGGAGGCCGTTGTGAGAGCGGCAAGGGCGACGGTCGAAAGAAGAAACTTGGTCATTGTGCCTCGAATATAAGGGTGGGCCGGGCCTCTGCTGATTCCTGTCGAAGCCGCCCATCATAACGAGATGATGTCGCCCGTCGTAACGGAATGATGTCGCCCCCCATTACGAGATGATG
>CAIKAR010000103.1 GCA_903825465.1 uncultured Hyphomicrobiales bacterium | reverse complement strand
TGCCGTGGGCGGCGGCCAAGGTCGGGCGGCCGATCAAGTGGGTCGCCGAGCGCACCGAGTGTTTCCTCAGCGACTACCAGGGCCGCGACCTCAACGTCCACGCCGAGATCGCGCTCGACAAGGACGGAAACTTTTTGGCCGTCCGCGGCGCCAACGACAGCAACATCGGCGCCTACACCGCCCATTTCACGCCGCTGCGCAAGGGCCTGGGCATCATGCAGGGGGTTTACAAAATCCCCTGCGTGCATTTCCGCGGCCGCGCCGTCATGACGCACACGATTCCAACGACGCCCTATCGCAGCGCCGGCCGGCCCGAGGCGATCTACGTCATCGAGCGCCTTGTCGACACGGCCGCGCGCGACCATGGTTTCGATCCCGTCGAGCTGCGGCGCCGCAACTTCAGTCCGCCCGCGGCGTTCCCCTACAAAAACGCGGTCGGGCTGACCTACGACAACGGCGAATACGAACTTGGCATGGACGCGGCGCTGCGCCTGGCGGAATATGAGAAATTCGCCGCCCGGCGGGCGGAATCGAAATCGCGCGGAAAGCTGCTCGGCTTTGGCGTCGCCAATTACATCGAAGGCGCCGGCGGCGCGCCGCGCGAGCGGGCCGAGGTGACAATCGAGCCGACGGGCCGCGTCGAGCTCGTGCTCGGCACGATGAACAGCGGGCAGGGGCACGAGACCTCCTTCGCGCAATTGCTGACCGGATGGCTCGGCGTGCCCTTCGAAAGCGTCGACTATGTCGCCCACGACACCGACCGCGTGAAGGCCGGCGGCGGCTCGCATTCCGGCCGCTCGATGCGCATCGCCTCCCTGGCGATCGGCGAAGCCTCCGACGCGATCATCGAAAAGGGCAGGCAGATGGCCGCTCACATGCTCGAAGTCGCGCCGGCCGACATCGAGTTTTCGAAAGGCGATTTCCGCGTCAAGGGCTCGGACCTGAAGGCGAACATCTTCGAGGTGGCCAAGGCGGCCGCGACTCGCGCCGACCTGCCCGAAAACCCGCGGGGGAAGCTCGACGGCGTTGGCGACCACACGGTCAGCGTCGGCGCTTTTCCCTCGGGCACGCATATTTGCGAGGTCGAAATCGATCCCGACACCGGCGACACGAAAATCACGCGTTGGTCGGGCGTCGACGACGTCGGCCTCGCTGTCAATCCGATGATTCTGCACGGACAGACCCACGGCGCGGTGGCGCAGGGCGTCGGCCAGGCGAAGATGGAGAACGTGTATTACGATCCCGCCAGCGGGCGGATGCTGTCGGCGACCTTCATGGACTACGCCATGCCGCGCGCGGGCGACATGCCCTCCTACGATTGCGAACTGATCGAAATTCCGGCGACTTCGCACAAGTTCGGCATCCGCCCCGGCGGCGAGGGCGGCACAACGCCCGCGCTCGGGGCCTATATCAACGCGGTTTGCGACGCGGTGGCCGAACTTGGCGTGTCGCACGTTGAAATGCCGGCGACATCGCAGGTGGTGTGGAAGGCGATTCAGGCCGCCAGAGGAGCTTAGGATGCAAGGCAAGATCGCCCTCGAAGAACACTTCGCCATCCCCGACACGCTGATGGACTCCGCCGGCTTTCTTGGCGACGCCGTCTGGCCGGAGCTTTCCGCGCGCCTGCTCGACATCCACGGGCGCCGCGTCGCCGAGATGGACCGGCACGGCGTCGAGACCATGATCCTGTCGCTCAACGCGCCGGCCGTGCAGGCGATCCCCGATGTCGCGAAGGCCAACGACATCGCCAGGCGCGCCAACGACTTCCTCGCCGAGCAGGTGGCGAAGAACCCGCGCCGCTTTCAGGCCTTCGCCGCGCTGCCGTTGCAGGACCCCGATCTCGCCGCGCGCGAACTCGAGCGCTGTGTCAAACAGATGGGCTTCCGCGGCGCGCTGGCGAACGGGTTCTCCGAAGCCGGCGCTGCGGGAAACTGCCTCTATTACGACCTCAAGCAATATTGGCCGTTTTGGGCCGAGGTCGAAAAGCTCGACGTGCCCTTCTATCTGCATCCGCGAAATCCCATCGCCGCCTGGGCGCAAATTTACGAGGGTCACAACTGGCTGCTGGGGCCGACATGGGCCTTCGGGCAGGAGACGGCGGTTCACGCGCTGCGGATGATGGGCTCGGGCCTGTTCGACGCGCATCCCGATCTGAAAATCGTGGTCGGCCACATGGGCGAGGGCCTGCCCTACAGCATGTGGCGCATCGACAACCGCAACGCCTGGACAGGGGCGAAACCGAACTATCCCGCCAAGCGCCCGATCGCGGACTATTTCCACAAGAACTTCTGGCTCACGACTTCAGGCAATTTCCGCACGCAAACCCTCATCGACGCGATGCTGGAAATCGGCGCCGACCACATCCTGTTTTCCGCCGACTGGCCCTTTGAAAACATCGACCACGCGTCGAACTGGTTCGACGCGGCCCCGATCAGCGAAGCCGACCGGCTCAAGATCGGGCGGACCAATTCGATGCGGTTGTTCAAACTGGGGAACGAGTAGCGGGCCAGCCGCGCCAGGGCGCGGACGGGCGGCGCG
>CAIKAR010000102.1 GCA_903825465.1 uncultured Hyphomicrobiales bacterium | reverse complement strand
CGCGGTTTTCGCGGGCGGCAGGCGCATGAAGGCGATGGCGGTTTGAAACACGACCGAGCCGCAGGCGTGGACGACGAAGGCCGCCATCACGCCGAAGAACGGAATCAGCAGCGAGGCGATGGCCGGCCCGACGAACCGCGCCGCCTGGAACGCGGCGGAATCGATCGCGATGCCGGTGGCGAATTCCGCATGCGGCACGGTGCGCGGCAGAAGCGTCTGCCGCGCCGCGCCCGAGAACGGATAAAGGCAGCCCGTGTACAGCGACACCAGCAGCAGCGTGTGGATGCCCATGTGGCCGGTCTCAAGCAGCAAGATGAGCGCGAGCGCCTGCATCATCAGAAGGAATTGCGAGGTCCGCGCCAGCTTCCAGGAATCAACCCGGTCGGCGACCGCCCCCGCGAACGGCGCCAGCAAGATCATCGGGCCGAGATCCGCCGCCGCCATGACGCCGAGCCAGAAGGTCGAGCGCGTCAACTCCCACGCCAGCCAGCCCACGCCCACCCGCTGAATCCAGCCGGTGACCGAATACAGCGTCATGCCGGATTCGTAGAGCGCGTATTCGCGGTGCCGCCAGACGCGGATGTAGGGCTTTTGCGCGAGCGACGGAAACAGCAACTATTTCGCCGGCGCGGGCAGCGCCGTGTCGAGCCATTTAGCGATCACCTCGGCGATTTTCGCGCTGTTCTTCTCCAGCATCAGGACGTGGGAATCGCCGTGAATGCCGAGGTCGGCGAGCTTGATGAAGGTCGGCTTGACGCCCGCCTGCCGCAGATAGTTCACCGTGCAATGGTCGTAGGGCGCATGATAGGAGGCTTCCGAAGTCAGCACCAGCGTCGGAATGTCGCGCAGGTTGGTCAATTGCCGCGCCGGCGCCGCCTGCTCATAGCAGCGAACCAGGCCGTCGCCCTCGGCCTTGTCTTGCTGAACGAACTTGAGTTCCGAGCCGTCCTTCACCGGCGGCGAATAGGTCAGCGGCACATCGCTGACGCCGTAGGAAAGCGAGACATCGCCGTATTTGAACCAATCGGGCGCGCCGATGAAATCGACCGCGCGCACCGGCGGCCCGTTCGGCTCGATGCCGAGAATGGCCTTGATGGCTTGCGGGCGCGCGTCGGCGACGGGCCACAAGAACGCGCCGGCCTGCGAATGGCCGAGAATGATCGACGGGCCGATCTTGTCGACGAGCGCCACCAGCGCGTCGCGGTTGAGTTCCTGCTGCTTGTGGAAATCGACGATCTCGACCGCCTGCGAGGCGCTGAGCTGCATGACCCACGGATCGTCCATTTCGCCGCCGCCGGGGAACGGCGTGTGCAGATGCGCCTGCGGCCAGAGCTTGTATTTTTCCTCCTGCGCGTAGCGCTTTTGCACGCCACGCACGTCGCCCATCTTCGCCGGGCCGTAAGCCTGCTCGATGATCGGCGAGCGCCCGCGGCCGACCTGATCGACGATGTAGACCGCGTAGCCCTGGCGAACGAAGTATTGCGCCCACCCCTCGCCGCCGTCGAACGTGCCGGTGAAGTTGTTGCCGGTGCGCAGGCCGCCGTGCACGAAGATGATCGGGTAGGGATGGGTCCGCTTCGACGGCACCATGTACTCGACGTACATGTGGCCGACCATCATGGCCTTGCCGTCGATTTCCGCCATTTTGCCGCCGACGAAAAACGATCCGTTGCGCTCAAGCGAGAGAGGTTCCGCCCGCGCCGCGCCAACAGCGAACAAAGTGGCGAGCGTCGCCGCTATCGGGGCTAAGGCGTGGGCGATGATGGACATGGGACCTCCCGGTTGGCGTTCAAAGACGCGTCTCGCGCATCTTAACTCGATTCGAGGACGGCGGAAGCTCTATTCGCTCGCCTTGAAGCCCGTCGCCTTCACCAGCGCGCCCCAATGGTCGGCGCCGGCGTGGATCGACGCGCCGAACTCCGGCTGCGTGACGGCGACGACATCGACGCCGAGCGGGGCCAGCCGCGCGCGTACCGCGGGATCGGCGTGGGCGGCTTTCGCCGCGGCCTCGATCTTCGCGACGATGTCGGGCGGCGTGCCCTTTTTCATCAGCAAGCCGTACCAGACGGTGGCGAGGAAATCGGG
>CAIKAR010000101.1 GCA_903825465.1 uncultured Hyphomicrobiales bacterium | reverse complement strand
CGGGAGTGATCATTCCGCCATGAAAATCCTGGGTCAATTCCGGCTGGAAATCAACACTCAGTGCTTTAATGGCAGCGTCGGTCAACATGAGCACCCTCCAGACAGGTCCAAAAGCACAGGAGAGCGCCCAATTATACCGTCAGGCCGAAAATAGCCTTCGCGATTGCATATTTCGCTATATTTTACAGTGCGTTATGCCGAAAAATATACCGTCAGAAGCTCTCTCGCCTCTGACGGTATATGTGATTTCGACCTCAGACAAGATTCGCTATACCGTCAGCCATACCGTCATTTCGGAGGCTAACCCCGCGATAGACCGCGAAACTTGTAGAGACATTTTTCTAATTAATTCATAGTTTTATGTCGCATCGTGGCGTATTTTTGGATACGCCCGGATGGGCAAAAATCATTCCCACTCGATCGTTCCGGGCGGCTTGCTTGTCACGTCGTACACGACACGGTTGATCCCCTTCACCTCGTTGATGATCCGGGTCGCGGCCCTTCCCAGCGTGTTCATGTCGAAGGGGAAGAAATCCGCCGTCATGCCGTCCACGCTTGTCACCGCGCGCAGCGCGCAGACGAAATCGTAGGTGCGGCCGTCGCCCATGACGCCGACGGTGCGCACAGGCAGCAGCACGGCGAAGGCCTGCCAGATTTTGTCGTAGAGGCCCGCCTTGCGGATTTCGTCCAGATAAACGGCGTCGGCGCGGCGCAGGATTTCCAGTTTTTCGCGCGTGACGCCGCCGGGCAGGCGGATCGCCAGCCCAGGGCCGGGGAAGGGATGGCGGCCAACGAAGACATCGGGCAACCCGAGTTCGCGGCCGAGCGCGCGCACTTCGTCCTTGAAGAGTTCGCGCAGGGGCTCGACGAGCTTCATGTTCATGCGCGCGGGCAGGCCGCCGACATTGTGATGGCTCTTGATCGTCACCGAGGGGCCGCCGGTGAAACTCACGCTCTCGATGACGTCTGGATAAAGCGTGCCTTGCGCGAGGAAGGCCGGAGCGCCCTTGCCGTCGCTCGCGATTTTTTTCGCTTCGGCCTCGAACACGTCGATGAACAATTTGCCGATGATCTTGCGCTTGCCTTCGGGGTCGGCGACGCCGTCGAGTTCGCCGAGAAACGTCTCGCTGGCGTCCACGTGGACGAGCGGGATGTTGTAATGGTCGCGGAACAGGCGAACCACTTCCTCGGCCTCGCCCATGCGCAGCATTCCGTGATCGACGAAGACGCAGGTGAGGTTTTCGCCGATGGCCTCGTGGATCAAAACAGCGGCGACGGCGGAATCGACGCCGCCCGAAAGCCCGCACAACACGCGGCCCTCGCCGACTTGGGCGCGGATGGCGCGCACCGCCTCGCCGCGAAACGCCGCCATCGTCCAGTCGGGTTTCAGCCCCGCGACGTTGCGCACGAAGTTGGCGATCAGCTTGCCGCCGTCGGGCGTGTGGACAACCTCGGGATGGAACATCGTGGTGAAGATTTTGCGCTTTTCGTCGCTGGCGACGGCGAAGGGCGCGTTCTCGCTCACCGCCTTCACCGAAAACCCCGCCGGCAGTTTCGTCACCCGGTCGCCGTGGCTCATCCACACGGGGTGACGCTCCCCGACATTCCACAGTCCTTCGAACAAGGCGCTTGTCTCGACGATTTCGATGTCGGCCCGGCCGAACTCCGCCGCGTGGCCGCCTTCGACCGCTCCGCCCAATTGGACCGCCGTGGTCTGTTGGCCGTAACAAATCGACAGAATGGGTAAACCGGAAGCGAAGATTTTCTCCGGCGCGCGCGGAGATCCCGCTTCCGTCACCGAGCACGGGCCGCCCGAGAGAATCACCGCTTTGGGCTTGAGCTCGTCGAACGCCTTGTCCGCCGACTGGAACGGCGCGATTTCGCAATAAACGCCGGCTTCGCGCACCCTTCGCGCGATCAATTGCGTCACTTGCGAGCCGAAATCGACGATCAGCGCCTTGTCGTGGCCGCCGACGATGGCGGCGTGGGCGTCGTTGGGAGAATGCTGGGCGGGCATGAAAAGTCCTTCCGCTGAATGTCCGGATTAGACGAGGCGATGCCGCCGCGCAACGCGGCCACGCGGATATGAACGGGTTTTAACCCGCATTCGAACGATCGGCTTGAAGGGACGAAAACGTAGGCGTGCCAGGGTTCGATTCTTGCGGGGGCCGCTTTTGGGCTCGCCGGGGGACCGCGACATGCCGATCAATGTCAGAATGACGCAACCTGGCGCCTTGTTTTCGGACGCCGTGGCGCCTTTGGCGACGCTGACGCCGCGCGAGGCGCGGGCCCGGCGCGAAACTCTCTTCGCCGAGTCGTTCGGTGTTTCCGCGCGCCGGCGCGCCGCCGCGGCCGCGGGACTGCTCGGCGCCGCGCGGCTGGCCGCCCTGCCCGCCTGCCTCGACCTCTTGCTGCGCGAATCCTTCATCAAGGCCGCCGGTTTGCCCGCCCCGGAAAGCGCTTTGTCGAAACCCGACGGATTGTGCGGCCTTGTCTCCGACGCTTCGCCCGAGGCCGTTCTCGAAGGTTTGCATCGCGGCTTGTATCCAAGCGCCAATTGGGGGCCGCCCCGATGGTGGTCGCCGGGAACGCGCTCCGCGCTGCGGCCCGCCAGTTGTAAACTGACCAACGAGGCCAGGCGCCTTCTGCGGCGCGAAGCCCTCGAATTCGAATTCGACGCCGATTTCGACGCCAGCGCGGCGGCTCTATCGCGATCGCGCTGGGGGTTCCGCGCCGGCCGCCTGCGTTCGCCGCGCGGGCTCAACCTTCTCGCCGGGCTGGCCGATCTCGGGTTCGCCCACGCGCTCGACGCCTGGGACGCGAAAGGCCGCCGCGTCGCCACCGCCCACGGCGTCGTCGTTGGCGGCGTATTCACGACCCTTGGCGTCGCTGGCGTTGACCGCGACCACGCGGAGGCCGCGCTTGTCGTGCTGAACAGGCACTTGCGGGTCAAAGGCTTCGCGCTGCACGAGTTCGCCGGTGGCGCGGACATGGGCCGACTTGGTTTTCTGCCGGTGCCGCGCGACGCGTTTCTGGCTGTGTTGCGGGAAACCTCGGGGGCCGGCAGGGCGGGCCGCTGGCGCGCCGATCCGGCCCTGCGCGGTCGTATGACGCCAAACGCCGGCAACGACGACCGCGAGATCGAAGCCGGCCGGTCGCGGGCCGCGTAAACGGAAGCGGCGGGGATTTACGCCGGCTCGCGAAACGCCTTCAGAACGTTTGTCCTGAACTCATAGAACTTGCCTGTCGCCGTCCATTCCGGCGCGCACATGTCGACGACCTTTTCGGCGAAGCCCTCGGGCGCCGCCAGCGTCGAAGGATCTTCTCCCGGCATCAGCGTCGCGCGCATGCGCGTGCGCAGCGGGCCGGGGTTGGCGATGGTCACGCGCACCGGCGTGGTGTTGGCCGTCTCCGCGGCGTAGGTGCGAGCCAAGGCGTCGAGCGCCGCTTTCGAGGCGGCGTAGGGGCCCATATAGGGCGCCATCTCGGCCCTGCTGCCCGCGCCGGAGGTGACGAACACCACCCGCCCGGCGTCGGAGGCGCGCAACAAGGGATCCATCGAGCGGATCAACCGCCAGTTCGCGGTGACGTTGACGGCGAAGGTCTCTTCCCATTTCGGCGGATCGATGTGCGCGAGCGGCGAAACAGGCCCGAGCACGCCGGCGTTGGCGACCATGATGTCGAGTTTCCCCCAGCGTTCGTGAATGGCGAGGCCAAGACGGTCGAGCGCCGGGAAATCCTTGAGGTCGCAGGGAACCAGCGTCGCCTCGCTCCCGAGCTTGCGGATGTCGTCGTCGAGTTCCTCAAGCGCGCCCTGTGTGCGGCCAAGCGCTATCACATGCGCGCCGCGGCGGGCGAGTTCAAGCGCGATGGCGCGGCCAATGCCGCGCGTGGCGCCGGTGACGAAGGCGATTCGGTTGGCGAGAGGTGTCATGCGGGCGCGATCATAGGTGTTTAGTCCCGACGATTGACGGAGCGGGTTTAGCTTTGAATTTTTCGGGTTCCCTTGTCCAGAGCCCGCGCGTCGGGAATTCAACTGCGGGGCGTTTTCAACAATTCGAGAACCTGATCCCCAAGGGCGCGCATGCTGTAGGGTTTCGTCAAACGTGGGCGATGACGATGTCGTTCTCCAAGCGCCAGGTCGCCGTGACCGCTGCAGAGCACGAAGGGGATTCCACGCTCGTCCAGGACATCCGCGACGGAATAGGAGTTTCCACCCCGAATATTGACATCCAGCACCGCCGCGTCGATTGGGGCCTCTCTCGCAAGTCGCAACGCCGCGTCCAGGCTCTCCACGGGACCGACGATCTCGACGCCAAGCTCCAGCAGCGTGTCTTCGATCACCATCGCGATGATGACCTCGTCCTCGACGACGAGCACCTTGCGGCCTTCCGCTCGGCGCTCGGCGGCCATTGCCCGAGTCTCGTCCGCCATTTTCATTTCCATACAGGCCATCGCTGGACGCTTCCGCTTGGGATCAACACATCAACGAAAAAGAAGTTCCTTGATGCGCGCGACGATACTATCAATCGTGAATGGTTTGGTGAGTATAGCCATTCCCTCTTCCAGCCTATCCGTCTTCATCGCCCTTGATTCCGCGTATCCGATGATAAACAGAATTCGGCCGGGCCGCGCGGTCCTGCCGAAATCCGCGAGCTGGCGTCCGTTTATGCCGCCGGGCAATCCGACATCGATCAAGAAGATCGACCCTCTTGTTCGAACGGAGAATCTGCTGGGCGCCGTCGGCCGCTTCGATGGCCGCGTAGCCGAGTTCGGTGAGGACCTCCGCCACGAGCATGCGAACCGACTGCTCGTCATCGACGATGAGCACCGTTTCTCCGGCGCTCGCGTGCGCGCGAGTGTCATGGGAATCCCGACTGCGTGGGCACATTGTGCTCAGAACGACATTATAGCCCATATTCTCCGCGAGTTGGATAGCGCCAATCGGGGCTATTCAGGATACCGCGACCATGAGGGCCAAGCGATGCCGCGAGATGTTGCTTTGAACGACAACTTTTTCCCCGGCTTCAAGTGTTACGATATCGACACAAGCGGAGCGCGGATCAGGTGCCGCGTCGGCGGAGCGGGTTCGCCGCTGCTGCTCCTTCACGGCTCGCCCCAGACGCATGTCATGTGGCGCAAAGTGGGTCCCGGCATGTGCTTGGCGAAATGCCGGGAAAGCAGGCGGGCGTAGGCGTCATAACCGCCGCCCGGACCCAGCCCGACCGAGATCGTGATCGTCCGGTTCGCGTAAAAATCCGACACCGGTTCCGCCATCGCGGGGGCCGGCGGAGCGAAGATGGCGATCCCCAGAAGGCCGCCGGCGAGGTCTCGCCGCAACGCGCGGAAGGAAGGAGCGCCGCTTCTTCGTCCTGAACTCACGCCCTCCCCTCCCCGCTTGCGTGTTCTTCGCGCGCTTGTTCTTGGCCTAGGCGGCGGCGCTGTCGCGCGAAGGGGCGGATGCCCCGCGCATGGGCGCGATGACCTCGCGCGCGATCGCCTGGATATTCTCCACCGTCGGGATCATCTTGCACAGGATAAGCTCGAACCCCATGCTTTCGAAACGCCGAAGCTGGGCGATCACCGCGTCGGGCGAGCCAATGAGGCCCGCCTTCGTCACCGGCAGCATCCGGCTTTCGATTTTACGCGGATCCGGATCTGGTTCGCACTCGAAGACCCGCTTGATCACGGCGTCGAGCGCCGCGGATTGAGTCTCGCCGATGGCCACGAAAGGATTGAGCGCGTAGCGCACCTTGCGTCCGACGCGGGCCACGCGAAGTTCCATGTCCGCGATCGCGTCCTCCAAGCCGCGCATGACTTCGTCGGTCGTTAGCGCCGATTTCGGATAATTGACAAACCACCAGTCGCAATGCTCGGCGATGAAGTCCCGGCCCTGATCTCCGGCGCTGACGGAATAGATTTCGGGCGGTGTCGGCGTTCCGGGTTTCAGCAGCAGCCGCCCGTTGTCGAGATGGAAGTGATCGCCGGCGTGGGAGTAGCTCTTTTGGGTCCAGAGCCCGCGCAGGATGTCGATGAATTCGACGGCGCGCTTGTAGCGCTCTTCACCCTCCAGAACCGTTCCGCCAAACATGCGGAATTCCTCGTCGAACCAGCCGTTGACGACGTTGATCGCCATGCGGCCCTTGCAGATGCGGTCCAGCGAGACGGCGAGTTTCGCGATCATCACGGGATCGACGAGGCCTGGATGCACCGCCACCAAAGCCCGCATGCGCTCGAAGCGCGCCGCGATCGCGCTGGCCAGCACCCATGCGGCGAGGTCTTCGCCCAGGTGCCGCTCGGCGAAAAGGCAGAGATCGAACCCCGCCGCGTCCGCGGCGAGAAGAAGGTCGGCGCCGTGCTCGTATTGCGCGTCGCGAACACCGTCGGGCAAGGGGTCTTGCGCCTCGGCCGCGGACCGCGCGATCTCGCGCGACCCCACGGTCGCCATCGGAATGGGCGCGTATATACCGAACTTCAACGAAACCTCCGTTCAGCGGCGAAAGAACGCCGGCTATGCGATTACACGGTCCGTCCCGACCCGAGGTCGAAAGGAATTTGCTCCGGTCCCGGCCGGGCCACGACAGCGCCTGTCTCGAGGTCGTAGCCGTTCTGGAGATGCCTGCCGACGAGCCTCTCGCTGCGCAGGATCACAGCGACGGATCGTTCCCGGCCACCTTGTTCCGCATGGATGGCGAATGGAGCCACGATGTCAACGGAGCCCGGCCCTCCCTCGCTCACGCTGGCCAGCTTGATGGTGGCGAAGCCGGGATGGCCGCCGTCGTCCAGGCGATCGTAGCGCTCGAGAGACTCGTGTCCGTCCAGCAAGCCGTAAAGCACCCAGGCCTGCGAGTGATCGTGAGCGTTGCCCCTGCGGCCCGGCACGCGAACCACGGCGTTGACGACGAATCCAAGGTCGTCGTCCGTGTAAAGCAGCAAGTTCTTGCGGCCTTCGGTGGACGGCCAGCTTCTGGACGCGGCCAGCAGCGCCGGGTCGGAAACGAGGCGCCGCAGCAGGGGACGGGCGATCTCCATGCGCGCCTGAACGTCGTCCCGCGACATCCAGGCGTCGCGGACGTCCTTCACGAAAGCGTCGAAGACGCGCGCCGCTTCTTCTGTCACCGATCATTCCCCGCGCGTCGGCCTGGGCTGCGTGACGCCGCACGAGGGTAGCTCGCCGCCGCCGCGCCGGAAATTTCGATTTGCAATTGAATATTTCATTTACCGCAATAATATGAACGCTCGAAAGGGCGAGGCGCTCCACATGTCAAACCTGTTGATTTCCAGCCGGAATTGACCCAGGATTTTCATGGCGGAATGATCACTCCCGCGCATCCATTTCTGACCGAGTTTGCGAAGGAAAATCGCGCTTCTCGCTCACGGAGGCGGGT
>CAIKAR010000100.1 GCA_903825465.1 uncultured Hyphomicrobiales bacterium | reverse complement strand
GTTCGGCGCGCCAGGCGAGCGTCGCCGCGAGGGCGGTCAACGCGATGAAGACGGCTCCGGCGAGCAAATCCGGCCTGTTCCGGCTCCACAACAGCGCCAAAGTCGCGCTCGATGCGAGGAATTCGACGATGTCCCACGCGTGGAACACCATGTCGTAGGAATCATATTTCCGAATGGAGATCAGCGCCACGCCCGCGACAACGCCCGCCGTCAAAAGCGCAGGCGCCAGAAGGCGCCGGGAGACGAACGTCAAAGCGGCGAAAACTCCACCCGTCGTCGCCAACACGAAATACAGGGTCGCGTCATGCCCCTCGCGCCAAAGACAGTAGGCGACGATGGCCGCCACGACCACCGCCGTCGCGGCGATTGTGGCCCAAGCGGGCAGTCCCCCTCCCACACCCGACTTCGTTTCCGGCATGTTTTCTCGTTGACCTCGCGCGGTCCCCGCTCGCGCCGCGCGTTCTCCCTACACCGCCGCGCATGCCGGAGAAACAGTTTTCCGCGCGCGATTGAGTTGGACTCTATTGACGCGCCGCGCCGGCATGCTTGACATGCGGCGCCGCGCCAATTCGATCTCGCTGGAGCCCGCTTGACGTCGTCCAAAGCCACCGATCCCTCGCGCGCTGGGCGCCGGACGCCGCCGCCCGCCTCTCCCCGCTTGCGGGGCGAGGAGCGCGCTCCGAAATGGGAAGCGCTTTTGTATTGCCGCCGCGGCTAAATGTGGCACATAACGCGGAAGGTAACGCGAGGAGAGGCGTGGCGATGGAATTCGGAATTTTCGATCATCTGGACAACGACCACCTGCCGGTGGACCGCTTCTACGACGAGCGCCTGCAAATCATCGAGGCCTACGACCGCGCGGGCTTCCACGCCTACCACGTCGCCGAGCACCACGCGACGCCGATCGGCATGGCGCCGTCGCCCAACGTGTTCCTCGCCGCCGTCGCGCAGCGCACGAAGCGCCTGCGATTCGGCCCCATGGTCTACGCGCTGCCGCTGTATCATCCCTTCCGCCTCGCGCAGGAAATCTGCATGCTCGACCAGATGAGCAAGGGTCGGTTGGAAATCGGCTTCGGAAGGGGCTCCTCGCCGACCGAGACCGCTTTCTTCGGCGTCGATCCCGACAACACCGAAGCGATTTTCCGCGTCTCGCTGCCGCGCATCCTCGAAAGCATCGAGAGCGGAGTCTACCGCGCGCCCGAGAACAAAGAGCAGATGCGCGAAATTCCCTTGAAGATAACCTCTATTCAACGCCCTACGCCGCGCGTTTGGTATGGCGTGCACACTCCGGAAAGCGCCGACCGCGCCGCCCGCCGGGGCTGGCACACGATCAACCTCGACATGGATCACGAGGCGCGCGAGTGCAACGCGGTCTTTCGCGAGGTTTGGCGCGAGGCGCAGCCGGAAAAGCCGTTGCCGCTGATGGGCCTCGGCCGCTTCATCGTCGTCGGCGACACAGACGCCGAGGCGCTCGCGATCGCGCGGCGCGCCTATCCCCACTGGCACGCTGGCTTCTCGCATCTCGTTCGCAAGCTCGGCCACATGCAGCGCCATCCGAGGCCCGAGACCTTCGACATCCTGCACGGGCAGGGCAAGGGAGTCGCGGGCTCGCCGGCGACCGTCATCGCGTTTCTGAAAAAGCAGTTGTCCACGGCGCAATGCAATTATTGCGTCGGCCAACTCGCTTTTGGCGATCAGACGATCGGCGAGTTGGAGAAGTCGGTCGGATTGTTCACGTCGAAAGTGATGCCGGAACTGAGGGGCTTCGACGCGGTCGCCGAGGGCGCGTGACCGGCGGAGGTCACGCGGCGGTCGCGACGTCGTTCTTGGAGGGAAGAATGGAATACGCGGCGGACAGCGCCACGGCGGTGACCGCGACGAGCCAGACGCCGCCAAGTTCGACCGGCATGCCGAGCCTGACAGTCAGCCATTCACCGCCGACGCAAACCAGTATCTGAGCCAAAGTCACGGGCCAGACCGAAGCGCCGCCGGAATTGCGCGCGCGAGCCCACGCGAAAAAGGCGATCAGGGTCGCGAGCGTCGCCAGATGAACGCCGCCGCCAAAGCCGTAGCGGGGCGACGCGACGGCCGCCAGATCGTGGTCGAACACAAGGGCGAAGGCGATCATGGCGACGCCCGCCGTCGCGGCGCCCAACATCGACGGCCAAATGTCGGCGAACAGATCGCGCCTGTCCCGCGTCGCCGCGCCAACCACCAGGGCGGCGACCGAGAAAACCAGAAACACGCCCGCGAGCGCGAGCGCCCCCGCGCCGATCGCGCCGGACCGCGTCAACTCGATCATGGCGTAGGCGCGCGACGGCAACGCCGCCAGAACGGGAACTGTCAGCAACAGCCAGAATCCGTTGCCAAGACCGGCGAGCGGGAGGCGGTCGGCGAGCCAGGCGAGCGCGGCCACCGCCGCCACCAGACTCGCGGCGGCTTCCATCCGAAACGAGCCGCCGGGCTCCGCGACAAGGCCGTTGAGATTTTCCATGGCGGTCGCGATGGCCATGCCCTGAAACGCCGCGTCCAGAAGCGCGCAACCCAACAGCATCCGGCTCAGCAACGCCGCGTGGCGCTTGTCCGCGGCTTGCCAGCGCGCCAGCGAAGGGAAAAAGGTTTTGACCAGTTCGAAGAGAACCCAGACGGTCAGCAGCGGCACAAGGCCGAGCGCCATGATCGAGACGCGCTCAAGCGCCAGGCCGGAGCCCGCGCCAAGCCGCGCGACCGCGTCGGGATTGAGGCCTGGCACCGGAATAAAACATCCCAGCCGATAGAGGACGAGAACACCAAGCGTCAGGCGAAAGCGGTCGAAGGAACCAGCCCCGCGCGCGCGATCGACGGATGGCCGGCGGATCGGCGAAACGTTGGTCATCTCAACCTCCAAAACGGGCGGCGAAAACACTCATGGCTTGAATTTGCCGTTGTCGCGGCGCGACCAGATGTCGTCGAAGCGCCGGATGTAGGCGTCCGCGAATTCGGCGCTTTCGAAAACGACGATGTCGTTGTCCTGTTTTGCCTCGCCGGAAAACGAGAAATTCGCCGAACCGCTGCGCAGCCATCGCCCATCGACCTCGTAGGACTTGATGTGCATGAGGTCGCCGGCGCTGGATTTCATCCGCGCCTCGACGTTTGGCGTGCGCAACAGCGCGCCAAGCTTGCTGTCGCGCGCGTTGGCGCGGGGGCCGTTTTGCTCGGGATCGAGGTAAAGACGGATATGAACCCCGCGCGCCGCGGCGGCCGCCAGAGCGTCCACGACGCGGGCGTCGCTGAGGACATAGGCGGTCATGTCGACGCGGGTTTTCGCCCGCGAAATCAAGTCGGTGTCGATGGTGTCGAACCCCGGACCCGGCCCGTAAAACACGCGCGCGCCGACAATCGACGGCTCGCGGTCGAGCGGCGCCCGCGCGTCGCCGGGAACCACGCCCGCGAAAGCGAAGGCAAGCAGCAGCGGTTTCCACATGGCCCAGCCTTTCCGGCGTTTTCAGGCCTTGCCATTATTGACGCGTTCGGCGGAGGGGTCGAGTGGCCAACGCGGCCTCGCGGCGAAATCGAGGGGAGAAAACAGGCCAAGGCGCAAGCGTTCGACGCCGGCCCATGCGATCATCGCGCCATTGTCGGTGCAGAGCCGGGGCGGCGGCAGCACCAGCCGCAAGCCCGATTGGGTGGCGAACCGCCTGAGCGCGGCGCGGATGCCGGTGTTGGCGGCGACGCCACCAGCGACGACCAACCCCTTGGGCGAACCCGACTTTTCACGAAACATCCGCAGCGCCATTTGGACCCGGTCGATGACCACATCGACGACCGCCGCCTGAAACGACGCGCAGACATCGGCGATTTCGGTTTGCCCGAGGCTTGGAAGCCGCCCGATTTCCAATCGAACCGCGGTTTTCAAGCCCGATAGCGAGAAATCCGCGTTGGGACGGCGCAACATCGGGCGTGGAAAGGCGAAGCGCTCGGGATCTCCGTGGTCGGCGGCTTTCTCGACCTCGGGCCCGCCGGGATACGGCAGACCCAGCATTTTCGCCACCTTGTCAAAGGCTTCGCCGATGGCGTCGTCGATGGTGGTGCCGAGCCGGCGGTAGTCGCCGACGCCGAGAACGCCGATCAACTGCGTGTGGCCTCCCGAGGCGAGCAGCAACAGATACGGAAACTCAAGCCCATCGGTCAGCCGCGCCGTCAGCGCGTGGGCTTCGAGATGGTTGATCGCGACGAAGGGCTTGCCCGACGCCAGCGCCAGCCCCTTGCCCATGGTGAGGCCGACCATGACGCCGCCGATCAGCCCCGGCCCGGCGGCGGCGGCGACGCCATCGAGATCGGCGAGGGTCGCGCCGGCGTTGGCGAGCGCCCGCGTGATCAGAATATCGAGGTGGTCGATGTGGGCCCGGGCCGCGATTTCCGGCACCACGCCGCCGAACCGCGCGTGCTCGGCGGTCTGGCTAAGTATCTCGTCGGCCAGCACTATTCCGCCGCCGTCGGGGCGCAGCTCGACGATCGCCGCCGCCGTTTCGTCGCAGGTGGTTTCGATCCCCAGAACCCGCATCAACCTGTCTCTTTCGGCCCGCTCCGCGACCACCTATAATGGGCCGGATCGGCGAAGCAAATTGCGGAATGTCCATGCGCGTCCTGGTGACAAGGCCTTCGCGGGAGGCCACAACCACAGGGGCGCGGCTCGCCAGCGCCGGCCATGAAGCCGTGATCGCGCCGGTGTCGCGGATCGAGGCGGTGGCGGCGCCGACCCCCTGCGGCCCCTTCCAGGCGGCGCTCGCCACCAGCGCCCACGCGCTGGCGTTTCTCCCCCGCCAATTCGACGCGTGTTTGCCGCGGTGGATTTCGTTTTTTTGCGCGGGGGAGAAAACCTACACCGCCGCGCGCCGCGCCGGCTTCGAAAATGTCGCGCCGCCCGCCGCCGACGCCAGCGCGCTTCTGGCGACGCTCAAGCTCGACCCTGCTGCGGGCCACCTCCTCTACCTCGCCGGCTGGGATCGCAAGCCGCTGCTCGAGTCCGACCTTTCGGCCCGGGGTTTTGCGGTCGAGGTCGCGGTGGTTTACCGGGCCGCCGCCGAAATCCGGCTGCCGGAGGCGGTGATCGCGGCGTTGCGGGAAGGGCGGCTCGACGCCGGCCTGACCTTTTCGAGACGGAGCGGCGCCATCCTGATCGCGCTCGCCTACAAAGCCGGCGTTTTGGAGGAACTCGCGGCTCTGCCGCAGGTGTGTATTTCGCAAGACGCCGCGGCGCCCTTCAAGGAGTTGGGAACGCGGGTGGTTGTGGCCGAGACGAAGGATTGGGCGGGCATGGTGGCTGGGATCGAGAGGGTTTGAGGGGGCGTGTGGCCTTAATGTTAAGAGGGGGCGGTCTCAAATTTGAAGTGCAACACCCGGCCTCTGGATTTCGTTGTAGAACACTTCCTCTGGCGTTTGGAAGCCGAGGCAGGCGCGCGGCCTGGTGTTGAGGCTGTGGGCGATTTTTTCGAGGTCGCGGCGTGACCAGGGGCTCAGATCGGTTCCCTTGGGCAAATATTGTCGCACGAGGCCGTTGGCGTTCTCGTTGGTCGGGCGTTGCCAAGGGCTGTGTGGATCGCAGAAGTAGACCTTGATTTTCAGGCGTTTTGTGAGTTCGGCGTGGCGCGCCATCTCCTTGCCCTGGTCGTAGGCGAGGCTGGTTCGCATCGCCTCCGGCACGCCGTTGAGCGCCCGCCGGAAGCCCTCGAGCGCCGCGTCAGCCCCGCAATCCTTCATCTTGACCAGGATCGTGAAGCGGCTCTTGCGCTCCACCAGCGTGCCCACCGCGCTGGCGTTGCCGGCGCCCTTGATCAGATCGCCTTCCCAGTCGCCGAACAGTTCGCGGGTCAGCGCGGAGGCCGGGCGTTCGTGGATCGACGTCATGCCGACGAGCCCGCCGCGCCGGTCCTTGCCTTGCCCGCGTGGTCGCCGCAACTTGCGGCCCTGACGCAACAGGCCGATGAGCTGCCTGCGAACCTCGCCACGCGGCAGCACGTAGATCGCCTGGTAAATCGTCTCGTGCGAGACCTGGCCAACCGGATCAGACATGCGCGCGAGCGTGCCGGATATCTGCTCCGGCGACCAGCCCTTGCGAATGTGCCTGAACACGTGCGCGCGCAAGTCCGAACCCTCGCGCAACTTGACGAGGCCACGACGCCGGCGATCGAGCGCGGCCCTTCCGGCGCAGATGCCGTCATAGCCGCCAGTCTCGCCACGATTGCGGGCCAATTCACGCGAGATCGCCGAGGCCGGACGGCCAAGTTCACCGGCAATCCAGCGACTGCTGCGCCCCTCGCTCAGATGCCGATGAATGAAATCCCGCTCGCACGCGTCGATGTGCTTGTAACCCTGAACCATGGAAACACCCGATAAACCGTCGGGTGTTGCACTTCAAATTTGAGACCGCCCTCCCTTAACCCACATCATTTCTTTATCCCATGGCGGGGGCAAGCGCGGATTAATCTGTAATTTATAGTGGTAAGGCATGACTGGGTTGGGGTCGGTCGTGCTTAATGCCACAACAGTGCAAAGCTTGGACCGGGCGGCGATTTTCGGGCTCACCACGACAACGGGACGCCGCTTCACCATTTCGGGTTCTTTGAATCCCGCGTTGAAATCGCAAATCAGGATCGTGCCTGTCGGGGGGTGCTCGGAAATAGCCATCTATTGCGTCACCGGCGTCAATTCTATTTCGCGGCGAGCCCGCCTTGCCACTGTCCCGACTGAATCTTCGCCGCGGCGATCACCGCCTGCGTGCGGCTTTCAACGCCGAGCTTTTGCAGGATGGCGGAGACGTGCGCCTTGACGGTGGCCTCGGACACCTGGAGTTCCCAGGCGATCTGCTTGTTGAGCAGGCCCTCCGACAGCATCATCAGCACGCGCGTCTGTTGCGGCGTCAACGACGACAGGCGCCGGACGATGTCCGCCGTGTCCTTGTCCATGGGCGCGTCGAGCGCGAGATCGGCCGGCGTCCAGGCGCCGCCGTCGAGGATCGCGCGGATCGCGCCGCGCATGGTCTCGATGTCGGTCGTCTTGGGGATGAAGCCCGAGGCGCCAAAATCGACGCAGCGGCGCATGACGCCGCGGTCCTCGTTCGCGGAAACGACGACAACGGGCACGCCCGGATGCTGCGCCCGCAAATACATCAGGCCGGAGAATCCGCTGACGCCCGGCATCGCCAGATCGAGCAGCACGAGATCGACGTCGGAATTCGAGTCGAGCTCGCGCGCGAGGCCAGCCAGATCGCCGCACTCCACAACATCGGACTCGGGCGCGGCGCGGGCGACGGCCTGGCGCAGCGCGCCACGAATAAGCGGATGGTCGTCGGCGACGACGATGCGCGTTTTTCCGGTCAATCGATTCTCCGGCTGGCCAACTTTGGCGGGGCTATTCGTCGGGCGACCCTATTACAATTCCGCCGAAGCGCCTATCCTTTGCGCGCGGGACGCGAAAGTCCCGCCTACCCTTGGGCCGGCGCGACATATGAGCAAACCGCTTACCGACGAAGACCTGCAGGTCCGCGCCGCGATCGATGGCCGCGCCGCGTTCGCCACGGCGGCGCTGGCGGTCGCCGGTGTGCTGGTGGCGCTGCTCGACCGCGTCGGCGCGCCGCCCCGCCTGGTCGCGGTTTTGGGCCCCGCCGTGGCGCTGGCCGGACTGTCCGCGATCGGCGTCTTGCTCCGCGACATGCGGATTTCGCGCTTCTACGCGGCGGGGTGCGTCGTGCCCGCCTCCTACGCGGGCTTCGCTTTCGCCGCTCTCGCCGCTGGCCTTTTCGCTCCGTTTCTACCGCCGGCGCGCGGCGGTCCTTCCTCGGAGCTGGTGTTGTGGAGCTTCGCCGGCGGCGTTGCCTGCGCGGGCTTGATCGTGGGGCCACTCCTGCGCCGCACGGGGGCGTTTTCGGTTCCCGATTTGATCGCGAACCGGTTTCCCAATCTGGCGTTGCGGTTTGGCGTCGTCGCGGTGATAGGCGCCGTGGGGCTTCTCGTGGCGATCGCCGGCTTCGCGACGGCGGCGACAGCGCTTTCGGAGGGCATGGGACTGAGCTCCCGCCTGGCTGGCGCGCTGATTGGCGTCGTCGTCTGTTTTGTGCTCGCGCCCGGCGGCGTCGGGGGCCTCGTGTGGGCGTCGGCGGGCGCGGCGGGAATTTTGTTGGCCGGCCTCGCGCTTCCCCTCGCGATCGTCTGGATCGGCGGCGAGGCGCCGCCCTTGCCGGTGATCGGCGACGTGACGGCCTGGGCGGCCGCGCTGCGCCGCTTCGGGGAATGGAACATCGGCGCGGCTTCGTCGGAGCCGGCGGGGCCCGCCGTGGTGTTGGCGATCGTGTTGGGCATCGGGTCGCTCGCCCCCCTGTTGACGCCGGCCACGAGCACCAGCGGCGGCAAGGCGGCCCGTGGCGCGGGGTTGGCGGGCTTTTTGTGGTGTGTGGCGTTCGCCGCCCTCGCGGCGGCGACGCTGGCGCTTTCCGCCCTCGCCATCGATTCGGCGACGCGCGGATTGCGGCCCGAGTCACTGTCGCCGTCGATCCTTTCCGCCAGCGGCGCTGGATTGCTGGAAATTTGCGGCGGGCACCCCGGCGGCGCGGCGGCGGCGCGCGCCCTCTGCGCCGCGCGTCCGAATTTCTCCGGAATTCTGAATTCAAGCGATATCGTCGCCAGCGGCGGGTTTTTGTTGCTGGCCCTGCCCGCGTTGCGCGGCCTTGGCGGCGCGCTGTCCGGCCTCGCCGTGGCGGGCGTCATCGCGATTGGCACGGCGATTTCCGCCGCCGGCGTGCAGACTTTCGCCACGGCGTTCGGCCACGATCTTTTTTACCGCGTGCGGGACGCGACCGCGATGACGAGCCGGCGTCTGGCGGTGACCAGGGCGTTGATCATCGGCGCGGTGGCGCTCGTGGCGGCCGTGCTCGCGCCGCTGGCCCCCGATCCCCGGCAAATGACCGGACTTGCCATCTTGTTTGGCGCCGCGACCGTCATGCCGTTGCTCGCCTTGTCGATCTGGCCGCGCGCCGAAGGCGGCGACGCCGCGGCGGCCTTGTTGGCGGGGCTCGCGGCGATCGAGGCCTATATCTTTTTCAACGGCGGCGTTGGATCGCTCGATAGCGCTGGCCGCGCGGCGGTGTTTTCCTGCGCGGTCAGCACATTGACCGGCGTTGCGGCGAGCTTTCTGCATCCCGCCGATCCAGCCGGCCGGGGCGGTGTTTTCGCCCTCGGCATTTTACGCGGCGCCGAGGACATGCTCGACACCGACAAGGGCGCTTAAGCGCTTCACGGCGGGCGTTTCTACGCCTGCTGGATCGCCGCCAGCAACCAGGCGTCGACACCCGCGCCGCGCGGCCGGGTGAAGGTCCAGACCTCGGTGGACTGCTCGGGAACACTGGGATTGCCGGAGACCACGCGCCCGCTCGCGCGGTCGACCATTGTGTCGAGCAGCGAGAAGCGCATGGCGACGGTGGCGAAATCGCCGCCCTCCTCGCGCCACGCCTCGGACAGGTCGCCTTGCAGAAGCGCCGCGCCGGACACGCGGTTCACAACGCCTTTGCGGGCGTTCTCGGCGAACTGCTCGTTGAAATATCCGGCCATTTCAGGCGTCGCGAGCCGCGACAGCGCGGCGCGGTCCTCTTCGCCATAGGCCGCCTGAACCTGCGCCAGGCGCTGTTCAAAGACGTTGAAATCGGCGGGCTCGATTTTGAGCGGAACGCCCTGCGGACCCGCGCCGGCGAAGCCGCCACCGTTACCGGGACGCGGCGCCCCGCCAAAGCCCGACGCCGTTCCATAACTTTGCCGCGGCGAGGCGTTGGAAAACGCCGGCTGCTGACGGTTCTGGAACCAGTTCCAGGCGAAACGCGCGAGCATATAGACGAGCGCCAGCTGGAGGATCAGGCCGAACAGGGACATCATGCCGCCCATGCCGCCGAACATGCCGTGGCCGAACAACATGCCGAACAGGCCGGCGCCAAGGAAGCCGCCCAGAAGCCCGCGGCCAAAACCACCGCCGAACAGGCCACCGACGGGCGCGGCCGGACGCGGCGCGAAGTTCGAATTCGGGAAAATCTGCGGCGTCGCCGAACGGTCCATCGGCGCGGCGGAGCGTGGCGCGGTGCTGGTGACGGGCGGCGCTGAAAACGTCCGCGCGCCGCGGCTGCCAAAGCTGAACCCGCCGCCGGCCTTGGCCTGCGCGAGCGCGGGAGCGAAGGCAAGGCCGAGCGCCAAAACGAGGGCCGCGGCGCGGCGTGGCGTAGTCGAACGGATCGACATGGAGTTCCCCAAATCATCGAGGCGCGAAGCCTCAGGCGCGGAGGATATGGGGGTGAAGGTTGAAAAGCTAAGGGGCGCGGCGAAATTTTTCGCGTCCGCCCGTGCTACAACGGAGGCGGAGACCTGTGATTTCAAATGGATGGCGACCCTAAATTTCGGAAGTCCGGCTTTTTCGGGCGGCTCGACGAGCGCCGCGGCTATCACCATGGGCGTCTGAAGGAGGCGCTGCTGGAAGCCGCGCGCGGTTTGCTGTCCGAGCGCGGCGGCGGCTCGTTCACCCTGGCGGAGGCCGCCAAGCGGGTTGGCGTGACATCGGCGGCGCTCTATCGGCACTTCGCCGACCGCAACGCGCTGATGGCGGAATTGTCCCGCCGGGCGTTCGAGCTTTTCGGCCAGCGCATGGCGGGCGCCTGGGACCAGGGGCGGCCCGACGCCGTGTCGGCGCTCGCCCGCATGGGCTCGGCCTATCTCGCGTTCGCGCGCGAGGAACCCGGGCTCTACGCGTCGATGTTCAGCGACGCCGCCTCTTTGGGACGCGAACCGGCGGCGGGGGCCGAGGGGGCGGCGGCGGCGAAATCGCTGGACCAGCTTCAGCGCGCGGTGGCGGCCGCGCTCGCGGCGAAGGGCGGCCCCGCCAGCGCCACGCGGGGGCTTGCGCTGCAAATCTGGTCGCTTTCCCACGGTGTCGCGAGCCTCGTCGCCGGGGCCCATCTCGATCCCGCCTGGGCGGGATGCGACCCGGAAACCGTGCTGCGCAATGGCGTCATGAGTCTTCTCGAACAAACCGCGCGCCCGACCGCGCCGAGTGGCCCCTGGGGCAGATGACCGGCGCTTTGACGGCGTCCGGCGATCCTTTAAAGGAGAGCCCCGAGGCGGCGGCGGATTCGATGAGCGAACAGGAAGCGGCGACTGACACGAACGTCGCGCGCGACAGAACCGCCGTGGCGCTCCCGATTATATTCGTGGTGCTCTGGTCGACCGGCTTTGTCGCGGGCAAGTACGGCATGCCCTACGCCGGGCCGTTCATGTTTCTCGAAATACGCTACGCGGTCGTGATCGTCTTGCTGACGCTGGTCGCGTGGGCGACTTCCGCCCCATGGCCCAAACTCAGGGAAATTCCCGCTATTTCGATCGCCGGACTGCTGGTTCAGGCGGGTTATCTGGGCGGCGTGTTCGCCTCGATCTCCTACGGCGTGGAGGCGGGGGTCGCCGCGATGATCGCCGGATTGCAACCGGTGTTGACCGCCGCGCTGGCGGGCCCCTTGCTGGGCGAGAAGGTCTCGCCCCGGCAATGGGCGGGGCTGGCGCTGGGCCTCGCGGGCGTTTTGCTGGTGGTGAACGCGAAACTGGGCCTTGGCCTGGGCACGCCGCTCGGCATCGGCTGCGCCGTTTTCGCGATGTTGTCGCTGACGTTCGGCACCCTGTGGCAGAAGCGCTATTGCCCGCGCCTCGATTTGCGCACCGGCGCGATCGCGCAGTTCGCCGCGTCCTTTGTCGTCACCGCGCCGTTCGCGCTGTGGCACGACCACCTGCGCGTCGAATGGACGGCGAGCTTCGTCCTCGCCCTGTTCTGGCTCTGCGTCGTGCTGTCGATTGGCGCGATGAGCGCGATGTTCGTGCTGATACGGCGCGGCAAGGCGTCGGAGGTCGCGAGCCTGTTCTTCCTCGTGCCGCCGACGACCGCCGTCATCGCGTGGGCGATGTTCGGCGAGAAGCTCGATCCGCTGTCGCTCGCCGGGATGGCGCTCGTCGTCGCCGCCGTCGCGATGGTCACGAAGAAGGCGCGCGCGCCCGCCGCCAGGTGAACGCGGCCAACACGCCCACGAGCGTCGCGGCGAGCCCGAACCACGTCACCGCGTAGCCGGCGTGGTTGTTGGGGATGTCGAACACGGTGGCGCCACCCGCCGGCTGACCAGCGGGAGCCGCATGCGCGTCCTCGTCCAGCGAGAACGGCGCGGCGTCTGCCAATTTCATCGCGGCCGCGATCGCCTGGGGGTCGCGCGTGTACCACTCGCCCTTCGCCGGGTTGTCGGCGGGGGTGAACATATTGCGGTCCTCGGGCGCGCGCAGCAGCCCAACGACGGTCGTCTCGCCCTCTGGCAGCGCGGCGGCGCGCGCCGGATCGCTTTTATGATCGAGCGCGACAAAGCCGCGGTTGACCAGCAGCGTTCCGCCGGAGGTGGGATCAAAGGGAACCATCACCCAGTAGCCAGGCTGCGATCCCGCGCCGTTGACGTCGCCGGAGCCGCGGAAAATCAGGGCTTCGGCGCCACGTTCAAACCGGCCCGTGGCGCTCGTGTGGGTGTAGTCGTAGTCGTCGGAGGCGAGCGCGGGCCAACGCGCGACGGGGGGAAGCGGCGTCGGCGCCGCGTGGATGCGCGCGTCGATGGTGGCGAGCACGCCCTCCTTCCACGCGAGGCGCTGGACCTGCCAAAAGCCGAGCCCCATCAACACGGCGAAAACCGGCGCCGCCGCCAAAAACGGCGCGACAAGCGAGCGGCGCGGCGCGGCGGGGGTCGGCGTGGAGGGGGTCGGCGTGGAGGGGGGGTTGGACGCGCTCATTTCTCCAACCGGCCGGGTTCGGCCTTGTTGACGTATTGCAGGGCGATCAACACGCCTTTGACCCAACGCAGCATCAACAGGCAAACCAGCGCGCCCAGCGGCAGCGTCACGACTAAATGCACCCAAAGCGGCGGCTCGTATTTGAAATCGAACACCAGCGCCGCTCCCACAACCACGAAGCCCGCGATCAGCATGACAAAGACCGCCGGGCCATCGCCGGAATCCGCGAACGCGTAGTCGAGGCCGCACGCCGGGCAACGCGCCGGCAGGGCGATATAGCCGTCAAACATCTTGCCCATGCCACAGCGCGGACAACGCCCGGCCAAGCCTGTCGAAATCGGCGGTTGCGGCGGATACTCGTCGTCGGACATCAATGCCTCGTCAATTCGCCAGCGCGTCGAGCACACGCGCCCACGAACGCGCGCCCTTGTGGAACGACGACATCTCGTACTTTTCGTTGGGCGAATGAATGCGGTCGTCGTCGAGGCCGAAGCCGATCATCAGCGCGTCCATGCCGAGCAGCCGCTTGAAGTCGCCGACGATCGGAATCGAACCGCCCGAGCCGCCAATGATCGGCTCCTTGCCCCATTCCGCCAGCAGCGCCCGGCGCGCGCGGCTCAGCGCCTCGGACGAAAACGGCAATTGCAACGCCGGCGAGGCGCCGTGGCGCGTGAATTCGGCGCGGCAATCCGGCGGCAGCGCTTTGCGCACATAGGCGCGGAAGCTTTCGAGCACTTTCTCCGGATCCTGTTTGCCAACGAGACGGAAGGAAAACTTCGCGCTCGCCCGCGCCGGCAGCACGGTTTTCGAGCCTGCGCCGGCGTAGCCGCCCGAAATTCCATTCACGTCGCAGGCGGGGCGCGACCAGATTTGCTCAAGCACGCCGCGACCGGCCTCGCCGGCGGGCTGCGACAGGCCCACCGCGCCGAGGAAATCGGCCGGCTTGAACGGAATCGCCCGCCATTGCTCGGCGACATCCTCCGGCAATTCGGCGACGCCGTCGTAGAAGCCGGGCAATGTGATGGCTCCCTTGTCGTCGCGCAGTCCGGCGATGATTTTCGCCAAAACCTGAATGGGGTTGACCGCGGCGCCGCCGAACAGGCCGGAGTGCAGATCGCGCGAGGCGGCGCGGATCGTCACTTCCTCCAGCGCCAGGCCGCGCAGCATCGCGGTCACCATCGGCGTGTCGCGGTTCCACATGTTGGTGTCGCAGACGAGCATCAGGTCGGCGCGCAATTCCTCCTTGTTGGCGTCGAGGAACGCCGGCAGCGACGGAGAGCCGGTCTCCTCCTCGCCTTCAAGCAGGACGGTGACGTCGCAGGGCAAGCCACCTTCCGCGAGGTAGGCGCGGCAGGCTTCGATGAAGGTCATCAACTGGCCCTTGTCGTCGGCGGCGCCGCGCGCGACGATGCGCTTGCCCGCCGGCGTCGTGTCGAGGCGCGGCGCGAAAGGCTCGGTTTCCCAAAGGTCCAGCGGGTCGGCCGGCTGCACGTCGTAGTGCCCGTAGAACAGCACATGCGGCGCGCCCGACGCGCCCGATTTGGCGCGCGCCACCACCATCGGATGGCCCGCTGTCGGCCGCACCGCCGCGTCGAAGCCGACGCTTTCAAGATCGTCGCGAAGGAGATTCGCCGCGCGCAGGCAGTCCGGCGCGTAGGCGGGGTCGGTGGAAATCGACGGAATGGCGAGAAGGCTGAACAGGCGTTTCAGCGCGTCGTCCATGTTGGCGTCGACGCGCGACAGAACGGCCTCGAGGGCGGGCATGACACTCTCCGGGAATCGTTGAACCGCATTGTAGCGCCGGATCGCCGCCGCGGCCAACTTCGCCGCCACGCGAAAAGGCCGCCCGTCGCGCGGGCGGCCTTCGCGGGGAATGCGTTCTGCGATCAGAAGATGGCGTGGAAACCCAAGTAAAGCACGCCCGAGAGCAGCGCCGCGCACGGCAGCGTCAGCACCCACGCGAGGGCGATGCTGCGCAGCGTCTCCCACTGGATGCCCGAGCCATTGGCGGCCATCGTGCCGGCGACGCCGGAGGAGAGCACATGGGTTGTCGACACCGGCAGGCCGAAATTGTCGGCGGCGAAGATCGTGCCCATCGCGACGAGTTCGGCCGCGGCGCCCTGGCCATAGGTCAGGTGGTCCTTGCCGATTTTCTCGCCAACGGTGACGACAATGCGCTTCCACCCGATCATCGTGCCGAGGCCAAGCGCGATCGCGACGGCGACCTTGACCCAGGTGGGGATGAACTTCGTGGATTTGTCGAGGCCGGCTTTATAGGCGGCGATGGATTTGGCTTCGTCGGCCGACAGTTGGTTGTCCTGCACCTTGGGCAGGTTTCGCAGCGCCTCGGACACGAGATACATGTCGTTGCGGGTGTTGTTGACGGCGGCCGTGGGAACCTTGGCCAGCGTGCCGCTCGTCTTGATCTCGTCGGAGATGCTTTTCACCACCTTGCCGAGGGCCAGATATGTGCCGTCGGTGAAGCTCGCCTTGTCGCGCACGAAACTCGTCAACGACTGGCGCGGGTCCGGATCGCCGATTTCCTGAAATCCGGCGACCTTGGACTGGATGATCTTCGCGGTGTCGTCGGAGGCCCGCATGAAGCCCGCGACCGCGCTTTCATCCATGGACCGGTTGAGCGCGTAGGTCGTCGGCACGACGCCGATCAGGATCAGCATGATCAGGCCCATGCCCTTCTGGCCGTCGTTCGAGCCGTGGAAGAAGGACACGCCCGTGCAGGTCAGCACCAGCAGGCCGCGGATCCACAGCGCCGGCGGCTTGTTGTCCTTGGGCGCGGTGTAAAGCTCCGGCTTCCTGACAACCAGCTTCATGACGTAAAGCAGCAGGGCGGAGCAGACGAAGCCAACGATCGGCGACAGCAGCAGCGCCTCGCCAACCGTCGTCGCCTGGCCCCAATCGACGCCGGACGCGCCGTCGCGGCCGCGCAACAGGGCGTTGGCGACGCCAACGCCGATGATCGAGCCGATCATGGTGTGCGAGCTCGACGCGGGCAGGCCAAGCCACCATGTGCCGAGGTTCCAGATGATCGCCGCGATCAACAGCGCGAACACCATCGCGTAGCCGGCGCCCGAGCCAACCTGAAGGATGAGTTCGACCGGCAGCAGCGACAGGATGCCGAAGGCGACCGCGCCGCTCGACCAAAGCACGCCGAGGAAGTTCCAGGCGCCCGACCAGACAACGGCCGCGGGGGCCGGCAGCGCGCGCGTTTAGATGACAGTCGCGACGGCGTTCGCCGTGTCGTGGAAACCATTGACGAATTCGAAGCCGAGGGCGATCAGCAGCGCGACGCCGAGGAGCAGCATGGGCACCCACGTCGCCACCAGCGTGCCGGCGTTCGCGATGTCGCTCGAGATGCTGTAGGCGGTGAAAAACAAGCCGCCCGCGAGAACGGCCATAAAGATCAGAATGGTCTTGAAATCCATGGGATGGTCGAGTTTCGGCTTTACGCCCTCGCCAATCCCGATATCGCCGCCCGATGTCACCGCGCTCATATGCCTACGCCCTCCGATTAACGCGGGGTTAATAGGTTCGCCGTGTGACAGACGCGCGACAAACGCGTGACAGAGCCTCGACGCTGTCAATCCGGCGTCAGCTGCGCCAGCGTCGCGGGCGCCATGACGCTGAAAAACTGCCCGAGCGTGGCGACGATTTTCACGGTGCCAGCCACCGGGGCCCTGACCGCGCATTGATCCAGCTGGGCTTTCGCCTCGTCGAGCGCCGCGGCCGCCGCGTCGCGCTTGGCGCTGGCCTCCGTGATGTCCTCGGCGCGCGACCCCGCTTGCAGCAGCGCCAGGCGTTTCTTAGCGTCCTCAAGCTGGGCGGCGGTGACGCGCGCGTCGCGCCTGGCTTGCAAAAGCGCGGCGCGGGTGATCGAGACGCCTTCGGTGAGCGCGGACAACCTTGAAAACGCGGCCGCCGCCTCCTCGGCGCGCGCCGCCGCGACGCCGACATTCGCCTCGCCAATCGCTATCTCGTCGGGACGCGAACCATCGCGTGTCCGCTGGAAGGCGGCGTTGGCGCCGGCCAGTCCGGCGTCGCGCGATTTGATTTCGCTTTCGAGCGGCCGGCAATCGATCTGAATGATCACCTGCCCGGCGTCCACATGGGCGCCATCCGCGACCGCGATTTGCGCGACAACGCCGCTGACCGCGACGCCCAGTTGCAAGGTTTTGCCGCGCGATTGAGCCGCCGCCGGGGACGCCGACAGCAGAACCGCCAAAACCAGGTCCGGCCACATCCGCGAAAAGCCCATTGATCCCACTCCGCGCGCTATGCGTTCAAGCGCTTGGGCGCTTCAGCGCCTCGACCGCGCGCAAATGCTCGTCGAGAATCTCGCCCAGTTCCTCCGGCCTGCGGCGGCCAAAGCCGCAATACGCGCCGACGCCGAAGCCGGACACATACTTGCGCGCGACGGCGAGGCGCGTCTCGAAATTCGCCATGTTGTGGATCATGCCGAGATAGATTTTCGTTTTGCCCGCGCGCAGGCCCGCGAGCGGCGCGTAATAGGCGTCGTCCTCGCGGTCGAGCATGGGAATGTGCATCCAGTCGACGCGCCGGCCCGCGCCGGCGATGAAGGCGTTGGCGAGATCGACCGCCTTGTCCGCGCTGTCGGGCGCGAAGCGCGGCCAGCCGCCGAGCGTGCCGAAACAGAGATGAAAGCCAAGCGCGACGCTTTCGGGGATATCCTTCGACAGCGCGTGGATTTGCGGCGTGTTGCGCTCGATGGCGCCCTCGAGCGAATAACCCGCGACCTGGCCATAGGCGTCCTGCAACTCGGTCGAGCAATCCCACTGAATGGCGAGTTCGTCGGCGGGAATGACCTTCAGCATCGCGTCGATCTCGGCGCGGACGGCGTCAATATAGCCGGGCCGGAGTTTGTCGAGATCGGCCTTGTTGGGCATGATGCGCGGCGGCACGGCGCTGACCGCGGTGGGGATCGACACCTGAAACCGCGTGTGTTTCGCGATTGAGCCGTTCTCTTTCAGATGGCGGAAGAAATGGTATGAATTCGCCGCGTCCTGATAGAAGCCCAGCCGCCAGCCCGGATGGCCGAACACGACCTTGTCGACGCCCTCGCGCACCCTGAAATTCCAGTTGTCGCTGGCGTCGTGCGGGTAGATTCGCTCGACGCCGTCGTCGCGGCGCGGGCGCTGGACGACTTCAAGGTCCGGATGCAACGCGAAGACCTGGAAATGCACGCGCGTGATCCAGAAGCGGCGCCAGCCGACCTCGCCGTCGGGCAAGGCCGCGAGATGTTTGGCGAGGGGCCCGCCGAACATCTCCATCGCCTCGGGAATGGAATTGTGGGGAATGCTGCCCACCAGCAATACGTCGTCGGTCATGGCGCGCTCCGCGGAACCAGAGGAAGGAATTCGGCGCGCCCGTTGTCGGACGACGGGCGGCGTCGCGCAAGCCGGCTCATTTTCCCGCGGCGATACGCGGGCCTCATCCCCGGGGGTGATTGCAAAACCCCGCGCGCCGCCTATAGGGTGCGCTTTCGACGCGAAAAGACCCGGGAGCCACGCCATGAGCGAAGCCTATTTCAAAGCCAACGAGCATTGGGTGTGTCCCTACAACGACGCGCCCGAGGTGAAGGCCACGCGCAAGCTGCCGCCCAAGGTCGAGATTCACGACGCCACCCTGCGCGACGGCGAGCAAACGCCCGGCGTCGTCATGAGCGTGCGCGACAAGATCGAAATCGCCGAGAAGTTGGCGGAAGTCGGCGTCGAGCGCATCGAGGCGGGCATGCCGGCGGTGTCGTCCGACGATTTCGAGGCGATCAAGCAAATCGCCAAGCTCGGCCTGAAATCGAAAATTTACAGCTTCGCCCGCGCCACCCGCGGCGATGTCGACAAGGCGTTGGAATGCGGCTGCCACGGCGTCATCATCGAGGTGCCGATCGGCTACCCCAAGCTCAAGTACCAGTTCAAATGGACGTGGGAGGACGTGCTTAGAAAGAGCGCCGACGTGGTGCGCTACGCCAAGGACCGCGGCCTCCACACGGTCTATTTCCCCTACGACACGACGCGCGCCCGCGCCGAAGACCTTGAGAACGTGCTGAAGGGCCTGATGAACGAGGCGCCGCCGGATTCGGTCGGCCTCGTCGACACCATGGGCTGCGCCCTCCCCGAGGCCATCAAGCACATGGTGCGCTGGATGAATGGCCTCACCGGCCTGCCGATCGAAGTTCACACCCACAACGATTTCGGCATGGCGGTCGCCACCGAACTCGCGGGCGTCGAAGCCGGCGCGACGTGCGTGCATTCCTGCGCCAACGGCCTGGGCGAGCGCACCGGCAACGCCGCGCTTGAGGAACTGATCGTCGCGCTGCATGTGCTTTACGGCTACGACAAGCAGTACGATCTCTCCAAGCTGCCCGAGCTCGGCGAGATCGCCAGCCGCGTCTCCGGCCTGCCCATCGCCGCCAACAAGCCGATTCTCGGCTCGCGCAATTTCACCCGCGAAAGCGGCATCGGCGTCGATCTCGTGGTGCGCGAGCCGCTCGCCATGTTCGGCACGCATCCCGCGCTGACGGGCCGCGCCGGCGAAGTCGTGCTCGGCAAGAAAAGCGGCAAGGCGTCGATCACCTACACGCTCGAAAAGCTCGGCATTCCCGAGCCCGACGACGCGGCGATCGGCGAGATGCTGGCGATGGTGAAGGACCTCGGCATCAAGAAGCGCGGCCTTGTCACCGACGACGAGTTCCGCGGCATCGCGAAAAACGTCGTTGGAAGCAAAGCGCAAGCGGCCGAATAGATTTTCGCGCGATCTTTGATGTGGCGCGGCTTCCGCGCCACACGGGAAGGGACATCCGCATGAACCGCATCGAAGATCTCGCGCCCGGCGCGATGACCGCGAAACAAAAAGAGGTCTTCGACCAGCTTGTCGCCGCGCGCGGCAAGATTCTCGCGCCCTACCGCGTCTGGATTCACGCGCCCGAAGTGGCGTCGCGGATGGAGTCGCTTGGCACCCATCTGAACAAGAAGGGCGCTCTCACCCGCCGCGAAGTCGAAATAGGCATTCTCGTGATCGCGCGTCACTGGCAATCGCCCTACGTCATCAACGCCCATATTCGCGAGGGGCTCGACGCCGGCCTGCCGAAACAGGCCATCGACGCCATTCTGGCGGGCGAAGACCCTGAACTCGCCGACCCGAGGGAACAGGCGTTCGAGGCTTTTTGCGCGGAAATCGTCGGCGGCGCGAAGCTGAGCGACGAGCGCTTCGCCCATTTCGCCGCGAAGCTTGGCCGCCCGGTGCTCGCCGAAGCGCTGGTGTTGCTCGGCTACTATTCCTCGGTGGCGCTGGCGATGAAGATACACGACGTGCCAACCGCGTGAGCCCAGCGCCCGCGGCGGCTCTTGCATCCTTGTTGCCGCCGGCGCACAACACGCAGCCGCCAACGACCCGTCGAGCCCGCCCTTGGTCCTCGTTTTCAAATCGATTCTGGTCGCCCTTGTCGGCGTGGCGCTGGGTCTCGCGATCACGTTTAAATCGGTCGAGCGCGGCGTCGGCTTCGAGGCGGTCCACGTCGGTCCGTGGACCGGTTGGCCAAAATCCGGGGCTCGGGAGGCCGATCCCTACGCGCGCGCGGCGCGCGCGCGAAGCGGCGAGATCCCGCTGGGGATAACGGAAGGACTCGCGTTCATCGCCGGCCAGGACAGCGCCGGCGCGCCGTTGAACTCGCGTTGCGACGCGGTTTTGGCCGGAGCGACGCCGCCGGCGCGGTTTTGGACATTGACCGCGACGACGCCCGACGGCCGGTTTTTCGACTCGCCGGCGAACCGCCGTGAATTCACCTCTTCGGAAGTCGTTCGCGACGCGACGGGCGCGTTCAGCGTCGACATCGCCGCCGCCGCGCGGCCGGGAAACTGGCTGCCGGTGGCGCCGAACCAGGCGTTCCAGCTTGTGTTCCGGCTTTACGACACCCCGGCGAGCGCCTCGGCGTTCACGCTGGAGGCCGCCCAAATGCCCACCATCGCGCGCGGGCGTTGCGCATGACCGGGCGTTTTTGGGACGGCGCCGTCGACGCGCTGGCGCGGGCGGCCATGTGGATTTTGGCGATCGGCGCGATCGCGGGCGCGACGCATCTGGTCTCCATTCTGGCGATGCCTCGGCTCGCGCCGCAAGACGCCTATGCGCGGGTCGCCGCGGTGGCGCCGACGAACCGCGTGGCGCTGTTGCCCGAGGGATGGGGAGCCCAGTCGCCGTCGCCGGCGGGGCTGTTTCCACGGGCCGCGGCGCCGTTCGAAGATCCGGCCCTTGTTCGCGGCGTGTGCCTCTACGATCTGGCGAAGGGTCCGGTGCGGCTGATCGCCAACCCCGAACCGGAGCGGCTTTTGTTGTTGTCGTTCCATTCCCGGCGGGGCGACGTTTATTATTCCATGACCGACCGCAGCGCGACGCGCGGGCATCTGGAAGCCCTGCTGTTTTCGCCCGAGCAACAGGACGACGTCGAGGCCAACGACAGCGACGACGAGTTGCCGCGCGAACTGCGGATCGTCTCGCCCACGCCGCAGGGCATGGCGATCATCAGCGCGCTGGCGGAAACGGCGGGAGCGAAGGCCGACGCGCGGGCGCGGGTCGCGGGCGTGGTCTGCGGCCTCGACCGCGACATGGCCAAGCAAGCCGCCAACTGAGGCGAAGTCCCAAGACGCTTGCTCGGGACGCTTACGCCCGGCGCTTGCGCCGCCGCGTTGGCTTGGTGGTTCCCCGTTCCGACACGGTTTTGTCCGTCAATTGAAGAGCGCCGTCCAACGTCTCTCGCCGCTCGTATCGAACGCCCGTGAAAAAAAGAATTTCGGCGCCGCCGGGCCCGGCTTCGGCCACGGATGTCGACTGCTTCCGGCGCGCCTTGAATGCGATCAATTGCCCCATGTCGCGACCTCCAGTCCGACAACGCGACGCCAAAAAAGCCCGCGAACCGATTAGGCGTCGGCGAAGGTTAATGTTGCGTCAACGAAGCGGTTCTAGACTTCGGGGGAATCGAATCCCCGCTTCAGAATCAGGCTCCGTTGCGAAAATGTCTCACTCACCCGACCTGATGAAGCCGCTTCGCAGCCTCGTGGAGATGGGCGAGAGGGAGGAACTGGAGATGCGCCCTGTCCTTTTGCGCGTCCTCACCGACCTGTTTGTGTCGCGCCCCAGCCACTCCTTCGCGGAAATCAAGCAATTCGAGGCGCTCACGCTCGGCCTGATGGATTTCGCGGGCGATCGAACCCGCTTGACCATGGCCGGCAAGCTCGCTCGTTTCGGCGCGACGCCGGCCAGCGTGGTTGAACGGTTGATGCGCGATGGAGGCGACGCGGCGGCGGAATTTCTCGCCCATTCCAGCTTGATCGACCGCGCCGCGCTTTTGCGCGCGGCGCTCGCCGGCGATCCGCGGCAGGCGGCGGCGGTCGCCGCGCGCGCCGACCTCGACGACGAGATCGCCCTCATTCTGGCGCGGCGCGCCGAAGCCGAGGTCACCCGCGCCCTGGTGAACAATTTCGCGGCCCCCATTGGCGAGGAAGTGGCGGATCAACTGATCGCCCGCCGCCCGCGCGATCCCGAGACCGCCCGCGTGTTGTGTGGACGCCTGACCGCGCCCGCGCGCCTCGCCGCGCTTTTTCTCCACGCCTCGCAGAGCCAGCGCGCGGAAGTCATTCTGGCGGCCAGACGACAGCATCTCGCCGCGCCGTCGCGCGCGCCGCGCGGTTTCACGGATTCCAACATCGGCGCCGAAATAGAGCGCGCGGCGGCGGACGGCGACCGGGCCTTGCTCGCGGCGATCGTCGCCAGCGGCCTGGGCGCCGGCATCAGCGACACCGAAAGCATCTTCGACGATCCTTTTGGCGAGCCGCTGGCGCTTTCGCTCGCCGCGATGAACGTGTCGGCGGAGACGGCGGCGCGGGTCTTCATGCTTCTCGACCCGCAAATCGCCCATTCGGTCGATCGGGTCAGGGCCTTGTGTCGTCTGGTCGAAGCGGTGACGCCCGCCACGGCGCGCGCCATTGTCGACGCGATGATTCCGACGCGCGACGCGCCCAGGCGGCGCGTCCACGCGCCGGTCGCCGATGCCACGGCGGCGGCGACGCCGAGCCGCGACGGAACAATGGCGCGCGAAGAGCGAGCCCCGCAGCGCCGGGGATTGTTGCTGTTTCGCCAGCGGGGATGAAAACGGCGTCCTGATTTACGCCGTCAGTCCGTCACGTCGAGAAAATGTCGGCCAGCGCGATCCTCGACTTCGACGATCCACAAGTCGGGATCGAACGCGAGTTCCTTGCCAAGGCGTTCCTCGGCTTCCAGCGGCGTGATCCAGTCGTCGCGATGCAGGCGCGCGAAGAGCCGCTCGACGCCGCGCTCCGCTGTTTCGGACTGCGGCGCCGGACCGAAAAGCGCCGCGCGCCCGTCGAGGCGATCGACCTTGACGAAAATCGCTCCCGCCTCCGCCGCGCCGCGGCGACGCAAAAGCGCTTCCGCGTTCTCGACCGCGCAACGCCGGATATAAGCGGACACCCAGAAATCGGCGCGCAGGCGCATGGCGGAAACGTCAGGGAATCGCCACTCCCGATTGAGCGGCGAGCTCGCGCAGCGTACGCGGCGTCATTTCGCCTGTCACCTGAAGTCCACGGTCGCGTTCAAAGCGCTCAAGCGCCTGTTTCGTGCCCAACCCGAAATTGCCGTCGGGCTTCACCACGAAGCCGACTTTCTGCAAGGCCCGCTGGACGGAGGCGACGCGGTTCGACTTGTCGGCGGGGGCGTCGCCTTTCAGCAGCGCCGCGATCGGATCCTTCGCCGGCGCGTGGGCGACCGGGGCGTCGCCGCCCAGCGTCGCCTTGATCAATCCTGTCAAAGAAGACGGCGCCGGCGCGCTGGCGGCGCGCGGCGCAGGCGCGTCGGCGGGCCGCTGCGCGGG
>CAIKAR010000099.1 GCA_903825465.1 uncultured Hyphomicrobiales bacterium | reverse complement strand
TCTGGCTCGGCGTCATGGCGGCGGCGGATCTCGGCCCGATGATCTTGCTGGCGCCGTTCGCGGGGGCGGTCGCCGACCGGGTTGATTCCTGGAAGCTGGCGCGGACCTCGCAATTCCTTTTGATGATGCAGGCGCTCGCGCTCATCGTGCTGCTTGAGACCGGGCACATGGGCATCCACACCCTGTTGTTGGTGTCGCTGTACACGGGCTGCCTTTATCCGTTCTCGGGCGCGGCGCGGCAGACGCTGCTGCCGCGCACCGTGCCTCACGCGGAATTCGCCACCGGCATCGCGATCGATTCCGCCGCGTTCCAGGCGGCGCGGTTCGTCGGGCCGGCCATCGCGTCGCTGTTGATTCCGTTCTTCGGCGTGATGGCGGCCTTCGTCGTCCACGCCTGCGGCTCGGTCGTGTTTCAAACCGCCATCGCCTTCATGCGCCTGCCGCCCGCGAAAACCGCGCCGCGCGGGCATGGCAACATCCTTCGCGATGTCGGCGAAAGCTTCGCCTACGTGCGCGGGCACGAGGGCATCGGCTCGATTTTCCTGATGATGACCATCGTGTCCGTGCTCATCCGCCCCATCAACGACATGCTGCCGGGCTTCGCCGGCGCGGTGTTCCACGGCGACGCGCGCGAACTCGCGTGGCTGACGTCGAGCGTCGGCGTCGGCGCGCTTGTGAGCGCCGCCACCATCGCCATGCGCGGCGGCGTCGAGGGGCTGACGCTGCGCGTGTTCGGCGGCTTGATCGGATTGACGTTCGCGACGGCGGCGCTGTGCGGCACGGATTGGCTGCCGGTCGGCGTCGTGGGCGCGGGGCTTTACGGCTACATGCTCAACTCGATGTCGACGAGCACCCAGGCGCTGACGCAGACCGCCGTCGCCGACGACATGCGCGGCCGGGTGATGAGCCTCTACATGCTGATTTTCCGCGGCATGCCGGCGATCGGCGGCGTGGTCGACGGCGTTCTCGCGCAATATGTGGGCCTGCGCTGGACGTTCGCGCTATCGGCGGCCGTCTGCGGCGTGTTGTGGCTCGTCTGCCTGCCGCGGCGGCGCGCGATCACGCTGTCTCTGGAGGGACCGGCGGCGCGGACGCGCGACGGCGCGGGCGTTCCAAAGCTGGGCGCGGCCTCGCCTTGACATCGCGGCGGCGGTGAACCACCAACACGCCGACCGGTTCAGGCATTGGTGGGCGCATGGCAAAAGGCATCATTCTGGCCGGCGGCAGTGGCACGCGCCTGTATCCCGTGACGCTGACGGTCTCGAAGCAGCTCCTGCCCGTTTACGACAAGCCGATGATCTATTATCCGCTCGGCGTCTTGATGCTGGCGGGCGTCCGCGAGGTGCTGATCATCTCGACGCCGCGCGACCTCCCGCAATTCGAGCGGTTGCTCGGCGACGGGTCGGCGTTCGGGCTGAAGCTCCAGTACGCCGAGCAGGCCCAGCCCAACGGCCTCGCCGAGGCCTTCATCATTGGACGCGAATTCGTCGGCGACGACCCTGTCGCGCTCGTGCTCGGCGACAATATTTTCTATGGCGGCGGCCTGACGACGCTCACCCGCGCGGCGGCCGCGCGGAACGACGGCGCGACCATCTTCGCCCACCGCGTCGACGACCCCGAGCGTTATGGCGTCGTGTCGTTCGATCCGAAGTCGGGCGTCGCCACGTCCATCGAGGAAAAGCCCGCGCGTCCCAAGTCCCACTGGGCGGTGACAGGACTCTATTTTTACGACAACACGGTGCTCGACATCGCGGCCGCGGTGAAGCCGTCGCATCGCGGCGAACTCGAAATCACAGACGTCAACCGCGCCTATCTCGAACAGGGCCGTCTGCGCGTCGAGCGGCTCGGCCGCGGCGCCGCGTGGCTCGACACCGGCACGCACGATAGCCTGCACGACGCCTCCGCTTTCGTGCGGACGATAGAGCAGCGGCAGGGCGTCAAAATCCATTGTCCCGAGGAGATCGCCCTTGAGATGGGCTATGTGGACGCCGCGCATGTCGCGCGCCGCGCCGATACGATGGGCAAGTCGTCCTACGCCGACTATCTCCGCCGCGTCGTCGAAGCCCGGGATTAACGGCGGTCCCATGTCGACGAGGGGCCACGCTCGATGAAAACACTGGTCACTGGAGCCGCCGGCTTTATCGGCTTTCACACCGCGCTGAAGCTGCTGCGCCGGGGCGACGCCGTCGTCGGCTTCGACAACGTCAACGGCTACTACGACCCCGCCTTGAAGGAGGCGCGCCTCGCCGAGCTTGACAAGGCCGCGCGAAAAACCGGCGCCGAGTTCGCGTTCGTCCGCGCCAACCTCGCAGACGCCACAGCTGTCGAGGATTGCTTCGCGCGCCACGCGTTCGACCGCGTGATCAACCTCGCCGCGCAGGCCGGCGTGCGGCACTCGTTCGAACAGCCGCGCGACTATGTGGACAGCAACGTCATGGGCTTCCTCAACATCGTCGAGAGCTGCCGGCGTTCGAAGGTCGCGCACCTAACCTACGCGAGCACCAGCAGCGTTTACGGCGCCAACACAACGACGCCCTATTCCGAACACCGCGGCGTCGACCATCCCCTGCAATTCTACGCCGCCACGAAGCGCATGAACGAATTGACCGCGCATGCCTACAGCCACCTGTTCGGCCTGCCGACGACGGGGCTGCGGTTCTTCTCGGTCTATGGCCCCTGGGGCCGGCCGGACATGGCGCTGTTCACGTTCACCCGGAAGATTCTCGCGGGCGAGCCGATACAGTTGTTCAACCGCGGCGAACACACGCGCGACTTCACCTATGTCGATGACATCGTCGAAGGCGTCGTGCGCGCCGGCGACCAGATCGCGGCGCCCAATCCGGCGTGGGACGCGGCGCGGCCCGATCCGCAGTCGAGCGACGCGCCGTTCCGCGTTCTCAACATCGGCGGCGGCAATCCCATGAAGCTGTGGGACTATGTCGCGGCCATCGAGGAAGCGGCGGGGCGCAAGGCCGTGGTGGAACTGTTGCCCTTGCAGCCCGGCGACGCCATCGACAACGTCGCCGACACGTCGGAGCTCGAAAAAGCGACGGGCTTTCGCCCGACGACGCCCGTGCGCGTGGGCGTTAAGGCTTTCGTCGATTGGTATCGCGGCTATTACGGGGTCTGACGGAGGCCACGTCGCCTCCGTCAGGGGTGTCTCCACGAAACGTGTTCGTTAAAACACGTCCGCCATGCCGCCGTCCTCGACCGGCCCGTCGTAAAGTTTTTGTTCCATGCGGGACTTCGACCCTTCTTTCGACAGCGTCGCCTCGAACTCGGCGCGCAGATAGGGGTCTTCCTCGTGATAGGGAATGGCGCCGCCGCCCTTCTTCAGGTCGATCGCGCCGTAGTCCATGATCGCCTCGCCCGGCAGTCCGGGCTTCCGCGCCCGCGCGTTGTTGGCGCCGAACCACGCGGACAGGCGCAGCGGATCCTTGCTGACGCCGAAATGCTGGTGGAACCAGTCGCCCGACATCGGCGCCGCCGTCACCATCCCCGCGTATTCGTAGTCCTGCCGCTGCACATACTGCGACTTGCCGTCCTTCCACGGCTGCGTGCCGAGCGCGTCGGGCCAAGTGTAAGTGTAGCCCTTGCCCTTCAGGCAAATGAGGATGGCCGCGGAACCGTGCTTGTGCGCCTTGGAATAGCGGCCTGTCTCGTGCTGACCGACCCATAGATAGAAGCGCTGGCCCGCCATCGAGGGCTCCATGCGGCGGTAGCCGGGGGAACGCCTGTTGTCCAAGGGCAATTCCGCCGCGACGACATCGGGAATGAAGTTGGTGCGGCGCATGGCGAGGCCGCGCACCGGGTCTGGCTCAAGGTCGTCGCTCGGCTTGAAATAATCGTCGGCGCCCGAATAGCGCTCGGTGAAGTTGAACGGGCAATCGAACACGAACTTCGGATTGTCGATCAGGTTGAAGATGTTCGGCGCCGTCGTGCCGCACAGGATGATCGCCGGTGAATTCGTCGCGTTGACGAAGCGGTGGTAGGCGTTGAGCGGGATCGAGAACATCGAGCCCTTCTGCCATTCGAACGTCTGCTTCTTCGCCTGGCCTTCCTGCCAGACTTCCGTGGAGCCGCGGCCTTCAACGACCAGCACGTTCTTTTCATAGACATGGCGCTCGATGTTGAGCGCGCCGCCGGCGGGCACTTCGACGACATACATGCCCCAAAGGCCTTCGGTGCCGTAGAGCTGGATGTAGGTGCCGCGGCCGCCAAGCCGCTTCCACGGCGCCATCGGCAGGTCGAGCACCGTCTTGCAGCCGATGCCGCGATGGCAGGGAACGCCTTCCGCCTCCATGAAGCGGTCGTAGGGCATGGCGGGGCGTTTGAATTTGCCGAATCCGGCGTTTTCGCCGGCTTTCGGCTCGTGCCAATGAGTGCGTGTCTCGTCGTGCGGCATGATTGTCTCTCCCCATTGATAAGGCTTGTTAGACCGTTCCGACGGGCTTGGGTAGCCTGCGCCGCGGCCCAGCGGCGGCGCGCGGTCAGCTCTCGAAGGAGGCGCCGCGGCCCGCGCCGAGGGTCAATCTCCCGATCAGCATGTTTCCCGCCCCCGCGAGCAAAAACACGATCGCCAGCAGGCCGTAGAGCGACGCCATGTCGAAGTGCGAATAGATCTGCATGGTCATGAAGCCGAGCCCCTGGTTGGACAGCTTGGTCTCCGCCAGCAGGGCGGTGATGACGGCGGTGCCGAGGCCCAGGCGCACGCCGTTCAGAACCGGCGCGCGCATGGCGGGCAGTTGGATTTTCACCGCCATCTGCCAGGGCGTCGCCCGGAATGTCTTTCCGACGCGGATCAGAACGGGGTCGATGCCGCGCATGCCGGCCGCCGTGGACAAGGCGACGGTGAAGAAGCACGACAGCGCGCCCAGCGCGATTTTCGAGGCGACGCCGACGCCGAACCACATGATCATCACCGGGAAGAAGATGATGCGCGGCGTCGGCGCGAGGTAATAGACATAAGGCTCGTAGGCGCGGGAGAGGAACTTGTTGGCGCCCAACGCGATGCCGGCGAAAATCCCCGCCGCCGCGCCGACCGCGAGCGAGGCCGCGACTTCCCAGGCCGTGATTTCGAGATTGGCGTAGAACGCGGGGTTCACCAGCAGGCGGCCCATGGCGGCGACGATGTCGACCAGCGACGGCACCACGTCATGCAATAACAACCCGGAGCGCGACACGCCCTCCCACAACGCCATCGCGCCCAGCGCGAAGCCGAGGCGAATAGCGTTGGTGGCGCGCGGCGACACGCGCCGCTTCGCGCCCCAGCTTGTCGTCGCGGTGGCGGATTTCCGCCCTATCTTCTGGGTTGCAGCCATGATTCCAGCCGCTCCAGGGCCACGAAGAAGACGACGCTCACCGCCACGACGAAGGTGATGGCGGCGTAGGTGCCGGGCAGATCGTAGCGCTCGGCGAGTTCGTTGATGAGCTGCCCGAGCCCGCCCAGGTTGATGAGGAATTCAACGCCGACGACGCTAATGAGCACGAAGGTCCAGCTCAGGCGCACGCCGGTGAATATCAGCGGCAACGCCGAGGGGAACAAAATTTTCCAGAACATCTGGCCGTCGGTCATCTTGAGGCTCTTGCCGACGTTCATCAGCACCGGCCGCGTGGCGGCGAAGCCCTCCGTCGTCTTGAGGATCATCGGCGCGAGGCCGGTGATCGCCGACATGACGATGACGGTTGTCGGCGAGCGTCCGAACATGACGAGAAACAGCGGGAACGCGAGCACCAGCGGTGCCGCGGCGACGGCGGCGATCCAGTCCTCGAGCGCGTCGCGCAGGGGCCGCCAGCGATACAACGCCGCGCCGATCGGCACGCCGATCAAGATTGTGAAAAAGCCGGCGACGAAAACTTCGTAGGCGGTTTCGCGGGTCCGTTCGAGCACGTCCTCTTCCGCGACGATCCGCCCGAAGCTCGCCAGAACCTCGCTCGGCAGCGGCACGACGAAGCGGTTGATCACGCCCGCGCGCAGCAAGCCCTCAAGCGCGGCGAAGGCGCCGACGATTGTCGCGACGCCCGTCGCCACCGGAATCGCGCGGCTGGAAAAAGCGCTAGCCATTGCCGCGCGCGCCTCTTGTGCGCTGTTCGGCGTCGGCCATGCCGCGGCTCGCCTCCTCGCGAAGATCGGCCCAGATTTCCGCGACGTAGCGGCCGAAGGCGTCGCTCGACACCACGTCGGACGTGCGCGGACGGGGAAGCTCGATATCGACGATCCGCTTCACTTTGCCCGGCCTGTAGCTCATCACCACGATGCGGTCGGACAATTGCACGGCTTCGGTGAGATTG
>CAIKAR010000098.1 GCA_903825465.1 uncultured Hyphomicrobiales bacterium | reverse complement strand
GGTGGCGCGGCGGCCACGGCCTGAATGGCCAGAACAGAGGCCGAAACCAGAAGGGACCGCTTCATTGATCGCTCAAATATCATCACGTGGCTCGCAATTTTAGCGTCGGCGCGGAAATTCCATGCGCGGCCAAGGCCACCACCCGGCAGAATTGGAATTTAGAACCCTTCAGCTGGTGTTCGCCTGTTTAGCGGCGGAGTTCAAGCCCCCCCAGATCAAGCCAGCAATTTCCAGCTATTGTGGCCGAACGGCAACAAAAGGATTCGATCTATCCTTTCATTCAGCCGAGGACCGCGCCAACTTGAAATGGGCCAGTGGCGCTCGGGCTTGACGAAAAAGCCGAAGACGGCAAAGTTCGAGCATGAAAAACGACGCCTCTGCCCTTGCGCGATTGCCTCAATTCCGCGACCCCAGCCTTGGCGCGCTTCTGGCCCGCGCCGACCATTGCCGAAATCGGGGCGAGCTGCTTGAGGCGGAAGCCGCCTGCCGGCAGGCGCTCGCGATCAGCCCCGATCTCGCCGAGGCCGAACATCAACTCGGCCTGATCGCCCATCACCGCGGGCGGCTGGGCGAAGCCGTCGAATTCCTGCGGCTCGCCGCGCGCCACGCGCCAGACAACGCCTTGTTTCACTCCAACCTCGGCGAAATGCTGCGCCAGTCCGGCCAGATGAAGCAAGCGGTCGATCAAAATCGTCGCGCCACCGAGATTGATCCCTCAAGCGCCACGGCCTGGAGCAATCTGGGCGCGGCGCTCTATGAGCTCAAGGATTTCGAGGCCTCGGCCGACGCGCATCGCAAGGCGATCCAGGCCGACCCCAATTTCGCGCTCGGCCATTGCAATCTTGGCAACACCCTGCACGGGCTCAAGCGAAATCAGGAGGCGATCGCCTGCTATCGCCGCGCCGTGGCGATTGATCCCAACCTGGTCGATGGCTGGGGCAATCTTGCCACCGCGTTGCACCACAACGGCGACTACGACGAGGCGATGGCCGCCTCGCGCCGCGCCATGGCGCTGTGGCCCGAGCACGCCAACGCCCGGTCGGGCCTTGGCATGTTGCTGCTGATGCGCGGCGATTTCGCCGAGGGCTGGGCCGAATACGAGTGGCGGCTGAAGTCCAGCGAGCGCAAGGGCCCGCGCTTTCCCGAAAACCCCTGGCGCGGCGACAGCCTCGTCGGCAAACATATCTACGTTCAGGCCGAGCAGGGCTTCGGCGATACGCTGCAATTCGTCCGCTATATCCCGCTGCTGGCGCGCCGCGCCGGCAAGGTGAGCCTGCGGGTGCATCAGCAGCTCGCCGGCCTTGTGCGCGAAAACCTGCCGGGCGTGGACGTCTTTGGTGATCGCGGCGAACCCGCGCCCTTTGACTGCGATATCGCCCTGATGAGCCTGCCCTATTATTTCGGCACGCGCTACGAGACGATTCCCGCCGAGGTTCCCTATTTGCGCGCGCCCGCCGCCGCTCTGACGCGCTGGCGGGGACGTTTCGACGCCATGAAGGGCCTGAAGGCCGGCCTGATCTGGGGCGGCAATCCCGAACATGTCAACGATGGCAGACGCTCGCTCGATATCAAGCATCTCGCGCCGCTGCTGAAGGTTCCGGGCGTGTCCTTCGCCAGCCTGCAGTTTGGCCCGCGCGCCGCCGATCTGAAAAAGCTCGGGCGCGATGGCAAGGCGGTGCTCGATCTGTCGACCGAACTCGGCGACTTCGCCGACACCGCCGGCGCGTTCAGCGGGCTCGATCTGATCATTTCGATCGATTCATCGGGCGCGCATCTCGCCGGCGCGCTGGGCAAGCCGATTTGGGTGTTGGTCTCCGACGTGGCGGACTGGCGATGGCGGCTCGAGCGCGAGGACAACGCCTGGTATCCCAACGCCCGCCTGTTCCGCCAGAAGACCGGAGAGGCATGGTCCAGCGTCGTCGCCCGAATGGTCGAGGCGCTGAGAGCCGCCGCCGCCGATCCCGCGCAACTGACGCCCTTTCTCGCCGACGGCGCGCGTCGGGCGGAGACGGCCGCGGCGATCATCGAGGCGGAGACAGCGCGAGCCAACCAGCGACAAGCGGCGGCGCCAACGCGGAACGCCGGTCAATTATTTGCCATGGCGGAGCAAAAGCGCCGCGGTCGCCAACTCGCCGAAGCGCTTGATCTCTACGCCGAGGCGGAGGCGCTGGAACCGCAAAACGCCGAAGCCGCGCACATGCAGGGCATTGTGGCCTATGAATCGGGCCAGTTGTCGCAGGCCATCGGCCATATGCGCCGAGCCACCGCGCTGGCGCCCGCCGAGGCGCTCTACCACGCCAATCTCGGGGAAATGTGCCGGCTTGCCGGACTGCCGCAAGACGCGGTCGCCGAAGGAACAAGAGCGGTGGAACTGAACCCCGCCAATGCCGGAGCCTTCAGCAATCTGGGGATCGCCCTGTTCGATCTTGGTCGATACAGCGAGGCGCTGGAACGCATCGACCAAGCGCTGGCCTTGCAAGACAACTTCGCCATGGGCCACAGCAATCGCGGCAACGCCTTGCAGCGCCTGAAACGCTTCAAGGAGGCCGAGGCGGCCTATCGCCGCTCCCTCGATCTCGAACCGGGCTATGCCGACGCCTGGAATAATCTCGGCACATGCCTGCGCGAGCTCAAGCTATTCGACGAGGCGGAGGCGGCCTATCGCCGGGCCCTGGCGATGAAGCCGCATGATCCCGACATCCTCGATAGCCTGGCGCTGGCGCTCAAGGATCTCGAGCGCTTCGACGAGGCGGCCGAAACCTTCCGCGCCGCCCTGGCGATCGAGGCGCGAAACGAAAAGATTTACGTGCATTTTGCCTCGATGCTCATCGAGCGCCATCAAACCGACGAATGCGAAGCGCTGGCGGCGCGCGCGCTGGCGCTCAATCCTGGCAATCACGACGCGATCAATCTGATGGGGCGCGTGTGCTTCGACCGCGAAATGCTGGAACAGTCGATTGGCTACTTCCAGCGGGCGCTGGCCTTGAAGCCGGACCTCGCCGACGCCCACAACAACATGGGCAACGCGCTGAAGGAGATTGGCAAGCTCGACGAAGCGCGCGAGTCGTTCCGAAAGGCTCTGGAAATCGATCCCGACGTCGCTGGCGTCTACGTCAACCTCGCCGACTCCATGAAGTTCAAGCCTGGCGATCCCTATCTTGCGCGGATGGAGGTCATGGCGGCGAAGACCGAGGGGATGTCGCCGACGGATCGTTCGCAGATCGACTTCGCGCTGGGCAAGGCCTATGCGGATATCAAGGATTTCCCGAGATCCTTTCGTCATCTGCTGCGCGGCAACGCGGCCAAGCGCGCGCAGATCGCCTACGACGAAAAAGCGGCCTTGGCTTATTTCGACAGGATCGAAGAGGTCTTTTCGCGCGACCTCGTGGTCAAGAAGAGCGGCGGCGGCGATCCCTCGACACGGCCGATCTTCGTTCTGGGCATGCCGCGATCGGGAACGACGCTGGTCGAGCAGATTATCGCCAGCCATCCGATGGCGCACGGCGCTGGCGAGTTGATGGCGCTGCACGAGACTGTCGGCGCCGCCGCGGCGCGCGGCCCCGCCTTTCCAGAAATCATGAATTCGATGGTCGCGGCCGGGTTGGGGCGGCTCGGAGCCGACTATCTCCAACGCATGAGGAAAATTGCGCCCGATGGGATCGTGGTCACCGACAAGATGCCTTCAAATTACTACTACGTCGGACTGATCCACCTCGCTTTGCCCAACGCGAAGATCGTCCACACCATCCGCGACCCGATCGACAATTGCATTTCTTGCTTCTCAAAACTTTTTTCCGCCGAACAAAATCACACCTACGATCTGGGCGAACTCGGTCGCTACTATCGACGCTACGAACAGTTGATGGCGCATTGGCGGCGCGTCCTGCCGCCGGGCGCGTTTCTCGATGTGCGATATGAGGACGTGGTCGCCGATGTCGAGGGCGAGGCGCGGCGAATTCTGGCCCATTGCGGCCTGCCCTGGGACGAGCGCTGCCTCAATTTCCACGAGACCGACCGCCCAGTCCGCACCGCCAGCGCTACCCAGGTGCGCCAGCCGATTTACAACAACGCCGTCGGTCGTTGGCGTGTCTATGAGGAGTTTCTCGCTCCCCTGTTGGAGGCTCTTGGCGCGCGGTGATTCCAGCGTCATCGGACAACCGCCGATGATCGTCTGCGCGGAACTCATTCTCGGGGTGATCTTCAATGCGACGCAAAATAATGATCATGGGCTTGCCAGGCGCGGGGAAAACAACATTGGCGCGGGCCTTGGCGCCATTGCTGAACGCCGTTCTGTTCAACGCCGACGAGGTTCGCGCCAATATCAATCGAGATCTCGGCTATGGGCACCCGGACCGCGTCGAACACGCCAGGCGAATGGGTTGGATGTGTGATCGCGTTGCCCAGGCAGGGCATTACGCCATCGCGGATTTTATCTGCCCCACGCCCGAAACACGGACTGCGTTTGGACCGGCGTTCGTTATCTTCGTCGACAGAATAGTCGCTGGCTGCTTTGAAGACACCAACCGCCTTTTCGTTCGTCCCAGCCAGTTCGACTTACGGGTCACCCCCGAGGGCGGACCAGAACACTGGGCAAGCCTAATCGTCAGCCGCCTCGGGCCGAATGCTTAGGGCGTGTTGACAAAGTGGATTCACAAATCAGTTGAGGCGTGATTCAAAGCTACTCTTTGGGGAGAGTAGCGGTGCTTCGCGGACTTATGTCAGATCAGGAGTGGGCGTTCTTAGAGCCGTTTGTAACGTCGACAGGGCCTCGCTGTGGCAGGCCAGCATCGGATCACCGACTTGTCCTCGACGGCATTTTCTGGATCGCCCGGACGGGTGCTCCGTGGCGCGATCTTCCTGATTATTTTGGCAAATGGAGCTCAGTTT
>CAIKAR010000097.1 GCA_903825465.1 uncultured Hyphomicrobiales bacterium | reverse complement strand
CGGCGATGGCGGGCGCGGCGGCGGCCGCGGGCGCCGCATGGGCGGCGACGGCCTCGGCTTCCGCGCGGCGCGCCGTCGCGGCGATGGCGCGCAGCGCCTTGTACGCCTCCTCCAAAAACGACACGCGCGGCGCGGCGCGGCGCAGGGCGCGGCTGTGATCGCTCTGTCCGTGCGAGGTCAGCGTGACGAAGCTGACGGGCTTTTTCGCCTTGCCGGACGCGATGTAATCCTGGACGAGGGCGATGTATTTCTCGGAGCGCTCGGAGCCTTTTTCACGGGGCAGCGCTTCCTGCGTCAGCACCATGTCGACGTTGGGGTCGCTCGCCAGCGCGTCGATGCACTCCATGTAGGTGTCGGCGCTTTGCAGCACGCCGAAGCCGCCGTCGATGGGATTGGAAATCATCGACCCCACGCCGAGAACCTTGTTGAGCCGCGCGTAGGTCTCGGGCGCGAGCTTCGGAAACAACAGGCCGTTCCGCTCGGCGGCGTCGAGCAGCAGGCCTCGGTAGGCGCCCGACAGCGTCACGGCGCCAAGGCGGCGGCCCTTCGCCGAGCCGGTGTGGCCGAGGAGTTCGCAAAGCTCGACCGCGTCGTCGAGCGTGTCGGCGCGGATCACGCCGGCGTCGGCGGCGATGGCGTCGAAGGCGGCGACCGCGCCGGCCAGCGACCCGGTGTGCGCGAGGGCGGCCTGCCGCCCCGCTTCGGACTGTCCGAGCTTGACGGCGACGATGGACTTTCCCGCGGCGCGCGCGTGTTTGCAGGCGGCGAGGAACTCGCCCATGTCGGCGATGGCCTCGATGTAGACGAGCACGACCTTGACGTCGGGCTCGCTCGCGAAAAACGCGATGTAGTCGGCGACGCGCAGGCCCGCCTCGTTGCCGCTGGTGATCATGTAGCGCGCCGACATGCCGCGCTCCTCGAGCGCCTGGTTGACGAACAGCATGACGCCGCCGCTCTGGCCGACCATGGCGATCTCGCCGAGAGTCATGTCGATGGGCCGGTCCTCGGTGAACGTGATGAGCCGCGAGGGCTTGCAGATGTTGCCCATGCAGTTGGGGCCCGAGACGCCGAGGCCGGTTTTGGCGACGGTTTCGCGCAACCGCTTGCCGAGCGCCGCGCCGGCCTCGTCGAAGGCCTCGCCGAAGCCGGACGAGAACACCGTGGCGCTGCGCGCGCCGGCCGCCGCGCCCGCCGCCAGCGCGTCGGAGACGCCGGCCGCGGGGATGACGACCAGAAGATGGTCGGGCGCCTCGGGCAGCGCGGCGAAGTCGGGATAGCACTTCTCGCCGAGGATCTCGTCGCGGCGCGGATTGATCAGATACACGTTGCCGGGAAATCCGTAGCGGCGCAGGTTGTTGCGCGCGCGCAGCGCCCAGTTGCCGGGCCGGTCGCTGGCGCCGACGACAACGACGTTTTTGGGCGCGACGAGGGCGGCCACCTTGCGGCGCGAAGCTTCGAAATCCATCGGTTCCATCCCTTGGGGCGCGGCGGTTTTTCCCGGGCGCGGCGGCAGCGGCGTGGCGGCAAAATGCGACGCGCGCGGCGAAAGATCAACTGCCGGCGCCGTCCCCGCCCGCCTTTGGCGGTTCGCCCTTCCTGAACGGCGTGTGCTCGGCGTAAGCCTCGATCGCGCGCTCGACATCGGCGCGTTCGCGCTCGAGGAAATCCTCGACCGCGCGGGCGAAGCGCGGATCGGGAATGAGGTGCGCGGAATAGGTCGGCGCGGGCTCGTAGCCCCGCAGCAGTTTGTGCTCGCCCTGCGCGCCCGCCTCGACGCGCGAGAGCCCGCGCGACAAGGCGAAGTCGATGGCCTGATAGTAGCAGACCTCGAAGTGCAGGAACGGATGCTCCTCGACGCAGCCCCAGTTGCGCCCGTAGAGGGCGTCGTCGCCGATGAGGTTCAGAGCGCCGGCGATGTATTTGCCGGCGCGCTTCGCCATGACGAGCAGCACGCGGTCGGCCATGCGCTCGTGCAGCATTTCGAAGAACTTGCGGTTGAGGTAGGGCGTGCCCCATTTGCGCCCGCCGGTGTCCAGGTAGAACACGAAAAACGCGTCCCAATGGGCCCGCGTGAGCGAGGCGCCCGTCGCCCACTCGATTTCGATTCCGGCGGCCAGCGCGTCGCGGCGCTCGCGCTTCAAGACCTTGCGCTTGCGCGAGGCGAGCGCGCCGAGAAAATCGTCGAAGCCGCCGTAGCCCTTGTTGACGAAATGGAACTGCTTGTTCGTCCGGCGCAGAAAGCCTTGCGCGCCAAGCTCGTTCCACTCGCTCTCCTGGCAGAACGCGACATGCAGGGACGAGGCGCCGAGCTTTTGCGTGGCCGCCCGCAGGCCCGCGACGAGCGCCTTGCGCGCCTCGGCCGAGCGCGGCCCGTCCGCGACGAGCAGTCGCCGCCCCGGCGCGGGCGTGAAGGGCACGCAGGTCTGCAACTTCGGATAATAGCGGCCGCCGGCCCGCTCATAGGCGTCGGCCCAGCCGTGGTCGAAGACATATTCGCCCTGCGAATGGGTCTTCACATAGGTCGGCGCGCAGGCGAGCAACCCGCCCGCTTCGTCCTCGACAAGCACATGCGCGCCACCCCAGCCTGTTCGCGGCGTCGCCGAGCCCGAGGCCTCGCAGCAGGTCAGAAAGGCGTGCGTGACGAAGGGGTTGAAGCGCTCCTTTTGCAGGATGTTGTCGGCTTGGGGATCGACGTCCGGATTGGCGCAGGCGTCCCATTGCGCGGGATCGACCTCGGCGATGGATTTGACAACGCGGAGCTTAAGATTGGCGGGCATGGATGCCATGGGGTGCGGTGGGTGCCTCGGGTTCGGACCCGAAAAGGCGGTCCCGTTCCCCGTCCAGTTTTGCGCGCATGGCGGGCCTTTGCAAACCCATATTCCACCGGTTTCCCCCCGAACGCGCGGGTGTTACCGTCCATATACGCGCGAGAGGGGCCCATGGATTTCAACCTCACCGACGAACAGGCGGCCATCCGCGACATGGCGCGTGGCTTCGCCGCCAGCCACATCGCGCCAAAGGCGCTCGAATGGGATGAAAACCGCCACTTTCCGCTCGACGTTTTGCGCGAGGCGGCGGCGCTCGGCATGGCCTCGATCTACACGGGCGAGGAATTCGGCGGCTCGGGCCTGTCGCGCCTCGACGCCGCCCTCGTCTTCGAGGAGCTGGCCGCTGGCTGCCCCTGCGTGTCGGCTTATCTTTCGATCCACAACATGTGCGCGTGGATGATCGACGCTTTTGGATCGCGCGAGCAGCGCGCGAAATTCCTGCCCATGCTTGTCGGCATGGAGCGCGCGGCGAGCTATTGCCTCACCGAGCCCGACTCGGGCTCGGACGCGGCGGCGCTGTCGACGCGCGCCGAGCGGAATGGCGACCATTATGTGCTCAATGGCCGCAAGCAGTTCATTTCCGGCGCGGGCAACGAAGCCGACTTCTATGTGGCGATGGTCAGGACGGGCGGGCCCGGGCCCAAGGGAATTTCCTGCCTGGTGATCGAGGGCGGAACGGCGGGCGTCTCCTTCGGCAAGAACGAGCGGAAGATGGGCTGGAACGCGCAGCCGACGCGCGCGGTGGTGTTCGAGGAGGCGCGCGTGCCGGTCGCCAACCGGCTCGGCGCGGAGGGGGAGGGCTTCCGCATCGCCATGGCGGGGCTCGACGGCGGGCGCGTCAACATCGGCGCGTGCTCGCTCGGCGGCGCGCGGGCGGCGCTCGACAAGGCCCTCGCCTACACGCGCGAACGCAAGGCGTTCGGAAAACGACTCGTCGAGTTCCAGGCCTTGCGGTTCCGCCTCGCCGACATGGCGACGGAGCTGGAGGCCGCGCGCGGCTTCCTGTGGCGCGCGGCCTGCGCTCTCGACGCGAAGTCGCCGGACGCGACACGGCTTTGCGCCATGGCGAAGCGCGTCGCCACCGACCGCGGCTTCGACATCGCCAACGACGCGCTGCAAATGCTCGGCGGCTATGGCTACCTGAGCGACTACGGCGTCGAGAAGATCGTCCGCGACCTGCGCGTGCACCAGATTTTGGAGGGGACGAACGAAATCATGCGGCTGATCGTGGCGCGGGGGCTGATTGGCGGCTAGTTCGCCGCCCTGTCCGCCTACGCGATGATGTCCGGCGTCAGCGTGTCCTCGAAAAACGCGATTCGGTCGCGCAGGACGAGCTTGCGTTTCTTGAGGCGCTGAATTTGCAACTGGTCGCCGGGGCCGGCCGCCCGCAGCGCCTCGATCGCCGCGTCGAGGTCGCGGTGCTCTTCGCGCAGCCGCTCAAGCTCGGCCTTTGTGGCCGCCCGCGCTTCCCGGCCGATGTTGTCTTCCATGAGGTCCACGCCGAGGCCCGCGCCGCGCTGCTTCGCGCTTTCGGTCGAATACTAACATCCGATTAAACAAATTTGAACGGCCAAGAAAGATATCCCTTGCCGGCTTTCACAATCGTGTCACACTCGCTCCGTCCAACTTCCACGAGGAGATGTCGGATGTCGATGCAAGGTCATATCGTTGAGCTCGAAAAGCGCCACAACGCGATCGACAAGGAAATTGAAACCGAGCAACGCCACGCTTCGAGCGACGATCTGAGGATCGCGGAACTCAAGCGCAAGAAGTTGAAGCTCAAGGAAGAGATCGCCCGATATCAGGCCGACAGCGCGTCCGGACGTCTGCACTAACGCCTTCCGGGCGGCCACGGCGCGTTCGCGTCGTCACTTCGCCGGCGGCTCCATCGCGCTTTTGCGCAGCAGGGGCGCGGCCTCCGGCGAGGTCGCGAACGCGATGAACGCGCGCGCCGCGTCGGGCGCCTTGGAGACGGTCTGCACGCCCATGCCGAAGTGGCCATACTCCGTCAGTTCCGCGGGCAGCGGACCGACGTAGTCGGCGCCGGGCACGGGTTGGATGACGTTTGTTTGCTGGATGCCGATTTCCACGCCGCCCTCCGCCACGACGCGCGCGACAGGCGTGCCGTTGATGATTTTGATCTTGTCCTTGATCTGGTCGTAGATGCCGAGCCGCTTGAACACGGCGGTGTTGAAAGGCCCAGTGCCGTTGTCGGAATGGCCGATCGATTTCGCGTTCAACATCGCCTGTTTGAACGCCTCCGGCGTCGAAATATCGGGCTTGGGCGCGCCGGCCCTGACCGCGACGCCGTTGCCCGCGCGCGCGAATTCCGCGAAAGAGCCGGCGACGACCTTGCCGCGCTTCACCAGGTCGGGGAATCCCTCGAAAAGGTTCGACACGATGTCCGCGGGTTCGTTGTCGTCGATGGCCTTGGTCATCTCCGCGCCGACCTCGAATTTCACGACCACCTTGTCGCCGGTCGCCTTCTCGAACGCGGGCGCGAGGTCGCGCAGGCCGGAAATCGCGCCCTGGTTGGCGAGAATGACGATTTCGGCGCCGCGGGCCGGAGCGGCGAACACAGCGCAAAGACCAATGACGGCCGCGATGCCGGCGTGTTTCATGAGACCTCCCAAGTTCTTTGTTTTTAGGGAACCAAGTTCTCTGTTTTTCAGAGCGTGTTATTTCGACCCATCTTGCGCGGGATGCCGCGCCGGAGCAAGAGGCCTCAATATTCCCATTCCACGCCGACGCCGACCGATGTCTTGCCGTCCGCGGCCGTCTCGCCCTGCACGCGCAGCCGCTTGGTGACATCGACGCCGACGTTGACCGAGGAGTCCTCGGGTTTCGCGCCGGTCTTCACGCCGACGCTGATGTTGTTGGTGAGGTAGCGCGAGGCGCCGACGGTGGGGCCGCCGGCGCCCGCCTGCACGTCGAGCGAGTCGACGCCGAGCGACTTGCGCATCTTCTCGAAGGCGTCGACGCCGCCGCCAACGCCGGAAAACTGCGCCACCGCCGCGGCGAGCTGCACCGCCTGGAACGGCGACAGCGAGCCCGACGCCTTGGCGAACAGCAGCCGCGACAACACCTCGTCCTGGGGCAGTTCGGGCGTCGACGTGAAGGCGAAGACCGGCGCGTTGGCGGGGCCCGAAACCTCGACCGTCGCCGTCACGTCGCCGGCCGTCGTCGAGGCGACGAAGTCGAGCTCCGGCGTCAGGCCGCCGGCGAAGGTCAGCTTGCCGCTCGTCATGTCGATGCGCTGCGTCGCCACCTGCATCGTGCCGCGGCGCAGGTCGAAGGCGCCGACCGCGGCCGGCTTGTCGATGGAGCCGGTCAATTTCAGATCGCCGCCAAACTCCGCGTCGATGCCGCGGCCGCGCACGAAGATGCGGTTGGGCGCGGACACCGCGAGGTCGAACAGCGCGTTGAATTTCGATTTGCCGGCGTGCTTGGCGCGTTGTTCGCGCTGCTTGCGTTCGAGGTCGAGCATCTGCTTGGCGAAGCCGGCGGCGTCGATGTGCGTCGTGCCGGGGATGGGCTTGAGGTTGGCGGGCAGGCGGTCGGGCACGCTCACCTCCATCGTCAGCAGCGTCGTCTTGCCGGTGATTTTCGGCTGGGTTCCGAGCGACCCCGCGATGTCGATGTCGAGGTCCGCCGTCGACGAGACAATGTCCGTGCTGGCGAGTTGGGCGTTGCGCGCGCTCAGGTGGAACGCGCCGGGAAAGCCCGAATCCGGCGCGAGGGTCACGTGGCCCGTCAGGCCCACCTGTCCGCCGTTTTTCGCGACGGCGCTAAAGGACGCGACGTTCAATTCGCGTCCGCTCGCTTCGAGCCGCGCCGCGATCTTGTCGAAGGCGACGCCGTTCAGGGGATCGATGAACGCGCCGTCGGCGAACACCACGTTGCCCGAGGCGATGGGCGCCTGAGGGGAGCCGCTCAACCGCAGATCGACGGTCGCCTTGCCGCGAACCGTCTGGCCGTTGGCGGCGAGCATGGTGTTGGCGAGCGACGCGTCGAGCGCGCCGGTGATGGCGAGGTCGAGGCCACCCGCGCCGGCGATCGGCGCGCTGCCGGCGATGTTGATCTTGCTTGTCGCGCCAAGCGCGACGGCGGCGTCGAGGGTGGTGCGGCCGCCGCCCAGTTTCCCGCTCGCGGTGGCGTCGATGGGCGGCACGGCGTTGGAGCGCGTTTGCGCCGCGACCAGCTTGGCGACGCGGACATTCCAGTCGCCGGCGGGCGCGGCGGGGCTTCCCTCGATCCGCGCGTCGGCGTCGAGGGTTCCCTCAAGCCCGAGGCTGGGATCGACGATCGCGGCGAAGGACAGGGGCAGGGCGCGCGCCCTGGCCTGAATGTCGAGACGCTGCCCCGCCTTGCCGCTGATCTCGACGCGTCCCGCGCCAATCGCGAAGGCCAGTCCCTTGATGTCGATGTCGCCGCCGCCGAAGGAAATCGTGGCGGGCCCGGCGAGCGCGACCCGCGATCCGCCCTTCTGCGCGGTGAAGCTCGACAGGTCGAGCCGCGTCGCGTCGCCCGGCGTGAGAACGCCATGGCCGGCGATGGCGAAACCGCGCGCGTCGAGCGCGAGGTCGAGCGCGGCGCCGGTTCCGGCGGGCTTCGCCGACAATCGAACCTTCGACATCGTCTCTTTGCCGAACCGCGCGTTGTCGACGGCGATGTCGCCGTCGAGGCCGGGGCGGCGCAGCGCGTCGGCGGCGCTCAACTTCGCGGAAAGCCTGCCGACCGCGAAGTCGCGCCCGCCAATCCCCGCGCCCTGCGCGACGAGCGCGATATTTTGCCCCCCATTCGCCGCGGTCAACGAAATGTCGGCGGCGAACTGGCCGGCGAGCTTTTGCAGCGCCAGCGCCGAGAAGTCGTCGAGATCGGGCGCAGCCACCACGACGCGCCCGGTGGCGAGGCCCGCCGCGTCGAGGCTCGCCGCGCCCTTGATCGTCGCGCGGCCGATCGCGATGTCGAGGTTGTCGATTTTCGTCGCGCCGGCGGAGCGGGCGATCGTCGCGCCGCCGCGCGCCGTCTTGCCGTCGATCAATCCGTCGAGCGCCGCCTTCGCGTTCATGTCGCCGAGAAGGTCGCGCGCCTCGCCGCGCAATTCCAGGCGCGGCACCGACCGGCCGGCCAACGTCGCCTTCGACAAGGCGACGACGAAAGCCGCGTTGGGCTCGCTCAGCGATCCTGTCACGGCAGCGTCGATGTCGCCGCGGCCGGCGGCGCGGGGATCGGCGCGGGAGAGATCCGGAATTTGGATTTTTGCGTCGATGTCGGCTGTTCGCGCGTCGGCCGCGCCGCCGATATCGGCGCGCGCATGCTCGCCGACGAGGGCCAGTTGATCAAAGGCGACGCCGCCGGCGATGGCTTTGACGCCGCCGGAAATCGACAGGCGCCTGCCGAACAGCGCGTCGAGCGCCGGGACGCCGACAGCGGGCGCGTTGACGCCGCCCGACAGTTTCGCCTCGATTTTTCCCTCGCTCGGCGCGCCCGAGAGATCGGCGGCGATTTGAGCCGCGCCGCGCAGGTCGCGCCCCGCCAGCCGCGACAAGCGGGCCAAGGCGGGGATCGCAAGCGTCAGCCTGCCGTCGAGCGCGTTCGGCCCCGCGCGTCCGGAATAGCTCGCTTCGCCGGCGCTTGTCGCGAGTTTCGCGACGGAAATATCCGCGTCGCCCTGGCCGGTCGCGCGCGCCCGCAGGCTCAACGTCGCGGTCTCGCCGATCGCGCCCGCCAATCCGGGATCGGCGATGGCGACGCCCGAGCCGTTGACATCGGCGGCGATGTCGACGCGCGTGGCGGCGAGGCCGAGCGCGCCGTCGGCGACGGCCTTGATCGTCGCGTCGATGTGTCCGACGCGGCCAGCGGGAGAGCGGGCGTTTTCAACCAGCAGCCGCGCGTCGATGTTCGGACTGGAGAGCGTGCCAGCGGCGTGGATGTCGGCGCCGAGCGTGTTGGCGGAAAACGCCGCGCCCGCCGCCGCGGGAACGCCGCGCACGGCGGCCGTCGCGTCGATCGAGCCGTCGCCGCCGAGCTTGCCCTGCGCGTCAAAGGTCAAGGCGCTGGCGGCGAGCGACAGTTTTTCCAGCGACGCGGCGCCCTTGTCGTCGAGCGCGCCGGTTCCGGCGATCCTGGTTTCGCCTTCGAACAGTGGCCGCAGCGCGGCTGGGAGCAAAGGCGCGACGCGGCCCGCGATATCGAACGTGGCGTGGCGCGAAGCGCCTTGTCGCGTCACGCGCGCCTCGCCCCGCGCGCCGACGTCGTCGCCGGCGGCGGCCGTCAACGTCGCCTGGAAATCGTCGAACGCGCCCACGCCGGCGAGATCGACCGCGACGGCGGGGTTTCCCGGAATTTTCGCCAGCGAGGCGATCAATCCGCCGGCGGGCTCGGCGATTTTCACCGCGACGGTGGATTTCGCCGCGTCAGTCGGGACATTGGCGGCGATGTGAATCTGGCCGGGCGCGTCGAGCCGCTCGACATCGAGCCGCAGGGCGCCGCCGCGCGCGTGCGCGGAGAAATCCGCCGACGCCTTGACGGCGAGAGACGCGGCGAACCCCGCGACGCGTTTGTCGAGCGCGATTTCGCCGAGGGTCAGGGCGCCAAGATGAAACGAGACGGGCAGGTCGGGAACGCCGCCGCCGCCGCCCGCGCTTTGTTTTTTCGGAGCGTCGGCCGGGGAGGCCGGCGCGCGAAAAAAATCGATCTTGCCGATGTCGATGGCGTCGATGTCGACGCGCCCGGCGAGCAGCGCCAGCTTCGACCATTCGATTTCAATCCTGTCGATCCGCAGCCACTCGCCGGCGGCGTCGGAAACCGACACGTCGCGCGCGACGACGCGCGGCGAGAGGGGATGTTCGATGGCGCCGATGGCGACGGCCATGCCCGGCCCCGAGGCGGCGTTCGACGCGGCGCGCGCCAGGAATTCACCGCCGGCGCCGGTTTGCAGCCACGCGCCCGCGACCGCGAGCCCCAGCGCGGGGACCGCCGCGGCCATCGCCAGCTTTCGGCCCCGCCGCTTTGGCCGGCCCTCCATCAGAAGGCTTCCCCGATGCCGATGTAGAATGCGTAGCGCGCCTCGCCGGGCTTCGGGGAGAGCGGCGTCGCGATATCCAGGCGGATCGGGCCAATGCCCGTGTAGTAGCGCAAGCCGACGCCGACGGAGGTGCGCATGGATGTCGAGAAATTCGGGACCGCGGACGCGAAGGCCGCGCCGGAATCGACGAAGGGCACCACGCCGATGGTGTCGGTGACCTTGATGCGCGCTTCGAGCGAGGTTTCGAACAGGCTGTTGCCGCCGACGAAGTTTCCGTTGGCGTCCTGCGGGCTCAGCGAGCGGTAGGCGAAGCCGCGCACCGAGCCACCGCCGCCGGCGAAGAAGCGCAGGCTCGCTGGAATGTCCTGAATGCCGGGGCCGACAATCGAACCCGCGCCAACGCGCCCCGCGAGGATGTAGCGGCCATCGTCGTCGATCGCCCGGTAGGTCGAGATCTGCGCCTTGGAAAGCAGCATCGACACGCCGTTGGGCAACACGTTGACGAACGGCGTGGCGCCGACGAGCGCGCGGACGCCCTTTGTCGGGGCGAGCGGGCTGTCGGTCGTGTCGTAGCTCGCCGAGACGGGGAACCCGAGCAGCGAATAATCGTGGCCGCCGAAGGTGTCGTCCCAGTGGCCGCGTTCGACTTCGACGCCGCCCTGGACCGAGGCTTCGTCGCTGAAGCGGTGGCGGACCTGCGCTGTCACATTGGCGTATTGCGTTTGGTAGTAGTCGGTCTTTTCGCGCATGAGGGTCGCGTCGACGAGCAGGTCGTTGCGCGTGCCGCCGAGCGCCGGCTTGAGGAAGCTCGCCTTCAGGCCGCCGATCAGGTCGCTGAATTTGAGGGCGGACAGGCCCTGAAACGTGGCGCCGCTGGAAAACGGCGCGAGGCCGGCGGTGGCGTCGATGCGCAGCCGCTCCGCGCCCCCGAACAGATTGCGGTCCATCCAGTAGGCGCGCACCGACGGGCCATCGACCGTCGAATATTGCGCCGCCGCGCCGACCGCGTGTTGTTTTCGCTCGCTGGTGTCGACCGTGATCGGCAGGTTTCCATTGGCGTCGAGCTTTTCGCCGTCCTCGACCCTGACCGAGCCCACGGCCTCGATCTTGCCGATCGATTTCTTCACGGCGGCGAGCTTTTGCGGCGAGTAATCTTCGCCCTCTTCGAGATAGATGAACGATCGGATCACCGCGGGGTCGATGCCCGGCGAGCCCCGCGTCTCCACGGCGCCGATGCCGGCGCGCGGGCCGGGGTCGATGGTCACGTCCGCGTCGACGACCCGTTCGTTGTGGCGGACCGAGGCGTTGGCGCTCTTTATGTTGGCGAGCGGATAGGACTTGCCGCGCAACTCGTCGATCCACGCGGTTTGCAGCCCCTGCAACGTCGCGGCGCGGGCGGCGTCGTCCTTGCCAACCTCGAACGCGCGCTTCGAAAACAGCGTGCGGTCGATCGGCGCCTTTGTCCGCGCGTCGTAGACGGCGATGTGGCGCAGCGCGTAGCGCGTCCCCGTTTCGATTGTCACGCGGACAGGGACAGTCTCGCGTCCCCGCAACGCGTCCGCCGCCTTCGCGGCCGCGGCCTCGCCGGCGCCGTCCGGCCCAACTTCGACGCCGGCGATTTCGACGTGGACCGAGCCGTCGAAATAGCCGTTCGCCTGCAACGCGTCGGCGAGACGGGGAAAGTCGCCGATCAGCCGGCGCGTCAGCCCGTCGCCGTTCGGCGGCGCCTCCTGCCGCAGGCGCCAGGCGTTGGAGGCGTCCTTGAGGTTCGCCGCGACGTCGGGATGGCCGTCGACGCCGCCGAATTCGAGCGTGTAGGGAACCGCGTCGGGGCTCGGCGCCGGCGGCTGCTCGGCGCCCGGCCCAAAAAGCCCGAAAAAGTCGAACGCCCACGCGCGGGGCGCTGGCCCAGAGGCCGACAGGGCCGCGCCCAAAATCAGGGCCGCGCGAAGACGCGCAAAACGCATTTTTAAACAATCCCCCGGCAATGGCGTTTACCATATAGCGAATATGTCTGGTGGTCGATTCCGGGGCGCGGCTTTTCCGATGGCGTGGCTAACAAAGCGTTAGCGCGTGGGCCGCGAGACCGCGCCGCGGCCCTTGCCATCGCCTCGTGGCTTGACTAGGAAGACCGCGCATTCCCCATTAGGATGAACGTCGCGCCGCGCCCGCGCCCAGAAACGTTCCAAAGAGAGGCAAGCGTCCCATGATCATCGACATCCACGGCCATTACACGACCGAGCCGGCGGCCATGCACGCGTTTCGCGACAAGCAGCTCGCGGGCCTCGTGGACGCCGCGCGCAAGCCGTCGTCGACCAATCTGGGCGTTTCCGACGAGCAGGTGATCAAGTCGGTCGAGAAGCAGCTCGCCTTCCAGAAGGCGCGCGGCTCCGACCTCACGGTGTTTTCGCCGCGCGCGTCGGGCATGGCGCACCACATCGGCTCGGAAGCGGTGTCGATCGAATGGTCGCGCATGTCCAACGACATCATCCACCGCATCTGCACGCTGCTGCCCGACAATTTCATTGGCGTCGGCCAGCTGCCGCAATTTCCCGGCGCGCCGATCAAGAACTCGATCCCCGAGCTGGAGCGCATGGTGAAGGAGCTCGGCTTCGTCGGCGTCAACCTCAACCCCGATCCGTCGGGCGGCTATTGGACCGGCCAGCCGCTGACCCACAAGGACTGGTATCCGATCTACGAGAAGATGGTGGAGCTCGACGTGCCCGCCATGATTCACGTGTCCTCGTCCTGCAACCCGAACTTCCACGCCACCGGCGCGCACTACATCAACGCCGACACGACGGCGTTCATGCAGTTGATCCAGGGCAACCTGTTCAAGGACTTCCCGACGCTGAAGTTCGTCATTCCGCACGGCGGCGGCGCGGCGCCGTATCATTGGGGCCGCTATCGCGGGCTGTGCCTCAACATGGGCAAGCCGCCGCTGGTGGAATACCTGATGAAGAACGTCTATTTCGACACCTGCGTCTATCATCTGCCGGGCATGGAGCTGCTGACCAAGGTCATCCCGATGGACAACATCCTGTTCGCTTCGGAGATGGTCGGCGCGGTGCAGGGCGTCGATCCGACGACCGGCTTCGACTACGACGACACCAAGCGCTACATCGACCAGGTCGGCGCGCTGTCGGAAGCCGACAAATACAAGATCTTCGAAGGCAACGCGCGGACGGTCTATCCGCTGCTCGACAAGCTTCTGACCAAGCGCGGCATGCCCCGCAAGAAAGCCTGATCGCCGCTTAGCCGCGCGGACACGCCCGTCCGCGCGCGCATCCAAGTTTCCCCAAGGAGAATCCCATGGCCCTGCCGCGTCTCAACAAAGTCATCAAGGCGCTCGAAGCCGGACAGCACGCGCTCAGCACGTTCCAGCCCTGCGAGATCGACGCGGCGGTCGCGTTGCAGAATTCGAAGTACGACAGCGCGGTCTTCGAGGGCGAGCACAACGGCTGGGACATCCGCGCGTTGCGCGACAGCCTCCAGTATATGTTGAACCGCGGCCAGATCGCCAAGTCCGGCTCGATCGTGCCCAACGTCAATCCGATGGCGCGCATTCCCGCCAACGGCTGCGAGAAAAACCAGTTCCTCGCCAAGCAGGCGCTGGATCTCGGCTGCTTCGGCATCATGTTCCCCCATATTTCGACGGTGGAAGAGGCGAGCAACGCCGTCTCCGCCTGCCGCTATCCCCGCATGAAGGACAAGCCGCTTTACGAGCCCGCCGGCATCCGAGGCGACGGGCCGACCCAGGCGGTGCGCTACTGGGGCGTCACCCAGCAGGAATATTACGAGGTCGCCGACGTGTGGCCGCTGGCGCCGAAGGGCGAGATTTTCGTCATGATCCAGATCGAGGACACGGCGGGCATCAGGAATCTGCCCGACATGCTGAAAAACGTGCCCGGCATCGGCGCGGTGGTGATCGGCGAGGGCGACCTGTCGCAAGAGCTCGGCTATCCCCGCCAGTACGAGCACAAGGTCGTGCTCGACGCGATGGCGCAGATCGTCGACACCTGCAAGAAGCACAACGTCGTCGTCGGCCATCCGCACGTCGAAACGTCGAACGTCGAACGCGTCGTCGGCGAGGGCTACCGCTTTCTGATGTGCTCTTCGCCGCGCAGCTACAACACGCTGAACAAGGCGCTGGGCGTGGTGGGCCGCTCGTAAAGCTTCCGGAGTCCGCCCGATGTTCAGCCCCATGCCCGCGACCGGCAAGGTCGGTCTCAAGACCAACCTCGCCGATTATCCGATCACCAAGGCGCTGAAGTCGGGCGCGGTCGCCTCCGACCTCGTTGAATTCCAGTTTCTCGGGACCAAGATCGCGAACCAGGGCTTCAAGCCCATGGTGCGCGAGGGCAAGTTCGACGCGGGCGAACTGGCGATCGTCACGTTCTTGCAGGCGAAGGCCTGGGGCAAGCCGCTGGTGCTGCTGCCCGCGGTGATGATGGGCCGCTTCCAGCACAATTGCCTTTCCTACGACAACACGAAAGGCCCGATCGCGCCGAAGGATATCGAGGGCAGGCATGTCGGCGTGCGCGCCTGGTCGCAGACGACGGGCGTGTGGATCCGCGGCATTTTGCAACACGAATACGGCGTCGATCTCGCGAAGGTGCGCTGGTCCACATACGAGGACCCGCACGTCGCCGAATACAGGGATCCGGACTTCCTCTCGCGCTTCGACCCCAAGGGGCGCACGATGGAACAGCTCTGCTACGACGACCACCTGTTCGACGCGATTGTGAATCCGCCGGCGGCGAACGAGCCCCGCGCGTCCACGCTGATCCCCAACCCCGACGAAGCGGCGCTTGAATGGCACCGCAAGACCGGCTGCGTCAGCGTCAACCACCTCTTCACGATTTCCGAGGAAGTGGCGAAGCGGCCCGACGTGGTGCGCGAAATCTGGCGCATGTTGTGCGCGACCAAGAAGGCGGCGCCTGCGCCGGCGAACGGCGTCGACACGCATCCCTTCGGCCTCGCGGCCAACCGCAAGAACCTGGAGCTCATCATCGAATATTCGTGGGAGCAGAAGATGCTGCCGCGAAAGATGAGCGTGGACGAGTGTTTCAACGACCTGACGGCGACGCTGGAGCCGTAGGGGCGCGCGCTTCGCCCGCCCTTCCCGCGCGACGCGCGAAAAGGGCGGGTTTCAGGCGTCTATTTCACGCCCAGCAATTCCACGTCGAACATCAGCGTCGCGTTCGGCGGAATGACGCCGCCGGCGCCGCGCGCGCCGTAGCCGAGTTCGGGCGGGATGATCAGCGTGCGCTTGCCGCCGACCTTCATGCTGGCCACGCCCTCGTCCCAGCCGCCGATCACCTGGCGCATCCCGATCTTGAATTCGAAGGGCTGTCCGCGGTCGACCGAGCTGTCGAACTTCTCGCCCTTGGCCCCGTCCTTGTAGAGCCAGCCGGTGTAATGCATCACGCAGGTCTGGCCGGTCTTGGGGCTCGCGCCCTCGCCCACCTTGGTGTCGATGATTTGCAGGCCCGATGCTGTGGTCACTGGTTTTCCTGTCGTTGTTTGGGATTGCGCGGCGCTCGAAACCGCCGCGGCGGCGGCGCCGAGCGCGAACGCGCGCCGCGAGGGCGGACGGAAGGCTTTCAGCCCTGGCATTGCGTCTCCTTGGAGGTCGTTGGGAAAGATCGCTGGCGAGTCGGCGCGGCATCATGGACCACGCCGCCGGGCGCCGCAAACACGCGCGCCGCGAACCTCAGATCATCTTCGCTTCCTTGATCGAATCCGGGCTTTCCAGAGCCCATTTCGCGAGGTCGGCCCCCTTCGCGAACCACACGCCCGTGTGTTTTTGCGCGTAGGCCGCGAACTCCTCGAAAGCGTGGACGCGCGAGGCGCGCGACAGCGCGTCGTGCATCGTCACCACCATCATGCGGCGGCGCGTCGCGCCCTCCGCGTAGAGCGCGTCGAATTCGTATTTCAACTCCGCGGCGAAGCCCGGCCCGACGCCGTGGTTGTTGAAGTAGGAAAAGTCGTTGAGGTGGTTGGTGTAGGGCACCACCGCGAAGGGCTTGCCGTTGACCGGCGCGACGAAGGGCTCGTCGCGGCTGACATCGTCGATATGGTAGATGAACCCCGCCTCCTGCGCGAGTTCGAGCGTGTTGGCGCTGCGCAACTGGCCGCGGCCATTCCAGCCCACCGGGCGCTGCCCCGTCGCCTTCTCGATGGAGTCGCGGGCGTTCTGAATGAAGGTCCGCTCCGTGTCGCGGTCCATGTTGTACTGGACGTCGTGCTGATAGCCGTGGGCGCCCATCTCGTGGCCGCGCTGCGCGATCTCCTTGGCCAGCGCCGGATAGGCCTCGCAGGACTTGCCGCAAATCATCGCCGTGACCTTCAGCTTGCGGCGGTCGAACATGTCGAGCATGCGCGGTATGCCCTCTTTCGACGCGTATTGCGCGCCCGTCGCCGCGTAGAGATCGGGATAGGCCTTGCCATCCGGGCCTTTCGTGACGGACGCGGGATCGGCGCCGGTTTCAACCACCATCGAAAGCGCGATCGCGAGGCGCGCGCCGTTCGGCCAAAACGCCTTCGCCGCGGCCTTGGCGTTCGACGATTGCGCCAGCGCCGCGGCGCCCACGGCGGCCGCGCCCATCAACGCGCGCCGATCAACACCGAGATTCCCACTTTTATCGCCCATGTTATCCTCCCTGACCGGCGCGCGGTTTCGCGGCGTCCGTTATTCCGATCATAGGCGCGATCGCGCGCGTCTCAAAGCGCGTGGCGCGACAAACCCGGCGCACGCACCTTGCGTCGCCGCGAAATTCGGTTAGCTTTGTTCAAGGCTCCGGCGCGAACGGGCTCGAAGCTGGCGGCGACGCCGGCCACAAGGGAGAGACGACATGAGGGCTGCATACTGGACGGGCGCGTTTCTGGGCGCGCTGCTGGGTTCCAGCGCGTTGACGGCGATGGCCGCCGACATGACCTTCGAGCGCGCGCTCAATGTCGACAAGGAGCCGCAGAACTGGCTGCTTCACCATCAGAACTATCAGGGCCACCGCTTCTCCCGCCTGAAGGACATCAACGCGGGCAACGTCGCTAATTTGAAGGTGCTTTACACCACCGCGCTGAGCGGCTTCCAGAGCGGCGGGCGCTACGCGTTCGGCAACCTCGAGGCGACGCCGATCGTCGAGGACGGCATGATGTACGTGCCCGATGGCTGGGGCTCGGTTTACGCGATCGACGTTTCCAGCGGCAAGAAGGGCCCGATCAACTGGAAGTTCGATCCAGGCGTCGACCGCGCCTGGGCCGGCGACGTCGCGTGCTGCGGCGTGAACAACCGCGGCGTCGCGTTGTGGAAGGATCAGGTGATTTCGATTTCGCTCGACGGACGCATGTTCGCCCTCAACAAGAAGACCGGCGAAATGTTGTGGGAGCGCAAGATCGCCGAGCCCGCGGTCGGCGAAACCATCACGCTGGCGCCGCTCGTCATTCGCGACGTCGCGATCGTCGGCGCGGCGGGCGGCGAATTCGGCATCCGCGGCTATGTCGACGGCACCGATCTCAACACCGGCAAGCAGGCCTGGCGCACCTACACCATTCCCGCGCCGGGCGAGCCCGGCAGCGAGACGTGGAAGGACGGCAAGGACCGCTGGAAGCATGGCGGCGGCTCCGTATGGGAAACCGCGACCTACGACGCCGAAGCCGACACGTTTTATCAGGGCGTCGGCAACGCCGGCGCGGACTGGGATCCCGAATACCGGCCCGGCGACAACAAATGGGCGTCGAGCGTCCTCGCCATGGCGCCCGCCGACGGCAAGATCAAATGGGGCTATCAATACGTGCCCAACGACCCCTACGACTTCGACGAGATTTCGGAGCATCCGATCATCGACGCCGTCATCGACGGCGCGGCCCGCAAGCTGATTGTGCACGCGGCGCGCAACGGATTCTTCTACGAGCTCGACCGCAACAACGGCAGCTTCGTCAATGGCAAGCAATACGTCGACAAGCTGAACTGGACGACGGGCCTCGATCCGAAGACCGGCAGGCCGCTCAACTACGACCCGACCAAGGACGTGCAGGAATACACGCCCGGCAGCCATGGCTCGCGCGCCAACCCCAAGGGCAACGCGCTTTGCCCGACGCATTACGGCGCCAAGAACTGGGAGCCGACGGCCTACAATCCCGACCTCAAGCTTGTTTACGTTCCCTCCTACGAAGGCTGCAATTTCATCGAGACAACCGAACAGAAGGACTTCGAGGACACGGGCGGCACGCTGAAGCCGCGCGACCGCTTCTCCGGCGGCAGCATCAAGACCCCCAACAGGCTCTATGGCAGCCTGAAGGCGGTCGATCCCATCACCGGCGACGTGAAGGTCAACGAGCGCCTCGAATATCCCAACCTCAGCGGCGCGCTGGCGACGGCGGGCGGCCTTGTCTTCATCGGGCAGACCGACGGGTCGTTCACCGCGCATGACGCGACGACGCTGAAGGAGATATGGAGCTTCAACACCGGCACCGGCATCAACGCGCCAGCGGTGACCTACTCGGTGGGCGGTAAGCAATATATCGCGGTGCTCGCCGGCTCGAAGCAGTCCGGGGCCGTGCTGGCCAACGCGCCCGAGCTGAAATACTCGTCGACCGCGTCGATGCTGTACGTGTTCGGCCTCTAGCCGATATTCCGCGCGCCGCCCCACT
>CAIKAR010000096.1 GCA_903825465.1 uncultured Hyphomicrobiales bacterium | reverse complement strand
GTCCGGCCCCTCGTCGCGCACCCAGCGCAGATAGGGCGTGTCCTTCTCGGTGGCGAATTTCTGGGCGAGTTCGTCGGAAACCATCGCGTTCTTTGCCATGAATTTCTTCCACTGAATTGGAGCTATGACGACCATGCCTAAATGAAAATTGTTCGAAACATGGCTCTCTATTTCGGAAAACTGTTTTCTCACTACGTGTGTTGACGCGGGTGTGGGATTTGTATTCCCTCCTGCGTCCGGCGCCAGGCGCGCGAGGGCGATCTCGACAACATGCTTATCTCAAAGCCGCGAGCCTCGATCTGATGGAAGATGGCCAAGTCTCGGTGACCCATCCAACGGCGAAACCCGTCCACCCGTTGATTGTTTCATCCATGGTCGCGACCGCCTTCTTCATGGAAAGCTTCGATTCGACCGTCATCGGCATGGCCCTGCCCATGATCGCGAAGTCTTTTTCGACCACGCCCGTCGCGCTCAGCATCGGGTTGACGTCCTACATCCTCGCGCTCGCCATCGCGCTGCCAGCGAGCGGCTGGATCGCCGAGCGCTGGGGCGCGCGCAACGTCTTTTGCGCCGCCGTCGCCTTGTTCACGCTGTCTTCGACGCTATGCGGCTTCGCTGGCTCATTGCCTGAGTTCGTCGCCTGGCGCGCGCTGCAGGGTCTTGGCGGCGCCTTGATGTCGCCGGTGGGACGTCTCGTCGTGCTCCGCTCGGTCGATAAGAAAGACCTCGTCCGCGCGATGAATTTCGTCTCTGCGCCGGGGCTCGTTGGACCACTGATAGCGCCGCCTGTCGGCGGTTTCATCGCCACTTACGCGGATTGGCGCTGGATTTTCTTCATCAACATTCCCGTCGGCCTGCTCGGCATGGCGCTGGCTTGGCGGTTCATTCCCAAGGGGCGCGACCAGCAAACCCGGTCCTTCGATCTGACCGGCTTCTGTCTGAACGGGGTGGCGCTCGCGACCCTGCTGCTCGGCCTGGATTTGGCCGGCCATGCCGGCGACGCCCGCTGGATCGGGCTTGGGCTCGCGGCCTTCGGTTTCGCTGTAGGATGGGTGGTGACCGCGCACTATCGCCGCGCGGAGCATCCGCTCGTCGATCTCTCGGCCTTGCGGATCAAAACCTTCGCCGTCGCGACGCTGCTGGGCGGATCGTTGTTCCGCATGTCCATCGCCGCGCCGATTTTCGTGCTGCCCTTGTTTTTGCAAATCGGACTTGGCAAGTCCGCCTTCGAAGCGGGGTTTCTCGTCCTCGCGCATTCCGGCGGCGATCTCGGCATGAAGGTCGTCACGACCGCGACGCTCAAGCGATTGGGCTTCCGCACCGCGTTGATCGCGAGCGCGGCGGTTTTCGGGCTGCTCATGGCCTCGCTCGCGTTGGTGGACGCGAATACACCCCTCGCGATTTTATTGGCGATCCTGGTTGTGGCGGGCATGGCGCGGTCACTGCAAATGACCGGCTTGTCGTCTCTGCAATTCGCCGACGTTCCGCGCGAACGCATGACAGGCGCCTCGACCTACGCGAGCCTCAATCAGAACGTGACGCGAGCGTTGGGAATCGCCTTCGCCGCGATCGTGCTCAACACGTCGATCGCGTTGCGCGTTGGCGCCGATGGCGGTCCTGGACTGTTCGATTTTCACGTCGCCTTCGTCGCCGCCGCCCTGCTGCCACTCGCCGCTATGTTGCGCTATTTCACCCTGCCGGCGGACGCTGGCCGCCATGTCAGCGTGGGGCGGTGACATGGCGCTTTCAAGCGGAGTTCCGTCTGGTTCGCGTGAAGAAACACGTCAAATCGAGAAAACCGGGGCCTATTCCGGTCGCTTCCCCGATCCGGGCGCAGGGGCGAGGCCGGCGGGCGAACGCGGAGGCGAATAGCCTTTGGCGCGCTTCACATGGCGGCGGCGCGCCAGTTCGTCACCGGATCGAAGCCGAATATCCATTGATACACCTTTGGCGTCGTCTTGCCGAAGCGCGTCAGATAGGTCCATTCCCGCCGCAGGCGCTGTGGCAGCGTGCGCTGCTGCTTGAAGCGGACCTCGGTGCGCGACATCTCCTGCAATCGCGCGGTGCGCGGCTTGCGCGCCGCCTCGTAGCCGTTCAGCGCGGTTGAATAGTCGTCTCGGTTGGCGGAGATCCATTCGGCCAGCGCGAAGGCATCCTCGAAGGAGGAGCCGGCGCCTTGTCCGAAGGTCGCGAGCATGGCGTGCGCGGCGTCGCCGAGCAGCGTGGCGCGGCCATTCGTCCATTGCGCCGCGGGCGCGCCCGTGAACTGGCCCCATTTGAACACCTGTTCGGCGTTGTTCATCAGGACTTGCGCCTTCTCGCCCATGCGGGGAAAGCCCGCGAGCATTTCCTCGCGCGTCGACGGCACGGACCAGGATTCTTCTTCCCAGGTCTCCTGAGGCCGCACCGCGATGATGTTGATGAACTTGCCTTGGCGCACGAAATAGGTAAGTAAAAAGCCGTCCGGTCCCGTCCAGTTGTTGGTGTTCATGTCATGGAAGCCCGCGGGCAGGCGCTCGGCCGGCACCAGCGTGCGCCAGCACATGTGGCCGGAATAGCGCGCCGCCGGCCCGCCGAACAGCGCGCGCCGCACGACCGACCGGATGCCGTCGCAACCGATGACGACATCGGCCTCCGCCGTCCCGCCATCGGCGAAGCGCACGCCGATTGAATCGCCGCCTTCCTCGACGCCTTCGCAGCGCCGTCCGGCCTCGATGTTGGCGGCGGGAAGGGCGGAGGAGAGCAGATTATGCACGTCGCCGCGCCATGAATTGTAGTATTGCGCGCCGAAGCGCTCGACGGCGCGGTCGAGCGACACGAATTTCGTCACCGCGCCGTCGTTCGAGTCGCGCCAGATCAGGCCGCCCGGCTCGACGGACACGTCATGCAGTTTCTCGCGCAGCCCAAGCGCGGCGAACACCTTCACCGCGTTGGGCGTGACGCCGAGGCCCGCGCCAAAAGCGCCGAGATCGGGCGATTGCTCGTAAACCTTGACGTCAAATCCCTTGCGATGGAGCGCGATCGCGGCGGCGAGGCCGCCCATGCCCGCCCCGACGATGGCGACCCGCTTGATGGCGCGATGCATGTGGTTTCCGCTCTCCCATAGTCCGCGCCTCAGCGCTGCTTGTCGCGCGCGTCGCGCAGGATTTCCTCCCACCGTCCCCCCGTCGCGCGCACGATCGGCGCGTATTGCGAGGCGTCGAGGAAGGCGGTGTTGAAACCCGCGTCGCGCAGCTTCGCGATGATAGCGGGATCTTCCAGCGCGCGGTGAAATCCGTCGGCGAGGATTTTGATGGTTTCCGGCGGCGCGCCATTGGCGATGAAGATGCCATTGACCGAATCCGAATTTATCAGCGCCGTCACGCCAAGCTCGGCGAACGAGGGCGTGTTCGGCAGGCCAACGGTTCGCTCGCGCCCGCCAGCGGCGAGCGCCTTGATGCCGGTCGCCATCAGAGGCGCGACTACGGAGGCGGGCTGGAACATCATGTCGAGCCGGCCCGCGAGCACGTCCTGCACGACGCCCGCCGTGCCCGGCACCTGATAGAGGTCGAGACCGACATCGCGCATCAGCAACTCGGTCAGGATGTGATGCGGCGTGCCGTAGCCCGGCGTCGAGATCGTCACCTTGCCCGGATTGGCTTTGGCGTAGGCGACGAATTCGCTCCAGGTGGAGGCGGGGAAGTCTTTGCGCGCGACGAGCGCGTAGGGGATCCCGATGATTCGCGCGAGGGGCGTGATGTCCTTGATTGGATCGTAAGGCGGCGTCGGCTGCAGGTAGACGCTGTAGATCGATTCGCCGGTGACCAGCAGCGTGTATCCATCCGGCGTCGAATGGATGACGAAATTCGTGCCGATGGCGCCGCTCGCGCCCGCCCTGTTGTCGATGACGACGGAAACGCCCCAGATGGCCGTCAGCTTTTCGGACAGAAGCCGAATGGCGATGTCGGCGCCGACGCCGGGGATGTAGGGCACGACGATGTGAATGGGACGGTCGGGAAACGCTGCCGCCGCGCGCGACACGCCCGCGAGCGCGAAGGCGAGCATCGCCGCGACCACCGTTATGAATCTTCGCATGAAGGCTTTTCCTCCCCGCCCGTCGCTGCTGTTTCCCTGGGTAATGCCCGGACTTGCCTGCGATGGCAAGGAATGGTGGCCCGCCAAAACGACGCGCCCGCTCGATGGGACTTCGCCAAAAGCAAGGTTGACGCCAATGAACAAGGTTGCCGCCGTCACCCTCGCGACGCTATCGCTCTCGGACGCCTCTCTCGCGCGCGCCGACGAGCCCGTGCGCATCTCGCGTCAAGGCGGCATGGAAGCTGGCGGAAGGGTGATCGACCGCGGCGGCGCGGGGGCACTGGGTGCTCTGCGGTTCTGTCAAAACCATAGCGGACACGCTGGAGAAATGGTTCGTCGGCGGCGCGGCCGACGGGTTCAACATCATGCCAGCCTGGTTTCCCGGCGCCTTTGACGATTTCGTCGATCTCGTCGTGCCGGAACTGCGGCGTCGCGGTATCTACCGTAATGCCTATGGCGGCGCGACGCTGCGCGATCATTTCGGGCTGAGTCGCCCGGTTTGTGGCGCCTATGCGGCGCGAGGTCGCATCGGCGCGGAGCTTTAGGGGGAGGATCGAATGAACCGGATTTCCGGATTTTTGCACGCGGCCTTGGCAACTTTCGGGCTTGCCCGCGACAAGAACCTCGACGCGGGCCTTCCGCCCGCTCGCAGCTCATTTCGGGTTATTCGAGAACTTCGGTTGCGCTGATCAAAAGTGCATCCGGCTTGGAGATGCCCGGTGCCTTAGCGACTGAAATATTGACAATCACACCCATGACAACTGCTTGCGTTGGATTCCACTGGCCGAACGACCCTGCGCTATAGTATCGATCCTGTGATGCATTCCTCGACAGCGGTCGTCATGCTCGGCCTCGGCGAGAGAGAAGCACGGAGCGCGAAGCAACCATGAAATTCTGCATGCACCTCAGCACCCGCGTCCACGACAAGCGGAACGAGCTTCCGCTCATCAACCTGATGACCGACCTCGCGCTTGAAGCGGATGCGGGCGGGTTCAGTGCAATTTCCCTTACGGAGCACCATCTCCACGAAAATCAAGGCTATCAGAACTCGCTCCTGTTCGCCTGCGCGCTTGCGCCCCGGCTGACGCGGGCAACCCTCGTTCTTGCCACCGTCAACCCGGCGCTCCACCACCCATTGCGGCTGGTCGAGTCGTGCAATCTGATTGACCAGTTGAACGCCGGGCGGCTGGTGGTCGTTTTTGGTTCGGGTTTCAAAGATACCGATCTGGTGGCGTTCGGGCGCGACCTCGCCGAGCGAAACACGCTGTTTGAGCAGGGGATGCGCACTGCCCTCGATATTTGGAACTACGACGGCACGGGCGGGCCGCTCGAGTTCGCGGCAGGGGTGGACCGTGGAAGGCTCGACGTTCCTGTAAACCCGTCGTCTTTCCGTAAGCCGCATCCGATACTGGCGCGCGGGACCCTGAATCCGGAAGCTATCGCGGACGCCGCGGCGCGCGGTTGGCCGGTGTTCACGGCGATTAAGGATCCGGTAAAATTGCGCGAGCAGATGGCCGTCTATCACGCGGCGCTCGCGGCATCCGGCCACGATCCGCAGACAATCAAGCTCGCCAGAGATTGGTCGGCGGTAGGCAAAGCGGTGCACGTTGCGGAAACCGATGAGCAGGCAAGGTCGGAGGCCGAGGCTTTCTTCATCAAGAACCCAAGCGGGACGATCGCGCGCAACGCGGACGACATGATCTGCGGCAGCCCGGAAACCGTTGCGCGCGAGATGCGCGCTTTTGCGGAGGCCGGCATGGGACTGATGATCTGCGGGTTCCTCATCGACATCGAGGACCCATCGCGGCTTCTTCGGAGTGTCCGTCTTTTCAAGGATGAAGTGATCCCGGCTGTGGCCGACACGGAAGCCAGCTTCCAAAGCGCGGCCATGTCGCGGCTCTAGCAGAGACCTCTGTCTTTGCTAATCGACGGATTAGCGCTCTGTCGCAAAATGCGTCGATTCTCCGAATATAACAGCTCTTTAGGGTCAAAGGGCGACCGTCGCGGGTGGAGTTTTCCCGCAGAAGGCCATGTTCGGCATGCCTTCGGGAGCGGATGCGCGATCTGGGCCGCAAAATCGCTCCCAACAGTGAACCCCTCCGCTAACCACCGTAAGCCACGGAAAATGTGGGCTGAATCGGAACTTCAGTGAGGGGCGCGGTTGGAAGCGAAGCGTAATCCGGAAAACCAGGATTTCACTCTCTAAAATACGTGGTGTGCCCAGCTATCAGCCGCCTCCGCCGGTACGGGCCGCCAGCGCGCAGTAAGCCGCCGGCGACCCATTCCGGCGCGATGCGAGGGTCAGGATCGCACCGCCGCAGCAACATCGCGAGAAGAGGGAAAGTTTCGAAGCCCGGTGGCGCTTCCGCACCGCAAGCCGCGATGGCATTGCCGATGGTAGCCGCGTCCTAAAACCAGTGCGGTGGAACCGCAAGCGACAAACGCGCGTTTACTTCGTAGCGAACTTCGACGCAGGAGAGATACATGATCAAAATCATCCCCATCGCGGCGGCTCTTGTTCTCGGGCTCTCCGGGGCGGCTGTCGCCCAGACGATCGAGTCTGGATCGGCCACTGGCGTGGTTCGCGATAGGAGCGCGGCGCAGACCAGAAATCCAGACGGCGCTGTTCCAAATCCCGGCGCGCGGCAAGATCAGCGGGGCTCGGCTCTGGTCGAACACCCCGACAGCGGCGGTCTGGGCACACAGGGTCACTGATCAAGATAACGTGGGAAAGCCCGTCGTTCATGGCGACGGGCTTTCTATGTGGCGAACAATCGCGACGCAGGAGCTGTGGCCGCCGCGTAGCCCCCCAGAACACCCGTCATTGCAGCTTCGGGGCGGAGTGCGGCCACACCGGCTCGACATGAATACCGCGATCTTGGCCAGCGTTTTTCTTGACTGAAGCATATGGTCGGCGCTCGCCTCCTCGCGGCCTCGCGCGCAATGCCATAGGCGTTGTCGCCATGACGCGCGATGTCTTTCGCGTCGAGTCGGACCTGCTCGCGATTAGCGCGACGAGTGACGAACCAGGCGAAGAGCAATGGCTACGCGATCTTCAATCGGCGCTCGCGGACGAAGGTTAGAAGCTCGCGACGCTTGTGCCAAAGGCCGGCGAGTCCAAGGATAAGGAAGGACAGTGCGCCCGTCGCGGCTTCAGGCGCCGGCGTGGCCTGAACGAGAGTCGATGTGCCACTGACACTGGCTCCTCCCGCCGCTGGATTGCGCACGGAGTTCGCGAAGCCGCCGCTTTCCAGATTGAATACAGTTCCGGAAATATTACTATCGCATGCGATACTTGAGCAAGCGAGTACGGCATAATTAGTCGGACTAGCATAAGAAAAATTATAGTTGACTGGCGAAAGAAATGAAAACGCTCCGTCGTTTAATCCTTCCGCTGACAGCCCGCTCGCTGTGCCAGAGATAGAAGTCACGCTTCCAGAAGCGACATTGATAATGCCGTTGGTGATGGATTGCCCACCCGATCCCGTGAAGGTGAAGTCATACGTTTGAGCGCGCGCGCCGGAAGCGCCGAAGCCAAAACCGACCAAACCGAGGCAAATGAAAAGCGCGTGGCGAATAACCGGCAACATCTGACAAACTCCTATCGCCGCGCCGCTCAAGTTGAGCGCGCTGGCGAGAAGACTTCTATTAACTTTTTGTAATGTTGCGTCAAACCGCGCCGCATTTCCACAAGTGGAAGTCCACGCAGCCAACGACCGTCGCGGAAACCAGGCGATCTCACCGCGTTCAACCTCCTAGGGCGAAGCGCACTACTTCCCTTTCAACCCCTTCGGCACCCTTGTAATCCGCCGCTTCGCGCGCGCCTTCACTTCCGCCGGCGCATCCACATCAGCGAGCGCCCGGTCCACGACCGCCTCCGCCTTCGCGCGAGCGCCGCGGTGCGCGGTGGCCTGTTTGGCGGCGTCGGGGGCCGCCACACCCGCCTTGCGCACCATGATGCCGACCCATTCGCCTTCTTCGACGAAGCGGGCGCCAGCGGCTTCGAGTGTGCGCTGAATGTCGTCGAGCGTCCGCTCCCGCAAGGCTCCACCGATGTCGAGCTTGTACAGCGTCGCAAGGCCGATCTTCGCGGCTTTCGCCAACTGCCGATTGGTGATCCTGAGGCCGGAAAGTGCCATCCGGACTTGAAGAGCGTCCATAAATTTTCTCCAGGAGTCCTAGACTCTATTATATTTTTTAGACTCAAATCAGTATATGGCCACTTTGCCGCCGATTGGGCGGCATGATCAAGGGGGGGCCAAAATGAATGCACAGACTTCAGCCGTTGCCGCAGAGCCAGCCGGTCGCCAGATCGGCGTCACCCGATCAGCCATCGACGAAATGGATTCGCCGCTGGAGGTCGCAACGTGGTTGCTGACGGCGACGCAAATGGCGATCAGCAGCAACGAAACCGGCATGGACCCGGACCAAAAAAACGCGCTTCACCACATCACCTGCGAAGCCGGCGATGGGGTGAAACAGGTTTTTGCTTTGTGGCATCAGCGTGAAGTGCTTCTTTCAGCGGGACGGCGCGTCAGGCTGCTACACGACGATTATTCCGGCCTTGCCCGCTGGAAGGCCGGCGACATTGTCGAGGTCAGCTAGCAGAATCGGTTTCGACAAGTTGGGCGGCGGAGGACACGTGCTGAAGGCAGACCAGGTCGAACTCGTAACCGAGGAGGCCGAACCCGCCGTTCGGGCCTTTGACCAGGAGCTAGAGCAGGCCGCCTAGCAGGTCCCCACCGTCATTGATTCGAGCCCCGCTTCGGCGGGGCTTTTTTCGTGTCGCCATGTCGCATCCATGTCGCACGGAATCGCCGAAACGGTCGAAAATGCCCTGAAACAGAGGGAATAAATGCGACATGGTGCGACAAGAAATCGCCCCCGAAGGGAAGCCAGAATTTGAAAAACATCAATGAAATCCGCGTGGTGGGGGAGGCAGGACTCGAACCTGCGAAGGCATAGCCAGCGGATTTACAGTCCGCCCCCTTTGCCGCTCGGGACACTCCCCCAGCGCCGCGCCTGGGCGCGCTGGACAAAAAATCCCCGCCAAGCGGCGGGGGTTTTCATGACGCGCTTATGAAAAACCCATCGCCCTTCTGTCAACCCCCATTCAACGGGCGCTTGACGACGCTCAAGCCGGCGTTCTTTGCGTCGCGGCCGACTTCATGGCAACCAAAGCGGCGCTCCGGGCGGCGGACGCGCGAAACGCCGGAAGAGGAAGACGGCATGGCGGGGAAATCCGGTTTTCGCGGCAAGCCATTCGTTGGCGGCGGGCGAAGCGACGGCCAACGGACCGACCGCGCGGAAAAAGACCAGGCGTCCGCGCGCCGCGGCGATCCCGATGTCGCGCTGATCTGGGGATTTCACGCCGTCCAGGCGGCGCTGCGCTCGCCGCGCCGCAAGTTGCTGCGTCTTTACGCGACGGAAGCCGCCGCCGCGAAATTCGCCGACGACGCGGCGGAGCGGAAACTGGCGGTCTCCATTGTCGCGCCCGCCGACATCGACGCGCGCGTTCCCAGGGACGCGATCCACCAGGGCGCGTTGCTCGAAGCGCGCCATCTTGAGCCAATCGATATTTCCGAGCTTCCCGCCGATGGGTTGATCCTCGTGCTCGACCAGGTCACGGATCCGCACAACGTTGGCGCCATCATGCGCACCGCCGCGGCCTATGGCGTCGACGCGGTCGTCGTCACCGAGCGGCATTCGCCCGCCGCGACGGGCGTGCTGGCCAAAAGCGCGTCGGGCGCGCTCGAACACGTGCCGATGTGCGAGGTGGTCAATCTCGCGCGCGCCATGCGCGAACTCGGCGACATGGGGTTCACGCGCGTTGGGCTCGATTCCGAGGCGGACACATCGCTCGCCGACGCGCCGCTGGCGCGGCCGCTCGTTCTCGCGCTCGGCGCCGAGGGCAAGGGCCTGCGGCGCCTGACGCGCGAAAACTGCGACGTTGTCGCGCGGCTGGATCTGCCCGGAGCGATCAAAAGCCTCAACGTGTCCAACGCCTGCGCGGTCGCGCTGACGATCGTGTCGACCCGCGGGCGTTGACGCGTCTCAGTACGAACGGCTTTCGGCGCATGGCGGCCGTTGCCCATAGACCACGCGCGGCAAAGGCGCGTCGGCGGCCGCGGGAGGCGCGAGTTCGATGACGCGGGGCTTGACGCAGGCGACGCGTCGCGTGGGCGCTCCGTGGAAATCGTCATCGACGATGTCGTTGGGTTCCGTCGCCGAGGGCTCGCTGGGCGGCGCGGCGTAGAAGGCGGAATCAACGCCCGGCCGCCAGCGGCGATGGCGGTGGACAGGCGCGCCGAGCGAGGCCTGCTTCGCCGCCGGCCCCAGCCTCTCGGGCTTCGGGTTCGCGGTGAAACCGCCGTGTTGAGCGGGCGGAATCCAGCCCGATATCAGCGCGCCGCGGGCGAAAGCGGGGGCCGCGGACAGCCCGAGAAAGCACGCGGCCGCGGCCGCGATGCTAGACGAAGGTTTCATGGTCCACTCCATCGACGAGGCGGCCTCCTCCCGGATAGTATACGTTTCATTAACGATGGGGGCTCGCGCGAACCGCGGACGTGGTGAACGGCGGGCCCGCGACAGGGAGCAACGCGAAAGGGCCGACGCTGGCGCTTGGCGTTTCCGTGACCAACGCCGGGCTGAGCCCGGCCACAACCGGGCGGGGCGATGACATGACGATGACAATGGACAGAACAACGACAGCGCCGATGACGGCGGCCGAGAAGAAGGTGATTTTCGCTTCTTCGCTAGGCACCGTCTTTGAATGGTACGACTTCTATCTTTACGGCTGGACGGCGGCGCAGATCGGCGCGGCTTTCTATTCGGCCTTCGACGCCAACACGCAGTTCATCTTCGCGCTGCTGACCTTCTCGGCGGGATTCCTTGTGCGTCCGTTCGGCGCGCTGGTGTTTGGCCGCGTCGGCGATCTCGTCGGCCGCAAATACACATTTCTCGTCACGATCACGATCATGGGCCTATCGACGTTTTTTGTCGGCCTTGTGCCGGGATACGCGGCGATCGGCTGGCTCGCGCCCGCGATCCTGATCGGCCTTCGGCTGTTGCAGGGCCTCGCGCTTGGCGGCGAATACGGGGGCGCGGCCGTCTATGTCGCCGAACACGCGCCACAGGGCCGCAGGGGTTTCTACACGTCGTGGATTCAAACCACCGCGACCATCGGTCTCTTCCTCTCGCTGCTGGTCGTTTACATCGTCCGCAATTCGATGACGCCGGCGGCCTTCGCCGACGCGGGCCTTGGCGGCGGCTGGCGCTATCCCTACCTGCTGTCGATCCTCCTGCTTGGAGTGTCGATCTGGATCCGCATGCAACTGGCGGAATCGCCTGTCTTCCAGAAGATGAAGGACGCGGGCGCGCAGTCGAAGGCGCCGCTCACCGAGGCTTTTGGCAACTGGCGCAACGGCAAGATCGCCGTCATCGCCCTGTTCGGACTCACCGCCGGCCAGGCGGTCATCTGGTACTCCGGCCAGTTCTACGCCCGCCTCTTCATGGTCAACACGCTGAAGATGCCGGCCAACACGGCGGACGTGGCGCTCATCATCGCGCTGCTGATCGCGACCGTCGGCTTTCTGTTCTTCGGCTGGCTGTCGGACAAGATCGGCCGCAAGCCGATTATTCTGGCGGGTTGTCTGCTCGGCGCGCTGACTTATCATTGGGCGTTCGCCATGCTGACGCACGCCGGCAATCCCGCGCTCGAGGCCGCTCTCGCCAAGGCGCCGATCACGGTCACCGCCGATCCCGCGGATTGCAATCTTCTGTTCGACCCCGTCGGCGGCCGCGTCTTCACCAGTTCATGCGACGTGGCGCGCCAGACGCTTATCGGCTCGTCGGTGAACTTCAAGGTTGAGAACGGCGCGCCGGGCGGCGTCGCGACCGTGAAGATCGGGGACAAGTCGTTTGATTCGGTCAAGACCGGCGACGCCAAGGCCTTCGCGGCGGACAAGGCGGCTTTCGTCAAGTCCGTTGGCGACGCGGTGAAGGAAGCGGGCTATCCGGCCGCGGCCGATCCCAACGCGATCAACACGCCGCTGCTGATCGCGGTCCTGATCTATCTCGCGGTGCTTGTGACGATGGTTTACGGACCGATTGCCGCGGCGCTGGTTGAGTTGTTCCCGACCCGCATTCGCTACACCGGGATGTCGCTGCCCTATCACATAGGCAACGGCTGGTTCGGCGGTCTTTTGCCCCCCATCGCCGTCGCGCTTGTGGCGGCGACCGGCAACATCTACGCCGGACTCTGGTATCCGATCGTCGTGGCGCTCGTCACCTTCGTCGTCGGCCTGCTGTTCGTGCCGGAGACCAAGGACCGCGATATTTACGCGAACGACTGACCCTCCTTCGGGCGGTCGTTGAAAGGGAGGGGCCCCGCGGCTTCTCCCTTTTTAATTGGCGCTTGCGGCGGGCCGCCTCCAACGGCTATGCAAGCGCATAATCAGGACGGGGGGCGCGACTTGGCCGAGGACACAATCGACGTAGGCGCGGCGCTCGACCGGCAAGGCGCGTCGGGCTTCAACATCAGTCTCGTGGCGCTCGCGTTCCTCGTCATGATGACCGACGGCTTTGACCTCGGCGCGACCGCTTCGGCGGGCCCGGCGCTCATTCGCGAGTGGGGGTTGAAAGGCCCGGAACTCGGCGTTTTGCTGAGCTCGTCGCTGGCCGCCGGCTTTCTCGGGCCGCCCTTGCTCGGCTATCTGGCCGACCGCTTCGGCCGCAAGCGCGTCATCGTCTTCGGCGCGCTGTTTTTCGGCCTCTCGACACTCGCCGCCATTCCGGCGAGTTCGTTGCAGCAACTCGTTTTGACGCGGATTTTCGCGGGCGTCGCGCTCGCCGGCACATTGCCGATCGTCGTCGCGCTGGTCAACGAATTCTCGCCGCGCTCTTCGCGCGCCACGATGGTGGTGCTGATGTTCACCGGCGTCACTTTCGGCGGCGGACTGCCGGGCTTCGTCGCGGCGCGGTACATGGCCGAACATGGCTGGCGCATTCTGTTCTGGATCGGCGGCGTCGCGCCGATCGTGTTCGCGCTGATATTGCTGTTCGCGCTGCCCGAATCGATCAAGTTTTTGGCTTTGCGGCCCGAACGGCGCGGCGAGCTCGCCGCGTTGTTGCGCCGCATCGATCCCGGCCTGAACATCGGGCCCAACACCCGCTTCGTCATCGCGGGCGAGGCGAACCGCGCGAAATTCTCGCTCGGCGCCCTGTTCGAGGGTCCGCTGGCGACGCTGACGCCGTTGTTCTGGCTGTCGAACATCGTCACGCTGGGCGTGTTTTATTTCATCAACCAATGGATGCCGACGGTGTTGTCGGCTTCGGGCACGTCGCCCGAGCAGGCTCAGATCGCCACGGGGCTTTTCCAGTTCGGCGGCACGCTCGCCGGGCTGGTGTCGATGCGCTTTCTCGACAAGCTCGGATTTTTGCCCGTGCCTGTGCTCTACGCCTGCGCCATTCCGATTGTCGCTTGCATCGGGCTTCCGGGCCTGCCGCCCATCGTCTTGATCGCGTTGGTGGCCGCCGCCGGCTTCTGTCTGCTGGGGCTGCAATTCGGCAATATCGCGTCGGAGGCGAACATCTATCCGACCTATATCCGTTCCTGGGGCGTCGGCTCGAATTTCGCTTGCGGCCGCATTGGCGGTGGCCTTGGCCCTCTGCTTGGCGGCTTCGCTTTCGGCGCGCATATGCCGAACCAGCAAATCTTCTTATTCGCCGCGGCGCCGCTGATTGTTGGGTTGATCGTGGCGCTCGCGATTGTCCCGCGCTATCGCCGGCTCCTCGCGGTCGACGCGGCGGCGGTGGTCGCCGCGCGCGCCGCTTAGATCGCGTCCCAAGGTTGACGCGCGGTTGGTTTCGCTTCAACTTGGCTTCGTGAAAATTCGCCGAAACGCTGGTGCCGGCGCGAAAAGTCCCGCGACATTCGCGGGCATCAAGGGAGATCGAAAATGTCGAGCCTTCGATTGGGCGCCAAGATAGCGGCCGCCGCGCTTCTCACGACGACGCTGGGCGCCGCGCGCGCCGCGGACATGACGTTCGAGCGCGCGCTCAACGCCGACAAGGAGCCGCAAAACTGGCTGCTGCACCACAAGAATTTCCAGGGCCACCGCTATTCCCAGCTGAAAGACATCAACGCCGACACGGTGAAGAACCTGCGTCTCGTGCAGATGATGGCGCTCGGCGGCCTCGCGTCGGGCGGCCGCTACGAGAACGGCAACCTCGAGGCGACGCCTATCGTCGACGACGGCATGATGTATGTGCCCAATGGCTGGGGCGAGGTCTACGCGCTCGATCTGACATCGGGCCGCAAGGTCGTGACGAAATGGAAGATGGACCCGGGCATCGACCGCGCCTGGGCCGGCGACGTCGCCTGTTGTGGCGTCAACAACCGCGGCGTCGCGCTGTGGAAGGACAAGGTCATTTCCATCTCGCTCGACGGGCGCATGTTCGCCATCAACCGCGCGACCGGCGAGGTCGTCTGGGAACGCAAGATCGCCGAGCCGGCGGTCGGAGAAACGATCACGGCGGCGCCTTTGATTCTGCGCGACCTTGCGATCACGGGATCCGCGGGCGGCGAATTCGGCATTCGCGGGTGGATCGACGCGACCGATCTCAACACCGGGAAACAGGTGTGGCGCACCTACACCATTCCCGGCAAGGGCGAGCCAGGCAACGAAACCTGGAAGGACGGCAAGGACCGTTGGCAGCACGGCGGCGCGTCGATTTGGGTGACGGCGACCTACGACGCGCAGGCGGACACGTTTTACCAAGGCATCGGCAACGCCGGTCCCGACTACGATCCCGAATACCGCCCCGGCGACAACAAGTGGGCGGCGAGCGTGCTCGCGATGACGCCGACCGACGGCAAGATCAAATGGGGCTTCCAGTACACGCCCAACGATCCCTACGACTTCGATGAAATCAGCGAGCATCCGATCATCGACGTGAACGTCGGCGGCGCGACTCGCAAGCTCGTCACGCACGCGGCGCGCAACGGCTTTTATTACTCGCTCGACGCGGTGAACGGCTCGTTCGTCGGCGGCCGCGCCTATGTGGACAAGCTCACGTGGTCGAAAGGCCTCGATCCGAAGACCGGCAAGCCGCTGGAATACGACCCGAGCCTCGACGTGCAACCCTACGTCGTCAACAGCCACGCGACGCGCGCCAATCCGAAGGGCGCGCTGAAATGCCCGATGACATCGGGTGGCAAGAACTGGGAGCCGGCGGCCTACAATCCCGAACTGAACACGATGTACGTGCCGTCGGCCGAGGGCTGCAACATGCTCGAAGGCAAGCAGCAGGCGGACTTCGTGGATCAAGGCGGCACCGCGAAGCCCCGGGACCGCTTCACCGGCGGCAGCGCCAATTACCCCACCAACGAACCGATCTACGGCGGTTTGGCGGCCCTTGATCCCGTGACAGGCGAAACGAAGGCGAAGATCAAACTGACCTATCCCAACTGGTCCGGCGTTCTGGCGACGGCGGGCGGCCTTGTCTTCACCGGCCACATGGACGGCGAAATCACCGCCTACGACGCGAAGACGCTGAAGGAGATGTGGAGCTTCAACGTCGGTTGCGGCATCATGGCGCCACCCATCACCTACGCCATCAACGGCAAGCAGTATCTCGCGGTGCTTTCCGGCCCGCATTGGCTGCGGCCGAAGCCCGAGGCGTTGAAGGACCAGGCGGCCTGCTCCATGCTCAACGTGTTCACGCTCTGAGGGAGTCCTGGAGTTGGGAGTCGCTTTCGTTCGCGGACCGTTGCGCGCCATTCTGACGGCTGGCGTGTTTGTTTCGGCTTTCTCTGGAATGGCGGCGGCGCAAACAGCGTCGTCCGCCGAGGACGCCCGGGCAATCGAATTCGGCAAGGAAATTTACAAGACCAAGGCCCGTTGCCAGTTTTGCCACAAATGGGACGGCTCGGGCGATCAGGGATACGGCGGCAACGCCTTGTCCCTGCGCGTCACCCAGCTCACGCCCGATCAGGTCGCGACAACCGTCAAATGCGGGCGGCCCGCGACTGAAATGCCCTATCACGACAAGTTCGCCTACACGGACAAACGCTGCTACGGCATGACAGCCGCGGACGCCGGCGACTCCAAGCCCCAGATCGGCAACGAATTCCTGCAGGCGCGGGAGATCGACGCCGTGGTCGCGTATTTGTTCGCGCGCGTCGTTGGCAAAGGCCCGGCAACCTACGAGGATTGCCTTGATTTCTGGGGCAAGGACACGCAACAATGCGAGCCCATGAAAAAGTGATTTCTTCGTGGGCGGCGTTGGGGTTGATCGCCGCGCTGGCGTGTTCGTCGGCGTCGGCGCAAACACCCGACACCGGCGAAATCCATGGGTTGAAGCTTGGCCAGCGCGCGCAAACCATGTCCACGGACGGGTTTGGCGAGTTCACCTGCGGCGGCAACGGCGGGCCGGCGCGCGGCAATATCGACGACTGGACCGAATTCAAAAAATGCAAGCTGGAGCCGACGGGCTTGCGCGAAGTCGGCGTCCGCTTCGACGACGACGAGGAGTATGTCTCCAAGGCTATCGACGATCCCATGTACACGCGCCGCCGGGGCACGCGCGTCGCGGGACATCCCGTTTTGCTGTCGGTGTTGTTCGACGACGACGGCGTCGCGCGCGGCATTCGTTTTGTCAGCGACCCCCGCGGCGACGGCGCCGAGCGCCGCATGGCGCACATGCTGCGCTACTCCGTCATGGAACACTACGGAACGGAAGGGTGGAACTGCGTGGATTCGCCGCCCGCCGAGGGCGAAACCCCCGTCGGCGGAATCTTCGTCAAGCAAAAGTGCGAGAAGAACGACGGCGAGCGCGCCATGACCGTTCAGGCGCAATTTCTGCGCAGGCCGGGACAGGCCGACCTCGATCCCGTGACCCGCCAATACCGCGCCGGACAGTTCGACAGCTGGACGCGCGTCGAAATCATGGACCCGGCGTTCAAGGCGCCTTAGGCGCCTGCTCGCCGCGCTTGCCGTCGGGCATGATCGCGCCGTCGAAAACCGCGCCGTCCGTCAGCGCGTCGGTGAGGATCGCGAATTGAAGATTCGCGCCAGCGAGGTCGGCGCCGCGCAGATCGGCGCCATGCAAATCGGCGCGGGTGAAATCGACGCCCGCGAGTTTCGCGCCGGCGAGGTTCGCGCCGGTGAGGTCGGCCTCGATCATATCCGCGGCCTCTAGCGCGACCCCGTGAAGGTCCGCTTCCCGGAGGTTTTGGCCATCGAGCGTGGCGCCGCGCATGTTGGCGCCCTCGAACTTCGCGCCCACCAGCCGCGCGCCGCGCAAATCGACGCCAACGAGAATGGCGCCGCGCAGATCGGCCTGTGTCAGCCGCGCCGAGCCCATCCGCGCGCGGCTCAAGTCGGCGCCGGACAGGTCGGCGGCGGAAAGGTCCGCCTCGAACAACAACGTGTCGTTCATCTTCGCGTTTTTCAACACCGCCCATTTGGCGTCGATCTTGTCCATGTCGACTTCGCTCAGCAGGGCGCCCGTCAGATCGGCGTGTTGCAGCGTCGCCCGGAACAAGGTCGCGCCCGCGAAATCCGCGCCCGCGAGACTGGCCTTGTCGAGCCGCGCGCGTTTCAGGTCGCGGTCGCGGAACGACTGCCCCTGGAGATCGCAGGACTGGCACTTTTTGGCGCGGCCGGCGAGAAAGTCGCCGCGGGCGTCGCTTTGCGCGAGCGCCGCGCCGGCGAGGCAGGCGCCAAGCACGCCGAGGATGATTCCGCGCGGCGCAAGGGTTCGTCGGCTCATCGCTCGCGCCGCCGCCATCGCGTTGGGTCGGGCACGTTCATTGCGCGGCCTCCACAACGGCCGCTTCGCGCGCGGAAAGCTTCCGCGCCTGCGCCAGCGGCGGGCAGCGCTGGTCGTCGAAATATTCGACCTGGCAATCCAGGCACTGGAAACATTCCGCCATGACGATCTTTCCCGTCGGCTCGATCGCTTTCACCGGGCAGGAGCGCTCGCAGAGGTGGCAGGGGCTGCCGCACTCCGGCCGGCGCTTCAGCATATCGATCAAGTGCAGCCTGTCGAGCGCCGCGAGAAAGCCGCCGAGCGGGCACAAAAACCGGCAGAACGCGCGCTCGGTGAAAAGGCCGACGAACAGCAACGCGCCGGCGTAGAGCAGATAGGGCCACGCGCGCGTGAAATGCGACGTGATGGCGGTTTTGAACGGCTCGATTTCGGCGACCGCCGGCGCCATCTCAAGCGACAGGAGCGCCGCGCCGAGCACAACCGCCGCCGAAATGTATTTGCCCATCCAAAGGCGTCGTTGCAGGGCCGCGGAAGGATTCCATTGCGGCAGGCCGAGCGCGCGCGCCGCCTGGCCAAGGAGCTCCTGCAACGCGCCGAAAGGGCACAGCCAGCCGCAGAAGACGCCGCGGCCGAGCAGCAGCAGGGAAACCAGCGCGTAGGCCGCGACCATGACGATCAAAGGCTCGGCGAGATAGAAGCCAAGCGCGAATTTGTGAAATGGCGCCAGCGCATAATTGGCGATGTTGACGATCGACAATTGCGCGCCGGCCCACCAGCCCATCCAGACCAGCGTGAACAGCAGGAAGGCGTCGCGCGTCAGGCGATGCGCGAGTCGATTGCGTGAAATCCGCGCCTGGAACGCGAGGATCAAAGTCAACGCGACAAGCGCCGCGCCGAGGATCGCCTCGCGCCAAAATCCATCGCGCCAGGCCTCGACCCACGCCGGCGTCGGCGGCGCCGGCGGCGACATGACGATGTCGGGCGGCGCGGCGTAGTCGAGTGGAAGAACCGCCGCCGCGGCGCCCGCGTCCGCGTGGACGAGGACTTCCACGCGCCACGGCTTCAGCGGGTCGAATTCGAAGCCGCGCGGAATCGTGAACAGCGCGGCCTGGTCGAACGCGCGGATTCCGCCACTCGGGCCGCCCGTGCCAAGGCGTTGATAGTCGGCGTTGGTGAAGGTCGCCTCGCGCCCTTCCTGAACCAGCCGCAGGCGGTCGAACTTGTTGCCCGTCGCCGCCTTGTTGTGTTCGGTTCCAACGAAATCATAGGCGCCGCGCGACGCGACGGCCAAGATGAAACCATTGCGGCCAAGGGATTGCAGATAATCCTCGTAGGGCTTGGGCCCCAGCAGGTTGCGGCCGATCATCGCCGGCGTGAATGGGCCCGCGGCGATCTCGATGTAGGTGTCGTCGGGCTTCCCCGCCGCCGCTTGCGGCGCAGCGCTGGCCGCGCCCGCCTTGGCGAAGGCGTCGACAACGTCGCGCCCGGAAAAGCGTTTAGTCGTCAGGAGGCCGCGTTCGATCAGTTGCTCCCATGTCAGGATTCGGAAGCCCTGCGTGTCGAGGGTCGGAACCTTGATATCGGGACGCGCCACCCGGGCGCGCAAAACAAGCCGGGACGCGTCGAAGATCGCCGCGCGCATGGCGCGCGCGCTCACCGTCGCGCCGGCGACGAAATCGGGCGGCAACAGCCGCGAGTTGGAGCCGATGGCCTGCGCGCCCTCGTGCTTTTGCAGATAGGTGTCGAGCAAGCCCTGCCGCGTCACGTCGCCCATGATGTAGGGCTCGCGGTGATAGATCACCTTGGCGCCGGTGATCCGCCCATCGATGGAGACGCCGGCGATGACGTCGAAGGGTATGCTCGAATAGCCGGGCGCGGCGAGAATATCGAGCGTCGAAAAGACATAGCCGGCGATTTCGCCGCCAATGTAGACTGGCGCCGCGGGCGGCGCGCCGTCTTCCGGGCCGAGCTTTTCCGCGCCTGGAAACGCCACGGCGAGAACCTCGGGCGTGGCGCGCGCGGCGAGGGATTCAGCCCTCGTGGGAAGCGCCGAGAACGCGACCCCGCACAACGCGAGCGACGCCGCGCGAACGAATCTTCTTATCGCGAACAATCGCGCCTCCCTCGCGCGGATTCATCGCAGGACTTTTCCGCCGCCGCAAGAGCCGCTTGGCAAACCCGGACAAATGGGCTTTTGTTTCACCAAGGACCGAAGGGCGAACCGGGAGGAGACACGCGATGCCGACGCTCTCTATCAACGGAGTCAAACACGACCTCGACGTCGAGCTGGACACGCCCCTGCTATGGGCTCTGCGCGACGCCGCGGGGCTGACCGGGACCAAATACGGCTGTGGCGTCGCGCAATGCGGGGCTTGCACGGTGCATATCGACGGGCGCGCGGCGCGCTCCTGCGCGACGCCGGTGGAGGCCGCGGTCGGCGCCGAAATCACGACCATCGAAGGCGTGGCCGCGCGCGGGGATCATCCCGTTGTCGCGGCGTGGATCGAGCGCGACGTGCCGCAATGCGGTTATTGCCAGCCTGGCCAGATCATGGCGGCCTGCGCGTTGCTCGCGGAAAACGCCGCGCCGAGCGACGCGGACATCGACGACGGAATGCAAAACATCTGCCGCTGCGGCTGCTACGCCGACATACGCGCCGCCGTCCACGCGGCGGCGGCGGCGCTGAAGGCGGGGGCCAAGCTATGAGCGGCGCTCCGCAATCCCTCGACCGCCGGCGATTTGTCATCGGCGCCGGCCTCGTCGGCGCGGCGTTCGCTGTCGCCGCGACGCCCGTCGGCGCTCAAAACTCGGGAGCGCCGGTCGAGCTCGGGCCCTGGATCGAAATCCACCCCGACGACACCGTGATCATCAGAATCGGCAAATCCGAGATTGGCCAGGGCGTGTTCACCTCCAACGCCATGATGGTGTGCGAGGAACTGCGATGCGACTGGAAACACGCGCGGCCGGAATTCGTCGATCCCCGGCGCCACATGCTCGGCAAACTCGTTTACGGACGGCTGGAGACAACGGCGGCGTCCTCGGCGCGCGACGGGCGCGAAATCCTGCAACAGGTCGGCGCCAGCGCGCGCGAACGCCTCAAGGCCGCCGCCGCCGCGCAATGGAATGTCCCCATCGCCGAAGTCGAGGCGAAAGACAGCGTGCTGACCCACCAGCCAACGGGGCGAAGCCTGCGCTTCGGAGAGGTCGCGACCGACGCGGCAAGCGTCAAACTCGACGGCGAACCGAAGATCAAGACGCCGGACCAGTTCACGCTGATGGGCACGCGCGTCGCTCGGCTCGACAGCGCTATGAAGGCGCGCGGCGAGGCGATCTACAGCGTCGATTTCCGCTTGCCCGACATGCTCTTCGCGTCCCTTCGCATGCGGCCGAACCTCAACGCGGCCTTGAAGTCGTATGATTTCGAGGCCGCGCGCGCGTTGCCCGGCGTTCTGGGCGCGGTCGATCTGCGCGGCGTTGGCGGACAGGAGGGGGTGGCTATCGTCGCCAATTCATGGTGGCGGGCGGAATCCGCGCTGAAAAAGACGCCGATCGAATGGAGCGTGGAAAAGCGCGCGCCGGAATCCTCCGCCGCGACGCTGGCGCGGGCGGGCGAAATCGCGGACACGCGCGGCCTCGCGCTGATCGCCGACGGCGACGCGGCCGCGGCGTTCGCCGGCGCCGCGAAAAAGTTCGACGCGCGCTACGAAACGCCGATGCTCACCCACGCCGGCATGGAGACGGTGAATTGCGCGGCGCGTTACACGCCGGACCGGCTTGAGTTGTGGGTCGGCACGCAATCGCCCGAAACCGCCATGAAGAGCGCGGCGAAAGCCTCCGGGTTGCCGATGGAAAAGATATTCCTCCAGAACTTCTTTCTCGGCGGCGGATTCGGCGGCCGCGCGGGGCGCGGCGAGATCGAGCAGGCGGTGAAGATCGCGATGGCCTTTCCGGGCAAGCCGGTGAAGCTGATCTGGCCGCGGGAAGAGGAAATGCGGACCAACGCCTACCACCCGTTTGGCGTCACGCGCTGCGAGGCGGAGCTCGACGCGGAGGGCAAACCCGTCGCGATCAAGCTCGTCAAGGCGGGCGACGTCACCGGCGAGCCGCAGGCGATTGGCCCGCTAAAGGCCGTCGTCAACGGCCAGAACTCGCGCAGCATCTACGACCTGCCCTACGGCGTCCCCGCGGCGCTCGTGGATATCCACGACATGCGCACCGGATTTCCCGTCGGCATCTGGCGCTCGGTCGGCGATTATCACAACGTGTTCGCCATCGAGTGCTTCGTCGACGAACTGGCGCGCGGGGCGGGCGCGGATCCGCTCGCCTATCGCAAGGCGTTGCTGGCGGCGGGGACGAAATATTGGAACCGCGACCACTGGATCGCGGCGCTCGACATGTTGGCGAAGGCCGCGCGCTGGGGGGCGGACACGCTTCCGCGCGGAACCGGCATGGGGCTGGCGATCAGCGACCATCGCCGGCCCGGACGGACGGACTCGTCGATCTGCGCCGTCGCGGTTCAGGTGACGGTCGCGAAGGACGGCGCGCTCAAGGTCGATCGCGCCCACGTCGTTTTCGAATCGGGCCTCGGATTGATCAATCCGCTCGTCGTCGAACAACAATTGCGCGGCCAAATGTCGTGGGCGCTGGGCTCGTTGTGGCAGGAGGTGAGCGTCGAAAACGGCGAGGTGCGCCAGAAGAATTTCGGCGACTATCCCGTGCCGCGCATGAGCGACATTCCCGCCGAAATCACCATCGACTATTTGAAGACGGACCGTTGGAACCAGGGTGTCGGCGAAATGCTGGTGCCCATGCCGCCAGCCGCGGTCTGCAACGCCATCCACGCCGCCATCGGCAAGCGGATCAGGACGCTGCCCTTGCGGCGAAGCGACCTGACGTGGACGTGATTGGGAAACAAAACGAAATGGCGGGGCGGGCTTAAATGAATCCCCGCGACTTCCAGTAATTCTCCGCGGCGGGATGCAGCGGCACGTCCATCGGCGTGTCGGGCGTGTCCTTGCACATGCGTTCGACAGGCAGGGGTCCGGGCCCCTGCCAAGGAATCAAATTCTTGCGCGCCTCGACCGCGGCGCAGATCTGTCCGACGAGGCGATCGGGCGTGTCGGCGCGCACGAAAACGGCCCAGCCGCTGAAATCGATGGACGGAACATCGCTTGGCAAGCCGGGATGGTCGGCCTTGCGCACCAGTTTGCGGCGATAGCCGACGGCCTCGAGTTTCTCGAGCAGCGCGTCGGAAAACGGCAGGACATCCATGCCGAGTTCCAGCGCCTCGTCTATCCACGAATGCGTCGCTTCCTCGAACACGGCGTTGGCGCCCTTCTCGATGGAGGCCTTCTTGGCCCAGCGCGGCGACGCGTCGTGGCGCAGCCCGCCGCCCCATGACGTCAAGTCTTTCGTCGTCATGCCGAGGGCGGCGAAAATGTCGTCGAGCACGCCATGCAGGCAATGGTCTTTCTCGGCGCGCACCGACAGTTTCAACGGCGCCTTGCGCGCCAGAATGTCGTCGACGCTGGCGAGGCCAAGCTCCTTCTTCGCCGCGAAGGCGCAGGAATCGGGCGAGGGAAACGTCGTGATCACGCGCAGCGGCAGCGGTTCCTTGAACGGCCCTGTGCCGCGGACCGCCATCGTCAAAATGGCGGCGGGGTTGACGATGGCGAGCGTCGCCTCGCCGCTGGCGACCGCGTCGATGCCCTCGATGGTGCTCGACGCGAAGAAATTGAGAGCCCAACCCTCGTCGGTCGCCTTGTCGCGCAACTGGACGCGCGCGCGGCGGTTCGGCTGATCATCCGCCGCGACGATTTCCGCCGCCACTTCGATGCAAAAGCGCGAGCGCATCACTGGCGCGCGGCTCAAGCCCGGCTCCTCGGCCTTGTCTTCGCGCGTGTCGGCCATGTCCCGATCCTTTTCCCTTCAACCGATCCTTCGGGTTCGCCGATGGCCCTTTCAAAGCCGCGCCGGACGGCCTATATCAACACCGCCGTCCGCAAGGCCGGCTATGGCGATAAATGGTCATCGGAATAAGCCTTTCGGACCCGGGGGCGGTACCCGGCGCCTCCACCAGAACCCATTGTCGGATGGGTTGTGGCGGGGGCGAAATAGGCTCGACGAGGGGTGTAAAGGGTGCGCTTTTGCTCGGTATGATACCACCGTTATCGGGTCAATCTTATAGTTGCCAATGACAACTATGCTCCCGAGGCCCTCGCCGCGTAAGCGGTGCTGGAATCGGAAATCAAGCCCTTAAGGGTAGCACTTTAAGGCGGGGTTCGGAGGCACCTGGCAACAGAAGCCTCCACTTCCCATTATTTTCCACCACCCAGCGCGTTGCCGTTGACGCTCAGCTTGCCGTCCTCGCTCATGGCGATTTCCCAAACCAGAGAGCCGTCCGGTCCCGGCTTCGAGAGCGCCCGGGCGAGGCCAAGGCTCGCGGAAGCCTGCGCCGCGTTCTGATCGGTCTTCGCGCCCTCGGCGAGCGCTTTTTGCACCGCGTCGAAGCCCTTCAAGCGGATGTTCAGCGCGCCAACCGGCTTCGCGCCCAGTCCCGCGGTTCCCTCGCCATTGACCGACAATTCATAGTCCGCGTTGGCAAACCGCAAGGTCGCGAGCTTGAACCGCGCGAGCCCCGTGGGCAGCAGCTTTGACAACATGCCGGCGCTGTCGCGCGGGGCGATGGGCGTTGTCGCTTCCAGATCGAGGGCGTCGATGGCCGCGTTGGCCACGCGCCCGAGGTCGTAGCCCGACGCGGAAAGGTCGAGCGCCGCCTCGCGCGGCGAAAGCCCATGCGCCCATGTCGGCAAAACGCCGTCGGCGATCGTGATGCCTTTCGCCGCGAACGCCTCGCGCGCGACGCCGTCCGCCTTCGCGCCGGTGAAGCCGATCTCGAACGTCGCCTCGTCGGCGCCGAAATTCTTTCCTTCGAGGGCGGTGACGACAACGTTTTTGGCGTTCATGGACGCGCTCAGGTTGTCGAACACCGGAAGCGCGGCGCGCAACAGCGGCTTCAGCTCGGACTGCCCGCCGCGAACGGCGTCCTTCGAGGGATGCGCGACAAGCCAGGCCCAAAGGTCGAGCAGCGCCGGGCTGCGCATCGCCACGATCTTGCCGTCGCCGCGGGCCTCGCCGAGGGCGAACTCAAGGTGAAACGGCGGCGTTCCCTCGGCGCCAAACGGATTGGAGATGAACACCCGCTGCTTCGTGTCGTGAATCGTTTGCGAGAAGGTGGCGGTGACGGCGCCGGGCCCAGCCGCGACGCCGGTCACTTCGGAATGAATCGCATGCGATTCCCGCGTCGATTCGACCGACGCGCTCTTCGGCGGCGAGGCTTTGGAGTTGGAGGAAAGCGCGGCGACGTCGGATGTTCCCGAGACCACCGCCTGCAGCGTCGTGTTGTAGAGCGTGCTGCTTTTGACTCCCCCGACCTTGAAGGTTCCCGATTGATTGGCGGAATTGTAGGCGAGCGAAAAATCGCCTTCTTGAGTGACCCGCCAATTGCCATCGGGTTGGCGCGCGAGCGTGAGGGGCATTTTTCCCGGCGCAACCGTGGCGTCCAACCCCATTGATTTCATCCAGCCGGCGAGGCCGCCGAAGTCGATTGTCACGGCGTAGGAATCGCCCCGCGGCGCGACTGTCAGCGCGGGCTGGTTTCCCGCGGCGAGAGCCCCCAGATAACGCGCGAGCGATTGCGTGATTTGCGCCGCCTCTTCCGGCGTCGCGGGAGCGGCGACAGCGCCAAGACACGAGGTCGCGAGGAAAAATCCGGCGAGTGCGGTGGATGCGAGCGGTTTCATACGGTTCCTCCGGGCGCGGCGCGCCGATCGACCTCATTCAACTCCTGCGATCGCGAACAAAAAGTGTCCGAGCGCACATCGCGGCGGCGCCACGTTGCCAGCCGAGCCGGGCTCGGCTAGTTGATTCCCAGCATATCAGGTTTTAGCGGGCCGACCACGCGCCAATTCGCTGATTTCGAGACGGGTTCAAGGCCAACATGTCCAACGATGTCATTCGCTACGATCTGCTGGTTCAGGACGCCATGCGCGGCGTCGTGCGCAGGGTGCTCACGGACGCGGCCAAGAATGGACTGCCCGGCGAACACCATTTCTACATCACGTTCCGGACCGGCGCGCGCGGCGTTAAATTGTCGACGCGAATGAAAGAGCGGTTTCCCGAGGAAATGACGATTGTCCTGCAATTCCAGTTCTGGGATTTGGCGGTGACCGAAAACGCGTTCGAGGTGGGGCTCTCCTTCGGCAACGTGCCGGAGAAGCTTGTTGTGCCGTTCGACGCCATCGTCGGCTTTTCCGATCCCTCCGTCGATTTCGGCCTGAAAATCACAATGAAGGAGCCGGAACCGGAGAAGGGCGCCAACGACGCCGAACCCGCGAAACGGTCCTCCCCGCGCGCGCCGGCGAAGCTGCCGCCGCGCGTCGCCGACAAGCAGCCCCGCGGAGCGGCTTCCGAGCCCGCGGAGGTGAAGCCGGCCGGCAAACACAAGGCGGAAACGGCGGCCGCCAAGGACGACGCGAAGCGCGAGAGCGCCGCGAAGGTCGTCTCCATCGACGCCTTCCGCAAGAAGCCTTAGACTCGCGGTCTTGGGATTTCAAAAACCCCGCTTGCCGCCCTTTGAAATCGGGCGGGGCGCGACGGGCCAAAAAGGAGGAAACGCGATGCGGGTGCTGAAGATTCTGGCGCTTGGGTGCGCGCTCGCGCTGTGCGCCGCGGCCGGCGCGCGCGCCGCGAACACGAAAGTCGTCATTGGCGGCACATTGTCGGCGACCGACATCGGGCTTTGGGTCGCCGACAAGAAGGGCTTTTTCCGCGACGAAGGCATCGACGCCGAATTCGTGACCTTCGATTCCGCCGCGCGCATGATCGCCGCGCTTGGCGCGGGCGACCTCGATGTCGCGGCGGGAGGCCATTCCGCCGGCCTCTTCAACGCGGTCGGGCGCGGCATCGACATCCGCATTGTCGCCGACAAGAGCCAGAACGTCGTGGGCCGCAGCAGCATCAAAATGCTCGTGCGCAAGGATCTCGTCGATTCCGGCCGCTACAAGGGCTACGCGGACCTCAAGGGATTGAAGGTCGCGGAATCCGCGCCCGGCGGTTCGGCGCAGCCGGTCCTCGTTAAATTTCTCCAGAAAGCCGGCCTCTCGTACGACGATGTCGAGCATGTCTACATGGCGTTTCCGCAAATGGCGCTGGCGTTGCAAAACAAGGCGATCGACGTCGCCATTCCCGCCGAGCCCTCGGTGACGCAGGCGCTGCGCATGGGCGGCGTCGTCGCCGTCGCCAACGACTACGACGTCTATCCCACGCACGAAGTTTCCGAGATCATGTATTCCGGCAAGTTCGCGAAAAACCCCGCGTTGGCGACGAAATTCATCAAGGCGTTCCTGCGCGGCGTGCGCTACCACAACGACGCGCTGGGGCCGAACGGCGAATTCGCCGGCGCGCGAGGCGATGAAATCGTCGCGATCGCCACGGAATATGGTCCCTTCAAAGACCCCGCCGTGTGGCGCTCTTTCATCCTCAGCTATTGCGGGCCGGATGGCGTTCTCGATGTGCCCAGCCTAAAAGAAGACCTCGATATTTTCCGCGCGCTTGGACTTATCGAATCCAATGTGACGATCGACAAGGTCATCGACACAACCTTCGTGGACGCGGCGGTGAAGGAACTTGGTCCGTACCGCAAGCAACAATGATCGTGGAGGATTTGACCTTGGGCATCGACGTTCGCGCCGCCCTCGTCGCGGCGCTTCTGAGCGCGGGGCTCTCGCCCGCGGCCGCGCAGGTTCCGTTCAAACTCAACGTTGGGATCACCAATTCGGCGAGCGACGTTCCGATTTTCGTCGCCGACGCGCGCGGGTATTTCAAGAAAGAGGGACTGGATGTCGACCTCGTCAAGTTCGACTCCGCCGCGCGCATGATCGCGCCTTTCGCCTCGGGCGAGCTGTCGGTTGGCGCGGGCGGACCTTCGGCGGGCTTTTTCAACGCAGTGGGCCGGGGCATCGACATCCGCATCGTCGCCGACAAGACATCGACCACGCCGGGCCGGCCGATCAATTTTCTCGTCGTGCGAAAGGACCTTGTGGAATCCGGCCGCTACAAACAGCTCTCCGATTTGCGCGGCATGAAGATCGGCGGCGCGGCCCCCGGCGGAGCCGCGACAGCCACGCTGGACAAGCTTCTCGCGATGGCGGGGCTGACCTCCAACGACGTCGAGCGCGTCTATCTCGCCTTTCCCCAGCAGGTGATCGCCCTTCAAAACAAGATCGCCGACGCCGCCATGCCGACCGAGCCCTTCGTCACGGCGGCGGTTGAGAACGGCTCGGGCGTGCGGATCATCGGCGACGATGTGATATATCCGGGACATCAGCTCGCGACGCTTTTTTACACGGGCGAGTTCATCAAGAAGCATCCCGACGAGGCCAACCGGTTCATGCGCGCCTATATTCTTGGCGCGCGCGACTACAACGACGCGGTCGTTGGAACGCATTTGGCCGGGCCCAAGGGCGAGGACGTGATCTCGATTCTGACGCGCTATTCGTTGGTGACCGATCCCGCCGTGCATCGGTCGCTGACGGCGGTGAACATCGATCCCGACGGGAAGCTCAACGTCCTCAGCCTCAAGGAGGATGTCGATATTTTCCGCAAGGAGGGGCTCATCGAGGGAAGCGTCGATGTCGACAAGGTCGTCGACACCTCCATCGCGGAGGCGGCCGTGAGGGCTCTCGGACCTTACGTTAGAAAATAGTCAGCGCAGCAGCGCTTCGACGACTTCGCGCGTCCGCCGCCGCCACGGCGCGGCGCGGTAGCCGAATGTCTGGACGAACAGCGTCGAATCCAGTTCCGAATTCGCCGGCCGTTTCGCCGGAGTTGGATAGTCGCGCGTGGCGATGGGGAGCACGGGCGGGTGTTTGCCGGTGAAGGCGGACTGCCGCGCGACGATCTCGGCGGCGAAGCCATGCCAGGTCGTCGCGCCGGTTCCGGCGAAATGATAGGTGCCCCAGGGAGACGCGCCGCCCGCGACCGCGTCGTCGATGGCGAGCAACGCTTCCGCGATATCGCGCGTCGAAGTCGGGCATCCCCGTTGGTCGGCGACCACGCGCAATTCATCGCGCTCGTCCGCCAGCCTCAGCATCGTCTTCAAAAAATTGGCGCCATGCGCGCCATAGACCCAAGCGGTCCGCACGATCACATGCCGGGCCGCGGCTTCGCGCACGACCGCTTCGCCCGCGGCCTTTGTCGATCCGTAAACGCCAAGCGGCGCGATGGGATCGCTCTCCAGATAAGGGCCGGATTTGCTCCCATCAAACACGTAATCGGTGGAAATATGCGCGAGCGGAACGCCGGCGCGCTCAGCGGCGCGCGCCAGAACCCGCGGTCCCTCGACATTGGCGTGTTCGGCGGCTTCGGCGTTGTTTTCAGCCTTGTCGACGGCTGTGTAGGCGGCGGCGTTGACGATCAATCTTGGTTTTGCTTCCGCGATCCGCTCCGCGACCGCGACGGCGTCGCGAATGTCCGCCTCGGCGCGTCCGAGCGCGATCAACGGGATTCCGCGCGCCGACGCGAGCGCCGTCAACTCGCGGCCCACCTGGCCTCGCGCGCCGAAGAGGAGGATGGGTCCGCTCACGCGTTCAATCCCAGCCGCTCGCCGCGGTAGCCGCCGCCGCGCGCGCGCTCCCACCACGTCCGGTTGGCGAGATACCATTCCACGGTTTTCCGCAGGCCCGTCTCGAATGTTTCGGATGGAGCCCAAGCGAGTTCGGCTTTGATCTTGCCGGCGTCGATGGCGTAGCGCTGGTCGTGGCCTGGCCGGTCCTTGACGAAAGAGATCAGTTTTTCGCGCGCGCCAATGGCGGGGTTCGGCGCCAACTCGTCCACCAGCCGGCAAACGCCGCGCACAACGTCGATATTCGACCGTTCGCAGTTTCCGCCCACGTTGTAGCTCTCGCCCACGCGCCCGCGGTCGACGATGGCGCGCAGCGCGCGCGCGTGGTCGTCGACATAAAGCCAGTCGCGCACGTTCGAACCATCGCCGTAGACGGGAATTGGCTTGCCTTCGAGCGCGTTGAGCGCGACGAGCGGAATGAGCTTTTCCGGGAAGTGGAAGGGGCCGTAGTTGTTCGAGCAATTGGAAAGCACGACGGGAAAATCGTAGGTGTGGCCCCAGGCCCGGACCAGATGATCGGACGCGGCCTTCGAAGCCGAATAAGGCGAGTTCGGGCTGTAGGGAGTCGTCTCCCGGAAAAGTCCTTCCGGTCCCAGCGAACCGAACACCTCGTCGGTCGAAATATGGTGGAGGCGGAAGGTCTTTTTCGCCTCAACGCCAAGATCGCGCCAATAGCCGAGCGCCGCTTGCAGGAGCGTGAACGTGCCCACCACGTTGGTCTGAATGAATTCCCCCGGTCCGTCGATGGAGCGGTCGACGTGGCTTTCCGCGGCCAGATGCATGATCGCGTCCGGCTTGAAGCCCGCGATCGCGTCGCGCGTCGCGCGTCCGTCGCAAATATCGACGCGCGCGAAGCGATAGCGCGGGTTCGACGCGACGCTTTCGAGATTGTCGAGATTTCCCGCGTAGGTGAGCTTGTCGAGGACAAAAACCTCCGCGTCGCCGGCGGCGATCAAATGGCGCGCGACCGCGGAGCCGATGAAGCCCGCGCCGCCGGTGACGAGGTACCGCTTGCCCATCGAAATTTCCCGTCAGAAAGGCGAGTTGAAGCCGGCGAATTCCGGCAATTTCGCGTCCTTGTCGGAAACGAGGATTTCCGAGCTGTGTATCGGCCAATCGACGGCCAGATCCGGATCTCCCCAGAACAGGCCCGCCTCGCATTCGGGCGCGTAGACGTTGTCGACCTTATAGACGACCTCGGTGTTGTCGTTGAGCGCGCAGAACCCATGGGCGAAGCCGCGCGGAATGAACAACTGTTCTCCGCCCTCCGCGGTCAGGGTGGCGCCGCAGCGCTTGCCATAGGTCGCCGCGCCGCGGCGCAAATCCACCGCGACATCGTAGATGGCGCCGCGCAAGACCCTGACAAGCTTCGCCTGCGCGCGCGGCGGGATCTGAAAATGCAGCCCCCGAATGGTGCCGCGCTTTGTGGACATCGAATGATTGTCCTGAACGAAATCCACCGCGGCGCCCAACGCGGCGAAATCAGGCGCCTTCCACGTCTCCATGAACCAGCCGCGGCTGTCGGCGAACTTTCGCGGGCGAACGAGGATTATCTCTGGAATAACAAGGCGTTCCGCTGTGAAATTCGACATGTTTAGAACCGTGTCCGCTTGGCGGCCGCCGCAAAAACTGGCTGTGGATCACTGGCGGGATCAACGCTGGCGGCAGGGCTGTAGCACAGGTTTTCGCCGTGTAGAATATTTTCGGCGATCGGCGGTTTTTCCTGAGCGGGTAACCGGCTGAATACGCTGACAAAACTCACGCTAGCGATGGCCGCGTCGAGAACAGCGACAACGCGGGATGGAAGTAGGGATCGTCGCGCATCGCGCCCGACCAGCGTTCGGTGAAATACGCCCTCTCCCGCGCGTAAACCTTGGAATGATGCGACACGCGCGTCCGCGATTCCGATTCCCTATGGATCAATTGGCATTCCGGCGTGTAAATATTGACCCAGCCTTTTTCCCGCAGCCGCAGGCATAAATCGACATCGTTGACCTCGATTGGAAGGTTCTCCGCGTCAAATCCCCCGACGGCGGCGAATTTTTCGCGCGACACGGCCAAACACGCGGCGGTGACGGCCGAAACCTCCCGCGCGGCGGAAATCGCGCCAAGATAGCCCGCGTCATCCGATCCGTGGCCCCAAAAAACATGGCCGGCTCGTCCAACCAGCCCGATGACGACGCCGGCGTGCTGCACACGTCCCGAAGGAAACAGGAGTTTCGCGCCGACCGCGCCCACGCCGGGCTCCCGGGCCAGCGCGACGAGCGGATCGAGCCAGTCCGGTTTCAGCGCCACAGTGTCGTTGTTGAGAAAGATCAGGATGTCGGAACGCGCCATCGCCGCGCCGTCGTTGCACAGCGCTGAAAAATTGAAGCGGCCCGGCCGTCGAAGCACGCGGATTCCCGGTCTCGATTCCATCTCCAAAAGCCAGGCCAGCGTGGCGGGCTCAACGCTGCCATTGTCGACGACGATGAGTTCGCAAGAGCCCCCGGCAAGGCTTTCGACGCAGGCGCGCAAGAGATCCAGCCGGTCGCGCGTGGGGATGACGACAGTCGCCAACGGCGTCGGATTCGCCGGGTCTCCACCGCGATAAACGGGGACCACGGACGTCGATTGGCCTGTCGGCGCGGCGGCGTCCGAGGTCGCGCGGGATAATAGAATCCGCCTGACATGACCGGTTTTTTCGCGCCCGATATCGAAAACCTCTGAAATCGGCGTGTCGGGATCGGCGAAAAGCGCCGCGGTCGCCGGGGACCGCGACAAAGCATCCGTCCGCGCGAAGACCGCCGCGCCCAAATAATTTGTCGTCGCTTGAAACAACGGACTCCAGTCCGGCTTCAGCCGCGGTTCGCTGTGGAGACCACGTCGGTCGACGCGGTCCTCGTCGCCATACACCGCGCTCCAGTCCGGTCGCTGGCGCGCGGCTTCGGCGAGGACGGCGAAAGTGATTTCCGCGGGCTCGTCACGCTCGCCGCAACGGCCTATCAGCGCGTCGGGCGCGAGACCCCGCGCGATCTCGCCCACGCTGGCGTCCGGCTCGATGAAAAACAGCCGGCCCCGCGCCGCCGCTTTCAGCGCGGCCCGCTCGCGGCGGTCATTCTCGGCTGTGACGGCCGCGACGGACCAGTTTGGATAGGGCTGCGCTTCCAGCCGCGCGATCAGCTTCGCGAGATCGCGGCGGCCTCCCGCCCGCAGCGGCACCGCCAGACGAATATGAACGCCCTCGCGCCAGTCGAACCGCGGCGTATCGATGCCGTCGATCTCAAACGGCCTCCAGCGCCGCCGCCGCCAGTTCTGGTAGTTCGCCAGCGGCTCGTGGCACAGCGCGTAGGTCATTTCCTCCATGGCTTCGATGTCCATGCCGCGCATCTTGGCGCTGAGCCAGGCGAGGGTTTTCTCCCGGCTGCCGCGAAACGCCCGCCGCAGCACGCGGTTGCGGGCGAATATTTCGCATTTCTCGATGTCGAAACCAAAAAGACCAGGAACGGAAACCGGCGAAATCAAAATTTCCGCGGTGTTTTTGGGGATGAACCCGATCCAGACACCACGACCGTGGAGCGGCCCCGGCAGGAATCCGTCTTGCGCGTGGCCGTCCGCGGAAACAAGGCGCAGAAGCGGACGCGTCAGCGGGTCGAGGAAGCTGGCGCGATAGACGAGGCGGATCCATTTGCCGCTTGGGCGGAGCTCGTCGACGTTGAGGCGGAGCCAAGGCTCGTCGCTCGCCGCCTCGTAGCCGCCTTCGACTGGTGTCGCGTCGCGCGCCGCCGTCAGCCGGTTTTGGGTCGCGGGCGATGATGCGGAAACGGGCACGTGCGGTGTCCAACGAAAACAGCTTGCTCTGTCGGGCGAATGAATTAGGCAAGCGCGAGGCCGCGCGCAAGCCCGGCGCGTTCGGGCAGGGGCGGCATGTCGGGTGGATTGGCGGAAAATTCACGCGGCGTCGCGTTGACGCCGGAACGGGATATCGATGTCGTCGATGGACACTGGATCGCGACATCCAGCGAACCCTGGTTGACCGCCGGCCAGTCTGGACTCTTCCCAGCCGGCGCGCATGTCGAAATCCGCTATCGCCTTGGCGTCCATGACGATCCCGTCAGGCCGATCTTGCGGTTTTGGACGGTCGATGGGCCTGTCGATCGTTTGCTGCCTGGACCTGTCGCTGGCGCCGGGATTTGGGACGGCCGCGTGCCGGAAGGCGCGACGCGGGTTTCCATCAGCCCCGTCAACCGATCCGGCCGCTTCGACTTTCGCCTGGAAAGCGTCGTTCGCGTTTCCAGCGCGCGCTTGATCGCGCGGGGTTTCCGAAAATCGCCGGGCGACGCGCTGGGCGCCCTCGCTTGTCGCGCGATTGGCTACGGGCCTGAATATGAGCGCAATCTCGGCTGGGCCACCGGCTTCACGCCGCTCAAGGACTACGCCGAATGGAAGGCCGTTCGGCGGCGCCCGATCGAACTTGACGGCATCGACGCCCCGCGCGCCGACCCCGCGTCGGCGCCGCTGGTATGGGTTACGATTGACGCCTTGGGCGCCGCTCCGGCCGCGGTCGAAGCGACCATCCGGTCTCTTGTGGCGCAAACACACCACGGTTGGCGGGCGTTTTGTCTCGGCCACGCGACGCCCTTCGTCGGCGGAGACGCGCGGTTGCTCGCGGAATTGCCAACGGCCGCGAGCGCGCGTTTGCCCGCCCTCGCGCTATCAATCAAAGGCGGCGACATTCTCGCCTCCGAGGCGTTTTCATGTTTGGTCGAATATAACGCCCGGTTTCCAATGGCCGACTTCATTTACGCCGACGAGGAATTCGCCGGCGCGGATGACCGGCTTTGGCCACGTTTCAAGCCGGCGTGGAGCCCGAGCCTGCAATCCGCGGCGCCCTATACGGGCCGCATGATCGCGGCGGTCGCGCGCGACACGGCGATCTTCGCCACGCTTTCCACCACGAAGGAAATCGCGCCGCCGCCCGACGCGGCCACGGAGCGCGTTGGACGCGTCAAACGCGTTTTGATGCGCGCCGGTGAGCCTTATCCTCCGGCGCGCGCGGTCGCGGCGACCCATTTCGCGCGTCAATCTGGCGCGGTTTCCATCGTGATTCCCAGTAAGGAGCGGCTGTCTCTGCTGAAGCCGTGCCTCGACACAGTGTTGGCGCTCACGGAGGCGAAGGATTTCGAGGTTGTTGTCGTCGACAACGGCAGCGTCGAACGTGCCACGCTCGCCTACTACGACGAACTCGAAAAATCGGATCGCGCCGTTCGCGTTCTGCGGTCTCCCGGCCCGTTCAATTTCTCGCTTTTATGCAACGAGGGAGCGCGGGCGGCGCGTCCCGACGCCGACGTTCTCGTGTTTCTCAACAATGACACCGAGGCGCTCAGGCCCGATTGGCTGGACCGGCTCGCGGCGCGGGCGCGGGAACCGGGCGTCGGCGCCGTCGGAGGCAAGCTGTTGTTTCCAGACGGCGATGTCCAGCACATCGACCTCGTGCTGGGCCTTCAAGGCGACGCCGGGTTGATCGACCGCCGCGCCCAAGCGGAGGCGCCTGGGTGGCTGTCGCGCAATATCATAGCGCACGAATGCAGCGCCGTCGCCGCCGCCTGCCTCGCCGTGACGCGTGAAAAATTCAACGCCATCGGCGGCTTCGACGAAGAGTTGCGCGTCGAACTCAACGATGTGGACATATGCCTGAGACTGGCCGCCCGCGGCTGGCGCTGCCTGAGCGACCCCTCGGTCGTTCTCCTGCACCGGGAAGGCGCGAGCCGCGGCGGCGCGTCGCTGCAACGCATATCGAAGCACGGCGGAGACCGCGCGTCCTTCTTTCGTCGCTGGGGGCGGATCGACCGCGACGATCCGTTTTTCCATCCGGGATTTTCGTTAGAGCGGCTCGCGCCGTCGCTATCGTGAGCGGTTCAACACATCCGTCACGAACATCCGCCGCGGAAACGGGTTCGGCAAAATATCGCGCTCGATCCATTTGCGCCGGAACGGCCGGTTGGCGAAGCGTTCGTCCTTCCAGACGCCTGCGAAATGATGTCGGGCGTGAATGTTCCTGTTGAGCGGCCATGTGAATGGATAACTACGCGATGGAGACCAGTAGGTCTGCGCCAGGATTTGAACTTTCGCGGGCGTGTTGTCGTAAAACGTCCGGGTCAGCATCTTGGGGCCGACCACATCCTCGATCTCGTCGCGCCTGGGGTCCATGTTCGCGCGCGCTTGCCGCGTCAATCGTTCGACGATGGCCGCGAGGAAGGGGTGGCCCGGCTCGGCCATGAACAACGCGCTGGCGAGGTGAAAAGGCCGGGGGTAGCCAAGTTCGCGCTGCCGTTCGCGGGTGACGCGCGCCTCCACGCCGAAGATCGCGCCGTCCATCGCCAGGAAATCGTCGAAGCTTCGGTGGCATTCGACGTCGAGGTCCGCGTAAACGCCGCCGAACTTGTAGACCGAAAGATAGCGGAACAAGTCGGACTTCATCACGCCGAACTTGAGGCCGTCGATCAGGTCGAGATATTGCGGGAAATCGCGCTCGACAAAGGCGCGTCTTTCGGCGTTGTCGAGAAAGCGCAGCGTCATCCCGGGATTGTGGCGCAGCCAGCTTTCCTGCCAGCGCCGCTCGTCGGGTAGAATGTCGTGGCTTTCGGCCGACTGGTGCAGGATCGCGGGAATCACGCGCCGCGACCTACTTGTTGTAGAGCGGCGAGACTTCGGTCTGGGTGAATTCCGACGCGTTGTAGTCGAAGAACGGCATGTAGGAGAAGGCGATCCAGTGGCACTCGCTGCCGGGCTTCGCGTTGAAGTGTTGATGCTCGACGCCGCCTTTTTTAATGGGCAGCAACAAAAGGTCGCCAGCCTCCCAATCGACGCGCTCGCCATCGACCACCGACCAGCCCACGCCTTCGATGACATAGATCACGAGGCCGCCCTGGTGGCGGTGCTTGCCCGAATGCGTAATCAGGCTGTGGGTGAACACCCGCCAATCCTGAAGCGGCGTGTTCTTGTATTTCTCGGCGTTGAGGTAGTAGGCGAGCTTGCCTTGCTTGGTGTTGAAATACTCGCGGTCCTCCAGCCCCACCACCACCTGTCCAGCGTTCTGCCTCTCGTGAAACTCCGCGCGGCTGCGGATGAAAACGTCGTAGGGCGTCATTTCGCCCGCGTCGCGTTCCCTGGTGCGTGTGCGTTCGATCTCGGCCATGTGTGTCTTCCCGTCGGTGCGTGTTTTCAGGCGCGATAGTCGGGCGCGGGCTCGAGTTGTTCGAAGCCGCAGCCGCGATCGACCGTGGTCGCCGCGTAGAGGTTCGGCTCGACGACGAGGAACCGCGCGATGTTCTCTTCGCTCGAATTGAAATGCTGGACGACGACGCCGTCCTTTTTCAGGGGCAGATTGACGACGTCGCGCGGCTTCCACGCGTGCTTGACGCCGTCGAGAATGGTGTAGCCGTCGCCCTCGACGATGAAGAGAATTTGCCCGCCCTGGAATTTGAGACGGCCGGAGCGACCGCGCGGCGGCAATTCCTGCTCGTAGATCGCGAGCGTCGAGAGTTTGACGTCCTTGATCGCTGGATGCATGTACCAGCGCATCAAGCCTTGCGAATTAACCTCCAGCGGCAGGTCGCTCCGCTTCACGACTTGCGCGGCGTTTTCGCGCTCGGCGCGTTGTTCGTCGCGCAGCTTGATCAACTCGTTCCAAAAATTGGTTCCGGAAAGCTTTTGAACCCTGTCGTTCATCTCGTCGCACCCCTAGCGCGGCTCATCTGAAGTAGCGCCGCGCCATCTCGATCTGCGCCGGCGTCGCCTTGAACGCTTCGGCGATGGTCTCTTCAATGTGCTGGGCGGAGGCCGGCGTCAACACGAGTTTTTGGCGCCCGGCGTCGGCGAGGTATTCCGGGTCGCTGGAGAGCTTCTCAAACGCCGCGCGCGCCGCGGCGACCCGGTTCGGGGGCGCGCGTGGCGGCAGCATGACGGATTGACCGATTTCGTCGGGCCCGAAGAACAGGTTGAACACGGCCTTCTGGTCGTCGGTTTCCGCGAGATCGAAAATCGACGGAACGCCGGGCAGATCGGCGTTTGGAAAACGCGTGTATTGCGCCAGCGGGGTCACCTTCTTCTGCTCGATCCAGTCGGGATGCGCGAGCTTCATGAACGTCCATGGCATCACGACCGCCTCGACCTCGCCGCGTTCGAGCGCGAGAATGGCGTCCCCGGTTCCGCTATATCCCGGAATGATCTTGAACTTCGTTCCCACCAGCCCGTTCATCATGTTCGATGTGATTTCCGCCTGGCTCAACGGGCCGGTGCTGGCGACGATGGTCTGGCGCGACCGGAGGTCGGCGAGCGTTTTCGTCGGCGAGGTGTGCCAAACAAAAAGCGTCGCCGTCGGCGACACGATCCGGCCCACCCAATTCATTTTGCGCGCGTCGTATTTGATCTCGTTCATGCCGACGACTTGAGCGAGCGCGACGTTCGGCACCGAGATCGCCATCGCCGTGCCGTCCTGCGGGGCGAGCGAATAAAGCCAGTTCGCGGAAATCATGCCGGCGGCGCCGGGCATGTTTTGCGGAACGATGGCGGGCTCGCCCGGCATCACCCCCCCGAGGTGGCGCGCCACGAGGCGCCCGTAGAGGTCGAACGAGCCGCCCGGCGCGTTGGGAATGACAAGGGTGATCGTCTTGCCGCGATAAAAATCGGCGGCGGATTGGGCGCGCGCGGCGGCGGCGCCGATGGTGAAAACCAGCGCGAGCCAAAGTCGAGCCGCTGTCCGTGTCGAAATCATCCCGATCCCCCGCGAAGTCCCCGCGCGTCTTTTCAACCGACGGGCGAGATCTGGCAAGGTCGCCACGCTCACATCGCCGTCGCGCCGCCGTCTATGGGAATGACGGTTCCGGTGATGTAGCTCGACGCGTCGGAGGCGAGCAGCAGCGCGAGCCCCTTCAATTCGCGCGGGTCGGCCACGCGCTTGAGCGGCACGGTGCCAGCCATGAACTCAACGGTTTCCCGCTCTCGAAACAACCGGCCGCCGGCGATGTTCGTCATGAATGGCCCCGGTGCGAATCCATTGACCATGATGTTGAACGGCGCGAGCTCGACCGCGGCGAGATGAACCATGTGAATGATCGCCGCTTTCGTCGCCGAATAGGCGTAGCCGGATATCGACCCCGCGCGCATGCCCGAAATCGAGCAGGTGACGATGATGCGGCCGGACTTTCGCGGCTTCATCGCCGCGGCCGCCGCCTGCATGGTGGCGAAGACGCCGGTCTGGTTGATTTTGACGACGTTCTCCCATGTCGCGAGATCGACGTTTTCGATCTGTCCCGCGGGCTGCGCGAAGGGCGGCCCGCCCGTGACGCCGGCGTTGCAGCAGCAAATGTCGAGCTTGCCGCGCCTCGCCACGACATCTTCAATGGCCACGCGGATGTTCCCGGCCTCGCGCACGTCGAGCTCGACGCCCTCCGCGACGAAACCCGCTTGCGTCAACCGGCCAACCGACCGCCGCAGATTGTCCGCGTCGATATCGGCCATCACGACGATCGCGCCCTGTTCCGCGAAAGCTTCCGCCATGGCGAAGCCAAGCCCGCTCGCGGCGCCGGTGATGAAGGCGACACGTCCGGTCAAATCGAACAGATTAACGGTCACTCGTTTTTCTCCGCGGCGAAAACACCCATGCGCGGGATGCGCTCGATCTCCGCCTCGAAGCGTTCGAGGGAGTCGAAAGAATCGATGATGCCCTCGTGGCGCTTCAACAACCAGTCGCGGGTTTCCAGATGGGTGAAGATGTAGAATTCACCGCGTTTTACCGCGTCCAACACGCGCCGGCCGATCTGGTCGGGCTGTGCGCCGGCGCGCAACGTAGCCGGCGTCGGGTCTGGCCCCACATCGGGCGCGCCAAACTTTTCCGGCTTGTCGCGCGCCGAGCGGTAGATGCCGGTGTCGGTCGCGGCCGGGGCCAGAACGCTGACGCCGATGTTCGATCCGCCGAGTTCGTTGCGCAAGCCCTCGCTCAACGCCACCACGCCAAACTTGGTGACCGCGTAGGCCGGCGTGCGCATGGCTGCGCCGACCTGAAAGCCGCCGATGGACGCGGTGTTGACGATGTGGCCGCCCTCTCCGTGCTTTTTGATCCGCGGCAGAAAGGACCGGACGCCGTGGATGACGCCGTAAAGGTTGACGCCAATGATCCAGTCCCATTCGGCCATGGGGATGTCGGCGAGATCCTTGTCGTGCAACAGCACGCCGGCGTTGTTGCAGACGATGTCGACGCGGCCGAACTCCGCCTCAATCTGTTTCGCGGCCTCTTCGACGGACTTGTCGTCGCTCACGTCGGTTTCGATGGCGAGCGCGTCGATTTGCAGGCCGCGAACCTCCTCGGCGGCGGCCTCAAGCGCGCCGCGACGACGGTCCAGCATGGCGACGCGCATGCCCTCGCGGCCGAATGTCCGCGCCATGCCAAGGCCGATGCCCGACGCCGCGCCGGTGATCACCGCGACCTTGCCTCGAAAATCCCTCACGCCGGCCTCCGCTTCGCCGCGCACTATGCCGCGCGGCGACGGCCGTCACAAGCGCGTTGCGACGACGCGTCCGCGTTGGTATCGTCGAGCCTTAAATCGTCCGGAGGAAGCCATGGCGGCGCCGCGCACCATCGAGAAATTGTTTCACTTCGCGTATCCCTGCCGCGACGCGGAGGAAACGCGCGCCTTCTATGAAGACTTGGTCGGCCTGCCGATGACCAGCGCCGTCAAGGTCGCGTCGGTGCCGAGTTCGGGCGATCCCGGCCCCTATCTGCACATCTTCTTCGAGCTCGGCGATGGCTCTTATCTCGCCTTTTTCGACCTCGGCAACGGCGAAACGCCGCGGCCTTCGCCGAACACGCCGAAATGGGTGCAGCATTTCGCCATGGAAGTGCCGGCGATGGAACAAGTGATCGCCATGCGCGACCGCCTGAAGGCCGCCGGCGTCGAGGTGACCGGCGTCGTCGATCACGATTTCATTCAATCCATTTATTTCTTCGATCCGAACGGCTTGCGGCTGGAGGTCACCACGCGCACCGAGCCCCCGGGTTTTGTCGAACACCAAAAAAACACGGCGCACGCGTCGCTCAAGGACTGGCAGAAATTCAAAAAGGCGCGCGCGGCGGCGGCCTGAATCATCCAACCACCACGACGTGCAGCCGCCGTGGCCCGTGCGCGCCCAGCAGCAGGGTCTGCTCGATGTCGCCGGAGCGCGACGGCCCGGTGATGAAATTCAACGCGCGCGGCATAGCGCCCTTGCCATAGGCGCCGCGCAGTTTCGACAACACGCTTTCCATGTCGCCCGCGATGTCCGCGGCGTCGAGCACGACGATGTGGTTGTCGGGCAGGAAATTCAGCGTTGTCGGATTGTCGGGGCCGGACGCCAGCGCCAGCGTGCCGGTTTCCGCGATCGCCGCGAGCGCGTGGCTGACCGCGTTGAGGTCGTCGCCTTCCGACGCGCCCGTTGAAATCGTGATCGCGGTCTGGCTCCAATCCATCGCGCCGAGGCGGGCGTCGCCGCCCATGCGCAACGTCGCGGGCAGATTGTTGTCGCGCAGATAACGCGCGATTTCGCCCGGCGCGTCGGCCGCGGCCGTCACCCGCGACACCGTGGCTTGCGTCCGTTCGGCCTCGTCGACAAAGAGCGCCACGCGCGCTTCGCCATCGACGTTTCCACGCGCTGGCACAACGCCCGACGGCGCGCCGGCGATGCGGCCTTCGACCGACGCGCGGCGTGGCGCTTCAAGGCCCGTGACGCCCAGCGAGCGGCGGATGTTGGAGAGGATGTCGTCCCGCGCGGTCACCGCGTCCTTCCCCCGCGCGCCTTCCATTGCGCCTGAAACGTCTTTCCCTGCGGCGCGGGAAGGTCGCGGTGTTTCGTCCAGCCGCCCGCGAACGGCAGCGACGCGAACCTGCCCTTCGACCCGCCCAAAAACGCAAGCGTCGGCGCCGCCATCCCCGTCGCGAATTTGTAGAGCCCCGGCCGTTTGGCGAAAAAGGCCCAAAACGCCAGGCCGTAGCGCGCGGCGGCCGGCTGCAAATGCCGCGCGAATTCACGTTCGCGCCAGTGC
>CAIKAR010000095.1 GCA_903825465.1 uncultured Hyphomicrobiales bacterium | reverse complement strand
CGCTCCGAGTTCTCCTCCAGATAGACCGCCAGCGTGAAGGCCTCGACCACATCGGCGCCGACCACTGTCACGCCGTGCGATTTCAACAAAATGGATGGCCGCGCCCCCAGGGCTTTCGCCAGTTTTTCGCCCATCGGCCTGGTGTTGATCGAGTTGGGGCTGTCGAACAGCGGAATGTCGCCGAGCAGCACGCCCTGCGCATAGACGGGCTTGTAGGGCGTTCCCGTCATCGACAGATAGGTCGACCAGCGGGGATGCGTGTGCACGCAGGCGCTCACGTCCGGCCGCGCCCGGTAGATCTCCGCGTGGAGATGGAATTCGAGCGGCGGCGCGACATTGCCGTCGAGCGGCCTGCCGTCCATGTCGATGGCGACGATATCCTCGGCGGTCAACGCGCCGCGCACCGAGGCGCCGGAGTTGATCAACAGCCGGTTTTCGCCAACGCGGGCGGAAAAGTGGCCGTTGTAATCGACGACATTGGCGCGCTCGAGCATGCGAATGGCGTCGACGAGTTGGGCGCGGGCTTCGATTTCGTTCAGCATGTAAATCCTCGCGTCGATGTTCGCGGCTTCCACACGCCCCGTTTGGGCGACGGAACTGTTTGGCGAGGAACTATCGCCCGACCCGCATCTTCCACAATTCCCACGGGCGTCCGGTGACGTTGAGGTTGACCGCGTCGGCGAGCCTGCCCTCCTCCGCGTCGAGCGCGGCGAGCGGCGCGCCGCCGGAAATGATGGTCGCCTGAATTTGCAGTTTGGCGTTGACCTCGGTGTAAACGGCGCGGAACACCGCGTGTTGCAGGCTCGGGCCGACCGCCACGGAACCATGCGCGCGCATGAGGCAGATCGGCTTCTGGCCCAGCGTTTTCGCAAGTTCCCTGCCCTTGTCGGAATCGCCGATCAGCATGTCGGTCGCGCCATATTTCGCGCGGATGTCGAACACCGGCACGCCCTCGGCGATGAAAGCGGCGTTATGGTACATGGCGCGCATCTGGTTGGGCACGAGGCTGAACGGCACAACCGAGGGCGAGTGCGAGTGCACGACCGACATGACGTCGGGCCTGGCGCGGAAAATCTCGCCATGGATGAAGCGTTCGAGAAAGCCCGGCCGGCCCCGGGGATCGATCGCCTCGCCATCGAGGTCGAACTCCATCACGTCGTCGGCCTCGACCAGCGCGGGAGCCCGCGAACGCGACATCAGGAAGCGGTCGGGCGCGTTGGGATGGCGCACGGAAAGGTGGCCAAAGGCGTCGAAAACGCCCTGGTCCGCGCAAATCCGGCTCGCTGTCGCGATGTCTTCGCACAGCTCGCGCGGAACCGGGCCGCCGGATTTCGGCTTGGCCTTGCCACCGGCGCCAAGGTCGGCGGGCGCGCAGCAGGCGCAGGGAAACAGTCGCATAAAACCTCCCGAAGGGCGTGATCCCGGCACCTTATAGCGTTTTGAAGGGAAGTGAAATTCGAGCGCTTCCCCCGTCGCGAAACGCGATCGCGGTCAGATCGCCTTGCCGAACATGCGGTAGCGTTTCACGGGCTGTCCCGCGCACATCTCGCACAAGCGGACCATTGGCTTGTTGCCTTCGAGCACCCAGCCGAATTCCGCCCAATCGTATTTGCCGCTGGCCTGCAAGCGGATTTCGTTGGTCAGCAAGGCAACCATCTGCCCCGACAAGGCCGTGCCCTGAACCGATTTTCGAATGCCCAGAATAATCACGCGGCCAGACCGGAAGCGGTCCGTTATCAGCGCGTAGACGAGCTTCGCCCAGTTGAAGGGCAGCAGCTTGCCGCCGAAATGGAGCAAGGGCTCGTTGTAGTTGGGCATGAACACCATCACGCCGACCGGTTCGCCGTCGAGCATGACAAAGCGGCAGAACTGCCCCTTGATGAAGCGGGTGAATTCGCCCAGCATCGCCTCGACCTCGTGCGCGCTCAGCGGGGAAAAACTCCAGTTCTCGCTCCACGAATCGTTGAAGATGTCGACGAGGAGCGCGAGTTCCTCCTGCTTCCGCTTCATGTCGGGCGAACGCAGGGTCAGGCGCGGATTGGCGTGGGCGAAGTCGGTGAGTTTCTTCGCCCGTGGACTGATCGCGTCCGGGCTCACGCGATAGGCGAGAAGATCGGTTTCCTTGGCGAAGCCGGCGCGCTCCAGCAGACCCGCTGTCCATGGCCGCGCTTGCGTCATGAACACGGCCGGCGGCGTGTCGAAGCCCTCGATTTGCAGGCCTATCTCCTCGTTGACCGAGAAGTTGAACGGGCCCACCATCTTCGTCATGCCTTTTGCGCGCAGCCAATCCGCCGCGGCGGCGAGCAACGCGTCGGCCGCTTCCTGATCGTCGAGGCAATCGAAAAAGCCGAAATGGCCGGCGCCGTCCTTATGGCGTTCGAGATGATGACGATTGATTTGCGCGCTGACGCGTCCCACCGGCGCGCCGTCGCGGGTCGCGACAAACAACCGCGCCTCGCCGAACTTGAAAAACGGCCCTTTTTCCGGGTTGATCCGGTCCTTGTCCATGACGAGCAGCGGGGGCACCCACGTGGGGTCGTCGCCGTGGACTACATAGGGCACCCGCAGAAAGAGGTCGCGGGTCCGCGTGTCGGTGACCGGCGTGATCGCGAGCGAACCCGTCGCCATCAGTTGTTCACGTCGGCGCGCGTCACCGCGAGCGTCACGTTGAGACCGCCGAACGCGAAGGAGTTCGACAACGCCGCCTCGATCTGGATTTTGCGCGGTCCCTCCGGAATCACGTCGATGGGACAATCCGGATCGCGCTCCTTGTAGTTGAGCGTCGGCGGCGCGACGCCCGCTTCCAGGGTCGCTATGGTCGCCAGCAGTTCCAACGCGCCGGACGCGCCCATGGCGTGGCCAATAGACGACTTGATCGAGGAGACCGGCAGCCTATCGGTCGCGCCGCCAAACACCTGGCGGATCGCGTCCGCCTCAAGCCGGTCGTTGATCAAAGTGCCGGTGCCATGCGCGTTGACATAGCCAATACGCTCCATCGCGAGGCCGCTGTCGCGCAGAGCCTCCCGCAAGGCGCGGGTCATGCCGCGTCCGTCGGGCGTCGTCAGGTCGCCGGCGTCGCTGGTCATGCCGCCGCCGGCGAGCCGCGCGATCGAGCGCGCGCCACGGGCGCGGGCGTGCTCGGTCGTCTCGATGACAAAAAGACCCGCGCCCTCCCCGATCGTCAAACCTTGACGCCCTTTGGAGAACGGGCGGCAAATGTCGGTGGTCACGACACGCAGCGCGTCCCATGCGCGCAGATAACCGAAATCAAAACAGGAATCCGAACCGCCCACGACCGCGACATCGGCTTGCCCGGAGCGCAGCAGAATAACGCCCGTCATAACGGCGTGCGCGGCCGACGCGCAGGCGCTCGACGTGGCGAACACTGGACCGTGCGCGCCGATTTCGCGCGCGATCCGGCTCGCGGCGGCGCTCGCCATGGTCATTGGGATCGTCAGCGGCATTGGCTTGCGCGCGTCGATGTAAAGCCGGTGCCAGCCGACGCCAATCACCTCATGGCCGGCGTTGGCCGTGCCGATAATCACCGCGACCCGGTCCGAGGCGGGCGGATCCACGTCGAAGCCGGCTTCCTTCCAGGCTTGACGACTTGCGAACGCCGCGAACTGCGAGAAACGGTCGAGGCCGGAAAGCACTCTTGGCTCGAAGTGTTTTTCCGGCGTGAATCCGACGACCGGCGCTCCCTTGTTAAACCTCAGCTTCAGGGCGGCTATCGCTTCAGGCGGTCCGGGCGGCGTTCCAGCATCGGCGTCGAACGGCGCGATATGCCCCTCGCCAGCCAGAATTGAACGGTTGAATTCGGTGACATCATGGCCGGCGCTAGACAGGACTCCTCGTCCTGTTATCTCAACCCATCGCGGAACCATGTCTCAAGCCTGACCGGCGGCGGGAATAAACTTCGTCAACGCCCTCACGAAATCGCCAACAGTCTCGAATTTGGAGTCCTGCGGCAAATCAATCGTGGTGTTGAATTCCTCTTCGACTTTGAACACGACGTGTATGACGTCGATAGAGTCGATTTTCACAGATGAAATTGGCGTATCCATATCAAAAACAGCGCTTTTGTCTTGGATTTCAGAATGAATGAATTCCAAAATTTTGGAATTGATTCCGTTTTGCTCCTCGGCCACGCGAATACCCCGTTTTTCAGGCCTGCCCCGGCTGGCGATATCGCGAGGCCCTCTAAACGAGCCGGACCGCGAGTATGATCTTTGACCATACGCGAGTTGCCACCGGGCGGCAACTTGCCGCAGCCGGTTCGCGTCACCCCGCGCTCGTTTGCCATGAGCCCTCGAATATGAAATGTGTGCGGCATAGTCACAGCCTGTTCACAGACGTTCGCGAGGCGTCCGCGCGCTGCCCCTTCCACGGTGGCCGCGCGTCGAACAGCGGGGATACATGGGATTTTCGCGTGCCGCAGGACAAAAGCCCGGAACTCAAGAACATCCCGAATCGCCATAGCCTCGAGGCCTACGCGCAGCGCTGGATGAGGCTCGGCAATATTGACCGGCTATCGATTTACAATCCCTTTTTCACGCCCATCGACACAGTCGCCGCCCAAATGCGGTCGAAAGGCGAAAAGCTGGTCAGTTTCGCTCATTACGACTACCTTGGGTTGTCGCGCCACCCGGAGGTTGCCGCAGCCGCGCACGCGGCGATCGACGAAGTCGGCACTGGCGTTGGAGCCTCTCGACTGGTCGGCGGCGAGCGGGCCGCCCATCGCCTGTTCGAGCGGGAAATGGCCGATTTTCTCGGCGTTGGCGACGCGATGGCGCTCGTCAGCGGCTATGCCACCAATGTCACACTGCTTGGGCATCTGCTTGCCGGCGGCGATTTGATTATCATTGACGAGCTCTCGCACAACAGCATCGTCTCGGGCTCCGACCTTTCCCGGGCCGAAACTTTGACGTTTCCGCACAACGACATGGACGCCCTGGAAGCGATTTTGAAGGAGCGCCGGAGCGAGTTTGGCCGCGTGCTCATCGTGATTGAAGGGCTTTACAGCATGGACGGGGACATCCCCGACCTGCCTAGGGCGCTGGAAATCCGCGATAAGTACAATGCCTGGCTCATGGTCGACGAGGCCCATTCCATTGGCGTTCTTGGCGAGCGTGGGCGTGGTGTCGCCGAGCATTACGGCATCGATCCCGCGCGCCTCGATCTGATCATCGGAACGCTCTCGAAAAGTTTTGTGTCGAGCGGCGGGTTTATCGCCGCGAACAAGGCGGTGATCGAATGGCTGCGCTTCACCCTGCCCGGCTTCGTCTACAGCGTCGGCCTCGCGCCTCCGGTGACGGCGACGGCGCGGGCGGCGCTGGCGATCTTGCGCCGCGAGCCGGAACGGCTCGAAAAAATGCGGGATATCACCAGCTATTTCGTGCGGCGGGCTCGGGAAAGCGGCCTTGACGTCGGCGACGCGATTGGCGCGGCGGTTGTCCCGCTGATGTGCCCGGACACGTTCAAGACCATTCTTCTGTCTCGGAGCCTCATGGAGCGGGGTTTTTACGTGCCGCCGATCGTCCAGCTGGGGGTGCCAAAGAACAAGCCGCGATTGCGGTTCTTTTTCTCCGCCAGCCACGAGCGGGCGGATGTCGACGCGGTCGTCGCCGCCATTGTGGAAGCTTTGACGGAAGAGCACGCCGAACCGGCCGCCATGTTCGCGCGGGGCTGACACCGCAGCGCGGGCACGCGTGTCACGCGTTAACGTCCGTTAACGACATTTTTAGGTTTTCACCATGTTCCGGCTGCGTCAGCGCCGCGTTTACGCCACCCGGTGGTATGATGAGGCGACGCTTTGAAACGATGCTGTTGCGCTGTGGCAACAGGCGTCGGGCGAGCGGCGTGTTAAAGAAGTGTTAACAATAAGCTTCGACTCGAAATCTGAATGGGGTCGGCGCGTCGGCGTGTGGTTTTGGGGGTCGTTGAATTGACGTTTAAAGGCAGGAATATCGCCTTCGCGGGGATCGCCGTCTTGTTGCTCGGCGGTTGCTCGACGTTGCCCGCCCAGGGCCCCCTTGCGAATCAGGTTGTCAGCGGAGCTGTCTCCTCAGACGGCGAAGCGCGCTACGATGTCGTCGACTTGACCGATCGCGTGCAAGCCATCCTCGCCAGAATTGGCCCCGTATCGTTCTCCGGCCGCTTTGGCGACCACCGCGCCTCGCCTGAGCCTGTGATCGGCGTCGGCGATCAGGTCTCTGTGACGGTGTTCGAGGCCGCCGCCGGTGGCCTGTTCTCCGCGCCAAGCTTTGGCGGCGTCACGGCGGGCGCGCATTCCGCTCAATTGCCGCCGCAAGCGGTCGCCGGCGACGGGTCGATCAGCGTTCCCTATGCCGGCCGCGTTCGCGTCGCTGGACTGACAGCCCGCCAGGTCGAACGCCAGATCGTCCAACGCCTCACGGGCAAGGCGATCGAACCCCAGGCCATTGTCGTTGTTTCGCAGAGCGTCAGCAATTCCGTCACAGTGACTGGCGAGGTCACAGCGGGCGCGCGGGTGCCGCTGACGGGCCATGGCGACAAGATCCTCGACGTGATCGCGAGCGTGGGCGGCGTTCGCAATTCGGTTCACGACAGCGCTGTCACCCTCAGCCGGGGCGGCGCCTCGGTGTCGGTGCCGATGCAGACGCTTCTCAACGATCCGCGTGAAAACGTGTTCGTTCGCCCTGGCGACGTCGTCACGGTGGAAGCCCGCCCGCAATCTTACGTCGCGTTTGGCGCGACGGGCCGCAATTTCGTCATTCCCTTCGACACCGTGGGCCTGACGCTCGCCGAAGGTATTGCCAAAGCCGGCGGCTTGCTCGATCTAGGCGCCGATCCGGAAGGCGTCTTCCTGATGCGGCCGGAACCGGCCAGCATCGTCGCTGAACTCGATCCGAATTATCCGATCGCCCCCGGCCAAAGGAGTGTGAACGTCGTCTATCGGGCCAATATGCGCGACGCCAACACCTATTTCATCGCCCGCAAATTCGCCCTTCGCGACAAGGACATCCTCTACGTCGCCGAAGCCGAGGCGAACCAGATGCAGAAGGCGCTGCAAGTGCTCAACGCCGCGACCGGCGTGGCGCAGAACGCGGCCATCGCCAAAAGCTACTTTGGGAATTGATCTGCGGCTGGCCGATCCCGGCGTTAGCGCCAGGGTTCGAAGGCGGCGACGGCGATCCTATCGTTGTCGCCGCTTCGGTTGGGTCCGTCCGTAAGCGCCGCGATCAGGTTCGCGCGGGATTCCAGCGGCAGGCCGCGCGCCGGCACAACACGCCTTGGTACGCCTCGCCGGGCGAGATGTCCTGAAATCCAAACATCATCCACCCACTGAACTTCTGGCGGAAATCCATTGAAATCATGGATAGATTCGTCGAGACTTCCGGGTGGAATCAAATACCCCCAAGTGCCGAACAGAATATCGACATCGCAGGGCCGGTTCAGCGCCGTCGCGAAGACATGATCGAGGTCGCGGATGTCCGCGCCCGGTTGAAGCCGCCATCCCCTGTAACCGATCGCGGCGGCGGGATCGGATCGGTGCGCTTCCAGCAAGGTTTCGATGAAGTCGTGAGGATAGATCACATCGTCGTCGACGACCACAATCAGAGCGCCCGGCTCTTCAAGCAACGCGGGCAAAAGCTTGGTGGCGGGGCCAACATCGTCGCAACGCAGGATGTCCACGCCGGGCGGCGTCTCTGGAGGTTCGGGATAGGGTTGGCCTGTGCGCAGCGAAACCCGGGGCCAAGCCAGAATAATTCTGTCGGCCGCACGCGTCTGGTCGATCAAGCTACGCAGCGCTGGCGCGATCAGATTGGCTCGCTCGGGAATGGACGTCAGCGTCACGACAATGCGCTCGGGCCGCGGTTCCAACGCGCGCGGGCCAATGGCCTCGCGCCGCAGCACGCTGGCGCGCCAATGGTCCCGCGCGATCGCGCCCGGCGACAAGCGCCGGTAGCGGATCAACGCGTTTCGAATATTGCGCCGGGCGAGAAAGGCGAGGCGCGAGAGACTGGGCATAATCATCCACAGGCGCGGAGGAATTCCAGCGGGCGGTCCGTAAAGGGTCGCCAGCGCCGACATCCCGCGCTATTAACTTGCCGAGCCGGGCGCCGTCCACCGCGCCGGCCGGCGACATCAGCCCATCCGCCGCGGTCGAGCCTACGGCGGCCTGAGGATTTCGACTTGAAGACAGACGCATTCTGGCAGGCGACGCGCGGACGCTTCGACGGAATCGTCAATGTCGCGGTGGACTGGCTCGCGGCGAAAGGCGTGCGCCCGAATTCGCTGACATGGTTCTCGCTGCTTCCGGCGATCGCGTCGATAGTCGCGGCGGCGCGTGGCGATTTCGTTCTGGCCGCGGCGATGATGGCGCTGGGCGGCGTCTGCGATTTCCTGGATGGCCCATTGGCGCGTCGCGCGAACCAGACCACGACTTTTGGCGCCCTGCTCGATTCGACGCTTGATCGCTTCGCCGACGCGGCGCCCATGCTTGGGCTTGTCTATTTCTACGCGCATTATCCGTGGGCCGCGTTCATCGCGGCGACCGCCGCCTTCTCCGGCTACACGGTTTCCTATGTCCGGGCGCGCGCCGAAGGATTGTCGATAGCGCTTCCCTGGATGTGGATGCGCCGCACCGAGCGGCTTTTGATCACAGGCGCTGGATTTCTGCTGGCCTGGATTCCGGCGCCGTTTCTGACCGTGCCGGCTCCCATGACGCTGCTATTTGTCCTGTCGGTCGGAATACTGGCTCTGACCGCGGCTTTTCACGCCCTGTTTGTGGCGGAGGGGCTCATCGACCCGCCAACTCCCAATAAGACTGGACAAGGCGAACGATGATTCCCGCCACGACGCCCGCGGCGATATCGTCCGCCATGATCCCAAGGCCGGCTGGCCGCAACCGTTCCAACGGACGAATCGGCCAGGGCTTGAAAATGTCGAAAACCCGAAACAAAGCGACGGCCAGAAACTCCATCCAGATGTTGCTCCCCGCGCCAATCCACAGCGCGAGCAGTACGCCGGCCGCCTCGTCGATCACGACGATCTGCGGGTCCTTCTCGCCGCGCGCGTCCGAGACGCGCTGCGCCGCCCAAACGCCAATAACGCACACAGCCGCGGCCGCCGCCGGCTTTGCCCAGCCCGGCGCGAACGCGAGCGCCCAAAACAATGGCAGAGCCGCGATCGATCCGGCCGTGCCCGGCGCGCGGGGCGCGAGGCCCGCGCCGAACCACGTCGCCAGAGCGAACGCCAGCTTGTTCATGCTCATGCCCGCCCGCTCGCCCCGATGACCACGGCCCCCGAATCCCGGGCGCGTTCCGGCGGATATCTACACCAATTGCGCGCGCCGGGATGGCCTGTGGTCGTCATCGTCGTCGCCTACACGGCGACAATGCTCCTGATTGGCGATCTGCGCCCCGAACACGTCGTCGTGGCCGTCCTGGTGTGCGGGGCATGGCTCGCGACGCGCATGACACGGGACATGTTTCGCGAAGCGATACCGGCGATCCTCATTGTCATGGGTTTCGACTCCCTGCGGTATTTGCGGCCCTTATTCGTCACCGCCGACCGCGTGCATGGATGCGACTTGCGCGCGGTGGAATTGAGTTTGTTCGGCGTTTCCCCCGACGCCACGCTCGCGGATTATTTCGCCGCGCATCACTCCCCGGCCTTCGATCTGTTTTTCAGCGTGCCCTACGCCGCGTTCATTTACGTCACGATCATCTACGCGGTGAGCAGCTATTTTCGCGACCGCGGCCGCGCCCGGATCATCGCCTGGTCGTTTGTCGGGATGTATCTGATCGCGTTTACCGCCTGGATGGCCTTTCCCGCCGCGCCGCCGTGGTACATCCAGGCCCATGGCTGCGTGATCGACGTGGCCACTCAGCCAACCGCGGCGGCGCTCATGCGCGTCGACGCGGCGTTGGGCATTGACTATTTCGAGGGCTTCTATGGCCGCGGACCCACCGCGTTCGGCGCCATGCCCTCCGTCCACAACGCCTATCCCATGTTGACGCTGCTCGCGTTCTGGCCGATGGCGGGCGGGAAAGAACGCGCCGCCGGCGTCGTTTACGCGCTTTGGATGATCTGCGCGAGCGTCTATCTCGACCATCATTGGCTGATCGACGGGCTCGCCGGTTGGTTGACGGCGGCGATCGCCGTGGCGTTCGGGACGTGGGTCGAGCGCTATTTCCCGGCGCCCCCCGCGGCCGCGCGGGCCACCGCGTCCGCCTGACACGCTTTCGCCCCACCAACACTTGATATACTGGGATCGCGCGGGGACGCGCCCCCGCGTTTGGAAGCCCAATGTCCGAAGACTTCATTCGACAATACGACACCGACCCGCACCGCGGACGGGCGCCGGCTATCTTAACGGCGCATCCCGAAGCGCGCGGTCTAATCGGCCGCAATCCATGGACGGCGGCGATCGCTCTGGCCATCGTCGCGACGCAGACCGCCGTCGCCATCTCCCTTGGCCACTTCTGGCCGGGCGGGTGGTGGCAAGCGGTTGTCGTCGCCGTTCTGTTCGGCGCCTTCGCCAACCACGCGCTGTACGTTGTCGCCCACGACGCCACGCATTCGGTCGTTTTTCGGCGGGAATGGGCGAACCGCGCCGTGCTTCTATTGGGCGATCTGCCCAATGTGGTGCCCGGGGCGATGGCGTTTCGCGGCTACCACTTGCTGCACCACGCCGGCCGCAGCCAATACAACGTCGATCCAGACATTCCCAACGAGTGGGAAGCGCGGCTGGTGCGCAACGTCTGGTGGCGGAAGTTCGCCTGGCTTATCGCCTTTCCCTTCCTTCAGGCGACGCGCGTCGGCCGCGTGCCGGCAGTCCCCCTACTCGACGGCTGGGCGCTCGCCAACTACGCCGCGAACCTCGTTTTCGCGCTGGCGATTTGGCGTTTCGCCGGCTGGGTCGGCGTATTCTACCTGTTCGCGTCGTTCTGGCTTTCCACGGGCCCCCACCCGCTTGGGATTCGCTGGGTGTCCGAGCACTATGTGCTGGAGCCCGGCCATGACACCAACAGCTATTACGGGCCGATCAACAAGGTCGCGCTCAACATCGGCTACCACAACGAACACCATGATTTTCCGCGCGTGCCGTGGAACAAGTTGCCCGAACTGACGAAGATGGCGCCGGAATTCTATTCCAGTCTGCCAGCCCACTTCTCGTGGCTGGCTCTATACCGGGATTTCATATTCGACCGACGCTATTGGCTGTTTTCCCGCGTGGTGCGGCCGAACGCGAAGCTGGCCGAATAGCCCGGACACGACAACGCCAGGCGTCAAGCCTGGCGTGAAGAACAACGTAAGTTCAGAAAACCTATTCGCCGCGTATGAACGACTCGAGACGCGACCGCGCCTCGTACTCGATGAACTGTTGCGGCGGCGACTTCATGAAATAGCTCGACGGCCCCACGAGCGCGCCCCCAAAGCCGCGGTCCAGCGCCAGCTTGGCACAGCGCACCGCGTCCACAACGACGCCGGCGGCGTTGGGCGAATCCCACACTTCAAGCTTCATGTCGATGGAGATCGGCGACCCGCCGAAGCCAGTGCCCTCCATGCGGATATGGGCGAACTTGCGATCCTCAAGCCATGGCACGAAATCGCTGGGGCCGATGTGAATGTCGTTGGACGACAGCGGCTCCGCAAGCTGGCTGTTCACGGACTGCGTCTTCGAAATCTTCTTCGACTTCAACCGCTCGCGGTCGAGCATGTTGAGGAAGTCCGTGTTGCCGCCAAAATTCAGTTGATAGGTTCGGTTGAGGTGGACGCCGCGATCCTTGAACAGCGAAGCGAGAACGCGGTGGACGATCGTCGCGCCGACCTGGCTTTTGATGTCGTCGCCGATGATTGGAAGTTTGGCCGTCTCGAATTTCTTGCGCCATTTGGCGTTCGAGGCGAGAAACACCGGAATGCAGTTCACATAGGCGCAGCCGGCCTTCATGGCCTCTTCGGCGTAGAACTCGCTCGCCTGCTGCGATCCCACTGGCAAATAAGACACCACGACATCGGCGCGGGCGCGCTTCAACTCCTCCGCGATATCCACCGAAGGCTCGCTCGACTCGCTGAACTGCTTGCTGAGGTGGCGGCCAAGACCATCCAGCGTCACGCCCCGTTGAACATTGACGCCGATATGCGCGACCTTGGCGAAATTCATCGTATTGTTCGGCTCGACGAGTATCGCCTCCGAAACATCCCGGCCAACCTTGCCGGCGTGAACGTCGAACGCGGCGCAGATATCGATCGAATCGATGCGATAGCCGCCAATTTCCTCGTGCATGACACCAGGCGCCGGCGCGTTGCCCGCGCCGTTGTAATAATAGGTCAGCCCCTGCACCAGCGAAGACGCGCAATTGCCAACGCCAATTAGAGCAACACGTATGCGTTTTTCGGTCACGCCATGGCTCCCGGCCCGCCCGGCGGGGCGCGCTGAAAAAGAAAGAAAACGGATGCAGCGGGGCGACGCTTATGTCAACCTTGCAACACTCGGAGTCGTGCCTTAGTCCCGGGCATCCGCGGGGTCAATAGCGCCGCGCCGGCCCAGGAGCCCGCCTTTTGCCGCCAGCGCCCCCGATTCAAAAAATCGCGATGGTCAGCGACTGGTATGCGCCCCGGCTTGGCGGGGTCGAATCGCATGTGGCCGATCTCGCCGCCGCCCTCGCCCGCCGAGGGCGCGATGTGGCCGTTTTAACCACCACAAAAGACTTTTCGATGACGACGGCGGGCGGGCGCGATTTCACAATCGACAGGCTGGCGACCACCACGGCTCCCGGATTCGGGTTTTCGATTTCGCCCTTCCTCGCCAACCAGGTGACGCGCCGCCTCGAAGCGGGAAACTTCGATGTCGTCCACGTCCACGCGAGCGTCGTTTCGCCTTTGGCGCTGGCCGGCCTGATCGCCGCCCGGCGCCTCGATCTGCCGGCCGTCGTCACGTTCCACTCGATGCTGTTGCGGGCGGCGGATATGCTCGCGCGGGCGGAGAAAATCTGGCGATGGGGAGAGAGCCCCCTGCTCTTCACCGCCGTCAGCCGCGTCGTCGCCGCGCAGGCGGGCCCGGCCGTGGGCGGAGCGCCCGTGGAGGTGCTGAGCAACGGCGTCGATCTTGACGGATGGCCGGAGCGACCGCGGCGTCCTTTCGTCAACGGACGAAAAATCGTTTTCGCCACCGCCATGCGGCTGACACGCAAGAAACGGCCGTTGGAGCTTCTCGATTCCTTTGAAATCGCGCTCAAGATCGCCAGCGCCAGCGACCGCGAGCTGGAATTGCGGATCGCCGGCGAAGGGCCGCTGCGTGGCAAAATCGAGGCGCGGATCGCGACGGGCGCGCTTGCCGGGAACGTGCGTTTGCTGGGCCGGTTGGGCCGCGACGACCTGCGCGGCCTCTACGCCTCGAGCGACGCGTTTGTCATGCCCTCGACCCGGGAGTCTTTCGGCATCGCCGCATTGGAGGCGCGCGCCAGCGGACTTCCCGTCGTCGCGATGACGGGCACGGGGGCCGATGATTTTCTGACGAACGGCGAAACCGCGCTGCTGGCGTCGGACGACAGGCTTTTGGCGGCGCAAATGGCGCGCCTGGCCTGCGACGACGCCCTGCGCGAAAAGCTGGGCCGACGCGACACCGCTTTGAAGGAGTTCGACTGGGCGAATGTCGCCGAGCGGCACATCGCGGCTTACGCCAAGGCGGCCTCGCTGGTCAGGCCGCGGCCGACCGCCACGGCCGCCGAACAATCAATGTGACATAGCCGGGCAAGACCGCGGCCGATAAAAAAGCGACGTGTTGCAGAATCGCGAGAGCAAGCGCTTTTTCCGGCGTCACGCCGGTCTGCGCATAGGCGAAGGTCGCCGCCGCCTCGTAGACGCCGAGGTTGCCGGGAGGGCCTGGCACCACCGTTGACAGCGACACCGCCGCGACCGCCAGCAGCGCCGCCTCCCACGACACCGGAACGCCACAGGCGCGCATCACGCAAAGCCCGGCCACGCCCTCGATCGAACGCCGCGCGATGTAGCACACGAGCGCGAAGCCAAACCGCCCCGGCGTGCGCGCCGCCGCCAGGCCGCGCGCGACGTCGCCGGCGCCCGTCAGCAGTCGCGCCCGCGGACCGCCTCCGACCGTCGAGAGGCGCGACACGAATCCGCGCGAATAGGACAACGCCAAAACGGCGCAGCATAGCGCCGTCACCGCTGCGACGAAGGCGAGGCCAGCGGAGCGCATGGACGCGGGCGCCGGCGAAAAGGACACAGCGGCGCCAACGAGAACCACCTTGGTCAAGCCGGTCAACACTTGATCCAACGCCAATATCGAGACCGCGCCGCCATAGCCCAGGCCCGCTCTGCGGACGAGCATGAAGACCGCCACTACGCCGCCGCCGAGTATTGACAGCGTCTGAATTCCCGCGAGCATCACGGTCTGAACTTCCAGCAGCCGTCCCGGCGGTGGCGGGTCCGGAATCAACGCCCGCCATGCCATGATCCACAGCGGCAAAGCCAATTGGCTGACCGCGCAGGCCACGAGAACCCACGCGAAATCGGCGGTCGCCAGCGCGCTCCGCACTTGCGCCCAATCGACGCCGCGGGCCAGCCAGGCGAGGCCAAATCCGGCGACAATCCAAACAGCGATCCAGGCCACCGCGACGCCCCAGCCCGGCCGCTTCACCTTGATGGGCGGGACCGAGACGCCGCTCACGCCGCCATGCCGTCGGGGATCAATTCGCGCATGCGGCGAAAACGCGCGCCCAGCGATTTGAAAAGCGCGATGACCGCCGCCATGTCCTCAAGCGCGGGATCGCCGGTGCGGAAGCGGCAGTCGAGGCGCAGATTGGTTTTGCGCCAATCCACATATTCCCAAGGGTGGCAAAACAGGACGACCGGCCCCGGCAGCCGCCGCAGCCAGCGGTTCCGGATGAACGGCGGCAGCCGCAGCACGCTGGACGTGACGGACGCGGGCACACGCGTCAGTTTCGTCGGACCGTCGGGTGAGAACTTCTTGGCCTTGTATTTGGCCTGCGAGGAATCCAGACGAAATCCTTCGTCTTCGAGCAGGCCGAGATATTCAGCCGGAAACATGAGGTTGGGCGCCCGAAACGAGACGACATCGCCAAATTCGCGCAACAGGCGCGCGGAATCGCGGATTTCCGTGCGCGCCTCGTTCCGGTCGAGGCCGGGAAACGGCCGGTGCGTCATGCCATGCGAGGCGAGTTCATGACCCTCGCCGACAATTCGCCGGACGACATCGGGCGAATGGCGGGCGCTTTCGCCGGTGATGAAACACGTCGTCTTGATTCCCTCGCGCGCGAAAAGATCGAGCACGCGCGGCGCGCCCTCCTCCATTCCGCGCCAGGTCCAGAGATAGGGCGGGCAGTCCGGCTCCATATCGACGGTGACGCACACGTCGATCGGCGGTTCGGCGGAGGGGGCTGTCGTGGGCATGCGCTGGATTTTCCCGGGGAAAAGCCCGTATAATTGAAGCGGTCCGGCGACGCCAGCGCCACCCGGAGATGCGCCACATGCCCTATCACCGCAACGAAGCCAAGGAATGGGCCGCCGAAAACATGCGTGGCATTTGGGCCGCCGCGCTGACGCCCTTCAAGCCGGACGGCCTCGCCATCGACGAAGCGGGCCTGCGCCGCAACTTCCGGCATTGGATCGACGACCTAGGGATCGATGGATTCTTCGTCGCGGGCAAACAGGGCGAGTTCTGGTCGATGTCGCTCGACGAGCGCAAGCGGCTCATGCAAATCGCGGTCGAAGAAACCGCCGGAAAAGCCGGCGCGATCATGTCGTGCTCCGATCAGAACATCGACACCGTGGTCGAACTCGCCAGATACGCCGAGAAAATCGGCGCGGGGTCGATCGTGGTGCACGCCCCGGTGCTGTCGTTCCTGAACAAGCGGGACGAAACGCTTTACCGCTATTACGAGGCGATCAGCCGCGAGGTGAACATTTCCATCGCGATGTGGAGCCATCCCGATTCCGGCTACCTGATGAGTCCCGAGTTGTGCGCGCGCGTCGCCGAATTGCCCAACATCGTGGCGATCAAATATTCCGTGCCGCGCGAGATGTATGTCCGGCTCACGGAAATGACCCGCGGCAAACTCATTGTTTCGACGGCCTCCGAGGACGAGTGGTTCGACAACATCGTCGAGCTGGGCTGGCGGCTCTATCTCTGCTCCAGCCCGCCCTATCTGCTGCAAACCAAACACGATCGCCGCATGCTCGACTACACCGACCTCGCCTTCGCGGGCGAGGTGGCGGAAGCGCGGAAACTGCGCGACAGCCTGAACCCCGTCCGCGGGGCGATCGCCTCGACGCGGCCACCTGAAAAGCCGCCCGCCCATTCGAAATACTGGCAGGAATTGCTGGGTCAGGCCGGCGGCGCCGTGCGCGCTCCGATGCTCGAACTCACCGAGGCGGAAAAGCGGGCGACAAAGGCCGCCTTCGACGCCTGCGGGCTCGCCGCGCCCGCGCTGGCGCCGGCCTGACAGGAGCGATCGACATGATGCGACCCTTCAACTTCCAGGCGTGGATCGATGAGAACCAAGGCCTTTTGAAGCCCCCTGTCGGCAACAAGATCCTGTTCGCGGAGAACGCCGGCTTGATTGTTCAGGTCGTTGGCGGCCCAAACCAGCGCGTCGATTTCCACGACGATCCCGTCGAGGAATTCTTTTACCAGCTCAAGGGCGACATGCTTTTGAAGACCGTCGACCGCGGCAAGCGCGAGGACATCCGCGTCCGAGCCGGCGACGTGTTCCTGCTGCCGCCGCATGTCAGGCACTCCCCGCAGCGGCCGCGGCCCGGCTCCGTTGGCCTCGTCGTCGAAAGCCCCCGCCATTCCGGCATGAACGACGGCTTCGAGTGGTTCTGCATGGAATGCGGCGGCCTCGTCCACCGCGTGGAATTGGAATTGCGCGACATCGTCAAAGATTTGCCGCCGCTGTTCGAGGCGTTTTACGCCGACGAAAAACAAAGGACGTGCGCACATTGCGGAGCGCTGCATCCCGGCAAGACGCCGCCCCCTGGATGGGCGGATTTGTAAAAACTACAGCAATCCCATTTCGCTGAGTTCGCGGCGCAATTCCTCCGGCATTTCAGCGACCTTTCTCCGCGCGCCCGTCAAATCCTGCGGCGCGTCCTCCGTCTTTAAATAGCGCCAGCCTTGAAAAGGCCTGTGGGGGCGCGGCATGACGGGAATCATTGTCGGCTCAAGCACGATGTCGCAGCGCGAGATCCCCTCCGCGTCGGTCAGCGGCCGGATGTCGAGCACGTTTTGACGCGCCGCGACATGGCCCTTGATGACCCAGTAAAGCGAGCCGCCGCCGACAATCTCGCCGGCGCGCTTTGGAATCATCCGAGTGCGATGGGTTTGTTCGTCCGCGATCCCGCGGGCGCGTTTGGCGGCGCGACGCTCGGCGATCCATTCTTCCATATCGACGATGGATTCCGCGCCGACGCACAACTTGATCAAATGAAGGGGCATAGGCCGTTTTACGCCCCGCCGAAGGCCGTGGCGAGGCCCGCCTCAAAGTAGTGCACAGGCCTGCGGCGGGCCCCTTCAATGGATTGCCGGCCCGGCCGAGAACGCGCCCGTCACCGGCGACCCCAGCCATTGGCCGCCTGAGCCACGATTTCAGGGGAAAGCCGTCGGCGCGCATTGACCCGCCCAAGGGACGCGCGCACAGACGACCTGCGGGGCCTCCATGAATTTTGTCGCCATCGATTTTGAAACCGCCAATAACGCGCGCGATAGCGCCTGCTCGGTTGGACTTGTGAGGGTTGTGGGCGGCGTGATCGTCGAAACCGCCATGCGCATGATCCAGCCGCCGACGCGGGAATTCCTCTACACCTATATTCACGGCCTGGCGTGGAAGGATGTGGCGGCGGCGCCCAGTTTTGGCGCGCTGTGGCCGACGCTGGCGCCGATGCTGGAGGGCGCCGAATTCCTCGCGGCGCACAACGCGCCGTTCGACAAGGGCGTGCTGGCCGCCTGCTGCGCGCGCTACGGGCTCGCGCCGCCCGTCCTGCCTTTCCAGTGCACGGTGAAAATGGCGCGGCGCGCGTGGAACCTCTATCCGACGAAACTCTCGAACGTCTGCGAAGCCCTCGGCATCGCGCTCAACCATCACGAGGCGCTGTCGGACGCGATGGCTTGCGCCGCGATCGTGATCGCGGCTGGCGCCGCGGTTAAAGCTTAGCTCGCCGCGAACTCATCCTCTGCCTTCGAAGGGCAGTTCCTGAGCGTTGATCCGGTTTGCGGGAGTTTGCTGTGAGTAGATAAAGTCATATAAGTCGAGAGTTTTCGTTTGAATGACTTTGCGACTGTTTGACGGCACATGCGTAAAGTTGGTAGCTATGTGGTAGCTAGGGCTTTTGAGCTACCACGGGTGCAGCATGAGCGGCAAGAGGATCGGTCTTAAGGAAGTCAGGGCTCTCGGCCCCGGCGAAACGATCTGGGATGCAGCAGTGCCGTCATTTGGCGCGCGGCGTCAGAAGGGGCCTGCGGTGGCCTATGTCTTGAAATTTCGGACCGCCGAGGGT
>CAIKAR010000094.1 GCA_903825465.1 uncultured Hyphomicrobiales bacterium | reverse complement strand
GTCGCGTCGTTGCCGGCGCAGATGTCGCCGGTGTCGAGCATGCGGTCGCGGTCGTCGAGGTCGCTGACGAAACCGCCGGCCTCGCGCACGAGCACGATTCCCGCCGCGATGTCCCAAGCCTTCAGGTCGCGCTCCCAATAGGCGTCGAAGCGGCCGGCGGCGGTGTAGGCGAGGTCGATCGAGGCCGCCCCGAGCCGGCGCACGCCCATGGAGCGCGCCATTACGGCGGCGAGTTCCGCCTTGAAGCGCGGGTGCTGTTTCACCTTGCCGAGATGGGGAATGCCGCAGGCGATCAGCGCCTCCGAGATCGCCGTCTTCGGCGCGACGCGGACGCGGCGGTTGTTGTGCCAGGCGCCCTGGCCCTTTTCGGCGGCGAACATGTCGTCCGTCGCCGGATTGTAAACGAGGCCCGCGACGAGCTGGCCCTCGCGCTCAAGCGCGATCGAGATCGCGAATATGGGCAGGCCGTGCAGAAAATTCGTGGTGCCGTCGAGCGGATCGATGATCCAGCGGTGGCTCTTGTCGGCGCCCTCGACGGTTCCCGATTCCTCCATCAAAAAGCCATAGCCCGGGCGGGCTTTCGACAATTCCTGAAACAGGACTTTCTCCGCCTTCTGGTCGGCGGCCGTGACGAAATCGCCGGTGCCCTTCAGCGACACCACCAGGTTTTCGACCTCGCCGAAATCGCGCTTGAGCCCGCGGCCCGCTTTGAGCGCGGCGGCCGTCATCACATTCATAAGCGCGGAACTGATCATGGCGCGCTTCTAGTGCATTTCCTGTATTCAGGGAAATGCCGGGCTTCCGGCCGCCGCGGCGAGGAGGCCTCCCTGTCGGAGATTTTCGTTTACCAAACCGCGACGGGCGAAGCCGACGCCGCGGCCGCCGAAGCGCTGCGGCGCTCGCTGAGCGCCGACGAGCGCGCGCGGGCCGCGCGTCTCCACCAGTTCGAAGCCGCGCGGGATTTCATGGCCGCGCACGCGTTGACGCGCCACGCGCTGCGCGAACGTTACGGAATAACCGCGCCTGCCTATGAGATTGGCGCTTTCGGCAAGCCCCGCCTGGACGGGCGCGGACCGCGCTTCAGCCTCACCCACGCGCGCGGCCTTGTCGCTTGCGCGTTTTCCTCCGAATTGGAAATTGGCGTCGACGCCGAGGCCAACACGCCGCCGGCCGACCGCGATTTGATCGCGCGCGACATCTGCGCGCCCGAGGAAGCCGCCGCGTTCGAGGCCGCCGATCCCCAGCGGCGGGACGAACATTTCCTGCGCCTCTGGACCCTCAAGGAAGCCGTGACCAAGGCGACCGGACTTGGCGCCCAGTTGGAGCCGCGGGATTTCGCGGTGGATCTCGCGGTGGATTCGGCGGTGGATTTAGCGTCGCCGGCGCTGGCGCGGGCCTGCCCGGAGCTTCAACCCGGCCGCCAGTGGCGGTTGTGGCAATGGCGGCGCGATCCCAGCCATATCGTCGCGCTGGCGGCGCGCGGCGAGGCCGTGGCCATGGCCGAGGTTCGGCGCGTGGATATTTCCATTGAAACGCTGACGCGGGGCTGAACGCTCAAGCTCCGGTTGCCGGGAGCGGTCGGGGCGGATAAATAGTTCGGCTGGAACCGGAGCCAATCCATGCGCGCGCTGCTCGACGTCGTCCTCATCGTCCTGGAAATGTATCAATACGTCGTGCTGGCGATGGTCGTGATGTCATGGCTGATCAATTTCGGCGTGATCAATATCCACAACGACATCGTCCGTTCGATCTGGAACGCGGTCAACGCGTTGACGGAACCGTTGATGCGGCCGATCCGGCGAATTATTCCTCCCATGGGCGGTCTCGACCTGGCGCCGCTGATTTTGCTGCTGCTGATCTACTTCGTGCAACATCTGGTTGTTTACAACATCTACCCCATGGCGTTGGGCTATTGAACACCCAGCCGTAAGGCGGCTTCGCGCCTATCCGCGCGAATCCTGGTTGACGAAATCAACCTGTGTCGGAACCCGCGATCCCGGCCTCCCAAGCGTGTCGATCACCTCGAAACCGTTGGCGTCGTTCAAGGTGTGCGCTCCGATCATCCCGGTTGGCGCGCTCAAACGCGCCGCGACGCTTTGGACGAAGCCGCCGGCGTCGAGCCGATCAACCCGGCAAATCGCCAGCGCCGAGCCATAGCCCCGCGAACAATCCTGCGCCGGACGGTAAAGCTGTCCCTCCCGCTCGAAAAAGCGGCCCCCGCAACGCGCTGATCCGGCGTCGAACAACACCGGGTTTTCCGTCAGCGGCGTCCATTCGCGCTCCAGGCTCGCGGCGTGGAAAATCGACAACGTGTCCCAGTCCGATTGCCCGTCCGCGGCGACGCTGGCGAATAGCCAAAGCCGCCCCTCGCGCTCCAACAGCGTCGCGTCCGCGGCGCCGATGTTGTCCATCAACACCCGGTCAAACGCCCAGACATCGGGGAAGCTGACGGCGCGATACAGCGCGAGCCGGTTTTCGCCGACGCTTTCCGGCATCATATAGATCGCGCCGTCGCGCTCGAAGACGAACGGGTAGGAAAGGTGGCAGCCGATTTCGAGGATGGGCCTGGGCGTTCCAAGCGGACCGTTCGGACCAAACTCGCACACGCTTAAAATTCCCTTGTTCGTCGCATAGGGAAACTCTTCGACGAACAGCCAAGTCCTGCCTTCGTGAACGAAGAAAAAGGGGTCGGCGTAGTAGCGCGCGCCATCGTCCGGCAAAACGGCGTAGGAGGCCGTCGGCCATTTCAGCGAGTCGCGGACGGCGTCGCCGCGCGTCGGCCGCCAGGCGACGCGCCAATGCGAATCCCGCGCCCCGGTGGCGAGCGCGCGCAGGCGGGCGGCGATTTTCGCCGCGACGCCGGCGAGGCCGAAGAGCGGCGCGACCGCGATCGATCGCGCCGAACTCATCGCCGAAATCGGATTTTCTCCCGCGTCGCCCGCCTCGAAACGCGCCACCGCCTTCGCGATCAGATCAATCTCGCGGGCCCGAATCCGGTTGCGGGATTCCTTGACGCGAAACGGAAAGGGAATCGCCGGCAGGCCACGCGCCAGCTCCCGTGGCGGAGCGTCCACCCGCTCGATAACGATCGAGGTTTCCGGCGCTCTCCCCGAAAGCAGCGCCGCGATGGCCGCGATCTCGCCGCGCGCGCCGTTGAAACGGGGCGACAGAATGGGCGCCGCGGCCGGCTTCGCGTCGCCCTGAAAATCAATGATCAGGTCCGGATCGCCTTCGAAACCGGGCATGTCCATGCCAGCCGCGGCGAACAGATCATCCTTCACCGGCCCGTAAATCGCGTCTTCCAGCGCGAACAGGGCGGCGATCGAAACCGGCGCCTGTGCGAGCGGCGCGGTGGCCGCCAGGCGCGTGGCGTGCCCGGCGCGCCGCAGCCGGGTCGCGAGGGCGGCGTGCGCGGTCGCGCCGCCACCGCGGGGAATGTTGATTTCAATCCGCATGTCTGTCCGCGAAAGCGCCACCGGCGGGGATGCCGTCGGAAACATGACGCCGACCCGTAAATTTTGATTGAGCTTTTGGCGCCATAGTCGCGGCGGGCCAGCCGCGTCGGCGCTTGGCCGGAAACAGCCATGCCCAAACCGCGCAAGATTCTCCTTTATACCCACGCGCTCGCGGGCGGCGGGGCGGAACGCGCGCTGGCGTTGTTGGCGACGGGTTTTTGCGCCCGGGGCCACGACGTGACCTTCGCGACGGACTACGCGGCGGACGAAAACGCCGGCTTCGTCGACGCCCGCGCCCGGCGCGTCGAATTGGGCGCGGGACATGGCGCGGCGGTTCTGAAGCTCGCCCGCCTGCTGCGCCGCGAGCGGTTCGACGTATCGCTCTCCGGGCTTGGGGCGTCGAACCTCAAGCACGTCGCCGCCGCGGTTCTCGCTGGCCGGGCGCGCCACGCCGTCATGGGCTACCACGGGTTTTACGAGGCCGAGCCGAAGCTCCTGAGCCGCCTCAGCTTCAATCTGACGCCCGCGACGACGCGAATCGCGGGCGCGACCATCGCCGTATCGGCGGCGCTTCGGAAAAATCTCGTCGAGGTCTGGCGCGCCGACATGGAGCGCACACGCCACGTTCCAAATCCGGTGTCCTGGGGGCCGCCGATCGCGCCACCAACGCGCGACAGCCTGCGCGCGCGCGAAAAAATCGCGTTGGCTTGCGGACGGCTGAACGCGGGCAAGAATTTCGTCGGCTTATTGCGCGCCTTTTCCCTTCTGGAAACCCGCGGCGCGCGCCTGATCATTCTCGGCGAGGGCGAGCAGCGCCCGGCGCTGGAAGCCGAAGTCGCGCGTCTCGGCCTCGCCGGCCGCGTCGAATTGCCCGGCTATGTCGCCGAACCCTGGCGTTATTATCGACGCGCCGCCTGCCTCGCGGTCTCCTCTCTCACCGAGTCCTTCGGCATGACGATTGTCGAAGCGCTCGCGCACGGCCTCCCGGTCGTTTCGACCGACTGCGGCGGGCCGCGTGAAATCCTCGCCGACGGAAAATTCGGGGCGCTAGTTCCCGTCGGCGACGAAGCCGCGTTGGCGGCGGCGATTTCCGCCGCCCTCGCGGATCCCGGCGATCCCGCCCCGCGGATATCGCGCGCCGACGACTACTCCGTCGAGGCTTCCCTCGACGCGCATGAACGACTGTTCGACGAAATCGCCGACTAGAACCCAAACACGCGCGCGGGATTGTCGACGAACACCTTCTTCACCGCGGCCGCGTCGGGAAGATAGCTCAGGCCCAGATCGAGCAGAGGCTCGTCCTTGCCGTCGATGCCCTGCTCCACATATCCGTCCCGCTGCGACCTGATCCAGCGCCACACATGCGGCCAGTCGCTGCCCCAGACACAGCGGTCGGGCGCCGCCTCGTAGAAGGCGCGGCCAAAGGGCTCGCAGTCCGTCCACGGATAGCCCTTCGAATTGCGGTCGCCATTCGACAGCATCATCCAGAAGTTTTCTTCGCGCAGCAGGCCGAGAACCCGCTTCATGCCGGGGTCTTCGAGCCCGCCGGCGTAGGGCGCCTGGCAAAGGTGGTCGAACATGAAGGTCGATCGCTTCGCCTTGCGCAGTTCGGGCTCCAGCGTCTCAAGCTCCGCCGGCCCGCAAAAAAGCTTGGCGTACCAGCCCATTTCGCCGATGCGCCGGAGCTCGCGGTGGAATTCGTCGAAGCTGGGCACAAGATCGAAGCGCGGCAGGAAGTTGAAACGCGCGCCGCGCACGCCCGCGTCGTGCATGCGTTGGAGCTCCTTGTCGGACACCGAGGCGTCGACGATGCCGCAGCCCCGCGCGCGGCCCTTTGGAAGCGCGTTCAGCGTGTCGACAAGCAGCGAGTGGTCGGTGCCGAAGATCGTCGCCTGCGTGATCGAGACGCGGTCGAAGCCGAGCCGCGCGTGCATGGCGAGCGCCTTTTCCATGGTGCCCTCGCCCTTGGGCGCGAAATACAGCGCCTTGGGATGGCGCGCGGGATATTTTTCCACGTCGCCATAGACGTGGATTTGGGCGTCGCAGGCGCCCGGCGGCAGTTTGGACATGGATGGTTCTCCCTTGGTCCGCCTGTTCTAACCCGCCGCGGGCGCGCGCGTCGAGGCTTGCGCCGCGCGCCGGCCTCAAGCACTCTCGCGCGCAAGGGAGGCTCGCCATGCGTTTCGCGACACGGACAATCATCGGGCTGCTGACCCTGGCGTTCGGCGGCTCCTCCGCCCGCGCCGCCGACGCGGCGCTGATCGCGGCGGCCAAGAAGGAGGGCGAGGTCGTGTGGTACACGACGCTTCTCATCAACCAGCTTGGCGGCCCCCTCGCCGACGCCTTCGAGAAAAAATACGGGATCAAGGTTTCCGCCACGCGCAACGATCCCGGCGAGACCGCGCTGCGGCTGCTCAATGAAAACCGCGCCAACAACATGCTCGCCGACGTCTACGACGGCTCCTTCGCGCCCTCCGTTCTCGAGCGCGAGAACGTGCTGGCGAAATGGCAACCCGATGTCGCCCGCGAGTTTCCCGCCGAACTTGTCGATCCCCAAGGCTACTGGATCGCCCACCGTCTGACGATCATCACGCCGGGCTACAACACCACGCTCGTTCCGCCGGGGACCGAGCCCAAGACCTGGGACGATCTGCTGAAGCCCGAGTGGAAGAACCGCATGGCGTGGGGCGTCAATCCCGGCACCACCGGCGCGACCGGATTCATCGGCCTCGTTCTGGCCTCGCTTGGCGAGGAGCGGGGCATGGAGTATCTGCGCAAGCTCGTTGGGCAGAACATCACTGGCCTCAAAATCTCCACCCGCGCGGTGCTGGATCAAGTCATCGCGGGCGAGTTTCCCCTCGCTCTTGGCATTCTCAACGACAACGCCGTCTTCAGCCGCAACGCCGGCGCGCCGGTGGCGTGGATTCCGATGAACCCCGCGATGGCGAACCTGTCGCTCATTTCCGTCACCGCCAAGGCGCGGCATCCCAACGCGGGCCGGTTGCTCGCCGATTTCGTCGTGTCGGAGGAAGGGCAGACGATAGCCCGGGACCGCGACTACATCCCGGTCAATCCGAAAGTCGCTCCGCGCGATCCCGACGTGCGGCCGGATGGGGTGAAGTTTCGCGCCGTCACGCTGACGCCCGAGCAGGTCGACGCAGCGACGCCCGGCTGGGTGAAAGTGTTCAACGACCTGTTTCGGTGAGCGCGCCGTCGCCGACAACCGCGATTTCACGCGCGCCACGCGCGAGTTAGGGTCGCCGAAACCAGGCGGTCATCCGCGCCAAAAGCCGACAGGGAAACGCCATGCTGCCCGCGACCCGTTTCGATCCGCCGTTTCGGATCACACGCACGAGCCATTTTGTCATG
>CAIKAR010000093.1 GCA_903825465.1 uncultured Hyphomicrobiales bacterium | reverse complement strand
CCGCGCGGAGCCGCGCGCTACGTGACGCTTTACCGGCTGGCGCGGGGGCGCGCCGCCGACCCCGCCGCGCTGGCCCTCATGCTGGCGCTGGACCAGGGCGCCACCGCCGGCGAACTCGCCGCTGTCGGCGCCGCGCTCGACGGGCCGCCGGAAAACGCTGTCGCGATCGGTCCCGACAACGCGCGTCTCGCTTTCGCTTTGACCCGCGCCAACGAGGACCGCGGGACGCCTCTGACAATCGCCGACGCGCGCGCGGCGTGGAGCGTCGCCCGCGACTACCGGATGCCCTTGTGAGCCGCGGTTCGGCGTTTCGCGACGCTTGACGCGGCGCCGCTTTGGCTGGATGAGAGCCCTCGACGCGCGCGTTTGTTCGTTCGAAACGAGCGACAAAAGCCTCTAAAATCGCCTCACGGAGCGGAAATGAAAGTCTTTCTGATGGATTTGCTTCCCTATGGGAAGCATTTCGACGCGTTCAAGGCCGACCGCTTCATGCCCTACCCGCTATCCGGCGGGAATTTCGACCCGGAAATCGGCGCGCGCACTTACGCCGAGCATTTCGACATCTGGAACGAAATGGACGAACTCGGCTTCGACGGCGTCGGGCTGAACGAGCACCACACCACGCCGCACGGGCTCATGGTGTCGCCAAACATGATGGCAGCCGCGGCGGCGCGCACGACGAAAAAACTTGAATTTTTGATGCTGGGCAACCTGCTGCCGTTGCACAATCCCGTCCGCATCGCCGAGGAACTGGCGGCGGCCGACTGCATTTCGCGCGGACGCATCCTGTCGGGTTTCGCCCGCGGCGTGCCACGCGAATACCGCGTCTACGACGTGCCGATGTCGGAATCGCGCGCCCGTTTCGACGAGGCGCTGGAAATCATCCGCCTCGCCTGGACGCGGGAGACGTTTTCCTACGACGGCAAGTTTTGGAAGTTCAAGGACATCGGCATCTGGCCGCGTCCCTTCCGCCAACCGCATCCGCCGATCTGGATTCCCTTCACCGGCAGCCGCGAAACCGTGGAATTGGCGGCGAAGAACAACTTCAGCGCCGTCATGAGCGCCGGCCACCCCGGCGTGACGCTCGACATCGTCGATTACTACGCCAAGACCGCGCGCAAAAACGGGCACACCATCACGCCGGACCACCTGTGTCTCTTCACCGACGCCTATGTGGCGGAGAGCGCCGACGCCGCGCTCAGGGAATACATGGATTACTACCTCTATTTCGTGCAGACCCTTTGGCACCACGGCAGCGACCAGCCCAAGGAAGCGCTTGGCAAGGCCGGCTACGTCGCCTCGACCTCGTTCGACTACATCCGCCCGGAAAACCGCCCGCACGCCGAAATGGACCGCGCCAAAATCCGTCAGACGACGGCGAAGGACGTCGAGCAACGCGTGAAAACAGGCGCGCTCGCCTGGGGGTCGCCGAAGGACGTGGCGGACCGGCTGATCGCCAAGGCCGAGCATATGGGCGCGAACAAGGTGTTGCTCAACCTCAACCTCGGCGCCCCGCCGGCGGAACTGTTCCGCGAGCAGGTCCGGCGCTTTGGCAAGGACGTGTTGCCGATCCTGCAAAAGCACCAGGTGAAAACAGTGCCGGAGCACGCGGCCTAGCGCGGCCAGCGCGCGTTAGCTCTGGCTTCCGGGCCACGCGTGAAAATCTCCGCCGGCGCGATAGTCGCGCGCGGTTTGGGCGGGATTTCGGTTGACCAGCGCGCGGCCGAACATCGGGCTCGTCATCGCGCGCACCTCGTGGTCGAGAACAAACAGCGCCTCCCGCGTCTCGACATCGTGAATCGTCTTGAAGCGGTATTGCCAGCGGTTGGATTCCTCGACGTCCGCGCCGAGTTTTCCCAACGCTTTCCAGGGTCCCGAAAAATCCGCGAGATAAATTTGGATGTGGTGGTCGGGGCAAGCGTCGGCGGGCTCCGCGCGCTCTTGAAAAAACAAATACTGGCGATCGCCGGAAACGACGCGCGCGCGTTCGCCGCCATCTCCCGCCTCGACAAACGCGAGCGCGCCCATGACCTCGCGATAGAAGCGCGCGATTTTTTCGGCGCGCCCGCGGGGAATTTCAAACGACACGTAAGCCATGCCCAGGCCGACGCGCCCGAAGCGGGACTCGTCGGGCGCGTGGACGCGGAATTTGTTGCCCCACGGGCAGGTCGCCTCGACGGCGCCGTTCGCTTCGCGATAATCGAATTCCGTGCCGGCCAGCATGGGGCGGGCGCGCGCCAGCCGCGCCGACAGCGCCCCGAGATCGGGCATGACCAGTCCCGTCACATTGCCCGGCGCCACGACCGCCGGCCCCGTTGGCAGATGAAACTGGCTGACGCCGACGTTGACCCACATGTTGTCGACGCCGGTCATCATCGCGGGATCGCGGGTCAGGCCAAGGCCCACGACGTAGAAGATCGTCGCGAGACGCTGGTCGGGCACGCGATGATTGACGTGGCCGAGATTGACCATGTTTCCGAGGTCTTCCGCCGCGCGGTCGAACGCGTTGGCCGCCATTGTCGCCTCCTGTTTCAGTAGGGCTCGAAACCACGCAGCTCCGGCATCACCTTCTCGCCGAACAATTTTATGGAGCGCATGAGGTCTTCTTCGGGCAGGTCGGAGAAATTGAACTCGCCCATGAATGTGTTGAACACGCCTTCCGACGCGGCCTTGTGAAGCTTCTCCGCCACAGTCTTCGCCGAGCCGATGAACACAAGCTCGTTCTTCAGGATGTAGTCGGGGTTGAACAGGTTCGCCATGTGCTTGGTCGCGCCGCTTTCGCCGCGCCGGGTGAAGTTCTCGGCGTGTTTCGCCGCGCGCTCCTCGAAGGTCTCGCCAGGCAGCGCCGGCGGCAGAAAGCCTTCATAGGCGCGGCTGGCGCGGAACAGCGCGGTTTCGATCGCCTTGTCGTCGCTCTCGTCGACGTAGACGACCGTGCAATAGGAAAGGTTCGGCTTGCGCGGCCAACCCGCCTTTTTCCACTGGTCGAGAAAGACGCGGTATCTCGGCGCGGCGTCCGCGCGGGGATAGACGAGGAAATAGCCGGAATTGACGCCGTTCTCCGCGCAGAACGTCAGCGTCTCGGGATCGCGGCTCATCATCCACAGCGGCGGGTGCGGCTTTTGCGCGGGCTGCACCGACAACTGGACGGAAGGCGTCTTGTGGTTCTCGCCGTCATAGGAAAAAGGCTGCTTGTCGCCGTACGCCGCGCGCAGGTAGTCGACGAATTCGAGCGTCGGCGATTTGCGGAATTCGTAGCCGAGGCCGAAGGGCTTGAAATATTCGGGCGAAATGCCGGGCACGAGCCCGCATTCCATGCGTCCGCCGAGCATCTGATCGACGATGGCGATTTCTTCCGCCAGCCGCAGCGCCGGATACAGCGGCACGATGTAGCCCATCGGTCCCACGCGCATGTTCTTGGTGCGCGCGCCGGCGCCGACCGAGTAGAGCGACGGCGACGACATCCAGCTTTCGTCGGGGCGGCAATGATGTTCGACGCAAAAGCCGAAGTCGAAGCCGAGTTCGTCGCACAAGCCGAGCTCGCGCCACAGTTGCTCGTAGCGCTGGTGCGGCGTCATGCCGGGCTTCGTCCAGATATGCGAAAAATGCGCGAACTTCATTGGCGAAGACTCCGATCCCATTGCGCCGCGTGTTTGGCCGGCGCCGAATAATGGGCGCGCACGGCGGGCATGACTTCCCTGGCGAGCAGCGTCAGCGACTCCCGCTCCCATTCCTCGTTGACGCCGTTCCACGGCATTCCGGCGATGAGCAGATGCTCGAACGGGCCGGCCTTGTCGCGGAGGTCGATCAATTGGTCGCGCACGCTTTTCGCCGAGCCGCGGATCACGCGCGCATTCATCGCGGCGGCGACATCGACCTCGGAATCCGCCATGTCCGGCCGGGTCTTCATCGCCGCGAGCTTTCCCGCGTTCGCCAACACCTTGTGGATGTAGCGGAAGTAAAAGCCCACCGCGCCTTCCGCGTGGTGAAGCCGCCGTTCGGCCTCCGCGTCGCTCGGCGCGACGAGCGCGACGCGCACCACGCGCCAGTTGTCGCCGTTGACGGGGCGCCCCGCCTTCGCCAGGCCGTTCGAATAGCCCGCCCAATGTCGCGCGATTCCATCCGTCATCAGCAGCGAGCTCGACAGCGGACCCCAGCCGCGTTCGCCCGCCAGCGCCGAAGTGCTCGACATCGGCGTCGCGATGGAGACGTGGATCGGCGGACCAGCGGGTTCGCGCGGCGTCGGCATGAAGCCCATGCGCAATTCCGCGTTCACGGATTTCGCGACGCCGAATTTCCAGAATTCGCCATTGAATTCATACGGCGGGCCGGAGCGCCAGATTTTCTGGATCATGTCGATCGACTCGAGCATCATGCGCTTGCGCGTGTCCTCGTCCTCGAGCTTGAAGAGTTCCCAGTCCGGCGGCAGGCTGCCCGTGCCGATGCCGAAGCGAAAGCGCCCCTTCGAGAGATGGTCGATTTGCGCGACTTCGGCGGCGATGACGGCGGGATGGCGGTTCGGCAGGCTGATGACCCCGGTGCCGAAGGTCAGCCGCTTCGTTTGCGGCACGAGGCTGGACAGGAACGCCAGCGGCGAGGGAACGGGCTCGCTTGTGGCGGCGAAGTGCTCGCCGAGCCAGAATTCATCGAAACCCGTCTCCTCGAGGAAACACGCCTTGCGCGTCAGCTCGTCCATCGTCTCGCCGAGCGACTGGCCCGGCATGGCGAGCGGCATCAGGAACATGCCGAGATTCATGAATTCCTCCCGAAACTTTCCGTTTTCGGCCCCCTCTTCCCGCGAAGCGCGGCGAGAGGGGGAAACACGCGCCAAACCGGATTGTTTCCGATCAACCCGCGGGAGTCAAAATTCACAGCCCGCGCAGTTTCGGCATCACCTCCGTCGAGAACATCCGCATCGAATTCATCGCGTCGCTGTACGCCATGTCGCCGAAGAAGGGATAAGTGATCAAATAATTGATCCCCAGCGCGTCGACCTGCCGCTCGATCTCCTCGCGCACCTGGCTCGGCGTGCCCGCGATAAGCGTTCCGTCCATCAGCGCGTCCTCGTAGCTCGCCGCGAGCGGGACGTTGAGCCGCGCGGCGAGGTTCGCGGCGCTGTCGCCCCGCTGTTTGGCGCGCTGGATCAGCCATGTCAGATTGGCGTGGTGCCGCTTGTTGTTGGGCTCGGCGACGCGTCGCGCCTCCGCCTCGGTGTCGGCGACGACGACCTGCCGCGACACGCCGATGGCGGCGCCGCCCTTGAAGTCGGCCTTCGGCCGGGCCGCGCCGCCGCGCTTCGCCAGCGCCTCGCGGTACGCGTCGATGTTGACCTTGGCGCGCGGCGTCGGGCCGTTGCTGACGAAGTGCATGCCCTGCTCGCCCGCCCACGTCGAGCCGACGGTGTTCGAGGAAGCGTACCAGAACGCCGGACACGGCTGTTGCAGCGGCCGCAGCGGCACCGGCACGTCCGTGTATTGATAGCGCTCGCTCTTGAAATCGAGCGTGTCGCTCGTCAGCGCCTTCGCGAGGCAGTCGTAGGCCTCCATGAAAATATCGCGCGACTTGTCGTGGTCTACGTTGTGGAAGCCCATCTCGAACGGCGACACGCCGCGGCCGACGCCGATTTCGAAACGGCCTTCGCTCAAATGGTCGAGCATCGAGATTTCCTCGGCGAGCCGCAGCGGCGAATAGAGCGGCAGCAGATAGACGAGCGGGCCGAAACGGAGGTTCTTCGTGACTTGCGCCACCGCGCCGAGCCACACGCCGGGAACCGGCGCGCTGTTGAGCGGCGAAGCGTGGTGCTCGGCGACGTGATAGCCCCAGTAGCCCGCCGCGTCAGCGGCGCGCAGGAACGCCAGCCGCTCCTTGAACGTGACGGCGAGCGGCCTGTCGGCGCGCTCGATGTGGTCGAATATGCCGAACTTCATCAGGCCTCCGCCCGTGTGATTTGTCGCGCCAATGTGTTCCCGCGCGCGCCGCGTTTCGTGAATTGCTCATACACGAGCGGCGGGGAGGGCCGCAACCGCGCGCGCCGCCCGAAAACTTGGCGCCGACGCGCGACCTGCTATCTTGATCCGATTCAAAATCCACCGGGAGGAAGTTCGAGGACTTGGCGACATTCAGAACCACGGGACGGGGCGCGGTGCCCTGGCGGTCGCAGGCGCCTATTTACGCCGCCGGTCTCTTCTCCAACAGCTCGGTCGACGTCGCCTCCGTCGTCCTGCCGCTTTGGCTTTCCGGGCTCGGCGCCTCCACCGCCATGATCGGCATGGTCGTGGGCGCGCGCCATCTGCTGCCCTTTCTGTTTTCGATTCACGCCGGCGCGCTGATGGACCGCGTCGGCGTGCGCAAATTCATGATCGCCTGCGCCGTTTCCAGCGCCGTCGTCATGCCGCTGTTCCCGGCGTCGAGCTGGATCCCCGCCGCGGTCTTGTTGCAGATGATCAACGGCTACGGCACGTCGATCGGCTGGATCGGCGCGCAGTCCTGCTTCGGGCGCGTGCTCGCGCACAGCGCGACCTACGCCGGGCGGTTCTCGTTCGCCGCGCGGATGGGCAGCCTGATCGGACCGCCGTGCGCCGGGTTCGCGTGGGATCACATAGGCGTGTGGGGAGCGTTCGGCGTGCTCGCGGTGTGGTCGTGCGGCGTCGCCGTCGCCGCGTGGTTCGTGCCCGAGGACATCGACGAGCGCGCGCAAAAGAACGCCAAGATCACGCTCGCCGACATGACGCCGCGCTGGGACGACTATCGCGACGCGTGGCATCTCGCGAGCGAGCCGGCGATGCGCGCCGTGCTTCTGGTCACCGTCATGCGCATCGCGGCGAGCAGCATCCAGGACGCGTTCTACCCGATCTGGCTGCATTCGATCCATTTGTCCGCCACGCAAATCGGCCTGCTCATCACGGTGTCGAGCAGCGTCGGCGCGGTGTCGAGCCTCGGCGTCGGCTGGGTCGAAAAAGCCATGGCGCCAATGTGGGTGCTGATCTGGAGTTCGTTCGCCTCGATCTTCCTGGTGTCGATCACGCCGACGTTCACCTCGTTCTGGCCGCTCGCCGCCGTCGCCGGCCTGCGCGGCTGCGCGATGGGCGTGTCGCAACCCCTGATGCTCTCGGTGCTGGCCGAGGCGTCGGGCAAGGATTCGCTGTCGCGTGGCGCCGCCGTGCGCACCACCGCCAACCGCGTCGCCTCCGCGGCGACGCCGGTGACAATGGGCTATATTTCAAGCCTGTTTGGACTGGCGCAAGGTTTTTATCTCACGGGCGCCCTGCTGGCCTTCGGCATGTGCCTTGTCGCGCTGCGCACGCGGCGGCACGAGGCGGCGCAACGTTCCGAAGCGGCCATCGCCGTCACGCCGTCCGAATAAAGTCCGGCCACGAGGCGTCGCGCGCGCCAATCACGGCGGGGGCCGCGGGCCACTCGAACGCGAAGGCGGGATCGTTCCAGCGCAGCCCCGCGTCGAAGCCCGGACGCCAGGCGCGGTCGATCTGGTAGAGCACGTCCGTGTCGGCGCGGAGCGTCAGAAAGCCATGCGCCACGCCGGGGGGAACATATAATCCCCGGGCGCTCTCATGGTCGAGTTCGACGCCGAAGGCGCGACGGAACGTCGGACTGTCCGGCCTTGCGTCGAAAACCACGTCGAGGATTTTTCCCCGCGCGCAGCGAACGAGCTTGGCTTCCGGCTCGACGCAATAATGCATGCCGCGCAGCGTGTGGCGCGCCGCGTTGCGCGACAGCGAGGTCTGCCGCGCCACGAAAGCGACGCCCGCCGACGCGAATTCATCGACGCAGTTCAGCCGCGCGAAAAAACCGCGCTCGTCCGTTTGAAGCTCCGGCTCGACGATCAACACGCCGTCGATGGCCGTGGGCGCGAGGCGCATGCGTCAGTCCTTGTCGTAAACAACGGTTTCGGGAACGGCGGTGACGAAGCGTCCTCCCCATCGCGAGACAAACGCCATATTGGCGCGCACCTCGTCCGCGATGTTCCAGGGCAAGATCACAACGTAGTCGGGCTTCGTTTCCGCGACGCGGTCCGGCGGCGCGATCGGAATGTGGCTGCCGGGCGTCAACTTGCCCCGTTTGCGTTCGCTTCGATCGTAGATTTCCCTCAGGCGGGGATACGACACCTCGCAATAGTTGAGGAAGGTGTTGCCCTTGGCCGCCGCGCCGTAGCCCGCGACCTTTTTGCCTTCGCTTTCAGCGCGCGCGAGAAACGCGAGGAACGAGACCTTCACCGCTTCGATGCGCGCGTCGAAGCCCATGTATCCATCGAGAGCGTCGAGCTTCCGGTCGCGCTCCTTCCGCCGCAGGGCGGCGAGCCCGGCTGTCTCCGTGTGGGCGGCTTTTTCGTGACAAACGAACAAACGCAGCGAACCGCCGTGTGTCGACAGCTCTTGGCCGTCGAACACACGCAGGCCAGCCGAACGCATGATGTTTTCGACGGCGAAGAGGGAAAGATAAAAGAAATGCTCGTGATAGATCGTGTCGAACTGGATCCGCTCGATCAGATTCATCACATGCGGAAACTCGAAGGTCGCGACTCCCCCCGGCGCCAGCAGCTCCGCGAAACCGGCGGCGAAATCGCGGGTGTCGGGCGCGTGCGCGAGCACGTTGTTGGCCACCATCAGATCCGCCTTGCGCCCGCGCGAAGCGATTTCACGGGCGGCCCTCGCACCGAAGAACGCGGCCTCCGTCGGCACACCGGCGGCGATGGCGAGCTTCGCGACATTCGCGGCTGGCTCGACGCCGAGCACGGGCACGCCCATGTCGACGAAGTGGCGCAGCAAATAGCCGTCGTTCGAGGCGATCTCGACGACAAACGACTCGCGGCCGAGGCCGAAGCGCGCCGCCATGTCGCGGCAATAACGGCCGGCGTGCGCGACCCAGCCAAATGTCGCCGACGAAAGATAGTCGTAGTCGGAGAATATCTCCTCCGGCGGCGCCGAATCGTCGACCTGAACCAGCAGGCAGGCCTGGCAGACGCGCGCGATCAGCGGATATTTCTTCTCCGAGGCGATCTCCTCCGGCCGCAGGTTGCGGTTGGCAAGCGGCGAAAGCCCGAGGTCCGCGAACACGTGGTTCAGGCGGGTTCCGCAGAATCGGCAAGCCGGCTTCGCATCGCTCACGCCATGTAGTCCCGTATGGCGCGCGCCGTTTCCGAGCGCATGTCCGCGCCGCGCTCCAGCGCCAGATACCATTGCGCCGTCGCCTCCACGGCGGCGTGGCCTACGAGGTTGTCGGAAAACCCCAGCGCGGCTTTCGCCGCGGCGCAATCGAGCGAGAGCAGCTTCATTTCGCGCGGCTGCGGCCCTTTCGCGATCGTCCAGCCCCCAGCCAAGCCCAAGGCCTCGCGCATCGCGTCGGCCAATGTGGACACAGGTGTTTCAGCGTCGCCGCTTGGGCCGAAGTTCAAGGCGCGCGGCGGATTCTCGCCCTTCGCCAGCGCCTCGGCGTAAACAAGATAGCCGCACAGGCAGTCGAGCACATGCTGCCAGGGCCGGGTGGCGTCCGGATTGCGCAACACCAGCGCCTCGCCCGATTTCATGGCGCGGTAAATGTCCGGCACAAGGCGGTCTTCGGAAAAATCGCCGCCGCCGATCACATTGCCGCCGCGCGCCGTCGCGAGCGGAATCCCCCGCTCGTTGAAATAGGTGCGCGCGTACGACGAAACGACGATTTCCGCGGCCGCCTTCGACGCGGAATAGGGATCGTGCCCGCCAAGCGGATCGCTCTCGCGGAATTTCTCGCCGCGCTCCGGGTTCTCGTAGACCTTGTCGGTCGTGACAACGAGAATCGCTTCGACGCCATCCACGCCGCGCAACGCGTCGAGCAGCCGCGCGGTCCCCATCACGTTGACGTCGAAAGTGTCGACCGGTTCGCGGACCGAGCGCCGCACCAGCGGCTGAGCGGCCATGTGCAACACGATGTGGGGACGGGCGGCGGCGATCGCCGCGTCCACCGCGCAGGCATCGCGAATGTCGCCGATCCCGCCTGGAATGAACTCGCCGATCCGCGCCAGCGCGTGAAGATTGGGCTCTGTGTCCGGCGCGAGCGCCAATCCAAAAACCTCGGCGCCAAGCTCGCGCAGCCACAGCGCCGCCCAGCCGCCCTTGAAGCCGGTGTGCCCCGTGAGCAAGACACGCCTGCCGCGCCAGAAGGCGGCGTCGGGCTTCCTCAAGGCCACACCTTCCACGGCGCGTTGCCGGTTTCCCACAACCCTTCGAGCATCACCTTGTCGCGCAACGTGTCCATCGATTGCCAAAAGCCGGCGTGGCGAAACGCGCGCAGTTCGTCGTCGCGCGCGAGGCCTTCCACGGGATGGGATTCCCACGAGGTCTGGTCGTCGACGACCCGGTCGATCGCTTCGGGCCGGAGCACGAAGAAGCCCCCGTTGACGAGACCCTCGCCAGCCTTCGGCTTTTCGACGAATTTCTCGACCCGGTCGCCCTTCAGCGACAATGCGCCATAGCGCGCGGGCGGAATCACCGCGGTCAACGTCGCCTGCTTGCCGTGCGCCTTGTGGAACGCCGTCAGCGCCGAAATATCGACGTCGCTGACGCCGTCGCCATAGGTGAAACAGAAGCTCTCGCCGGGATTCAGGTATTTCGCCACGCGCTTCAGGCGCCCGCCGGTCTGGGTCTTGTCGCCGGTGTCGACAAGCGTCACGCGCCAGGGCTCGGCGCTGGTCTGGTGGTATTGCACGCGGTTTTCGCGCGCGTCGATCGTCACGTCGGAATGATGCAGGAAGTAGTTGGCGAAATATTCCTTGATCATGTAGCCGCGGTAGCCAAGGCAGACGACGAAGTCGGTGATGCCGTGCTGGGCGTAGATTTTCATGATGTGCCAGAGGATCGGCCGGCCGCCGATCTCGATCATCGGCTTCGGCCGCAGATGCGATTCCTCGGAGATGCGCGTTCCCATTCCGCCGGCGAGGATGACGGCCTGCATGAGGAATCTCCGTTGAGGCCGCGGGGAATCGCGCGCCCGAGCGTGGAACGCCGGATGTTTAGCCCCCGCGGCGCCAGAAATCCACCGCGTCCGCCAGGCCTTCGTCAAGGCCGTGGCCGGCGACAAAACCGACCTCGCGGGTCAAACGCCCGATGTCGGCGACGATGCGCGCGGGTTCGGCGGGCCGGTCCGGCAGCGCGCCGAGTTTCACCAGTTCGGACCGCCCCGCGATTCGCCCGAGCTTTTCAGCGATATCCGCGACGGACACGCCGCGCCCCGAGGCGATGTTGACTGGCCCTTCCACGTGGCTGGCGGCGAGCGCGGCCAACGCGGCGCCGGCGTCGCGGCTGTCCATGAAGTCGCGAACGACCCGCCCGCTGGAGCAGAGCGCCGGCTTGCCCGCGACAAGCGCCCGCGCCACGCTGGCCACGAGCCGGTCCGGATGTTCGTCGGGACCGAAAGAGTAAAACAGGCGCGCCCAGGCCAAAGATATCTTTCCGTCCCCGGCGAAGGACGAAAGCGCGACGCGCAGGTCGGCTTTCGCGGTGTCGTAGGGCGTGTGCCGAGCGAGTGGCGTATTCTCTTCCCCGCAGTCGCCGTCAGCGGGCCAGTCGTATTCATAGCTTGTTCCAGCCACGCAAATCCGCCGGGCGCCAACCTCCGCGCAGGCCCGGACCAGCCGCAGAGAGGCCTCGGCCCATTGGGCGTTGACAGGGTCGGTCCAGAATTTTCCGGGCTGGGACGTCCAGGCGAGATGCACAAGCATATCGGGCCGGCATTCGCGCGCCACTCTGTCCGCTTCGCCCGCCGCCAGCAGATCGCAGGCGCGCCAGTCCCGCGGCGCCGACCCCGCGGGCGGGGAACGCCCGGCCGCGATCACCTCGTAGCCGCGCGCCCGCAGCGCCGCGCGGGCGGGCCGCCCCAAAAATCCGCCGCCACCCGTCAACAAAACGCGCATTGGTTGTTGTCACCTGCCGCCGCGTTCATCCATCGCGACACGCAGTTCATAGGCTTGAATCTGGGTAAACACACCCAGAACCCAGGCCCGCAACGCCGTGCGCACGACAATCGACATTTCAACCGGCGGCGCGACCAGAAACCGCGACAGCGAAAGTTCGGGCCGCTCCATGGCCTGCGCGACAATCGGATCCAGCCCGGCGATGTCGAAGTCGCGCAATCCCGGAAAATGCGCCGACGTGTCGACGCCAGCAGCCAAGCCATGGTTGCGCGCCAGCACAAGCCGCAGGTCCGGCCATTGCGCCAAAAGTCCGTTCGCCGCGTCGATCCAGGCGCCGGCGTCGTCCACAACCAGCAGGAACACCGGCTCGATGTCGAGGCGCCGCGCCTCCTCGACGAGGCCGGTCTCGCGGGTGATCTTGAGAAAGCCGCTCCACGAGCGCGCCCACACGTCGACGATCCTCGGCGTCGCGTCGCGTCGCAGCAACTGGTCGAACAGGGCGATCTGCCCTTTCACCGTCGCGAGGTCGGCGACCTCGACCAAGCCGGGAAAGCGGACGGCGAAAGGCGATTCGTGCGGGTCGGTGTCGAAGCCGAAAAACGGCCGCCGCCGGGCCAGGAAATAGTCCGCGAGCAGGCGCGCCATCGTGCTCGTTCCGGCGCGGCCGCGCGGCGAACAGACGATGTAGGCTGGCGTTCGGTTCGGCATGCCGACCCCCGTCCCGCCGCCGCGATGGTTTATAGTCTAGCGCTTGACTAGCTTGGCGCCAAGCAGCGCCAGCAGTCCGACGCGGTCGAATTCGGCGGAGATGTTGCGGAACCACGTGCGCGCGTAGCCGCGCAGCACGAACGAATACTTGGCGCTGTCGCCCTCGGCGGTCTGGTTCGCGACGAAGGTCGAAAACGGCACGCCCGCGAGCTCAACCTGCTCGTAAGCCATCTCGTTGAGCTTTGGGATCGTCACATCGCCCGCGTGCTTGATCTTTTTGAAATAGGACGCGTAGGTCGCCGGATCCCACTCGAAGAACGTCGTGTCGTTGATGAAGTTCTTCACCAGGAAATAGTTGGCGTCCGAAACATAGGGCGCCGTCTCGGCGATCTCGTCCAGCGAGGAGATCGAGGGCCCGAGAATGTGGAACACCACGAATGTGAACTGCCCCTCGCGCGCGGCGTCGAGGAAGCCGATCTCCTTCAGCGCCCGCAGCGTCGCGCCAAGCTGCCCCGCGCGCACGTCGATCACGGACACCTTCGCGCCGGCGCTGTTCAGCGTGTCGATGATTTTCATCTGGTCGGGCGTGTGCGTGACGTCGACGATGTCGGTCAGCCCGGGATGGAAACGCTTCAGCGTGCCGCGCGGCGATTCGGTGTCGAAGGCGCGCGCGACGACGTTGCTGGCGGCGAGATAGTCGAGCAGGACGCGGGAGACGGTCGTTTTGCCGACGCCTCCCTTGTCGGCGCCCACGAGGATTACGGCTGGCTTCATGGACCAAACTCCCGTCACGCTCCGCGCGCGGCCCGCCGCGCCCATGTGTTCCGGGCATTCCTACCACCGACGCTCCGCCACGGCGACGGGCGTTAAGAATTTGTTACGAAACATGGTTACCAGGCGCCCGTCCGGCCGCTCGGCTCAACTCGCCTTGCGGCCGGTCGCCGCGTAGTAGGCGCGCTTCGCCAGCAGCCTCAGCCGCCGCCGCAGAAGCTCGCGCCGATAGACGCGGTCGAAAGACTTGACCCGTCCTTGCGCGATTGAAAAGGCGATATCGGCCATCGGCAGCTTGTCCGGCCACAAGCGGTCGATCATCGGATGGTCCGGAATCGCGCAGGAGTCCGTGGCTTCGACTCCCGAATTCGGCGCTTGCCGCCGCGTGAACTCGAGCGTGAACTGCACGCCGGGCGAATGGTTCGCCTTCGATTCGTCGTAGGCGATCTTCCAGAGAAAGGCGTTCGCGCCAGTCGATAAAACGATGCCCATCGCGATCGGAACGCCGTTAAGATCGAGGGAATCGACGCGGCATTTTCCCTCGCGGGCCAGTCGGCGGGTCATCGTTCGCACAAACGACGCGGTCGCGGGGTCGCTCAGCAGCGCCGTGCCGCGGCCACCCTTCCAGCCGCCGGCCTCGAGAGTCAAAAAAGCCTCCACGGCCAGCCGGATTTCGGCGGGCGAAGCGGCGGAGGAATAGGTCAGTTCCCCCATGTCCTCAAGGCGCCGCCGCTGGCGCCTCAGTTCCTTGACGTGCTTCGCGGACATCGCCTTGTGGAGCATTTGCTCGACATCGACGCCACCATAGAGGATGGCGCGTTCCCCCATGTCGATGGAGCGCAACTCGAGCGAGCGGGCCTCGGCGCGCTCGCGCAGCAGCGCCGCCGTCGGGCCGTTGTCCGCTATCGAGGGCAGCAGCAAGCCGGCTGTTTGCGGCTGCTCGCGCTCGATCCAGGCGAGCATGAGATCAATCGCTTCGACCCCTTGCGTCTTGTCGAGCAGCGGCGTGCCGAGCGCCGCCTGCTTCGGCAGCCATCCATGCGTAAGCGACTTGAACCCGTCGGGAACGTCGAGCGCGCAGACGCCTATCAAACGTTCCGGCGCGTTCGCCTTGTCGGCGTCCGAAACCACGAGAAAGGAGGGACGGCGGGCCGGCGGAAAATGCTGGGCGGCCGTCAAGGCGAAGCCGGGCTCCAGAAACACGTTGCGCTCCATCGAGCGCGTCATCAGATCGGTCCAGGCGTCCGACAATTCGGCCGCCTCCTGCCAATCCAGAAGCTGGGCGCGAAGAGGCCGCTCGTTGTTGATCGACCGGAGCTCCGGTCCGCGGCCGCGGCGCGCGCCCGCCAAGTCCGGCACGCCCAGGCTTTCGTTTATCCACGGCCCCATCTGCGAGCGGGACTGCTTGTTCGGAAACGGAATGAGTTGGTCCGTCATGACGCGCTCCAGGGCCTTTCCACGACGCCTCCGTGCCGAAATGGCACGAATGTCGCCGCGATCCACGCCCCCGCGTTCCCTGGTTCAAGATCGGCGCCGGCCGCGGAAAGCCGGCGCTCACAAGCGCATGGAGCCCGAGCAAATTTCCCGCCAAAGCCCGCTGTCCAAAGGCGCCAGCTTCCGCGTCTTCGGATCGGCGAAAAACAGCGGATCCTGAATGCGGGCGGGATCGAAGCCCTCCGCCACAAGATCGACCTTGCGCTGCTTGAACGTCGCGGTCATGTCGAGATGGTCGCGAAACCGGAAAAACAGCGGCCGCGCGTATTCCGGCAACCGGGCGGCGATGAAATCGGCCAAGCCGCCGAGATCGAAGGATCCGGCTTGATCGACGACAAGCGACGCCATCCCGGCCCTGCCGTCCATGCCCGGCACGGCGACGCCATAAACGGTCGCTTCCTTGACGCCCGGATAGCCCGAAATCGCTTCGCCGACCTCGTTGGTGGAGACGTTTTCGCCTTTCCAGCGGAAGGTGTCGCCAATCCGGTCGGCGAAAAAGAAATAGCCGAGTTCGTCCTTGCGCATCAGGTCGCCGGAGCGGAACCACGCGTCGCCCGGCGCGAACACGTCACGCAGTATTTTCGATTCCGACGCCGCCTTGTCGACATAGCCTTCGAACCGCGCGGCGGGCTTCGAGGGGTCCTCGAGGATCTGGCCGAGCGTCTCGCCGACCTCGTTTGGCGCGCACTCGACGCAACGTCCATCGGCGCCGCGCACCGGCTGTTCGGTCTCGACGTTGAAGCGGACGATTTTGACGATGAACTTGCTTTCCATCCACTTGGGAATGCGGCCCACCGCGCCGGGCCGCGAATCGAAGTTGAAGATCGTGATGTTGCCCTCGGTCGAGGCGTAGAATTCGAGGATTTTCGGCAATTCGAACCTGTCGCGGAACGCCGCGAAAATATCGGGGCGCAGGCCGTTGCCGACGCACAGCCGAACGCGGTGGCGCGTGTCCTCCGGCGCCGGCGGCGTCGCCAGCAGGAAGCGGCAGAGTTCGCCGATGTAGAAGAACATCGTGCATTGCCGCCGCGCGATGTCGGGGAAGAACTCGCGCGCCGAAAATTTCTCGCGAATGTAGCAGGATCCGCCGACGGTCAACATGGCGCCGATGGCGCCGAGTCCGCCGTTGGTGTGGTACATCGGCAGCGCGATATACATGCGGTCGTCGCGCTTCGCGCCCGTCACGCCGGCGAAGCCCAGCATGGCCAGTTGAACGCGGTAATGGTTCATGTTGGCCGCCTTCGGCAGCCCCGTCGTGCCTGACGTGAAGATGTAAAGGCAGTGGTCGTTGATGGTCAGCGGGGGCAGCTCCGCCGCCGGGATGTCGCCTTCCGAAAAGCCCGCGACGATGGACGCCAGCGTTGGCGCGTCCGGCGCCTCGGCGCTGCGGACCCCGCCGTGGACGAAGACCTTCGCGTCGGCCGCCAGCAGCGGTTTCGCGTCCTCGTAGAGATGCAGCAGCGCCGCGTCGACAATCACCGCGCGCGCGTTCACGGTCGCGAGGCAATGGGCCAGCGAAGGGCCGGGCAGATTGGTGTTGAGCAGCGCCGCGACGCCCCCGATCTTGATCACGCCGAGCCAGATCGCGACATATTCCGGCCGGTTCGGCATCAGCAGGCCAATCACGTCGCCCTTGCCGTAGCCCATCGCCCGCGCCCAGCGCGCGTATTGGTTGGCGCGCGCGTTCAGGCCCGCGTAGGTCAATTCCTCGGTGTCGCTGAAAAGCGCGAGCCGGGGTCCGTGGAGAGCCGCCAACTCCTCGATCAGGTCGCGCGTCGTGTGGTCGGGATGGCGGGCGATCCCGGATGTGCGCCGCAACGCCCGCCAGGCGCCGCGCGCGTAAGCGAATTCGCTCGCCAGCCGTTCAAGAACGTCCACCCCGATCCTCCCGACGGCCGGCCCCGCCCCGCCCGCGCCGGAGATTCAATGAGATCGGAGAGTATTAGTCAAATGCCTCGACAAGCGATGGTTTACGCGCAAACACGGTTGCGTCGCGCCCGCGCGACCGAAGCGCGGTGTTGCCCGGCGGCCACGGTCGGGCGTATGGCCGTGCGTCATGGCCAAAGCGACCGCCGATCCCGTCGAACTCGACCTGCGCGGGCTGAAATGCCCGCTTCCCGCGATAAAGGTTTCCCGCGCGCTTGAGCGCGCGCCGAAGGGAACGCGGCTGCGCGTTCTCGCCACCGACCCCATGAGCGCGATCGACATCCCCCACGCGGTCGCGAAGGCGGGCGCGCGCCTGCTCTCGCAGGATAGAACCGATCGGCGCCTGCTCTTCGAAATCGAACGCTGAGTCCCGCGCCACGGGCCGCCGCGGATTTCATGGGCCGACGGCGACGCCGCCCATCGCCTCGCGGGCGCGCGCCACAATGTCCGCCGGCGCGTTGACCGTGTCGGCGACGATGCGCGCCACCTCCTCCGCGCTCGATGGCTGGATTTCGTGGCCCATGCGCGCCATGTCGGCGCGGAATTCCCGATCCAGCATGGTCGCCGCGAAGGCCTCGCGCAAGATGGCGACGCGCTCGGGCGGCGTTTCCGGCGGCGCCAGATAGGGCCGGCCCAGCGCTATCGGCGATGACACAAGCCGCAGAATGCGCTCCTCTTCCACGTTGCGCGCGAGCTCGGTCAGCAATGGCACATTCTTCAGCGCAGGATCCCGCGCGCCGCCGATTTGCAACACGACGTTCACCTTCCCGTCGCGCACCCAGTCGGGATGGTCGTCGAGCAGGCCGGAATAGCTGCCCGTGCGCGCCTGCACTTCGCCGCGCTCCATGGCGAGGTCGATTTCCGTGGTGGTGTTGTAGCCGAGCACGATCTTGAATTTGGCGCCAAGCAGATTGTTCATCACCGAAGGGTAGATCACGACGCTGGACCCGACGCCCGTGCCGCCGAGCACGACCTCGCGCATAAACACGTCGCCGACCGACGCCACGCCCCCGGTCCGCCACACGTAGGCGACGGAATTGTAGGTTCCCGTCGAACCCAGCCAGTTGAACTTGTCCGCGTCGTAGCGCGCGCCGCGCGGAGCGATCGCCTGGTTGAGTGGAATCGAATTGTTGATCGTGGCGATGTACGTGCCGTCCCGCGGGGCGTTTTGATACATGAAGCTCGTCGCCAGCACGTTGCCGCCGCCGGGCATGCTTTTGACCGCCATCGCGGGATGGCCGGGAATGAACCGCGGCATGTGGCGCGCGACGGCCTGCGCGATGTTGAAATAGCTGCCGCCGTTGCCGGTGCTGTTGACGATGGTGATCGTCTTGCCCTTGAAGAAGTCGTCGTCGGCGAGGGCGGGCGGCGCGGCGAGACAGGCGACGGCGGCGAGCATCCGAATATTCACGCCCGCCTCCCACCACCCGCGGATTCGCGACCGCCGCAAGTCATATCGCGCGGCCGCCGCCTGTCAATTTCCGCGCGGCCTTGCCCATGGCCCGCGTTTCTGAAATCGTGGCGCCAACAAATCCACTAGGGAAACGCCATGCGCATATTGTTCATCAACCACGCGCCGAGGACGGACACGTCCGGCCCCGCCTACGAAGTCGGCAAGATCACCGCGCAGCTCAACTCCTACGCCTCGCCCGGCACGACGATCGAGATCGGCTTTCCCGAAAACTTCGAGGGCGCGACGCTTTACAACGCCATCGGCGGACAGAGCGTGCTGAACGGACTGCACCATATGATGGAAACGCCCGCCATCGTGCGCAAGATATTCTGGGCCGAACAGAACGGCTACGACGCCGCGATCTCCAGCAACACCTTCGACCCCGGCGTCGACGGCGGCAGGCTCGCGGTGAAAATCCCGGTGATTGGCCCGCTGCGGACAACGATGCACGCCGCGCTGACGCTCGCCGACAAGGTCGGCGTGACGGTGCCGCTTGCCTCGCACATTCCCCACACGCGGCGCATCCTGCGCTCGCACGGGCTCGAACAATTCGTCAGCGACATGATGCCCATCGGCGTTTATGTCGACCTGACAAAACGCAAAGACGAGATTTTCGAGACGACCGTGAAACTTATCAAGGACATGGTGTCGCGCGGCGCGGAAATCATCTTGCCGCTCGGCGGCGCGCTGATCCCCTATGTGGTCAACCCCGACGACCTCGCGGCCGCGACGGGGGTGCAGGTGCTCAACACCAAGGCGGTTTCCATCGCCTTCGCGGAGATGTGCGTGCGCAACAAGATGTCGCAAAGCGCGATCGCCTATCCCCGCGCGGCGCTGTCGCTCGACGATTTCAACAAGAAGCTCTGAGCGGATTTTTCGCGATGTCGCCACTGAAAATGTCGTTCGCCTGCGCCGCCTACGACCGCGTCGTGCCTTTGCTCACCGGCGAGGTCCGGCTCGATGGAATCGACCTTAATTTCATCGTCATGGAGGACCAGCGGCAGACTTTCGACCGCATGGCGGGCGGGCTGGAGTTCGACGCCTGCGAAATGTCGAGCGCCGAGGTCATCATGAATCATTGCAAGGGGAACTCGCCGTTTGTCGCGATTCCCGTCTTCGTGTCCCGCGTGTTCCGCCACGGCTTCATCGTCGTCAACAAGCGCTCGGGCGTCAAGGCGCCGAAGGACCTGGAAGGCCGCAAGATCGGCGTGCCGCTTTACACCATGAGCGCGGCGGTGTGGATTCGCGGCTTTCTACAGCACGAATACAACGTCGACTTGTCGGGCGTGACATGGGTGCAGGCCGCCGCGAATTCCGCCGGCTCCCACGGCCACCCGAGCGTGCCCGCGCTGTTGAAGCCGGTGAACATCGTCAACCGCCGCGACAAGTCGCTCAGCCAGCAGTTGGAGGACGGCGACATCGACGCGATGATCGGCGGACTGCTGCCGGATTCGCTCCACGCCAACCCGGACATCGTCCGCCTGTTTCCAAACTACAAGGAGGTCGAGCAGGACTACTACAAGCGCACCAAGCTTTTTCCCATCATGCATCTCGTGGCTATCCGCCGCGACTTCCACGAACGCCATCCATTCGTCGCCACAAGCCTTTACGATGGGCTGTTCCGCGCCAAGGAAATCGCCGCGAAGCATATGCGCAGCCTCGGCGCGCTGCGCTGCATGTTGCCGTGGCTGCCCGACCACGCGGAAGAGGCCGACCGGATTTTCGGCGGCGATCCCTGGCCCTACGGCGTCGAATCCAACCGGCCCAGCCTCGAAGCCGCGGTGACCTATTTGCATGAACAGGGCATGATCGGCTTCAAACCGAAAATCGAAGACCTGTTCGCTCCCACCTTCGGAGCGCCCATGGTCAAATACACCTGATGCTTCGCGCTTTTTTCGCAGCGTTGTGCTTTTTCGCCGCCCCGTCCGCGCGCGCTCAAAACGCGTCGGATTTCTACCGCGGCAAGACCATCGAAATCTCCGTCGGCACCGGCCCGGGCGGCGGCTACGACCTGAGCGCGCGGCTTCTGGCGCGCCACTTCGGCCGCTTTGTTCCGGGCAATCCAAATGTCGTCGTCGTGAACACGCCGGGCGGCGGCGGCATCGTCGCCGCGAACCAGCTCTTCAACGTCGCGCCGAAGGACGGATTATTCCTCGGCGTCTTCAGCAACGCCATGTTGACCGAGCCGCTGTTCGGCGCCGGCACGGCGAAATTCGACGCGCGCCGCTTCGGCTGGATCGGCAGCATGAGCCGGGAAGACGTCGTTTGCGCCGCCTCGCGCGCGTCGGGCGTGGCTTCGTGGAACGATTTGCGCGGCAGGCGCCTCGTCGTGGGATCGACGGCGCCCGGCACGACGACCTATCTTTATCCCATGTTGCTGAACCGATTGCTGGGCGCGGACCTGAAATTCGTTTCCGGCTACGCCGACGGCAGCCAGGTGGCGCTGGCGCTGGAACGCGGCGAAGTCGAGTTGATATGCCAGAATTATTCGAGCATGCGCGTCGCCCACGTCGACTGGATCGCCAGCGGCTTCGTCAAACCTATCGTCTACGTCGGCCTCGCCGCCAATCCCGACCTGCCTGGCGTGCCAACCATCGGCGATCTCGCGCCCGACGCGGAGGCGCGCGCGATCTTGAAGGTCGTGCTCGCGCCCGTCGCCGCCGGGCGTCCTTTCGCGGCTCCGCCATCCATCCCGGCGGAGCGCCTGGCGGCTTTGCGGCGGGCTTTTTCAGACATGACGGCCGACCCCGCCTTCCTCGTGGACGCCGGGAAATCGCGGTTGGAGTCCTCGCCCATGGCCGGCGCCGGAATGGACGACTTGTTGAGGGATATTTACGCGGCGAGCCCGGAGACCCTCGCCCGCGTGCGGGCGCTCGTCGCGGCGGTGGAAACCCGTTGATCCCGCGCCTTGCCAGCGCCGGCGGCCGCGGGTTAGAGGAGGCTTCGCCGCGTTTAGGCGCGATTCAATGGGTGGAAGTCAATGTCGCTGGTCATCGCGCTGGATATCGGCGGGACCTTCACCGATCTGGTCGCCTTCGATTTCGCGACCGGCGAAATCCGGCAGGCGAAGAGTTCCACGACGCCGTACGATCTCTCCGTCGGCATACGCGAAACGCTGGTCAAAAGCGGGCTCGCCATCGCGGCCGCCGACACGTTCATCCACGGCTCCACCGTCGCCATCAACACGGCCATCGAGCGCACCGGCGCGCGCGTGGCGCTGCTGACGACGACGGGCATGCGCGATGTCTACGCCATTGGCCGCGGCAGCCGGCCCGAGTCCTATAACTTCCTGTTCAAGCGGCCAGAGCCCTATGTGGCGCGGCGCCACACGTTCGAAATTCTCGAAAGGCTGAACGCCGCGGGCGAAGTGGTGACGCCGCTCGACGAAGCCGGCGCGGCGGGCGTCGCGTTGAAATTGCGCGAACTGGGAATCGAGGCGACCGCCGTCTGTTTCATTCACTCGTGGGCGAATCCGGAGCACGAACGGCGCGTCGGCGACATTCTGCGCCGCGCCGCGCCTGAAACAAGCGTGTCGCTCAGCCACGAAATCCTGCGCGAATACCGCGAATACGAGCGCACATCGACGACCGTGCTGAACGCCTACGTCGGACCGAAAGTCGCGAAGTATCTCGGCGATCTCGAATCCCTGCTGAAGGGCTTCGGCTTCCGCGGAAAATTGCTCATCATGCAGTCGAACGGCGGCGGCATGTCTCCGGAAATGGCGAGGCGCGTCCCCGTGGCGACGATGGAATCCGGACCCGTCGGCGGCGTCATCGCCGCGGCTGAAACGGCGCGCGGGCTCGGCGTCGCCGACGTGATCGCCTTCGACATGGGCGGCACAACGGCGAAGGTGAGCCTCGTTCGCGACAACAAGCCCGACATCGCGCAGGGCTATCTTGTCGGCGGCGTTGGCCACGGCCATCCCGTGATGTTGCCCGTCGTCGATATCGTCGAAGTCGGCGCGGGCGGCGGCAGCGTCGCCTGGCTCGACGAGGATGGCGCGCTGAAAGTCGGGCCGCGCAGCGCCGGCGGGCACCCCGGCCCCGTGTGCTACGGACAGGGCGGAACCGAACCCACCGTCACCGACGCCAACGTCGCGCTGGGGCGCATCGGCGCGGGGCGCTTTCTGGGCGGCGAAATGCGCCTCGACGCGAACGCCGCGCGCGCCGCCATCGAACGCGTGATCGCGGCGCCGCTTGGCATGTCGGTCAACGAGGCGGCGCTCGGCGTTCTGCGCATCGCCGTCGCTGAAATGTCGCTGGCGGTGCGGTCTGTCTCGGTCGGGCGCGGCCACGATCCCCGCGATTTCGCCATGGTCGCGTTTGGCGGCGCGGGTCCGGCTCACGCGGCCGAAATCGCGCGCGAATTGCATGTGCCGCGGTTGATTGTTCCGCGCGCGCCCGGCCATTATTCGGCGCTCGGCATGCTGCTCGCCGACAACCGCCACGACTATGTCCGGACCTACTACAAGCGGCTGGAGGAAGCGGAGTTTTCGGACATCGAACGCGTGTTCGACGAAATGGTCGGCGAAGCCCGCGCGCTGCTGGAAAGCGAGGGCGCGACGCCCGGGCAAATGGCGTTTCAACCATATCTCGACATGCGCTACGCCGGGCAGGAGTTCCCCATTCAAACGCCGGTGGAAACGGCGTTGATCGCCGCGCGCGACCGCGGCCTCATCCGCGCCGCCTTCGATGGCGCGCATTCAAAGCGGTTCGGCCATCAGGCCGTGGACGAACCCGTCGAAATCGTCAATCTGCGATTGACCGCGACGGGGCGGCGCGAGCGGTCGTCGTTTCCCGCGATAGCCGCGGGCGCGCCTGGCTCGCCTTCGGAATACCGGGACGTTGTGTTCGACGATCCGGAGAAGCCCGCGCGTTGCGCCGTTTACGAGCGGGAATCGCTGCGGGCCGGCCAGGTCGTCGACGGCCCCGCGGTGATCGCCGAATACGCATCCACCACCGTGCTGTATCCCGGCGACCGCCTCGAAGTCGCGCCGAGCGGCGACATGGTCATCCGGATCAACGCGTCATGACCGCCGACATCAAGCTCGACCCCGTCACGCTCGAAGTGCTGCGCAACGCGCTGCCCGCGATCGCCGCCGACATGGCGACGGACTTGCAGCGGACTTCCTACAACATGATGATCTACGAGGTGCAGGACTATTGCTGCGCCCTGCTCGACGCCGAAGGACGCCTGATCTGCCAGAACATCGGCGGCGTTTCGCATTTCGTCGCCGACCTCGGCGTCGTCGTCAAGGACGCGGTCGCGCGCTACGGCAAGGGCGGCTTCAGGCCCGGCGACGTGCTGATCATGAACCACCAGCGCGTCGCGGGCCAGCATCTCAACAACGTCTGCGTTTACACTCCTTGCTTCTTCAACGGCGCGCTCGAAGGCTTCGCCATCGTGCGCGCGCATTGGGCCGACATCGGCGGCATGAGCACTGGCACGAGCGCGCCGGGGCTTGTCAGCGACCCGTGGATGGAAGGCTTGCAACTCAACCAGATCAAGATCGTCGAAGCCGGCGTTCCCGACGAGAAGGTGCTGGGCATCATCCGCGACAATATCCGCTTTCAGGAGGCGTCGATGGGCGACCTGCGCTCGCAAATCGCCTCCTGCGAGATGGCGACGCGGCGCTTCGACGAATTGTTCACGCGTTACGGAAGCGACACCATCCACGCCGCCATTGAGCGGATTTTCGACGAGACCGAGCGCAAATGCCGGCGAATCGTGAAGTCGATTCCCGACGGCGTCTACGAAGCCGCCTCCTTCCTCGACGCCGACGGCGCCGACAAGAACGATGTCATCCCCATTCGCGTGAAGGTGATCATAGATGGCGACGAAACGACCATCGATCTCACGGGCTGCTCGATGCAGCGCAAAAGCGGCATCAACGGCCGGACGCTGGCCGGCGCCTATATCGCCTACAAGGGCCTCACGGGCCCCCTCGACAACGTCAACGAAGGCAGTTTTCGCGCGTTGAAGGTCGCGATACAGGAAGGCAACTTCATGATGGCGCGCTACCCCGCGCCCATGGCCGCGTGGAGCCGCGGCCTGCCCACCGTCGTCGACACCATTTTGAAAGCGCTCGCCCCCGCGTTGCCCAACACGATCCCCGCCGCCCACATGGGCAACCTCGGGGGCTCGCTGACGTTTTACGGCGTCGATTCCGCCACCGGAAAACCCTACGTGTCGCAAACCATCGAAGGCGGCGGCTGGGGCGGGCGCCCCTATGAAGACGGCGTTTCCACCTGCGTTTCCGTGTGCCAGGGCGACGTGCGCAACTCGCCCGTCGAGACCATAGAACTAAAGGCGCCGGTGCGCGTCGACCGCCGTGCGCTGCGGGAGAACTCCGGCGGTCCCGGAAAATTCCGCGGCGGCCTTGGAATCATGACCGAGATGACCAACCTGCTCGAAGGCAAATGGAGCCTCAGCAACGCCGGGCGGCGGCAGTGCCCGCCATGGGGCATCGCCGGCGGGGGCGACGGCCGAGCCTCGGTCAACTACATTCGCAAGCCAGGCGACGACGGGCGCGAGCCCTTCGACCCCGTGCGGACGCAATGCGCGCCCGGCACGAGCGTGATGGTGGCGACGGCGGGCGGCGGCGGCTGGGGAGACCCGCTGGAACGGCCCCCCGAATGGGTCGCGCTCGACGTGGCGGAGGAATTGGTTACGATCGAATCCGCGGCCGCCGACTATGGCGTCGCGATCGACGCGCGCACGGGCGCGCTCGACGCCGCCGCGACGGAATCGCTGCGCGGAAAAATGCGCGCGGCGAGGGGAGCGAAGGCATGAGTCCGGCGTTGAACGTGGAAGCCGACATCGCCGAACGCCGCGCCCGCGCGCAAGCGGCGATGCGCGGCAAAGGCGTCGGGACGCTCGTCGTTTATTTCGGCGGCCAGCACTACATGCTGCGCATGAATCAGCTGATGTGGCTGACTGATTTCAAAGCGCTTGGCCCCGCCGCCCTGGTGTTGCCCGCCGAAGGCGCGCCGACGCTGATCGTGACGCCGCGATGGGATCTTCCGCGCGCCAAAGAGCAAGCCGTCGGCGTCGCCGACATGGTCGCCGTGGCGCCTTCCGCATTCGCGGCGGCCATCGCTTCGCGCGCGAAAGCCGGATCCGGCCCGCTCGCTCTGATCGGCCGCGAGGACATGACCGTTGTTTTCGCGCGCGCGCTTTTCGACGCGCTCGGCGGGGAACCCCTCGACGCGGAAACACTGGCGACATCGCTCGCCGCTTCGCGCACGCCGGTCGAGCTCGCCCGCGTTGAACACGCCGCCGCCATCGCGGACGCGGGCTTCGCCGCGTTGTGTGAAAAAGCCGCCGTCGGCATGTGGGAGTACGAACTCGCGGCGGAAGTCGAGGCGGCGATGCAATCGCTGGGCTCCGACGACAATTACGGATTGATCGGCGCCGGGCCGCACAATCGGGCGATCCGCGCCCCAACCAACCGCAGGCTCGAACGCGGCGATCTCATCGTCGGCGAAATCACGCCCTGTTACCGGGGTTATTTCGCGCAGCTCTGCCGCACGTTCATCCTTGGCGAGCCCTCGGATTTGCAGCGCGCGAAATACGACATGCTGATCGCCGCGCAGGACGCCGGCTTCGCCGCCGCGCGCGCTGGCCAGCCGAGCAGCGGCATCGCCAAGGCCGTCAACGAGGTGATTTCGGCGCAAGGCTACGGAGAATATTGCCGCCAGCCCTATATGCGCACGCGCGGCCATGGACTGGGCTTCGGCGGCGTCGTGCCCTACGACGTGACGGAGAGCGCGAGCCCGACGCTCGCCGCCGACATGACCATGATCATACACCCCAACCAATATATCCCCGAGACCGGCTACATGATGCTGGGCGACACCGTCGCCATCGCCGCCGCAGGTCCGCGCGTGTTGACGAAAACGCCGCGGCGCCTGTTCTGGAAGGCGGCCTGACATGCGCACCATGCACCCCGTTCTCAAGCGCGGCGGACTTTATTGGGACCGCGACCTGCTGCCGCCGGCCAACTACCGCGAGCGATTCGCGCGCGTTCAAAAGGCCATCGCGGCGGCGGGCGACGACGCCTGGCTCTTTTACGGAGATGTCGAGCGCTACGGCGCGGTCGCGTGGTTCAGCAATTTTCTGCCGCGCACGCGCGCCGCGCTCGCTTTGGTTCCGCGCGAGGGCGAGCCGACGCTACTGCTCGCGGTGGGCCTGCGCGACGTGCCCGCGGCGAAAACACTCACCTGGGTGGACGATGTCAGGCCATATGGCAACCTGCCGAAATCGCTGGCCGCGCTGATCGAGGAGCGCGGACTAACCGCGGCGCGCGTCGGACTCGCGGGCGTCGAGGAATTGCTGCCGATGAAGGCCTGGAGCGAAATCGCCGCCGCGCTGCCCGGCTTGCGGACGCGGTCGCGAACCGGCGAATTGAACGCGATGCGCGCCCGCAAGGACGAATGCGAAATCGCCGCGATCCGAGCGACGGGCGCCATCGTTCGCAAGGCGTTCGAAGAATGCGCGGCCTCGATAAAGCCGGGCCGAACGATGCGGGAAGTCACGGCGGAACTCGACCGCGCTTGCCGCGTCCGCGCCGCCGAGGACGTGCGCGTCATGGCCGCGAGCGGCGAACAAGCGGGCCAGTCGCTGCGGCCGGCCGACGACCGCGTGTTGAAGAGCGGCGACTCCGCGCTCGTTTATCTCGCTGTTGAAGCGCAACGTTATTGGGCGGAGGGCGCGCGGACGTTCGTGGTTGGGCGCGCCTCCGACGAAGTGCGCTGGCTTTTCGCGCGCGGCGAACGCGCGACGAACGCGATGCGCGCGGCGACGCGCGCCGGCGCGACGGGCGGCGGGATCGCTTTGGCCGCGCAATCGGCGCTTGGTGGCGGCGCTCTCGCCGCGAGCGCCGCGGGCTATGGCTTCGGCAACGGCGTCGGCCTCGACGAGAACGAATACCCGCTGATCGCGGCGGGAAGCGCCGAAACCCTAGCGGACAGCGCCGCGGTGGCGCTGCGCGCGCTTGGCCACGAAGGCGGTCTCGGCGTCGCGCTCGCCGAAACGCTGCTTGTGCGCGGGGCAAGCGTCGAAAGCCTCACCGGCGCCCCGGGACTGATCGAATGCCTGTAAATCGGAATCGAATCGCGAGCGCCTTTCCATGACGGCGGCCGGCCGCGTCACCCGCCGTTCGGCCATCGCGGGCGCGAGCGCCTCGCTTGTGAGCGCGCGCGCGCGCGCCGCGATCGGCCCGCTCGAAACAAACAAGATCCGCTTGGGCCTGCCGGTGCCTGGTTCGAGCTTCCTGCCCATCTACGTGGCCGCCGAAAAGACCTGGAAGGCGAACGGGCTCGACATTGAAATGGTCGCGTTCCGCGGCGACGCGGAGGTGGCGCAAGCGCTCGCCGCGGGCTCCGTGGACGTGTCGTGCCAGTCGCTCGACGGCTTGCTGAACCTGATCGCCGCGGAGCAGCCCGTCATCGGCTTCTACGCCGGCTTTTATCAGGCGGACTTCGCCTGGGCCGCGCAGCCCTCGATAAAATCGTGGGCCGATTTGAAGGGCAAGCTTCTGGGCGTGTCGACCTTTGGCTCGCTCACCGACGAGCTCACGCGCTACGCGCTCGTCAAAAACGGCCTCGATCCCGCGAAGGATGTGAAAATCATTCAGTCCGGCCCGTCGCCCGGGCGCATGCAGGCGTTGAAGTCCGGCCGGCTTGATTGCGCGATCATGTCGCCTCCCGACAAATGGGTGGCGGAGGACGCCGGGCTGCGCATGCTGGGGACGCAGGCCGACGACGTCGCGCGCGAATGGCCGAAGCACGCGTTTCTCGCGTCGCGGAAATACATCGACGCCAATCCCAACGCCTTGAAGACGCTGTTGCGCGCGCACGTGCAGGCGATCCGCTACGCGCGCGCCAACCCGGAGGAGACGGCGCGGTTGTTGTCGAAGGCGCTCAAGTTCCCCGACAAGTACGCCGACAGGGCCTATCGCGAAGTCATCGGCGGCTACAACGAGCGCGGCGAACTGCCCTCCGCCGCCATGGATGTCTACTGGAAGATCATGATCGCCGGCGGCGCCGCGACATCGGCCATGCCAAACGACAAATTGATCGACGACCGCTTCATAAAGACCTTCGACGGGTGGTCGGCGTGACGCAGCTCGTCGTCCAGGGCCTTCGCCTCGAATATCCGGCCGCCCGGGGCGGCGCGCCTTTCCTCGCGCTGAGCGACGTGGATCTCGCGGTTGAAAAGGGCGAGTTCGTCACCATCGTCGGCCCCAGCGGCTGCGGCAAAAGCACCATGCTGATGTTGATCGCCGCGCTGTTGCGCCCGACGCGCGGCGCCGTGTCGCTCAACGGCCAGCCGGTCGCGGCGCCCGGCCCCGACCGCGCGCTGGTGTTTCAGGATTTCGCGCTGCTGCCGTGGCGCAACGTGCTCAAGAACGTCGAGTTGGGCCTCGAAATGCAGGGCGTGGCCGCGGCGAAGCGGACCGACATCGCGCGTAAAAACATCGACATGGTGGGCTTGCGCGCCTTCGAAAGGCATTACCCGCATCAACTCTCGGGCGGCATGAGGCAGCGCGTTGGCATCGCGCGCGCGCTCAGCGTCGATCCCGAGGTTTTGCTGATGGACGAGCCCTTCGGCGCGCTCGACGCGCAAATCAGGCAAGTCATGGGCTCGGAGTTGCTGCACATCTGGGAGCGCGACCGGAAGACCATCCTTTTCGTCACGCACGACATCGACGAGGCGATTTATCTCGCCGACCGCATTGTGGTGATGAGCGCGTCGCCCGGGCGGGTCGTCCAGCAAATCAAGGTTGATTTGCCGCGCCCGCGCGGGCTTTCCATCCGCACATCCGCGAAATTCAACGAATACCGCGAGACCTTGTGGAACCTGCTCGAAGAGCAGGTGAGGCAATCGGGCTCCTGGGCGCGCGGCGAAGGAGGCGCGTGACATGGGCGCGTTCGTCAATCCGCGCTGGCTTGTCGGCTCCGCCGCCGTCGCGGCGTTTCTCGTTGTCTGGCAGATCGTCGGCGCGAACGAAATCATCCGCTCCGATCTTGTGTCCTATCCAACGGAAATCGCGGCGTCCGCACGCGAACTCGCGGCCTCGGGCGAACTCGGCGCCAACGCCCTCGCCACGCTGCGCGAATTCGCCGAGGGATTCGCGCCCGCGATAGTCGTCGGCGTTCTTCTCGGCCTTGGCTTCGCGCTGAGCAAAATCGTCCGCAATCTCTTCGAACCCCTCTTCGTGGCGATGTACACGGCGCCGCTCATCGCCTTCGTGCCGCTGCTGGTGGTCTGGTTCGGCGTCGGCTCGACGTCGAAGTCGGTGACGACGTTTCTCGCCGCCGTCGTGCCCATCGCCATCAACACGACGACCGGCGTGCGTGAAACCCAGGAGTCCTGGATACGCGCCTGCCGGGCCTTCGGCGCGACGCGCGCGCAGATCGTCGCCAAGGCGATATTGCCGGGAGCGCTGCCAGTCGTCATGGCGGGGCTTCGGCTCGCCGTGGGCCGCGCCATCGTCGGCGTCGTGGCGGCGGAAATGTACGTGTCGACGCTTGGCGTCGGACGCTTGATTCAAACCTACAGCACGGCGGGCCGCGCGGCGGAAATCTTCGTCCTCGTGGGCGTCGTGGCGGGCTTCGGCTTCGTTTGCGTCGGCCTGCTGCGCGTGTTGGAAAACCGGCTCGCCCCGTGGCGCGCGCGCGCATGAGCGAGCGCGCGCAAAGCCTCGTTCTCGGCGTCCTCGGCTTCGCGCTGCTGATCGCCGCGTGGGAAATTTGCGCGCGGAACGGCCTCGTCAACCCGGTCGTCGTGTCGAGCCCGTCGCGCATCGCCGCGGCCTTCGCGCGGCAATGGGCGAGCGGCGATTTGGCGACCGACCTCGCGACAAGCGCGGTCGAATTCGCCGTCGGTTTCGGCGCGGCCATGGTCGCCGGCGTCGCCATCGGCCTCGCCATGGGGCTCAACAGATTCGTGGAATACGCCGTCGATCCGTTCGTCTGGTTCGTTTACGCCTCGCCGCTGATCGCGTTCTATCCGCTGCTGATCGTCTGGCTCGGCTTCGGTTTCGCGACGGTCGTGACGGTGGCGTTCCTGCTGTCGTTCGTTTCCATCGCGGTCAACACGCTGGCGGGCGTTCACGCCGTCGACCCCAGCCACATGCGGGCCGTGCTGGCGTTTGGCGGCGGCAAGCGCGATCTGGTTTTCAAGGTGGTGTTGCCCGCGTCGGTTCCGCATATTCTCGCCGGCGCGCGCATCGGCCTGGGCCGCGCGCTGCATGGCGTCGTGCTCGGCGAAATGTTCGGCTCGAACGACGGGCTCGGCTACTCCATCACCCGCTACGCCGCGCAGTTGAAAACCGCCGACGTGTTTGTGCCGTTGATCACGCTGGTGGTTTTGGGCGTCGCGATCAATCAGGCGAGCGGATTGCTGGAGGCGCGGTTGCTGCGGTGGCGGGCATAAACAGCGCTTGCGCGCTTGACGAAAACATCGCGCGGAAGCCGCGAAAGCGGTATCATCCTTGGCGCTTCCCGCGGCGGGCGGCGACGCGCCATCGGAGCGATCATGCCGGCGAGCCCCATCGAAACTCCGCCTCCGCGGATTTTCCGCCCTCCCTCGCCGCCGCGCCCGGAGGGTCCGCTTGGTCCGTTGGCGTTTCTCTACGGCATGTGGCGCAATCCCCTGTCGACCTGGTCGCGCCAGAGTTTCGAGCTGCCGTTCATCCAAGCCGAGGGCGTGATGGGCCGCGTCGCCGTCCTCAACGAGCCCGCCGCGATCAAGCGCGTGCTCGTCGACAACGTCGCGAACTATCGGAAGGACGCGCTGCAACTGCGCGTGCTGCAGCCCGGGCTAGGCCACGGCCTGCTTACCGCGGAAGGCGACGAATGGAAGGCGCAGCGGCGCGCGCTGGCGCCGTTGTTCACGCCGCGGCTCGTCGATTCATTCGAGCCGGCGATGGTCGAATGCGCGACGTGGCTCGACGAGCGCTGGGCGCCGTTGCGCGACGGGCGGCGGCTTGACGTTTCGGCCGAGATGTCCCGGGTCACGCTCGAAGTGCTGCAACGCACGATCTTCCCCGCCGGCTTGAAGCGCGACCCCGCCGATTTCGCGCGCGCGATGTCGCGCTATTTCGACAGCATCGGTCAAATCCATCCCTTCGACGCCATGGGACTTCCCGCCTGGACGCCGCGGATCGGCAAGCGCGACACCAAGCGCGAGCTCGCCTTTTTCGCCGAAGCGATCGCCGCGATCGTCGGCGAGCGCCGCGCCTCGATGGCGCGGGAGGGCGCGGCGCCAACGCGCGATCTCCTGGGCATGTTGCTCGCCGCGCGCGATCCACAAACCGGCGAAGGCCTCGGCGAACACGAAATAAACGCGAACATCCTGACGTTCATCGGCGCCGGGCACGAGACCACCGCGGCCGCGCTCACATGGTCGCTGTACCTTCTGAGCCAGCGTCCGGAATGGCGGCGCGAGGTCGAGGTTGAAGTCGACGACGTTCTCAGGGAGGGGCTGCGCTCGCCCGTGCCCGTGGACAAGCTGACGAAAACGCAGGCCACGTTCGAGGAAGCCCTGCGGCTTTATCCGCCAGCCGCGACATTGTCTCGCGAGGCGATCGGTCCCGACACGATCGGCGACCGCGCGATCCGCGCCGGCGACACTGTGATTGTGTCGCCCTGGGTGGTGCAGCGCCACAAGCTGTTGTGGGAGCGGCCCGACGAGTTCCTTCCGGAGCGCTTCATGCCCGGGGAGCGCGAAAAAATCGACCGCTACGCCTACATCCCATTCGGCGCGGGACCTCGGGTGTGCATCGGCATGGGGTTCGCGATGCGCGAGGCAATCATCCTGCTGGCCTCCATATTGCGCGGCCACCGGTTTGATCCCGCGCCGGGGCACAAGGTCGAGCCGGTGCAGCGCATCACCACGCGGCCAAAGGGCGGCATGCCGATGATCGCGCGCCGCCGCGTCGCGAACGAGCGCGCCTAGAGCATCCGCCCGAAAACGGCCTACCGGTCGATGATCGAGCGATGATGGCGTTCGAGCACCTCGCCGTAGCGCTTGAGCGCGTGCGCTTCCGTCAACAGGCCGATAACGTGCCGCGTCGCCTTGGAATCGATCACAGCGAGCACGTCGCATTCATAGTCTTCGAACGCGGCCAGCGCCTCGCGCGCGCCGATTTCCGGCGTCAAAGCGCCCTCTTTCGCGCGCGCGAGGGCGGAAATGGGCGAATCGGGCGGCGCCTCGCTCGCGTGCAGGTCGCCGGTCAGCACAACGCCGTCGAACCGGCCGGCGGCGTCGACCAGAAAGATTTGCTTTTCCGCGCCCGGCGGAAATTGCGCCCGCGCCGCCCCAATCGTCAGCGCGCTCGGCGCCGTGGGCGCGGATTTGCGCATCAATCGCCCCACGGTGAGCTCGCGCAGCCAGCCGATGTCGGCGGGTCCGCGGATGGATTCGCCGCGCAGATGGAAGCGCCATGTCGCGAAGGAATATCCGAAGAGTTCGCGCACAAGGAACATAGACACGGTCGCCGCGACAAGCGCCGCGATGGCGACGTAAAAGTCGCCGGTCATCTCCAGCGCGAGAACCGTCATAGTCATGGGCGCGCCGAGAACACCGGCGCCGAAAGCCGCCAGACCGGCGACCGCCGCGGTGCCGGAATCCATGTTGAGCGTGGTGTGGAGATTGATCGCGTCGGCGTAGAAACGCCCCAGCGTTCCGCCGATCAACAACGAGGCGAAAAACAGTCCGCCCCGGAATCCCGACCCAAGCGACACGGCGGAAGCCACGCATTTCAATGCGACAAGCAGCGCCAACGCCTGCAGCGGCCGCGATTGCAACTGGCTTTCCTGCAACGCCCCATGGCCGGAGCCCATCACTTCGGGCGAAATCATCGCCAGCCCCGCCATGGCGAAGCCGCCGACAACGGGCCGTGCGAGCGGATGGACGCGGACACGCCCCAGCGCGATTTCAATCGCCGCCACGCCTTTCATGACGGCGATCCCAAGCGCGGCCGAGATAGCCGCGAGAATTGTCACAAGGCCCAACGTCGAGACCACCGGATGCGATATTCCGATCGCGATCTCCAAGGTTCCCTGTCCGCTCATCCACCCTGAAATCAACCCAGCCGACACGGCGCTCGTCACGACGGGCGCCAGCGACGCCGCGTTGTAGGAGCCAAGAACGACTTCGAAGCCGTAGAACGCCCCCGCCAACGGCGCGTTGAACGCCGCCGCGATGGCGCCGGCTGCCCCGCAACCCACCAAAAGCCGGCTATCAACGCGGCGTGTCGACAGGCCCTGGCTCAGCCACGACGCGAAGGCGGCGCTGATCTGGGTGTAGGCCGCTTCCAACCCGACGGACGCGCCGCAGCCGTTCGAGATCAGCGTTTGCAGCACGATGTAGACGCTGCCACCCGTCGACAGCCGGCCGCCATGCAGCGCGTTGGCCTCGATCGCGTCGGCGAGCCGGCCTTCGAAGCGCTTTCCCACCCACAGGCTCAACACGGCGAGCGCCGCGCCGCCCAAGGGCAAAGCCAGCAGCGCCAGCCGCCAATCCAGACGCGTGGTCGCGGAGAGATGCTCGCCCCTGGGAAGAGCGAACAGGAATTCATGCGCCCGTTGGGCGGCGAGGTTGAGCGCCACCACGAGAAACGCGCTGGCGACGCCAATCAGCAGCGCCGCGCCCACGACTCCAACCGGACTCGCGCGGACAAAAGCGCGGAGCGAAGGGGGAAAAGGGCGTTTCAGCAGGCCCACGTGGAGTTGATCGGTCATGAAATTCGCGCGCGGGCGGAATACGGAAGCTTGGAGCAATGCCGGTACCACACCATTACGCTGGGCATTGCAAGCGCTTTTCGGGCGTGCCCCGAGACTCCGGCGCGGGCGCGGGCGCGAGGACAACATTACAGGCAATTAATATTGCAATGAGCCCTTCGGCCTGCGAAGGAGAAAGAACGCGCGAGCGGATCCGTGGATCCATCGACAATTGCAAGAAGAGTTCGGAGGAAACATGGAAATCGACTACAATTCCATTATCGCGGCGGCCCATGGCGGCCTGTGGAACCTGATGTTCGGCGCCACTGGCGTTTGCGTTCTGGCGCTGGTCATCTCGCGCGTGGAATTGATATTTCAGAACGCCTCCCTCAAGGAAAATTCCATTGTCTACAGGGGACCGCGCATCGCCCGCGGCCTGACGTTGATGGCGATCGGCCTCGTCGGCTTTGGCGCCGCGCTCGCCGCGGTCGCCATGTCGGCGGGCGGCGATGGGATCGCGGACAGCTTCGGAAAAGCGATGGCGTCGGAGAACACAACGCAACAATTGCTGACCGCGGCGACGGCGGCGACGGCCATTCTGTTTGATCTAGGCGTCTTCGTCTTCCTGATGTCGGAGCAGCGTTTGGGGCGGTGAACGCCCGTTACGGCGCGACGAGGCCGGGTCCTTGCGAGGCTGATACAGCCACGCCGATGGTCAACTTGTCGGTGAGCTTGTAATCGACGCCGGCGCCCAGCGACGTGAAGGTTTTGGTGTTCGACGACGGGCCGAACAGGTTATTGATTGAATCTCCCGTCGACGCGAATGTTCCGCTGAACGCGGTGGATTTGGCGAGGCCGACGCCCGCGGTGACGAAGGGCATCCAGCGCCCCATGTCGTAGCCCAGTTTGACATTGGCCTTCGCGTAGTCGTAGCCGCCATAGGGTCCGCGCTGAAAAGCCGCCGGCGAAAAACCCGCGCCCGCCTCGACGCCAAGCACAAGCTTGTTGTCGAATTCCCTGTTGTAGCCGAGGTAGCCGCCGCCTCCGACGTGGCCGCGCGACCCCCGCCCGATGGACGCGGAAATTTCCGATCCGATATACATGCCGTTCCAGGGCGAAGCGGCGTCCGTCGCCGCGTCGGGCGCGCGGGCGAAGGTCGGTAGCGGATCGGTGGGCGCTTCGGCCGCGCGGGCAAAGCCGCAGAAAGCGAGCGCGCCAAGGGTGAATAGGCCAGCGCCGGTCAATTGCATTCCGATGTCCCTGATTGGCCCCGAAGTCGTCGGTCATCTCTATCTGTTCGTCGAATGGGGCGGCAAGAGGGCTTCGGTTCCGCTTGTGACCCAACGTCGGCTGCCCTACAAACGCCGCCGGCGGGCGGTCACGGAGACCAATGGACTGGCCGCCAGATCGGCGCGTGGTTCATGGAAGGACAATGGTTTCGGCTGCGATGAGCGAAAGCGGCGACGCCGCGGAAACGGCCCCTTTCGTCGCGGACGCTTCGGAACGGCCCTTTTTGCCCAGCGTCGCGCCAGCGCGGCGATTTTGGCTGGCGGTGTCGTTTGTCGTCAGCCTTTCGGTCCACGCCGTTTTGTTCATCCTGTTGTTCGTCAACTTCGATCCCGTCGATGTCACACCGGCGGCGGCCGATGAGACACCCATCGAAATCCTGACCGAACCGCCGCCCGCCGCGCAGCCCGTGGCGCCGCCCGAGGAGAAGCAACCCACGCCTCCACCGCCGCGAACCCTGGAAGACACTATAGCCACCGACGCGCCGCGGGCCGCCAACGACGAGAAGACCGAGCGCGACCACGCCCGCGACAAAACCGCGGCCCCGGTTGTTGGAAAGCCATCCGAAGTCGCGGCCAGCGCGCCAAAGACAGCGCCCCAGCCCTCTTTCGACGAGGCGCGCGCCGCCATCGATCCCGCGTCGGAAGAGCCCGCGGAGAACAAGCCGGACGCCGAAATCGTCCGCCCCCTGGAGACAAAACAGGACCAGCGGCAACCGGAGAAATCCACCGCCAGCCAGAAGCCGCAAACCGAGAAGGCGAAGCCCTCGACCATCGGCGAGCAGATCGCCGCGCTGGAGCCTTTGCCCGACGTGCAATTCGGCTCGGCGGCGAGGAAAACGCCGATCAGCGGCGGCAACGCCAAAACGACCTACCTGTCGATCATGTACGGCATCATCATGTCGCATATGCACCTGCCGCCAGGCGTCGCGGGAGGGTTGATGACGCCGCAGGTTGTCGTCAACTTCATGCTCGATTCGTCCGGCCGGGTTATTCGTCGCGAACTTGGCAAATCGAGCGGCATCGCGACGCTGGACATGGCGGCGCTGAACGCCATCGCCGCCGGGTCGCCCTACGCCCCGCCCCCCTTCGGCATGCCGTTGGGCGTCACATTCACATACGACGGCAAATGAGCCGCTTGGCGAAGCGTCGCAAGCCCTACTCGTTCCAAAGCCCTACTCGTTCATTGTCTTGCGCGCGGCTTCGACAATGTCCGGCGGCGCGTCGACGATGCCTTTGATCACCGCCAGCGCCGCGTCGGCGTCGCGCGGCGACCATGGCAAATTCTGCTTCTTCAGGTCGTCGATGAACGCGGGGTCCCGCATCGTCTCATCGAACGCCTTCCGCAAAATCGCGAGGCGTTCCGGCGGCGTCTCCGGACTCGTCACAAACGGGCGTCCGATTTGCGTAGAGGCGATGAGCTGACGCACGATCGCTTTTCCGCGCTCTGTAGGCGCGGCGTCAACCGCGTAGGGAACTCCCGGCGGCATATCGGGCGTCTGGGCGGGCGCGTTCTTGATGAACGGATAAATCTTCCCGTTCTCCACCCAATCCGGCGGATTGACGGCCCAGGCGCCGCAGTCGCCGTCGAGTTCGCCGCGTTCCACCGCGAGGCGCACTTCGGCGCTGCCGGGATAGCCATTGGCCGTGTTGATGGTCAGGCCAACGATGTTGCGCAAAATATGCTGCAAGGTGTCGCTGGAACTGCCGGCCGCGGTCTGTCCGAAGTTGATCGCGCCGTGCGCCTTGATGTCCGCGATCGTTTTGAGGCCGGATTTGTGCCACATGTAGCAGGCTGACAGGTCTTCCGCCGCGCTGCCGATCCAGGCGAACTTGCGGAAATCGACGCGGATGCGTTCCGGCGTCATGACGGAATCGCCAACCAGGCCGTGATTGAATGTGACGATCGTCGTCCCGTCGCGCGGCGCGGCGCCGCTCGCCACCCATAAAACCGACGTTAGGCTGCCCGCGCCGGGCATATTGGTGACGATAACCCGCGGCTCGCCCGGCGTGTGCGCGCCAAGACGCCTCGCGATGGTCCGCGCGAACAGATCGTAGCCGCCGCCAGAGGACAGGCCGACGACGATGTTGATCGTCTTGCCACGGTAAAAATCGTCGGCGCTCGCCGGGGCGATGGCAAGCGCCGTCGTGAAGAGCCCCGCTCCCAGAGGCGGAAAATATTTCGCGTGCATTCGCTGTGTCCCGCGCGCTTGTTTCGACGCGATCTTACCGAAGCCGGCGCATTGTGAAAACGGGGGCTATCCAGCTCAACAAAAAACGCCCCCCGAGGGAGGCGCTTTTCAAAATCGATGGTTCGCCGCTCAGCGCAGCACGACAACCTTCGTTCCGACCTTCGCGTGTTCGTAAAGATCGGTCACATCTTCGTTCGTCATCCGGATGCAACCGGAGGAAACCGCCTGGCCAATGGTGTCTGGTTCGTTCGAGCCGTGGATGCGGTAAAGCGTGGAGCCCAGATACATCGCGCGCGCGCCAAGCGGATTTTCAATGCCGCCTGCCATGTGGCGCGGCAGGTCGGGGCGGCGGCGCAGCATTTGCGCCGGCGGGGTCCAGTCCGGCCACTCGGCTTTGCGGGTGATCGTCTTCGCGCCCGACCACTCGAAGCCCGGACGACCGACGCCAACGCCGTATCTGATCGCCTGCCCGCCCGGAAGGACGAAATAAAGTCGCCGTTCGGTTGTCGAAATCAGGATCGTTCCGGGCGCGTAGGCGCCGGTATAGGCGACGGTTTCGCGCGGAATCGCGTTCTGGCGGGGCTGTTCCGCGCCCTGGCCGAGCGCCTCGGGATGCGGAGTCAGTGGAAGATGGGTGGATGGATCGACCATATCGGTGACAAAGGCGCCGGCGGGGACGTGGGCGGCGACGAGCGCGGTGGCGGCGAGCAAAAGCGCCAAGGGAAAGCGACGCATGGGAGTGGCCTTTCGGATGTCAAATCGGGCTCTCGTCGCATGTTTTGCCGCGACGCCGCCGCTTATTGACCATGGAAACGCCGTCGGCAAGCCCGAGTTCCGCCCCAATGTGTTGGTCCGTGCGCTCGCGCACAGGAAGCGTCAAGCCGCCAGCGCGCCGCGCGTCACATGCGCCACGGCCGCGCGCAATACATCGACGCCAGCGCCGCGTTTGACGGCTTCGGTCGCGAGATGGCGGCGATAGGCGCGCGCGCCCGGCATGCCGGTGAAAAACCCCAGCATGTGCCGCGTCATGTCGGCGAGGCGCGCGCCTCCCGCCAACCGCTTCTCGATATACGGAACGTAGGCCTCGATAATGTCGAATTGCGATCCGAAAGGCGCCTCCGCGCCGAAAATCGCTGGATCAACCGACAGCAGCGACCCCGGTTCCTGATAGGCGGCGCGGCCGAGCATCGCGCCATCGACATGCGCGAGCGCCGCGAGCGCGTCGTCGATGCCGCGCAGGCCGCCGTTGAGCGCGATCGGCAGCGTGGGAAAATCGCGTTTAAGGCTGTAAACCAGCGGGTAATCCAGCGGCGGAACGTCCCGGTTCTCCTTCGGGCTGAGGCCCGCCAACCAAGCCTTCCGCGCGTGCACGACCAGCGCGTCCGCGCCGGCGGCGGCGATGGCCCCCGCCATCGCCCACAACGCCTCGGCGGGTTCCTGATCGTCGACGCCAATGCGGCATTTGACGGTGACTGGCCCATCGAAGACGGCCTTCATCGCGGCGACGCAATCGCCCACCAGGCCTGGTTCGCGCATCAGGCAGGCGCCAAACGCTCCGCTTTGCACACGGTCGCTGGGGCAACCACAGTTCAGGTTGATTTCATCGTAGCCGAAATCGGCGCAAATCCGCGCCGCCGCCGCGAGTTGGGCCGGATCGGAACCACCGAGTTGAACCGCCAGTGGATGTTCGAATTCGTCGTGACCGAGAAGACGGCCGCGGTCGCCGAAAACGATCGCGGCCGATGTCACCATTTCGGTGTAGAGCCGCGCGCGCCGCGTCGTCAGCCGGTGCAAATAGCGGCAGTGGATATCTGTCCAGTCCATCATCGGCGCGATGGAGAAGCGCCATGGGCTGGTCCGGTCGTCGATGCTTTCGTTTGCGACTGTCATTCCGGCGGAAATCCGATGCGGCGGGTCGTTCAAACCCGCGAACCCGAGCCCCTTACAACAATTCCGCGCGAATTCCGACAGCCTCCGGCGAGCGGGAGCCCATCCCCTCATCTTCGCGTGCTTGTCTTCGCGTGGCGGGGGTTTTATGATTTTCGCCAGAGCCCGTCAGGGCCGACAATGGGAGGAGCGCGTGGCCGCCAACGATCGAAACGCCGTTCTGACCCGCGTGGGCAAAGGCACGCCCATGGGCAAATACATGCGCTTTTTCTGGCACGCGATCACGCCGGATGTGAATCTCCGCGACGAACCGATGCGCGTGCGCCTGCTGGGCGAAGACCTCGTGCTCTATCGCGAAACCGGCGGCAAGCTCGGCCTTGTGCCGGAGCGTTGCCCCCACCGCGGCGCGTCGCTCGCCTGCGGGATGGTCGAGAAAGATGGACTGGTCTGCGCCTATCACGGCTGGAAATTCGACTTGACCGGCCAGTGCGTCGACACGCCCGCCGAACCCGCCGACAGCAAGCTGAAGGAGCGGATCAAGATCGCCTCCTATCCGGTGCAAGAGCTTGGCGGATTGATCTGGGCCTATCTCGGCGAACTGCCCGCGCCGCTGCTGCCGCGCTACGAATACCTCGTCGGCGAGGAGTTCGACCGCGATGTCGGCATATCCGTCATGCCGTGCAACTGGCTGCAGATCGCCGAAAACAACATGGACCCCTACCACGTCGAACATCTGCATTTCCGCTACACGAACTACATCCACGCCAAGCTCGGCAAGCCTTTGATCAAGGCGCGCAAGCACGCCAAGGTGGACTACGAGGTGTTCGAGCACGGCATCATCAAGCGCCGGCTATGGGTGGGCGATAGCGAGGATTCCGACGAGTGGAAGATCGGCCATCCCCAGATTTGGCCGGGCCACGCGGTCATCACCTACCCCGGCGGCTGGATACAGTCGCAGATCCGCGTGCCTGTCGATGACACCAACACGCTGATCTACTGGTACAACGCGCGACCGCGAAAGGCCGGCGCGGCCCCCGCCAAGCGTATCCGCGTCTGGGAAAACCCGCTGCGCGACACGCGCGGCCAATACCTGACCGACAATCTGAACGGTCAAGACCTGATGGTCATGTACACGCAGGGCGACATCTCCGACCGGAGCACCGAAAACCTCGGCCAGTCCGACCGGGGCGTCGCGCTCTACCGGCGCTGCCTGCACGAGCAACTGGAACGAATCGAGCGTGGCGAGGATCCGATGGGCGTCGTGCGCGACCCCGCGCTGAATGAGCCGTTCATCAAGCTTCCGCTGGAGCGCCACGTCGATTACGATCTTTCAGGCGTGCAAGCCTCGCCCGACCACGGTTGGGACGACCTCGAAAAAGACGCGGCGGAATAAATCCGCGAACCGGGAAGGAAAACCATGTCTGAGCTATCGCGACGCGCCGCGCGCTTGGTGTCGCTCGTCATCGTGGCGGCGGCCGCTTTCGCGGGCGTCGCGCGGGCGCAAGACCTGCAGGACCGCCCCGTCACGATGATCGTCCCCTACCCCGCCGGCGGCGTCACCGACACAATGGCGCGGCTGCTTGGCGAGAGACTGCAGGACGCGCTTGGGCGCACCGTTATCATCGAGAACGATGGCGGCGGCCAAGGCGTGCTCGGGCTCAACCGCGCCGTCCGCGCGGCGCCGGACGGACACACGATCCTGTTCGGCAATCTCGAAACCAACGTCACCGACGCGATCTCGCAGCAACTGAACTTCGACGTCATAGCCGGTTTCGATCCCGTTTTGCTGATGCCGTCCTATCCTTTCCTGTTGGCGTCGAAGAACGAACTGCCGGTTAAAAACCTGAAGGAGCTGATCGCCTGGCTGAAAGCCGACGACGGCAAGGCGCTGCAGGGCACCGTCGGCGGCGTCGGCGCCGCCCAGCACCTTTGCGGGCTGAGGCTGCAACAGGAAATCGGCGCGACATGGTCGTTCGTGCCGTACCGCGGCGGCGCGCCGGCGATGCAGGACCTCATCGGCGGCCGCTACGATTTCATGTGCACCGCCACGGGCAGCTTTTTGCCGCTTGTCCAGGCGGGTCAGATCAGGGCCTACGCCGTGACGGCGAAAACGCGCATGGCGTCGGCGCCCGACATTCCCACCGTGGACGAAGCGGGACTGCCGGGCTTCCATGTCGGCGTCTGGAACGGGCTTTGGGCGCCGAAGGGCACGCCGAAGCCCATCATCGAAAAGATCGCGGAGGCTGGCCGCAAAGCGCTCGCCGACAGCGTCTTCCACCAGCGCATGAACGCGATGGGCCTCGACATGCCGCCCGCCGACATGCTGACGCCGGAAGCGCTGGGAAAGTTCCAGAAGTCCGAAGCCGAGCTGTGGTGGCCGATCACCCGCCGCGCCATGGAAAGCGCGAAATAGGACGCGGACCATGCGCAAGCTCCGCGTCGGCATGATCGGAATCGGCGTCGGCGGAGCGGAAATACTGCCCGCCATGGAGGCGATGGAGGGCATCGACCTCGTGGCTGGCGCCGACGTTGTTCCGACAACGCTCGACCGCTTCCGCGAACGCTATCCCGCGGCGAAGACACACCCGTCGGCGAGGGAGCTTTGCGACGACAAGAACGTCGAGGCCGTTTGGATTTCAAGTCCCAACCGTTTCCACGCCGAACACGCGGTACTCGCCGCGGAACGCGGCAAACACATCGTCGTCGAGAAGCCCATGGCGACAACGCTCGAAGACGCCGCGCGCATGGTCGAGGCGGCCGAGCGGCATGGAGTCAAGATGCTGGCCGGCCACACGCGCGCCTTCACAACGCCGATCCGCGCCATGCGCCGCTTGATCGCGTCGGGCCGCCACGGCGGACTTCGCGCGCTCAACATCTGGGCCTACTCCGACTGGATGCTGCGGCCGCGGACACCGGACGAACTGGATATCTCGCAGGGCGGCGGCGTGCCCTTTCGACAGGGGCCGCATCAAATCGACACCGTGCGCCTGCTCGGCGGCGGCATGCTGCGCAGCCTGCGCGCGCAGGTCGGACAGTGGATGACGGAGCGCCCGATTCCCGGCTATTACAGCGCCTTTCTCGAATTCGAGAACGGCGTGCCCGCGACAATCGTTCACAATGGGCACGGCTATTTCTCCGGCGCCGAACTGGTGCCCTGGGGCGAGGACAAATCTATTTACACTGTCGATCAGCGCGTCGCCTTTCGCAAGTCGATGCGCGCGGGCGCGCGCGACGAAGCGTCCGAGAAACAGGCGATACGCATCGGCGGCGCGCGCGAACAGGAATATTTCCGCGAGGTCTCGACGCCGGCCTGGGCGCCCGAGGACATGGGGCTCGCCATCGCCAGCCTCGACCGCGCCGACGTCAGGCAGTCGCAAACTGGCCTTTTCATCCACGACGACGACGGCAAGCGCGATGTCCCGCTGCCGGGCGGCGCCGAAACCGCCATCGCGCAGCGCCGCGCCGAACTCGAAGAGCTTTACGCCGCCGTCGTCGACGGCAAGCCGCTTTGGCACGACGGGCGCTGGGGCATGGCGACGCTCGAAGCCTGTCTGGCGATGATGCGATCGGCGCGCGAGCGGCGCGAGATCATGCTGCGCCACCAGGTGCCCGTCCCCGCGGAATACGACGCCGACATGCCGGCCCCCGGCGCGTGAGCGCCAGGCCGCGGCCTATTTCGCCATGCGGTTGGGATCGAGCACGTCGCGCAGGCGCGCGACCGCTTCCGGGCTTGTCGCCTTGACGCCCGCCGCGAGCTTTTCCAGCGCTTCTCCCGTGATCGGATTGATATCCATCGACGCCTGCGCGGCCTCGCGCAGAAAATCGGGATCGCGCATCGTCTCGTCGTAGGCTCGCCGCAGCGCGTTCAACCGGTCCGCGGGCGTGTCCGGCGGCGCGATCAACGGCCGGCCGAAATCCTGCCGCGCGAACATGACCGAGATCATGTCCCGCTTCACCGGGTCGGCGGGCAATTCGAACAGCGGCACATCGGGCATTTCCGGGTTTTTCGTGAACCCGTATTGCGCGACGACGCGCACCTTGCCTTCCTTCATCCACTGCTGGTTGCGCGCCTTCGCGGTCACCCATCCAATCCCCGCGTGGCCCATGATTTCGCCGCGCTCCATCGCGAGGTCGATGGCGTTGGTGCCGTCGTAGCCGGGGATGATCTTGAACTTCGTGCCGAGCGCGGCGTTGGCGACGAGCGGATTGTCCATTGTCGCCGTGCCGAGTTGCGCCGCGCCGACAAGCGTTTCCTTTGTGTAGAGATCCGCGATGTCGCGGATCGGCGCGTCGTGCCAAAGCATCACCATCATCGTTTCCGCCGACGGGCTGCCAATCCAGCCGAAGCGCGAGATGTCGAAGCGCGCGGTCTCCGGCGTCAGCATCGGCGCGGTCGGCACGCCGTTGGTGACAATGCCGATCACCGTGCCGTCGCGCGGCGCGGTCGTGGCGATCTGGTTGGCGAGCGTCAGACTGCCGGCGCCGGGAACATTTTGCACGATCACGGCGGGGTTGCCCGGCATGTGGCGGCTGAAACGCGTGGCGATCAACCTCGCCACAATGTCGTAACCCGAGCCCGCTGGCGTTCCGACGCGCAACTGCAACTGCTTGCCGCGATAGAAATTCGCGACACCCTCCTGCGCGCGCGCCGGCGCGGCCAAAAGGCACAGCGCGGCGCACGCGGCCGCCAAGCCTGAAAAACCCGTGTCGCGCGCCATGCGCTCCCCCCAACGCCGCGTTAGCCGCGGCTCGTTGCGCCTCGAAGGCTCTAGCCGTGTCCCGCGTCGCTCACCAGCATCGCGGGATCGACGCCCAGTTTGCCTAGGGCGCGGACGTATTTTGTTTCGAAATTGTCGTCGAACACGATGTCCGCGTCGGCTGGACAGGTCAGCCAGCCATTGTTCTGGATCTCGTCTTCGAGCTGGCCGGCTTGCCAACCCGCGTAGCCCAGCGCGACGATCGCGCGGCTGGGGCCGTCGCCGTTGACGATGGCCTTCAGAATATCGACGGTGGCGGTCAAGGACACCTCGTCGTCCACGGCCAGCGTGTTGTCGCTGGAATGATAGTCGGCCGAATGCAGCACGAAACCGCGTTGAACGTCCACGGGTCCGCCGTTCAGCACCCGCACCGCGGCGACGCGTTCGTCGGGCCGCGGGCGCGTCTCGCCGGGCGCGATGTCGAGCTGTCGCAACAGGTCCGGAAACGATGTTTTGCGGGCGCGCTTGTTGACGATGATGCCCATCGCGCCCTCGTCCGAGTGAGCGCACATGTAGATCACGGCGCGGGCGAAGCGGGGGTCGGGCATACCGGGCATCGCCAAAAGAAGCTGGCCTTCGAGGAATTTATCGCCGGCGGAGGCGCGGCCTTTGCGTTGTGGGGACATAGGCCCAACTTAATCACTCCCCGCGCGGGCGCCAAGCGGGACAAGGACGCGATCACGCGAACTTTTGTGGCGGCCTGGGCCGGGCTTTGGTATCCGGTGTCATGGAACTCTGGCCAATTTCGTTGATTGTCGCCGCCTTTTCGGCGCTCGCGCCTGTGGCGGCGGCCGCGCAGGACGCGGCGCCGGCTGCGGGCGCGTGGAGCGAGGGCAAACTGTCGGCCGCGCGGCTGATCGCCGGCGGCGCCCGGTCGGCGGGCGTCGAAATCTCGCTGAAAGGCGCGGCGCACACCTATTGGCGCAACCCCGGCGATTCCGGCGCGCCGCCGGTTTTCGATTTCAGCGCCTCCAAAAACCTCGCTTCCGCGACGCCCCGCTTCCCCGCGCCTCGCCGCGTCTCCGAGGATGGCCTCGAGGTCTTCGCCTATGTAGGCGACGTTGTGCTGCCCATCGATGTCGCGCCGCGCGACCCCGCCCAGCCCGTCGATCTCGCCCTCGACCTGCGCTACGCCGCCTGCGACCGCATCTGCGTTCCCGTCGAGGCGAAGCTGGCGCTGCGTCTGCCACCGGGCGCGACGACGGCCGACCCCGCGCTGACGAGCGCGCTCGCCGCCTTGCCGAAGCCAATCGGCGCGGACGGCCCGCGCGTCGAAATCAAGCCAACGACCGGTTCGGCGAAACCCACATGGACCGTTCGGTTCGAGCCGCCGCTTGACGCCGCCGCCGACCTTTTTTCGGACGCGGCGGAAGGCTGGTTCTTCGGCACGAAGCGCAACAGCGGTGGAGGATTCGATCTCACGCTCGAACAAAAGCCGGACGGCGCTCCTTCGTCCGTCGATATCACACTCGTCGTCGCGGACGACGCGCGCGCGCTCGAAACGACGGTGAGCCTCGACGTGGGCGGATCGAAGCCCTAGAAGTGCGTCGGGAACAAACCATCCCGTTGCACTCCGCGAAGGATTTCACCATGATCAAAGTTGGCGACAAGCTGCCCAGCGCGACATTCACCGTGATGACGCCGGAAGGTCCGAAGCCGAAGACGACGGACGATGTCTTCAAGGGCAAGACAGTCGTGCTGTTCGGCCTGCCGGGCGCGTTCACGCCGACGTGCCACAAGAACCACCTGCCGGGCTATCGCGATCAGGCCGCGGCCCTGAAGGCGAAGGGCGTCGAGACAATCGCCGTCACCTCTGTCAACGATGTGTTTGTCATGGGCGCGTGGCGCGACGCCAGCGGCAGCGACGGCAAGGTGGAGTTTCTGGCGGACGGCAGCGCCGCCTTCGCCAAAGCCATCGGCCTCGTGCTCGACCTCACCGAGCGCGGCATGGGCGTTCGCTCCAAGCGCTACTCCATGCTCGTCAAGGACGGTGTTGTGAAGACGCTGAACATCGAAGAGGCGCAAGGCACCGCCGAGTCCGGCGTGGAGAAGATGCTGACGCAGGTTTGATTTCAACCAAGCGCCTAGATCGGGGCGCGGCGATCAATCGCCGCGCCCTTTTTTATCGACTGTGAAAAGCCGTCATTTTTTAATGAGTTGGCCGCGGATCTCGCCGCCCTTGTTGTCGGCGGTGTGGACGTTGAAATAGACTTTCCCGTCCTGCATGTCCTTGACCTGCGCCTCGGTCAGCGTCGCTTCGCCTTTTATCGGACTCTTGAGGTCGCCGTTGATAGGCACGATCGGCGGCGCGTTCACGCCAGGCGCCGCGGGGCCGTGAAAATGCGCCGCGGTCGCGGGGCCCGTGATGCCCGAGTAGTTGATGGTGTACGTGAATTTCCGCGTCGCTGTGTCGAGCGTGGCTTCGACGTCGCCGACGCCTTTCGTGGCGTTGGGCGGAACTTCCATCGCGCCCTTCAGGTCGGTGCCGTACGTGATCATCTCGGCCCGCGCTGGCGCGCCCGAGACAAGCGCCGCGAAAACCGCGGCGGCGGCGATGGCATGGGGTCGATACATTGAAATCTCCTGTTGTCGAAGTGTCGCCGTTAAACGGCGGCTATCCCATTTGGTTGCGGCGGCTTCAGCTTCGCGCGCCGATCCGCAGCCCCGGCGCGGGCCTCTCCTGCACGACCTCGCGGCGAAAGCGGAACCGCGCGGCGGGGCGGCCACCCGTGGCGCGGGACATGTCGCCCGTCGCCTCCACAACCGCGGACGCCTCGACGAGGCGGCGGAAATTCTGCGTGTGCAGGCGCCGCCCCTGCAACGCCTCGGCGACGCGTTGCAGCTTCGACAGAGTGAAGGCCTCGGGCATCAACTCGAAAATGACGGGCCGGTATTTCATCTTCGAGCGCAACCGGCCGATCGCCGTCGCGAGGATGCGCCTGTGGTCGTGGCGCATGGGCGCCCCAAGGGGGCCCGCTTCGTCGATCAGCGGACTGGCGCGGCCATCCCTGCGCGCCTCCTCGACAAGTCCGGCCTCGTAGAGAATTTGGTATCTGTCCAGGACGTTTTCGTCGTCCCGGCGATTGTTGTCGGCGTCGAACAACAACCGCACCCGCTCGCGGCGGGAGAGTCCGTAGGCGTTCGGCCGGTCCGGGTCGCGCGCTGCCCATTTGCGCAGCGCCGGCAGAATTTTGGCGTCGATGACCGCGGGCCGCGCGGCGCGCCAGTCTTCCCAGGGAAAAAACGCGTACCAGGGACGAAAGGCGGCCCCGGAGGCGAGGTCTTCAGTCTCCGCTGGCGCGCGGGTCAAGGCGAGGTAGCCGATTGAAACCACGTGCGGCTCGCGGTCGTCGGCGCGCGCCTGCCGGCCGCGGTCCCCGAATGTGTAGAGCTGCTCGACATAGCCCAGCGGCGCGCCTGTCTGTTCCGCGACCCATTCGCGCAGGCCGATTTCGAACGTGCGATGCGCGAGAGGATCGAAGGGTCCGGAAGGCAGGGCCGCCTCGCGGTCGCCCCGCGCCGCCTCGGCGACGAGGATCAGCGGGTCTTCCCCGCGCACGGTCGCGATGGCGGCGGTGAGGCCGACCTCGACGGGAAAATGGGTTGAAACCGAAATGTTCATGGCCGCCGGGAATCCAGTCCGGCGCTTTTATAGCATGGTTGCGTTGCCCAGGGCTCAGCCCCCGCGCGCCCGCGCCATGGCGACGAGCTTGCCGCAGGTGTTCCAGTTGCGCGCGGTCGCGGGCGTCCCAAGCGTTTTGTCGAGGAAGGCCGGCGTGATTTTCGAGCGCCCGGCGCCATTGACAAAATCAACGTAGAGGACTTGGCCAGCGAGAGAGACATGGCCAGCGAGAGAGACTTGGCCGGCGAGGGACAGGCGTTCGGGGCCGCCGTATTCCGCGACAATCCGGGCGGCGTTTTCATGCGCGGCGCCGGAAAGGAAGTAGAGCGACAACCAGTTTGGCCGCTCTCGCGCCGCGTCCTCGAACGGATTGCCGGACATGGCCGCGGCGACCTCGTCCGCCGTTCGAACCAAAGCGTGGTTTTTCGTCAGTCCGAAGGCGTCGCGCAACACTCCCGCGACGACGTGTTCCGCCCCGGCCGCGTCGAGCGCGCTTTCGAAGACGAGATTGCCCGAGGCGATGTAGGTTTCGACATTCCTCAGCCCCGCGGCTTCGCACGCCGCGCGCAACCCGCTCATCGGCAGCTTCGCGGTGCCGCCGACGTTGACCGCGCGCAGCAGGGCGATATGGATGGGCATCGAACCGCCTCGAAAACCCTCAGTCCCCGAAGTCCGGGATTGGCCGCTGCTCGACGATATTGATGCCGTAGCCCTCGATGCCGATCATCCGGTGAATGGAGTTCGTGAGGAGGATCATCTCGCGCACGCCGATATCCATGAGCATCTGCGCGCCGATGCCATACTGACGCAGTTCGTCCATCGATTTGCTCATGCGCACGCCCTCGCGCTCCTTGATCATGCGCCCAAGCGTGGTCGTCGTCGGTTCGCGGATCAACACGATGGCACCGCGCCCCGCCTTGGCGATGGCGAGCATCGAGTTTTGCAGGTCCCGGTCGCGCGGGCGCGCCTCGCCGCGGAAAAATTCCCCCGGCGTCATGTCGCCAAGGCTGTCGGCGAACAGGTTGTGCTGATGCACGCGCACCAGCGCCGGCTCCGGCCCCGAGAGGTCGCCGAGGATCAGCGCGACGTGTTCGGAGTAGGCGATCTTGTTGGCGTAGACCCGCACCTTGAACTCGCCGCCGTAGCGGCTGTTGATCGTCGTTTCGGCGATCACTTCGACATGCCGCTCGGTGCGCCGTCGATACGCGATCAGGTCGGCGATGGTGGCGATCTTGAGCCCGTGGATCTTGGCGAATTCAACAAGATCCGGCAGCCGCGCCATGCTGCCGTCGTCCTTCATGATTTCGCAGATGACGCCGGAGGGATCGAGGCCGGCGAGCCGCGCCACGTCGACCGCGGCCTCGGTGTGGCCGGCGCGCACCATGACGCCGCCGTCTTGCGCGACAAGCGGAAACACATGGCCCGGCGACACAAGGTCGTCGCGGCCGCGGTTGTGGCCAATGGCGACGGCGATGGTGTGGGCGCGGTCGGCCGCGGAAATGCCGGTTGTCACGCCTTCGCGCGCCTCGATCGACACGGTGAAAGCGGTCTGGTGTTGCGCCCGGTTCTTGGCGGCCATGGGCTGCAAGCCCAGGAAATCGGCGCGTTCCCGGGTCAGCGACAGGCATATGAGCCCGCGGCCGTGCTTGGCCATGAAATTGACGACGTCGGCGGTCGCCATGCCGGCGGGAACGACGAGGTCGCCCTCGTTTTCGCGGCCCTCGTCATCCACCAGAATGAACATTCGGCCGGCGCGGGCGTCCTCGATGATGTCTTCGATGGACGACAGGATACCGCTGGTTGAATCAGGCATACGCACGCGTTCCCGGACCGCGGACATCGCGGCGATGCGCGGCGGTGTCCGCGCGCGCAAGACGCGACTTTTGCATTGATCGATGGCGCGGGGTCAAGGGGCGCGCGCGACGGCTCTCCATGCGCGGCGCGGGGGGCTTGTCGCCCCGTCCCGCCGGCCCATACGCGTTTAGCCGGTTGGGCCTGTTCCACGTCGACATCGCCGTATAGGGCGCGTCGAGCGTCAGTCGCACAATTCGGAAATCACAGGTCGAGATCGACGCCGACTTCGCGTGCGCCACGGGTTGCGAATCGGCTGGAGCGCCGTCTGGTCTCTCTCGCCCGCGGGCATCGCGGCCCTCAACGCCGGAGCGAGCGCTCGCGCGCGGTTTTCCCGGGTCGATCGGGTGACGGATATGACCCTTGTTATCGCCGCGCCGGGCGGACTTCAGGTGGTCGAAGGCCGAACCGGCGGCGGAGGATTCGCCGAAGCCGTGCGGGCGACGCTCAATAGCCTGGATGCCCCGAACGGGGTCCGGAGAAAAAGAGTTGACAACGATATTAAAAGATATATCTTAGTGACATCGAAACACGATAATGTTCGATCTTGAGCAGTTTCGATGGAGAAACATAAATTTATGCATACCAAGCACACCCACCATGGAATGGGCGCACGCGGATGGCGCGGAGCGGAACCCAACGACGGCCCCGGCCCTGACCACCCGAGATTTGGCGGCCACTTCCGTGAAGCCATCCGCGCCATGCGCGGCGGCCATCCGGGCATGGGCCCGCGCGAACACGGCCACGGACGCGGACCCCGCGACGGCAGAGGCGGCCCGAGCCGTCGGATGTTCGAGGCGGGCGAGCTCCGTCTGGTCTTGTTGCGCCTGTTGGAAGACCAACCTCGCCATGGCTACGACCTGATCCGGGAGATTGAATCGCGGACCGGCGGGGCCTACGCGCCAAGTCCCGGCGTGGTCTATCCCACGCTGACACTCCTGGAAGAACAGGAATTGATCGAAGCCGCCGCGTCGGCCGGTTCCAAACGCGCGTATTCTCTCGCGGAGGCCGGCAAGACGCACCTGAACGAGCATAGGGTGGAGGCCGAGAACGCGCTCCGGCGCCTTGAGGCCCTCGGCGCGCAAAGCGGCCGGACGGAATCGGGCCCGATTTGGCGCGCGATGGCCAATCTCAGGGCCGCGCTTGGCCAGAGGCTCGCCACCGAAACCGGCAAACAGGCCCTGTTCGACGCCGCCGACATCATCGACGACGCCGCCAGGAAAATCGAACGCCTGCCCTGAGCTTTGAGTCGGGACGGACGCGCTCGCGCGCCCGTCCCCCTTTGATTGAACAGGTTAGGCCGCGCCCCCCGTGACGCCCACGTCCGGCTTCGACGTGGTGGTGAGAGTGACGCCCGCGTTGAACCTCCACCTGTCGTTTTGGCGTCAATATCGGCTGGTAGCGCATCAAATCCGCGCGCGAGGCCACTTCAATCCCACGCCGGCCTTCGTCCCGCGCCGCCGCGACGCAGCAGGAGGCAAGCCCAGCCTTCGATGTCGCCGCGCGCCGCCAGCGCGAAACCACCCGCGGCATAGGCCGTCAACACACCCGGTACATCGCCCGACAACAGGCCCGACAGCACGACATCCGCGCCGCGCGCCGCGCTGGCGCAGATCGAGGGCGCGAGCAGCCGCAGCGGTTTCGCCAATATATTCGCGAAGATAAGGTCGTAGGGCCCACCCGCGCGCAGGCCGGGATGTTCCAGTCCGCGCGCCGTGAGCGGGCGCATCCACGGGCTCGCCCGGTTGAGTCGGGCGTTGGCCCGCGCCGCCTCGACCGCCACAGGATCGATGTCGCCGGCCGCCACCGCGATATGGAGATAACGCGCCGCGGCGAGCGCCAGAACGCCCGTCCCCGTGCCGACATCGAGAATACGGCGGGGACGGCGCTGTTTCAACACGCGGTCGAGCATCCTCAGGCAGCCCAGCGTGGTGCCGTGGTGGCCCGTGCCAAAAGCCAGCGCCGCCTCGATCTCGAGGCCTATGTCGTTGGCCCGGACGGCTTCGCGGCTGTGCGAGCCATGCACCAGAAAGCGCCCGGCGCGCACCGGCTTCAGCCCTTCGAGCGACGAGGCGACCCAGTCGCGCTGCTCGACCCGGTCGAATGTCGCCGCGCGGGCGTTATCCGCGCCGGCGACGGCTTCGATCAGCGAGCGGACAAAATCCTCGTCCGGCTCGTCGGCGAAAAAGACTTCGACAATCCACCTTCGCGCCTCGTCCCAACTCGGCGCCGCGTCCTCGATTTCGAAGGCGCCAGCGGCGGTTTCGGCCGAATCGAAGCTCTCGACGACGATGTCCGCGATGGCCCGGGCGGACGCCGCGTCGCAGGTCAACCGCATCACGTGGGCGGCGTTGTTGGGGAGCAATCCCTCGTGCATCGACATGCCGGGCGCCTAGCATGGCGGCGGCGTCAAGTCGACCGTCCGGCGCCGGCGTCGATAATCCACGAATAGTGAACGGCGGCGACCGCCGGTTACCTGAAATTAAGCACTGGCGGGCTTTGATGGCGGCGCCGCGCGGTCAGCGATCCGGAATCGCCGCGCTTTCACGCGCGCGGCGGGGATCGGTGGATGGGGCTGCAGCGGAACATCGTCGAATGCGGGCAGGCCGCCCCGTTCGACCCGTTTTTTTCGCCGGAACTCGAAGCTTGGCTCGGTCGGCGCGCGCCGTTCCTCGCGCCGCGTTTGCCCGCGCTGTTTCGCCTGGCCCGTTTCCTGACGGTCGGCGTCGTTGGATTGGCGGTGGACACCTCCGTCTTCGCGCTTCTTTTCCACAACGGCGCGGGCGCGCCTGTCGCCCGCGCCGCCTCGCTGGCCGTAGCCACGCTTGTCACCTGGTGGCTCAACAGGCGCGTCACCTTCGCCGCCAGCGGCCGCCCGCCGTTGGTTGAATTCGCGCGCTACGCGGGCGTCGCCGCCGTCGCTCAGGGTTTTAATTACGGCGTGTTCCTTTTTCTGCACTACGCCACGGGCGAAACACATCCCTACCCCTGCCTGTTCGCCGCCGCCGCTTTGACAACGGTGTTTTCCTTCACCGGACAAAGCGTGTTCGCCTTCGCCCGAGCGCCCGCCACAAGGACCGCCGCATGACGCCCGACTTCGACACGATCATCATCGGCGCTGGCCCCGCCGGCCTCACCGCGGCCTATCAGTTGGGCAAGGCCGGACGCTCGACGCTGACAATCGAGCAAGACCCGGTGTTCGTGGGGGGGATCAGCCGCACCGCGAATTACAAGGAATTCCTGTTCGACATCGGCGGCCACCGCTTTTTCTCGAAGTCGAAAGAGGTCGTCGACCTTTGGGACGAAATTCTGCCCGACGATTTCATCGAGCGCCCCCGCCTGTCGCGCATCTTCTACGGCGACAAGTTTTATTCCTACCCGCTCAACGGCTTCGAGGCGCTGCGCAACCTTGGAATCGTCGAGAGCGCGCTCTGCATGCTGTCCTACGGCTGGGCGAAGGTCCGGCCAATCCCCGACCCCAAAACCTTCCACCAATGGGTGCGCAACCAGTTTGGCGAACGGCTTTTTTCGATCTTTTTCAAGACCTACACCGAGAAGGTGTGGGGCATGTCCTGCGACGAGATTTCGGCCGACTGGGCGGCGCAGCGCATCAAGGGGCTGAGCCTTGGCTCGGCGGTCTTCAACGCGCTCACGCGCTCGTTCCGCGGCAAGCCGAAAACAGGCGGCCCCGTCATCAAGACGCTGATCGAATCCTTCCGCTATCCGCGCAAGGGCCCCGGCATGTTGTGGGAGGCCTGCGCGCGGAAAATCCAGTCGGGCGGCGGCGAAATCCGCATGGGTCAAAAGCTCCAGCGGTTGACGCGCGACGACGCGACGGGCGTGTGGACGGTCACGGCCATCGACGCGAAGGGCGTCGAGAGCCACTTCACCGGCGCGCGCGTGATTTCGTCCGCGCCCATCGTCGAACTGATGAACGCGCTGTCGCCGACGCCCATCAGCCTGTTCAACGCGCGCGCATTGAAATACCGGGACTTCCTCACCGTGGCGCTGATCGCGAAATCGTCGCGCCACTTCCCGGACAACTGGGTCTACATTCACGATCCCTCGGTGAAGGTCGGCCGCGTGCAGAACTTCCGCTCGTGGTCGCCGGACCTCGTTCCGCAAGAGGGCATGACCTGCCTCGGCCTCGAATATTTCTGCTTCGAGGGCGACGGCCTGTGGAACGCGTCGGACTCCGAGCTGGTGGCGTTGGCGAAACAGGAAATCGACAAGATCGGCCTGCTTCGCGCCGACGAGGTGGTGGACGCCTGCGTCGTGCGCCAGGCCAAGGCCTATCCGGTCTACGACGACAGCTATCGCGACAACGTCGAGACCGTGCGCCGCGACATCGCGCTGACCTTCCCCGGCCTGCATCTCGTCGGCCGCAACGGAATGCACAAATACAACAACCAGGACCACGCGATGATGACCGCCATGCTGACGGTCCGCAACATCCTGGCGGGCGGCGAAATCTACGACATCTGGGACGTCAACGAGGACGCCGAATACCACGAGGGCGGGACTTCCGGCGAGATCGAGGCGCTCAAGAGCGAGCGAATGACGCCGCGCAAGGTGGCGTAAGGCGCGGCTCCGCGCTAAGGCTGCGCCATCCACAATGGATGGCGCGACGTGACGAACTATCCCGACGAATTGACGATCATCCCTCCGGCCTCGCCGCTGCGCGGACGCGCGACGCCACCCGGATCGAAGTCCATCACCAACCGCGCGCTGTTGCTCGCGGCGCTGGCGAAAGGCGCGAGCCGCCTGACCGGCGCGCTGAAAAGCGACGACACCCGGCACATGGCGGCGGCCTTGCGCGCCATGGGCGTCGATATTTCGGAACCGGACGAAACAAGTTTTCACATTTCCGGCGACGGGCGCTTGCGAGCGCCCGCCGCGCCCCTCTTTCTCGGCAACGCCGGCACCGCGACGCGGTTTTTGACCGCGGCGGCGGCGACCGTCGACGGGCGCGTGGTTGTCGATGGCGACGCTCATATGCGCAAGCGCCCGATCGCGCCGCTGGTGACCGCCCTGCGCTCGCTGGGCGTTGATATCGAAGCGCCCACAGGCTGCCCGCCCGTGACGATTCGCGGCCGGGGAGACTTCGGCCAGGGCCGCGTCGAAATCGACGGCGGCTTGTCGAGCCAATACGTGTCGGCGCTGCTGATCGCCGCGCCCCTGGGCCGCGGGCCGGTGGAGGTCGCTTTGAAAGGCGGCGACATCGGCGCGCGCGGCTATGTCGATTTGACGATCGCGGCGATGCGCGCGGTTGGCGCGCGCGTCGAACAAGTCGATCCTTCCTTGTGGCGCGTCGCGCCGACCGGCTACGCCGCGCGCGACTATGTTGTCGAGCCAGACGCCTCCGCGGCGACATATTTGTGGGCGGCGAACGCGCTGACCGGCGGGGCCATCGATCTCGGCGTTTCGCCGTCCGCCTTCACCCAGCCCGACGCGCGCGCCTACGACCTGATCGCCTCGTTCCCGAACATGCCCGCCGTGATCGAAGCCTCGCAAACGCAGGACGCGGTGCCGACGCTCGCCGTGCTCGCCGCTTTCAACAACGCTCCTGTGCGCTTCGTCGGCATCGCGAATTTGCGCGTGAAGGAATGCGACAGGATCAACGCCCTGGCGACCGAGCTATCGCGCATCCGCCCCGGGCTCGCGCGCGAAGACGGCGACGATTTGATCGTGGCCTCCGACCCCGCGCTCGCCGGCCAAACATTGTCCGCGCGAATCGAAACCTATCGCGACCACCGCATCGCCATGAGCTTCGCGCTGGCGGGCTTGAGGATTGGCGGCGTCACGATCCTGGATCCCGGCTGCGTGGCGAAAACCTATCCCGGCTACTGGGACGATTTAGCGGCGGTCGGCGTCGAATATGTTGGGCGGGTCTCAAGTCGAGGGTGATCTCCATGCGGCGTTTTTTCATCGCGATAGCGGCGGTTTTCGCGGTTTTCCCCGCCCGCGCGCAGGACGCGTCCTGGGACAATGTTGTGGCCGCCGCGAAAAAGGAGGGCAGTGTCGTCGTCTATTCCGCTCTGAGCGGGCCGCCGGCGGTCGCGCGAATGAAGGCGTTCGAGGCTCAATACGGCGTTCGCGTCGATCATTTGATCGCCCGCGCCAGCGAAGTGACCGAGCGCATCCGCATCGAGCAGGCGGCGCGGCGCTACATCGGCGACATCTATATCGCCTCTCCCGCGACGCTGCCCGGCCACGCGAAAGCCGGAGAACTCCAGCCCGCGATGAGCGTGCCGAACGCCGCCAATTTGAGCGACGACATCGAGCGCGACCCAAACGGCGTGCCGGTTTGGTCTCCACCCTACGGGATTTTGACGAACGCCCGGCTAGTGGCCGATGGCGAAATCACAAGCTGGAGCGACCTGCTCAACCCGAAATGGAAGGGCAAGATGACCGGCGACGACCTGCGCCTGTCGGGCGCGGGAGCGGCGATGTTCGAGGCGACATACAAGGCCTTCGGGCGCGAATACCACGAGGCGCTGGCCGAACAGGACTATGTCGTCACGCGCAACAACCGGGAGGCCGAGCGGCAAGTGGCCCGCGGCGAATACGCGGTCTATTTCCCCCAGCAACTGCCCTACGCGCTGGCGCTGAAAGGCCTGCCTATCCGCATGATCGCCCCCAAAGAGGGATGGGTCTACGCCAGCGCGCATTTCGCGTTGCTGACCGGCGCGCCGCACCCGAACGCCGCGCGGCTGCTAACGCAATTCATGCTCGAGCCGGAATCGCAATTGGCCTTCGCCAACGCGGGACTGATCCCCGTGACCAAGGGAGTGGTGGAGAAGGCCAACGACGACGCCCGGCCGTTTTTGCGGACAAAACTGCTCGGCGGCGGCACCTATGAATCGCAGGAGAAAATGATGGCGCTGGCCGCGGCGATTTACAAGTGACGCCTACTTAAAGCGACGCCGGCGCCGGGGCGCTCCCTCCGTTCCTTTGGGAAAGGAAGGAGCGCGAAAATCACCGCGGAATTTCAGCGCCGACCGGCGGCAGCGTTTCCTTTTCCTTCTCATAGGCGGCGTCCATCGCCGGCGCGAGGTTGTGACGCGTCAACGCCTCCTCGAACATGCGGCGGAACGTCGGGGATTCGTCGGCGTAGTCGAGTTGATGGCCGCCGATGCGCTTCGAATAGAAGCACTTGACGACGCCCTGCGAATTCTTCACGCCGCTGGACCCCGTGCGGAACGCGAGATAGCGGGCCGGCTCGGGCCCGGTGTTGAAATGCTGGTGATAGACGTTGTCGCGCGGCACAATCAGCGTGCCGACCTCCCAGTCGAAGCGGTCCGGCGGATTTTCGAGCCCGTCGTTCCAACACAGCGAATAGCCCTCGCCCGAAAGAATGACGACATGCGCGCCGGGCCCGTGCGCGTGCGCCTTCTTGTAGGTCTGGATCGGGAATTGCGAGAGGTGGCCCTGCTGCGAGGAATTCGCGAGAGTGAAGCGCAGATGCTGGCCGCCGGCGCCGCGCTCATGCGCGATGGCGAGCGGAATATTGACGGCGTCGGGGATGAAGTTCGTGCGGATCGTCCACATGTCGCGGTCGTTCTTCGCCGCGAAATAGTCGGGCTCGCCGTTGAAGCGGTCGGTGAACTCGAACGGATTGTTGAAAACGAAATCGAGGTTTTTATAAAGGTTGATGACCGGCGGCGCGTTGGTGACCGCGACGTAGCGGACCGGCGCCGATCCGGAGCCGTTGAAATGCTGATGCCAGCAGTTCATCGGAACGCCGAAGATCGCGCCCGCCTTCCACTCGAAGGTCAGGCTTTTGCCGGCGTTGTTCCAGACCTTGGTGGAGCCGCGGCCGTCCAGCACGAAAACCATTTCCTCGTACATCTGCCGGTGCGGGTTGAGCTTGCCGCCAGCCGGTATTTCCATGATGTAGCAGTCGTTGCTGTGCCGCGAGGCGTCGTGGTTGAGGAAAGCCGCGTTGCCGCCGCGCCGCGTCCAGGGCTTGAGCGGCACCTTCCGCAGGTTGCGCACATATTGCGCGTCGAGAATGTCGAGGCCCTCGGCCCGCACCCATTCCTCGTAGGGCTTGGCCTTTTCGCTGGCGAACTTGGCGACGAGTTCGTCCCAGGCTTTCTTGCGGGCTTCTTCGGACAAGGGTTTCCTCCATAAAACGTGTGGGGGCACCATTTCAAACGCGGCGATGGTTGACAAGCAGAGGCCGCGATGGCGCCAAACCTGGGCTACCCGGGCGGTGGGCCGGGCGGCACAACAGTTGTTCCAAAACGCGGGCTACCATTGGCGCGCGCATCGTTTAACATGCCTGTGTCTGGCCAAGGCCGGGCCAAAACCATTTCAATTGCCGAGAGAGGCGCCCGATGCTCAAGGAATATCACTACGACCACCTCCTTCGTTGGCCCAAAAAAGAGCGGGCCGCCGTCTTCTTCACATTCGACTTCCAGGGCGGCGAGGACGTGAAGCCGGACAAGAACGGCGTCCTCAACTACGAAAGCTGGAGCCAGGGCGAATACGGCCCGCACCACGCGATCTACCGCCTGCTGCGCATTTTGAAGGAAGAGGGGATCAAGTCCACTTTCATGACCTGCGGCGCCATCGCCGAGCGTTTCCCCGAGGCCATAGAGGCGATCATCGCCGACGGCCACGTCGTCGAGGGCCATGGCTACAATCACGAAATCGCCCGCTACCTGCCGCGCGACCAGGAAGACGCGATCATGAAGAAAACCATCGCCATGCACAAGCAGCGCGCGGGCCGCCGCCCGCTCGGCTGGCGCTCCTGCACGCAGAGCGTGAACACCATCGAGCTCCTGATCGAGAACGGCTTCGCCTTCAACACCAACTGCTTCCACGCCGAGCGTCCCTTCTTGTGGGAAAACAACGGCAAGGCGATGATCGAGCTGCCGCGCCAGCCCTTCGGCGACGGCACGTTGTTCGCCCACCGGCACGGCGAATACGGCAATCCACACCACGGACTGGAGACATGGAAGGCCTATTTCGACGAGCTCTATTCCGAGACCGCCGAGCAGCCGGGCTACATCCCGTTCACGCTGCACCCCTACATCATCGGGCGGCCGGGCCGCACGCTGGCGTTGCGGGGCATTATCCAGCACATGAAAAAGACGAACAGCGTCTGGTTCCCCACCGGCATCGAACTCGCGAACTGGTGCATGGATCTTTTCAAGGCCGAAAGCGACAACCGCGCCTACCCGGGTTCGATCATCGCGGCCGAGTGACATCGGACGGCCCAGCCGCTAATGGTCCGCGATGACGCTTAATCAGCCTTGGTTCCAGTTCCGCGTCGACAGCGGGCTGGAACCATTGGCGCAAAATCGGAATCGGCGGGAACGATGCGAAAAGGAAAATGGGCGGGGCGGATCGCGGCGCTTGCGATGATTGTCGTCGGCGTCGCCACGCAGGCGCGCGCGCAATCGGTCGCGGATTTCTACCACGGCAAGACCCTGCGCATGATCATCGGCTACGGGTCTGGCGGCGGCTACGACATCTACGGCCGGCTCGTGGCGGAGTTTCTCCCCAAGCACATTCCCGGCGCTCCCACGATCATCACGCAAAACATGCCGGGCGGCGGCAGTTTTGTCGCGGCGAAATACCTGGCGGACGTGGCGCCGAAGGACGGCACGATGTTCGGCAGCCTCGCGCAAACGCTGGCGCTCGACAGCATTGTGGGCAACACCGCCAACATCGACGTTTCGAAATTCCATTACCTCGGGCGGATGGTCACGAACATCGACACCGGCGTCGCGCTGCCGAAGAGCGGCATCAAGTCGTTCGACGACGTTCGAAACAAGGAATACACCGTCGGCGCCTCGGGCGGCGGCTCGACGACCATGGTGTTTCCGACCGCGCTGAACACCTACGCCGGCGCGAAATTCAAGATCATCCGCGGCTACCCCGGCTCAACCGAAATCGCGTTGGCGATGGAGAAGGGCGAGGTCGATATCGTCGGCGCCTACGGGCTGCCCGGCATTCTCATCAACCATCCCGGCTGGATCGACAAGGGCGAGGCCGTGATCCTCTACCAGGCCGCGCTGAAGCGCCATCCGCTGCTGCCCAATGTGCCGACGCTTCCCGAACTCGGGATCACGCCAGAGGGCAAGGACATCCTGCGCGCCACGGCGAGCACAGCGGAAATCGGCCGCTCCATCATTGCCGGCCCCGGCACGCCGCCGGACAGGCTGAAGGCGCTGCGCGACGCGTTTCAGGCCATGCTGGCCGACCCGGAGTTCGTGGCGGCCTGCAAGACGCGCGGTCTGATGATCGACGGGGGAACCGGCGAGGAAATGGACGCGATCGTCGCCGACACGCTGAAAATGCCCAAGGATATCCTGCTCAAAGTGGCGGATATGATGAAATAGGGCCGCGCCGGGCGGACTTCGCGGCCTCCCGCAGAAAATCCACGAACAGCGCGATTTTCGCCGGCGGACGCTTCGCCTGGGTGAAATAGGCGCGCAGGCGCTCGGGAGAACGGGCCTCGCCCTCGAAGAGGACGAGCAACGTCTTGTCGGCGATCTCCACCTCGACGCTGTGGCGGGGGAGCCGCGCGATTCCCAACCCCTCGAGCGCCGCTTGCTTGAGCACCGCGGCGCTGTTGGAAATCAACGCGCCCTTCACTTCGATCAAGGTCTTCCGGCCGCTGGTCTCGAACCACCAGCCCCTCGGCGCCGCGAAATTGTTGGCGAAGCAATTGTGGTCGCGCAGATCGGCCGGCGTTTTGGCCGCCCATGGCCGCGAAAATAGGCGGGCGACGCGCATATCACATGATCGACGCCGCCGATGTCGGCCTCGATCATCCCCGGAGCCTGCGGCTTCTTGTCGGCGAGGATCACATCGAAACCCTCGCCATCCCCTCCAAACGTCTCGGCGTCGGTGGAAACCTGGATGCGGATCGTGGGATGGCGGCGCGCGAAATCGGCGACCAGCGGCGCCAGAAACCACCGCGCGGGGCCGCTGGCGGCGTGGACGCGCAGAACCCCGTAAGGCCCGGATTGTTCGTTGCGGGTTTCGACGATGTATTCGTCCAGATTGGCGAGCAATTGCAGGCACCGCTTGAAGAGCCCCTCGCCGGCCTCCGTGAGGACAACGCCGTGCGTCGAGCGGTTCAAAACGGAAAAGCCCAGCGCCTCCTCAAGCTCGGTCATGTGCTTGCTGAGCGCCGAGGGCCGCGTGCGCAAATCCTCCGCCGCCTTGGTGAAGCTCAGCCTCTCCGCCACGCGCACGAACGAGTTGAGCTTGTTCAAATCCCTGAGCGTCGGCATTGCGGGCATGGGCGGCACTCGGACGATTCGGCGCCTGGCGGCGGCGGATCACAATATTGGCGATGTCCCGTTCGGCGCAAATCGGCGCGGGGACGGCGGGGACGGGCGTTCTTGAAACGGGCGCGCCCGTCGTGCAATGTCCGGCGCGCGCCGGAGCGCCCCGAGGTCCAGTTTTGCCCGCAGCATCGCGTCCGCGCGTCGGACTTTTCGTCACCTGCCTCGTCGATCTCGTGCGGCCAAGCGTCGGCTTCGCCGCGGCCAAATTGCTCGACGACGCCGGCTGCGACGTTATCGTGCCCGCGCAGACATGCTGCGGACAGCCGGCCTTCAACTCCGGCGACCGCGCCACGACCCGCGACATCGCGCTGAAAACCATGGACGCGTTTTCAGGCTGCGATTACATCGTCGCGCCGTCGGGCTCCTGCGCCGGCATGCTTCGCGCGCACTATCCCGAATTGTTCGCCGGCGAGCCGGAGCTCGCGGCGCGCGCGCGGACGTTCGCGGACAAGTGCCACGAACTCACAAGTTTCCTCGTCGACGTCATGAAGATCGAAAAAGTCGCGGCGGTGTTCGCGAAAACAACCGCCTACCACGATTCCTGTTCGGGCCTGCGGGAGCTCGGGGTTCAATCGCAGCCGCGCAAACTTTTGGCGAGCGTCGAGGGGTTGCGAGCCCTGCCCCTGCGCGAGAACGACACTTGCTGCGGATTCGGCGGAACCTTCGCGGTCAAATACAGCGAGATCTCTGACTCCATCGTCGCCAAGAAGTGCGAGAACATCGAGGCGTCGGGCGCGGACTGCCTGCTCGCGGGCGACTTGGGATGCCTGCTCAACATGGCCGGCAAGCTGTCGCGGCGCGGCGCCGCGATCGAAGTCCGCCACGTCGCCGAAGTGCTGGCTGGCATGACATCCGAGCCGCCGATTGGCGAGCCCGCGAAATGAGCGTTCACAACACCACGCCGCGGTTCAAACAGAACGCCCGCGAGGCCATGGCCGACGCGCAATTGCAGCGCGCTCTGGGCAACGTGCGCGTCAATTTCGTCGAACGCCGCGCGGCGGCCGCGGCGCGCCTGCCCGAGTTCGAGGCGTTGCGCGACAGCGCGCGCGACATCAAGAACCACACGCTCGCGCACCTCGACCTTTATCTCGAAGCCTACGAAAAGAAGGTGGTGGAATCCGGCGGCCACGTTCACTTCGCCCGCGATTCCTCCGAGGCCCGCGCGATCGTCGTCGATCTCTGCGCGGCGCTTGGCGCGCGGACAATCGCCAAAGGCAAGTCGATGGTGTCGGAGGAGATCGGCCTCAACGAGGCCATCGAGGCCGCCGGCATGAGGGCGGTCGAGACCGACCTCGGCGAATACATCATTCAGTTGCGCGGCGAGACTCCCTCGCACATCATCGCGCCCGCGGTGCATCTCAACAAGGATCAGGTGGAGGCGGACTTCCGCCGCGCTCACACGGGTCTGCCGAAAGACAGGGATCTCGACGCGCCGGAGAGCCTGCTGGCCGAGGCGCGCGCGGTTTTGCGCGAAAAATTTCTGGCCGCCGACGTTGGAATCACCGGCGCGAACTTCCTGGTCGCGGAAACCGGCTCGTCGATCATCGTCACCAACGAGGGCAACGGCGATCTCTCGCAGACGCTGGGGCGCGCGCATATCGTCGTCGCGTCGTTGGAGAAGATCGTGCCGACGCTCGAGGACGCCGCGCAAATCCTGCGCGTGCTGGCGCGCTCGGCGACCGGCCAGGACATGAGCGTTTACACGACGGTGTCGACGGGACCGCGGCGCGAAGGCGACCCAGACGGGCCGGAGGAATACCACGTCGTGCTCGTCGACAACGGCCGCTCGTCGATGCTCGGCGGCGAGTTCCAGGACATGCTCCGCTGCATCCGCTGCGCCGCCTGCATGAACCATTGCCCCGTCTATCACGCGGTCGGCGGACACGCTTACGGCTCGGTCTATCCCGGCCCGATGGGCGCGGTGCTGACGCCTTCGCTCGTCGGCGTCGACAAGGGCGGCAACCTGCCGAACGCCTCGACGTTTTGCGGGCGCTGCGAAGAAGTGTGCCCGGTGCGCATTCCGCTGCCGAAGATGATGCGGCACTGGCGCGAACGTGAATT
>CAIKAR010000092.1 GCA_903825465.1 uncultured Hyphomicrobiales bacterium | reverse complement strand
GCTGCTGTTTATCGACGCCCAATCCGCGCCCATGCTGATCGCGGCGCGCGTTGCTCAGGGTTTCGCGACCGGCGCGGCGGTCACGGCCATCGGCGCGGCCATTCTGGACGCGAACCGGGCGCGCGGCCCGCTGCTGAACAGCATCACCACCTTCGCGGGCCTGACGGTTGGTTCGCTCGCCTCAAGCGCGCTGGTGGCTTACGCGCCATTTCCCATGCGCGCCGTTTTCGGCGTGCTTCTTGTCTTGTCGGTCATCGAGGCGATCGTTCTCGTCTGGATGCCGGAAACGGCGGTTGGCAAGCCCGGCGCGTTCGCGTCGCTGCGCCCGCACGCCAACGTCCCCGCCCGGGCTCGGGCGACCTTGTTGCGCGTCAGCCCGGTCAACATCGCGGGTTGGGCTCTTGGCGGGTTCTATTTCTCGCTGATGCCTTCGCTGGTGCGGGTGGCGACGGGATTGACCTCGCCCATGGTCGGTGGCGGCGTGGTCGCGACGCTCACCCTCGCCGCCACGATCGCGGTGGTGTTATTTCGCCAGACCGCGGCCGACAAGGCGCTGGCGCTTGGCGCGGCCATCTTCGCCAGCGGCGTCGTGGCTACCCTGGCCGGCGTCGATCTCCATAACACGCCGGTTCTCTTGATGGGGACGGCCATCGCCGGCTTCGGATTTGGCGCGGCGTTCTCAAGCACGATCCGCATGGTGCTGCCGCTGGCCGCGGCGAACGAGCGCGCCGGACTGCTGGCCGCCTTCTATGTCGAGAGCTACCTCGCCTTCGCCCTGCCAGCGGTCATTGTCGGGCTGGTCGCGCCGACTTTCGGCCTCGCGCTGTCCACCTACGTTTACGGCGCCGCGATCGTGCTGCTCGCCGTGACGTCGCTGATCGCCCTTGGACTGGCGCGGCGCGCGGCATAAAGCCGCGCCAAGCCGCGCTACGCCAAACTCACCCCCCGAAGATCGACGCGACCCTGCGGCCGGCCGCGCCGACGCCGTTCATGATATCGCGCCCCGTCGGCAGTTTCGCAACGAGGGCGGAGACGACGGGAATGCTGAAGCCGACCTTCTTCGGGGATGAAGGCGCTGGAGCGACGGGCGGCGGTTCCGCCAGCGCGATCATTTGCGGACGCGCGGGTGGCTTGACAGTCGCCGTCTCTCCGCGGGGTTTTTCGTGGGACAGGGCCGGTTGGCTTAGGCGCTGCGCGAAGGGCGGCCTGGGCGCCCCGGGATCGGCGAGCGCCGATTCGGGCAGCGGCGGACTGACATGGGCGAGGGCGAACCGCTCAATAAAAGCGTCGGTGCGCGCCTCGTCGCTCGGCGACGGGGGCAAGTCGATGCGCGGCGCCTTGGCGGCGGTTTTAAGCTGAACAAGCGGCGGGTCGGCGTCGCCTCGGCCAAGCTCGCCGACCAGCAAAACCAGAGCGAAAGTCGCGAGGCTCGCCGCCGCCATCTCAAGGGGAAAGCGCGGCGTCAGCCAGCGGCGCGTGGGAGGGGCCACGGTCATATCGGGGTTTCCAGGGAAATTGATTGAGGCGATCATAGCTGGAAAACCGGCGCAATTGGGGCGACGGCGCCATTGCGCCGGCGGATCGCGCGCTTCACAATGACGGGGGACGGAAACGGGGAGGGGCGCGCGTGACCGCAAGGCTGTCTTCAATGCGCGCGGGGAGCGTCGCGGCGTTGTTTTGGTTCGCGGCTTTCGCGGGACCGGCCCGCGCCGCCGACATCGTCAATTTCGCCACCACGAAGAACGCCGGCGACATCGGCGTCTTCCTCGCCGCCGACCGCGGGTTTTTCGCCGCCGAGGGCATCGACGCCCGGCTGACGGATTTCGACACCGGCGCGAAAATGGTGGCGCCGCTCGCGACGGGCGAGCTTGACGGCGGCACCTTGCCGGGGAGCGCGGCGCTCTACAACGCGGTTTCCAACAAGATCGACATCCGCGTCGTCGCCGACCGCAGCCGCTCGGCGCCCGGTTCCATGTACCAAACCCTGATGGTCAGGAAAGACCTGATCGAGTCCGGACGCTTCAAGGACTACGCCGACCTCAAGGGCCTGAAGGTCGCGGTCGCCGCCCCCGGCATCAACATTCTGTCGATCGTCAACGACGCCGCCACGCGCGGCGGGATCGCCTACGAGGACATCGAGAAAGTGTTCATTCCGCTGCCCGAACAAGTCGCGGCGATGCGCAACAAGGCCATCGACGCGTCGATCATGATCGAGCCGTTCGGCTCCATTCTGGCCGCGAGCGGCGACGGCGTTCGTTTCGCCTCGACCGAGGACTTCAACCCCGGCGCCGAATTCACCTACATGGTGTTTAGCGAAAAATTCGCCCGCGACCGCGCCGATGTCGCGCGCCGTTTCATGCGCGCCTATGTGAAGGCGCTGCGCGTGTTCAACGACGTCGTCGACCACGGCCGCTGGAAAACGGGGGCGGCGGCCGACGATGTGATCTCGGTGATAGCCAACCGCCTGGAAATCAGCCCGGCGCGGGCGCGCGCCGCCTATCCGCACGCGGTCGATCCCGACGGACGCGTCAATCTCGACGCCATGCGCAAGGAACTCGCCTTCTTCAAAGCCCAGGAGCTTGTCCAAAACAAAAGCGTCGCGGTCGAGAACATCGTCGATATGAGCTTCGTCGATGCGGCGGCGCGCGACCTCGGCCCCTATCGGCGCGCCCCATGACCGTTGAACGCGGCCACGCCGAGATCCGCGACGCCGTCGCGCGGCTCTGCGCGGATTTCCCCGGCGCCTATTGGCGGGAGAAGGACAAGGCGGACGCGTACCCGGCCGAATTCGTCGCGGCGCTGACGCGGGCGGGCTGGCTCGCCGCGCTGATCCCCGAGGCGTACGGCGGCGCGGGGCTCGGCCTGTCCGCCGCCTGCGCCATCCTTGAGGAAATCCACCGCTCCGGCGGCAACGCGGCCACCTGCCACGCGCAGATGTACACGATGGGCGCGCTGGCGCGGCACGGTTCGGACGAGCAGAAGCGGCGATATCTGCCCGGCGTCGCGGCGGGCGACTTGCGCTTGCAGGCCTTCGGCGTCACCGAGCCAACCAGCGGCTCCGACACGACGGCGCTGAAAACCTTCGCGCGGCGCGAGGGCGACACTTATTTTGTCACTGGCCAGAAAATCTGGACGTCGCGCGCGGCGCATTCCGACCTCATGCTGTTGCTGGTTCGCACGACGCCGCGGGAAAACGCCGCCAAGCGCGGCGACGGGCTGACGCTGTTGCTGGCCGACCTGCGCGCGGCGAAGGGGAACGAGTTGAGCGTCCGGCCCATCGAGGCGATGCTCAACCATTCAACGACGGAAGTGTTTTTCGACAATTTCAGAGTGCCCGTCGCCGACCGCGTCGGCGAAGAGGGCGAGGGTTTCCGCCTCATCCTCTCGGGGATGAACGCCGAACGCGTCCTCATCGCCGCGGAATGCGTCGGCGACGCGCGGTTTTTCATCGAAAGGGCGTCCGCCTACGCGAGCGAGCGCGTCGTGTTCGGCCGCCCGATCGGCCAGAACCAGGGCGTGCAATTCCCCATCGCCAAAGCCTACGCGCAAACCCGCGCGGCGGAACTGATGCTGCGCGAGGCCGCGGCGAAATACGACGCGGGCGGCAATCCCGGCGAGGAGGCGAACCTCGCCAAGCTGCTCGCCGCCGAGGCCTCGTGGGCGGCCGGCGAGGCCTGCCTGCAAACGCACGGCGGCTTCGGCTTCGCGCGTGAATTCGACATCGAACGAAAGTTTCGCGAAACCCGGCTCTATCAAGTCGCGCCGATCTCGACCAATCTGATATTGAGCTACGTCGCCGAGCACGTCCTCGGCATGCCGCGCTCGTATTGAACTCAGGGTTTTCATGGCCGCAGCTCCCATTCCCGCTCCACCGCATCGCGTGCTTCGCGCCACGGACAATTTCCGCTGGCCCGGCGGCAAGCGCGTCGCCGTCGTGTTCAACTTCGCCTACGAGGGCTGGTCGGACGGCGAGGCGCCCGGCATCGGCCCGATGGGCAACGTGCTGAAAGCGGGCTATTTCGACACCAACGCGGATTCGTGGGCGCGCTACGGCGCGGTGCGCGGCATCCAGCGGCTGCTGCGGATCGCCGACGCCAATGGAATCAAGACGAGCGTGATGGCGTCGGGCGTTCTGGCGCGCGACTATCCCGATATGTTCGTCCGTCTGCGCGACGCCGGCCACGAAATCGTCGGCCATTCCTGGGGCATGGACGTCATCCACCTTTATCTCGACGAGGCGGGCGAGCGCGAAAACATCCAGCGCAACAACGCCGCGATCAAGGCCGCCTGCGGCGCGGCGCCGACGGGCTGGATTTCGCCGCGCGGCACCGGCAGCCTGATTTCGTCGTCGCTTCTCGCCGAGGCCGGCTATGTCTGGCAGGGCGACTGCAACGACGACGACCTGCCGACGGTCACGCACTTCGACAACGGCGCGCGCATCGTCAATATCCCGCTGACGATGGACGTGAACGACCTGCCGCATTCCAACCGCTACGGCAACACGCCGCATATGTTCGTCGAGAGCTTCCGCGAGATCATGGAGGGCACGGCGCGCGCGGATTCGCGCCCCTTCATGCTCGACGTGACGGCGCACGCGCACGCCTACGGGCGCCCCGCCGGCGCCTGGACCATCGACGCGATCATGAAACTCGCGTTGAAGCGGGACGACGTGTGGATTCCGACGCGCCAGCAGATCGCCGAATACACGCTCAATCAAGGGATGGAGTGGCTGGAATGAGCTTTGCGCGGCTTCTTTCAACGCCGACATCGACGCGGCCTTGTCGAGTGGCGCGCTCGACAAGGCGTTCAAAACCGCGGGCTTCACGTCGATGACGCTGGGGCGCGCGGAGGCGCGGGCCTATGTGGGGGCCGAGAAGAGCAAATGGGCCGTTGTGATTCAATCCGCCGCCATCAAGCCGGAGTAAAGCCGTGAAACTCTTCCGAAACGCCGCCGTGTTCGCCGCCTGCCTCGCCGCGTTTCCCGCCGCCGCGCAAAGCTGGCCGCAACGCAACGTGCGCTTCGTCGTCGCCTTCGCGCCGGCGGGGCCAGCCGACGTGGTGGCGCGCATCGTTTCGCCGCCGCTGCAGGAGAAATGGGGACAAACCATCGTCGTTGAAAACCGCGGCGGCGGCGGCGGCAACATCGGCGCGCAGGCGGTCGCGCGCGCCGAGCCCGACGGATACACGGTGCTCGTGACGACAAGCGCGTTTCCCGTCAACCTGACGCTTTTCGCGAATCCGGGCTACGCGCTGTCGGACTTCAAGACCGCCGCCTACGCCGCCACCACGCCCGACATTCTCGTGCGTTCGCCGACGTTGAAATACACGACGCTGCAAGAGATCGTCGCCGCGGCGAAGACGGAAAACCTGTCCTTCGGATCCGCCGGCATTGGCACGACGCCGCAGCTCGCGGGCGAGTTGATCTTCCGCATTCTCGCCAAGGTCGATGTGACCCATGTGCCCTTCACCGGCGCCGCGCCGGCGGCGAACGCGGTGATGGGCGGGCAATTGCCGCTGGCGTCGCTGACGGTTTCGAGCGCGGGCGAATTCATCAAGACGGGCGCGATGAAGGGCGTCGCGGTGATGACGTCGAAGCGCCTGCCGAGCCTGCCCGACGTGCCGACCGTCGAGGAAACCGGCATCGGCAAGGTCGAGGCCTCCACCGACATCTTCTTCTTCATGCCGGCGAAGACGCCCGCGGCGGTGGTCGGCAAATTCAACGCCGACCTCAATGAGATCATCAAGTCGGGCGCGCTCGACAAGGCTTTCGCGGCGGCGGGCGTGTCGCCGGCGACGCCCGATCAAAAGACCGCCGACGCCTATGTGGCGGAGGAAGCGCGCAAATGGGGCGAGGTGATCAAGGCCGCCGGCGTCAAGGCCGAGTAGCCGCCTTCGTTGCGCCTTTGGCGCGGCCGGCGTAATCTGCCGTCAACGATCCCCCATGGAGATTCGACGATGCGTCTCGCCCCCAAATTTGTTTTCGCGTTTCTCGCTTTCGCCGCCGCCCCGGGCGTCGCCGCGGCGGCGCAATGCGGCGGCGATTTCGGCGCTTGGTTGCAGGGCGTGAAGACGGAGGCCGCGACGCGCGGCGTCGGCGCCAAGGGCATGGCGGCGCTCGACGGCGTGACAGCCGACCCCTCCGTCATCAGCCACGACCGCGGCCAGGGCGTGTTTCGGCAAAGCTTCGAGCAGTTCGGCCCGCACCGCGTCGCGCCGTTGCTGGGCGCGGGCGCCAACAAGCTGCGCGCCATGGGCTCGTTCTTCGACCGCGAGGAGCAGCAATCGGGCGTGCCGGGCCCGGTGCTGGTGGCGATCTGGGGTCTTGAGACGAGCTTCGGCGCCGTCAACGGCAATTTCGGCACCATCCGTTCGCTGGCGACGCTGGCGCACGACTGCCGCCGCGCCGACAAGTTCCGCGACGAGTTGTTCAACGCCCTGAAGATCATCGATTCCGGCGCCTATTCGGCGGCGTCGATGCGCGGCGCCTGGGCCGGCGAAATCGGCCAGACCCAGTTCATGCCGTCGTCCTATCTCAAATTCGGCGGCGGACAGGATGTCATCCATTCCTCGCAGGGCGCGCTGATCGCCACCGCGAACTATCTGCGCGGCTACGGCTGGTCGAAGGGCGCGGGCTGGGAGCCGGGGCAGGCGAATTTCGCCGTCATTAAGCAGTGGAACGAGTCGGACGTTTACGCCCGCACCATCGCTTATTTCGCCACCAAGCTGAACGGCGCGGTGAAGTAGCGCTTGGCCTCGAAGCTCCCCGTCATTGTCGTTGGCGCGGGCCTCGGCGGCGCGGCCGCGGCGCTCGGCCTCGCCCGCAAGGGCGTTTCCGTCCGCCTGATCGAGGAAGCGCCCGAACTGGGCGTCATTGGCTACGGCATCCAGCTCGGGCCGAACGTGTTTCCGATGTTCCGCGCGCTCGGCGTTGAACAGGCGGTGCTGGCGAAATCGCATTTCCCGCCCGACGTGCTGATGCTCGACGCGCTGAGCGGCGAACAGGTGTCGCGCATCGACACCGGCCCGGCGTTCAGGCGGCGTTTCGGCGACCCCTACGTCGCGATCCACCGCGTCGATCTGCACAAATGCCTGCTCGACGCCTGCGCCGCCGAGCCGAACATCGAAATTCTGCCCGCCACCGCCCTCAAGCAGTTCGAGGACATGGGCGATCATGTGGTGGCCTCGACCAAGGACGGCCGCGTCATGCAAGGCCGCGCGCTGATTGGCTGCGATGGCCTTGGCTCCGTCGCGCGCCGCTGGATGGTCGGCGAGGAAAAGCCGACGCCGATCGGCTACGTCGCGCACCGCACCATCGTGCCGATGGCGGACGCCCCGGCGGTCGCGCGCCGCAAGGAGGTCATTCTGTGGGGCGGCCCCGGCTTCCACATCGTGCAATATCCCTTGCGCGATGAAACGCTGTTCAACATCGTCGCCGTGTTCAAAACGGAAAACCTTTACGAGCGCGCCGATGAAAGCGCCTATCGCGCCGTGCTGACGGAAACCTACGCCAGCGCGCACCCGACGATGTTGGCGATGCTCGCGATGATGGACCTCAAGCGCCGGTGGGTGCTCGCCGACCGGGCGCCCATCCGCAAGTGGAGCAAGGGCCGCGTCGCGCTGCTCGGCGACGCCGCGCATCCGACGCTGCAATCCTACGCGCAGGGCGCCTGCATGGCGATCGAGGACGCGGTGGTGTTGGCGCGCTGCGTCGAGCTCGGCGGCGACGACTTCCACGCCGCCTTCGCGCGCTATGAAAAGGAGCGCGTGCTGCGCACGGCCCGCGTGACGCTGGAATCGCGCAGCCTGTGGGAATTCTACCACCTCGGCGGCATCGCCAGGGATGTCCGCAACGAGGCGGAGCGGGCCAAAACCGACGACGACATGTATCGCTGCGTCGCCTGGCTCTACGACGGCGTGTCATTGCCGGAGACGCTTTGACGCGCCGGTTCGAGACAATTCCTAACGGTTGATCTCGATCAGCAAAATCCAGGCGCTGGACGCCACCGCGACAAAGGTCAGCAACACGCCGGGCGGCAGGAAGTAAACCGCCGCCAGATCGCCCCACCACAAAAGCATGAGGCCCGCCGCGGCGATCAGCGCCGCCGCTATCCGGTTCGCCCAAACCTGAATCAAGGAGCGGCGGCGAATGTGTGGTTCAAGTTCGCTGAGATAGCCGATCTGCAAAGGAACAATGGCGATCAGGGTGATCGTCGCCACGCCGAGGATTTCGGCGCCCAGGAGTCGAAGCGGCTGTCCCGGCACCAATGGCAACGACACCACCACCAGCACGAGAAACAAAAGCCCGAGCGCCTCCAGCCCGCGATCCGCCATGCGCCCGAGCGAGAGAATTCTCTCCTGGTTGACCGACACGCTCACGAACAAAAGGCCGGCCAGCGCGGCCGCCGCGCCCAATTCCCCCAGAAAAAAGTTGCTCCAGGCTTCCATGCGCCTTTTCCTTTTTTTGAGCCGGGTTGACTGTAATCCATAACGCGGCCTCGGAATAACCGTCATAAGCCGGACAGTCGACATGTTGGAATGAGCCAATGGATATCGCCCTCGGTCATACGATCGGCCTGCTATGCGTCGCCATCCTTGTCGCGATTCTCGCTCGCCGCCTTTCGCTTCCCTATACGGTGGGGCTTGTTGTCACGGGGATCGGTCTCGCGGTCGCGCGTCTCGACACCGGCGCGATGCTGACGCACGACTTCATTCTCGACGTGATCCTGCCGCCGCTCTTGTTCGAAGCGGCGATCAACATTCATTGGCGTTCGCTCCGCCGCGACATGTTGCCGGTGCTGACGCTCTCCACGGTCGGCGTGGCCGTCTCGGCCGCGTTCGTCGCCGCGGGCATGATTTTTCTGCTGTCCTGGCCTGTGACGCCGTCGCTTGTGTTTGGCGTTCTTATCGCCGCGACCGATCCGGTCGCGGTGATCGCGCTATTCAAGGACATCGGCGTGACCGGCCGTCCGCGCCTGCTGGTCGAGAGCGAAAGCCTGTTCAACGACGGCGTCGCGGCGGTGCTGTTCGGGCTCATGCTGACGTGGGCGGAGTTGCCGCAAGGCGCGTCGTTGAGCGGAATCATGATCGCGCGGACACTCGCGATGGTGGCCGGCGGCGGGGTTCTCGTCGGAATCGCGTGCGGAATGGCCGCGATCGCCGTCGCGTGGGGGACTTCCGACCGTCTGATAGAAACCGCGCTGACAGCGGTGGCGGCCTATGGCTCGTTCCTTCTTGCCGAAAGCTTCCATGTCTCCGGCGTTCTGGCGACGGTCGCGGCCGGGCTGCTGATGGGCAACCTCGGGGTGCTCGTCGACGACGGGAAGCGCGCCGCCCTTTCTTCGCAAGGGCGCGAATTCGTCCTCGCGTTCTGGGAGTTCGCGGCGTTCATCGCCAATTCGCTGGTGTTTCTTCTGATCGGGCTCAGGGTCGCCGGAATCGCGTTCGCCGGTGGCGATTGGGCGGTTGTTCCTGTCGCGATCGCGCTCGTGGTGGCGGGGCGCGCGCTCACCGTTTACCCGCTTTGCCTGCCGTTCGCATGGTCGCGCTGGGCGGTCTCGATGAAAGATCAGCATATCCTGTGGTGGGGAGGTCTGCGCGGCGCTCTGGCGCTTGCTTTGGTCCTGGCTCTGCCGGTGTCGATGCCGTTCAATAACGAAATTCTCATCGCCACCTTTGGCGTCGTGACCTTCTCCGTCGTTGTCCAGGGCCTCACAATGCCGATGCTCATCAAGCGGCTATCCGCCGTTTAGCCGAAGCCCAAGCCTGATCCAGCGCCCGCGTGAAGCGTTCGGATGCCGCGCGTTCGGGCCAAATTGATGAGAGAAGCGCGCCTCGATAAGGGGAGATTCGGCGATCTTCGATCCTCGATGGTCCTTCGGCCAGTCACGCCGCTGCGAAGGTCCACGGCGATGCCTCGCTGAACGCCCACCCTTGCTAAAATATCAAATCCGAGCCAGTTTTCCATCCGGCCAAGGGTCATCGGCCAATGTTGGTTTAATAGCCATTTGGCGGATATCGGTTAAGGCCGCGAAACTTCTGGGGAAAAAAATGCAGCGATCCAACGCAGAGCGCGTCGCCAATATCCGCTCGCGGATCATGCTAGCGGGGTCGCTTTTTTCGGCGGTCGGCTTCGCCACTGTCGCAAACGCCGAGACGATCAGGATCGTCGCTATCGGCGCGAGCAATACTTCAGGCGTCGCCGTGGGCGCTTCCAACGCATATCCCGCGATTTTGGAAGGTATGCTGAAAGCGAAAGGATACGACGCGAATGTTGTCAACGCGGGCGTCACCGCGGAAACGAGCGCTCAGACTTTGAGCCGGGTTGACTCTGTTGTCGCGCCCGGAACGAAAGTCGTCATTTACGATGTTGGCGCTGGCAACGATAGCGACAGCGGCGAGGGCGCGCGGACTTCCGCCAACACGGCGCAAATCGCGGCGCGTATCCGCGCTCGCGGCGCCATCGCGATCAACGCGTCGAAACAATCGATTGTCGGTTCGGAAAAAGGCAATCCTTCGGCTTGGATAGCGGGCGACCCCCATCATCACATTACGGCGCAATCTCAAGCCAGGCTTGCCGCTTCGCTGCTCCCAAAGGTGATCGCGGCTATCGGCAAGGCGAAATAGGCGGAGAAAATTTGTCGGCCCTTTGGCTCTCGGGCAGCGCCTCGGAGTTTTTGCGCGCGACGTAAATCCAGACCTCCAAAAGGTCTTTGCGCGCGCGGGGGTGAAACGAAGCCCGCTCACGGCTCGCTCTTTCGACACGGCGGCGAGGCGCGCGCGCCTTTTTTTCAAGGCCACGAAATCGACTTCGCCCGCGTCGCCGCTGTCGATGCCCTGCCGCCATGCGTCGCGAAGGAATCGCGGTTTCTCGGCTTCCTGCCGCCCGATCGTTTTCATGTGCAATCATCAATCATGTTCTGCTAATGTTCCACCAACGGATGATGCATCACGATTCGTCAAATTGCAACATATGGATGAGAAATGATGCATTTTTTGCAGCGCTGAGAGGCCACCCGTGACGGCTTCTCGAAACCCCTTCATTTTCCGGCCAAAAGCTCGCATCAAAAAGGTTTGAGTTTTGCACGCGCGCCCGTGATTGATCCAAATCGGTTTGCTCTCTTGACTGTAATTGTCATATTGGCACTGATAACGGTGCTTTCAGGGTATCGACTTGAGATCGGGACGGATGGACTGAAGTTGGAAAATTCCACGGCGATCACAAAATCTTGATTTAATCACCCTCAGAGCGCCGGCATTCCCCCGCCCGCTTTCTTCACGCCGTACCACGCCCACAGCACCCGCGCCGCGACGCCCCTCGCGGGGCGCCAGCGTTCGGCGATCTTGGCGAGCTTTTTGGCGTCGGGGCGGGTCTTGAGGCCGAGCGCCATGCGGGCGGCTTCCTGCAAGGCGAGGTCGCCGGCTGGCCAGGCGTCCGGGTGGCCGAGGCAGAAGAGGAGATAGATGTCCGCGGTCCAGGGTCCGACGCCGTGGATGGCGGTGAGCGCGGCGTGCGCCTCCTCGGCGGTGGAGCGCGCCAAAGAGTCGAAATCCACCGCGCCATCGCGCGCGGCGCTGGCGATGGCGCGCAGCGTCTTCATCTTGGGCGCGGAAAGGCCGCATTGGCGCAGGGTTTCGTCATCGGCGGCGAGCAGGATGTCCGCGTGTAGATCGGGAAAGCGCTTGTCGAGGCGGCCGTGAATGGCGCTGGCGCTCGCGGTAGAGACTTGTTGTGAAACGACAATCCAGGCCAGACCCTTCAATCCGCCGTCGCGCAGGCGCAGCGGCGGCGGGCCGCATTCCGCCACCAGCCGGTCGATCAGGTCGCCGTCCGATTGCCGCAGGATTTCAAAGGCTTGCGCCAACGTTTCGAGGTCCGTGATGGGGGCCGGAGCGGGCAGGGGCTTGCGCCTCGCCCGGACTGGGGCCACCTTCCCGATGGAGACTGATTTGGCCATGAAACCTCGGGAAAATGGGGCTGTTTTGCGATTCGCGCCGTCTCCCAACGGCTTTTTGCATATCGGACACGCCTATTCCGCGCTCGTCAACCAGCGCCTCGCCCGCGCCCTCGGCGGCCGCCTTCTGCTGCGGATCGAGGACCTCGACATCGGCCGCTGCCGGCCCGCTTACGAGGCCGCTATTTTCGAGGATTTGCAATGGCTTGGCGTCGAATGGGAGCGTCCCGTCCCGCGCCAGTCGGAGCGGCTGCCGATTTACGCCCGCGCGCTTGAAACCCTCATGGAAAGCGGCCTCGCCTACCCGTGCTTTTGCACCCGGGGCGATGTCGCCGCGGCAATCGCGGAAAGGCCCAATTGGCCGAGGGATCCCGATGGTTCGCCGCTGTATCCCGGCGTGTGCAAACACATGAGTCCGCAAGAGCGCCAACGCCGTCTGGCGTCGGGGCAGAATGGGGCGGTGCGGTTGGATATTTCCGAAGCGGTGGCGAGACTTGCGGGACCGCTGGGCTGGCGGGAGTACGGCGAAACCACCGCCGCGCGGGATGTCGCGGCGGAACCATCGGCATGGGGCGACGCGATTATCGGGCGGCGCGACGTGCCGGGCAGCTATCACCTGGCGGTGGTGATCGACGATTGTTTTCAGGGTGTTAGCGATGTCGTCCGAGGGATGGACCTGTTCGCGGCGACAAGCTTGCATCGATTATTGCAGGAATTGCTGGACTTTCCCGCGCCCGCCTATCGCCATCACAGGCTGCTGATCGACGAAAACGGCGCGAAATTGTCGAAAAGCGCGCGCGCGAAATCCATCCGCGAATTGCGCGCCGAGGGTTTGAGCGCGGCGGATGTCCGCGGCCTCGTTGGAATCCTGATTTAATTCAGCGCCTGCGCGCCCGTGGCCACGCGCGTGATGCCCGGCGTCTTGGCGATCAACCCGTCGATGCGCTCGCGTTCGCGCTTGAAGCCCGCGACCATTTTGCCGTCGAGTTCCCGCGTGCGCGCCAGCTTGACGCGCATGGGATCGACAAAGTGGCCGTTTACAATGACTTCGTAGTGGAGATGGGGACCGGTGGCGAGGCCCGTCATGCCGAGATAGCCGATGATTTGGCCCTGCTTGATCCGCTGGCCTTCCGCGAGACCGCGAGCGAAGCCGGACATGTGGTTGTAAGTCGTGATGTAGCCGTTGGCATGTTGAATTTCGACACGGTTGCCATAGCCGGATTCGCGTCCCGCTTTGATGATTGTCCCATTGCCAGCCGCGAAAATCTGCGTGCCCATGGGCGCGGCGAAATCGACGCCGGTATGCATGCGGGTGTAGCCGAGAATGGGATGGAACCGGCTGCCGAAGCCGGACGTGATGCGAGCCGCGGCGATGGGCTGCCGAACCAGAAACTTGCGCGAGGATTTTCCGGTCTCGTCGTAGTAGTCGACCAAGCCGTCGTCGACCGTTAGAAAACGGTAGTATTTGAATGTTTCGCCACGCGTCGTGATCGACGCGAACAGGAGTTCCTGCCGGGAATCGACGTCGTCTGGCTCGCTATAGAATATCTCGAACGAATCCCCCGGCTGGACAGAGCGCTGGAAATCGACGTCGTTGGCGAAGATTCGGACGAGGTCGCCGATCAACGGTCGCGGCAAATCGTTCTTGAGCGCCGTCTCGTAAAACGATTCGTAAAGCCGCATGCCGCCGGAATCGTCGTCGTCGTCGTCGGCGTTCGCGGGGGGCTTGCGCTTGGCCGACGAAGCCGCCGTCGGCGAAGCCGCGTCCTCCGCCCGGATGTAGGAACCGTCGTCCGCGAGCGCGACCGAGCCTTGTGGCGCGTCGTCGGTGTAGATCGACACACGCGCGATTTGCGGCGGGGTGTCCGGGCCGTCGATGGAATCGACCAGGAGCTTGACCCGCTGACCTTCGGAAACAACGCTCTGGCCCCGACGTGGATTGAAAGCCGCGAGGATAAGGCGGATTTGATCGCGCGTCGCGCCCTGCGCGCGAAGAATGTCCTCGAGCGCATCGCCTTTTTTGACCACGATCAGCCTTTGGTCCGGTCCCTTGCCGCCGCTGGTCGTGCGCGAGACGCTGGTGACATTCTCAGGCACCATGCGGACTTCGATGGAGGTGAACGGGGAATTGGCTATCCCGCCGTTGAGCGGCGCGTAACCCAGACCGCCCGAAGCGTCGAGCGCCGCCCGCGACGTGCGGCTGAGCAATATTTGCGATGACATCTGAAGCGTGGAGCGCGGGCCGCCCGACAGGGCGCTTTTGAGATGTTCGGTCAATTGCGACTGGATTTCCTCGTTCGACAGGGTCGGGCCGGGGTCGCTGGCGGACGAGGAGTCGATGTCGCGCGTCGAAAACGAAACTTCCGCGTCGTCCTGCAGCGGGGCGGCATCAGCGGGATCCGGAGCGGGCGCGCCCCGCGAATCCGATATCACCTTGAGAGGATCGAAGGGCGGCACGTCGTCGCTGTAACCCGCGGGCGCGGTGAGGAGCGACGTGGCGACATGAGTGAAACCGCGGGTTTTCACGATTTCCTTGTCTCCAACCGGGATGGTCGTTGGAGTCCGAAAAGTCTGCCGGGCCGCGACAATATCGATTGACTTCAACAGGCGGTCGGCTTTTCGGGGGTTGATGGGCTCGTCCGGCGCGTCCCGGCGCGCGGCGCCGGCGTATTGGGGCGCTTCCGCGAAATGAGCGCGCCGTCCAAGCGCCACGTAAATGGAGGAACCGATCAGCGCGGCGCCGGCAAACCCGGTCAATACGGTGCCGAAAAGCCAACGCCAGTGCACGACGCGCCGCTCATCTGGATTGTGGTGGCGGCCGTCGGATTCGATCGCCGGTTCGTATCCGAGGACTGGATAGGCGCACGCCACGCCGCGCGTATGGTCGACAAGACCGAGAAGTCCCGCAGCGCTCGCGTCGATCGCTGGTTTCAGCATGCGATGTTTCGTTCCCAAAAACCGGCGGCGCGCGGGCCGAAGCCTATAACGAGCTTAACTAAAGCATGTCGCTCCCAAGGGCTCTCGTCAACCTGCGCCTTGGTGGCCACGCTTTGAAACCGTGAAAAAGGCGATAATGCGATCAGACCGCGCCATGGCCGTTCAGCGCTCTCTCCCTAAGGCGACGAGTTCACGCCCGACCGCACTCGAAAGGGGCAACTTGCCTATGTGGGAACGGGCCAATGGGCGTTTGAAAGGCGGCACGGCCGGGCGGCCCTAAAAGCGAAGGGATATT
>CAIKAR010000091.1 GCA_903825465.1 uncultured Hyphomicrobiales bacterium | reverse complement strand
TCGTCGGTTGGCGCGGGCGCGATTGGAGTCACCGCGCTTTACTTTCTTTATCCCCGATTGCCGGCGCGAACGATCGTCGGCAGCGATATCGCCCACGCTGTTCCGCTTACGCTGGTGGCGGGCGCCGGACACTGGCTCATCGGCGCGGTGGATTTCGCCATGCTTGGATCATTGCTGACGGGTTCTCTGCCCGGCATCGTCGTGGGCGGCCTCATCGCTCCCCGCCTGCCGGACGCCTTCCTCCGCAACACGCTCGCGGTGGTCTTGTTGATCGTCGGCGTCCGACTGATATTTGTGTGATCGGTTACATCACCGTCGAAAAAAAGAACGGCAAAATGACGATCGACAAAAGCGTCGATAACACCACGATACCGGCGACCTCCTCCGGCTGGTTATTAAACCGCTCAGCGAACATATAATTGTAAACCGCTGATGGCATTGAGGATTGAATCACCACAACGCCCCGCTCAAGGCCGCCGAGCCCGAGCATGGCCGACACCGCCCAGCCAATGGCGAAGCCGCCGAACAGGCGCGCCAGCGAGAAGATCAAGCCCCGTTTGAAGGACGCCAGCTTCAGGCGCGCGAGCGAGTGACCGAGCGACAACAACATGAGCGGCACCATCAACCCGCCGAGCATGCGCACCGCCCGAGCGGCGACCGACGGCAGTTGGAGTCCTGTCACAGCCAGAATCAATCCGGCGAGCACGGCCCAGAGCAACGGCATGCGGACCAGCGCGCGAAGGTCGAACGTCCGCGCGGCGATGGATTGGCCGACGGTGAATTGCGCCAGCGACGCCACGGCGTAAAAGCCGATGGCAAGCGCGAGGCCCGGCGCGCCAAAGGCGAAGAGGCCAAGCGGCAATCCCATGTTGCCCGTGTTGGGAAAGGCGAGCGCGGGCGCGTAAACAGCCGGTGGCTGGCGCATCGCGCGGGCGAAACCATAGCCACCAGCCAGCGACATCGCGTGGCAGAGCAGCGAGGCCAGCGCCATGGAGCCAAGCGCCGAGGCCGTGAGGCCGCTCGTGGACAGGGAGTCCACCACCAGGCAGGGCGTGCCAACGCCCGTGACGATGAGGGAAACGAATTTCGTGTCGAACGGCGCGCCGCGCAAAGTCCAGAGGTAGCCGACCGCCGCGACCAGAAACACCGGCCCGACAACGTCCAGAAGAATCGACACCAGCTGCATGCCCCGCCCTACCCGTCGCGCGGGCGTCGATCAAGCGGGGAAGAAGCCTCGGGCGGACGGTGGCCGCTCAGGGCATCTTGGTGGCGGCGTTTTGGAAACTCGCCGATGTGCCGGTTCCCACGGCGGTGGCCCCGATGACGATCAGAATCGAGACCAGCCCGCCGATAATCGCGTAATCAAGGCTCGCGGTCGCCGATTCATCCCGAAAAAAGCGCGCCAGAAGATTGCTCATCGCTTTAACTCCCGGCCGAACGCGCGAGCGCGCCTTTGCAACATCGACGAGGACATGCCGCGCCCCGGGTTAATTTAAAATGAATCCGTCAATGCAGGATCTGCCCCAGGAACGCCCGGGTGCGCTCATGCCGGGGGTTGGCGAAAAACTCGGCCGGCGCGTTCGCCTCGACGATTTCCCCCGCGTCCATGAACACCACGCGGTCGGCCACCTGCCGGGCGAAACCCATTTCGTGGGTGACGCAGAGCATGGTCATGCCCTCGGCCGCCAGGCTCACCATGGTGTCGAGCACTTCCTTGACCATCTCCGGATCGAGCGCCGACGTGGGCTCGTCGAACAGCATGATCTTCGGGTTCATGCACAACGCCCGCGCGATGGCGACGCGCTGCTGCTGGCCGCCCGACAATTGCCCGGGATACTTTCCGGCCTGCTCGGGGATGCGCACGCGCGTCAGGTATTTCATCGCCAGTTCCTCGGCCTCCTTGCGCGGCATGTTGCGCACCCAGACCGGCGCGAGGACGCAGTTCTCCAAAATCGTCAGATGCGGGAACAGGTTGAACGACTGAAACACCATGCCGACGTCGCGCCGGATTTCGTCGATGCGCTTGAGGTCGCTGGTGAGTTCGATTCCGTTGACGACGATGCGGCCGCTCTGATGCTCCTCCAGCCGGTTGACGCAACGGATCATGGTGGATTTGCCCGAGCCGGACGGGCCGCAAATGACGATCTTCTCGCCGCGGCCGACGGTCAGGTTGATGTCGCGCAGCACATGGAACTTGCCATACCACTTGTTGACGCCCGCGAGTTCGACGGCGGTGTCTGCTGTGGCGCTCGCGGCGGCGTCGGCCATCTCTCGAATTCCTACCGTTGCCTGTCCTTCGACAGTTCGCGCTCCATATATTGGGAGTAGCGCGACATGCCGAAGCAGAAGATGAAATAGAACATGGCGGCGAAAACGTATCCCGTCGTCGAAATGCTGGGCCCCGCCCAGAGGGGATCGAGCCGCGCCGTGTCCACTGTCCGCAGAAAATCGTAGATGCCGACAATCGCCACCAGGGTCGTGTCCTTGAACAGGCCGATGAAGGTGTTGACGATGCCGGGGATCACCTTGGTCAGCGCCTGCGGCAGCACGACAAGCCGCATCATGCGGCCATAGCCAAGGCCGAGCGCCATCGCGCCCTCGAACTGCCCCTTGGGCATGGCTTGCAAGCCGCCGCGAACGACCTCCGCCATGTAGGCCGACGCGAATAGGCTGACGCCAATCAGCGGACGCACAAGCCGGTCGGGCGACCAGTTGTCGGGCACGAACAGCGGCAACATGAAGTTCGCCATGAACAAGACCGTGATCAGCGGCACGCCGCGCACGACTTCGATGAAGACGACGCTGGCCATCCGCACCATCGGCAGACGCGAACGCCGCCCCATGGCGAGCAGCACGCCGCCGGGCAGCGACACGACAATGCCGACGGCGGAAACGACAAGACTGACCAAAACCCCGCCCCATAGATCGGTGCCGACCTTGGGCAGCCCCACCGCCTCCCAGCCGCTGAGCAGGACGAACCCGAGCACCGGGAAGGCGACAAAAAACAGGAACGCGGCGACCTGTTTGCCGCGCAGCTTCGGCGCCAGCAGCCAAACGATCAGCGCCGCGCCGACGACGAACGTGACATCGACGCGCCAGACCCATTCGCGCGGGTAGGAGCCATACATGAAGAACGGGAATTTCTGACCGATATAGGCCCAACAAGCGCCCGCGCCGGGCGCGCGGCAGGCGGCGCCGTCGTCCGCCCGCCACACCGCGTCGAGGATGAAATAGCGGACGAGGCCCGGCAGCGTCCAAGCCGCGAAGGCGATGGTCAGCAGCGTGAACACGCTCGATATCGGCCCGGAAAACAGGTTTTTGCGCGTCCAGCCCAGCGCGCCGCTGCTTAACGCGGGCGGCGGCAGCGTGGGCGCCGGCGTCTCGCGCAGATAGGCGGTTTCCAGGCGAGAAGCGCCGCTGTCCATCTAGCGCTCCCTGATCATGGCGCGGTTGTTCCACGCGTTCATCACCGCCGCCGTCAGCAACGAGATCACCAGATAGACCGCCATCGTCGCCAGGATGATCTGCACCGCCGCGCCGGTGATGTTGAGCACCGAGCCCGCGAAAACGCTGACGAGATCGGGATAGCCGACGAAAACGGCGAGCGTGGAGTTCTTGACGATGTTGAGAAACTGGTTGGTCAGCGGCGGCGTGATGACCCGCATCGCCTGGGGGATGATCACCAGCCGCAGCATCGGCTTCGTTCCAAGTCCCAGAGCCCGGGCGGCCTCGCTCTGGCCGACCGCCACCGATTGAATGCCGGAGCGCACAATTTCGGCGATGAATGTCGCGGTGTAGAGAACAAGGCCCAACGCGAGCGCCACCAGTTCAGGCAACACACGCGCGCCGCCGGCGAAATTGAAGCCGCGCAACACCGGATAATCGAGGGTCAGCGGCTGGCCGGCGGCGAAGAACGCGATCAGCGGCAGCCCGACGACAAAGGCGAGGCCGACAAGCCCGACCGGCTTTTGCGCGCCGGTCAGGCGCTGCGCGCGGGCCGCCCACACCGCGAAGGCGGCCGTCAGCGCCACGCCCAGCGCGAAGGCCGCCGCCGTCCACGCGAACCCCGGCCCGAATTTGGGCTCCGGCAAGATCAGCCCGCGGTTGTTGAGATAGGCGAAGGGAGCGCCGAACAGCCCTGGAATCACGAGGGATTCCCGCACGTTCGGCAGCGGCTTCAAAATCGCGTTGTACCAAAACAGCAATTGCAGCAGCAGCGGAATGTTGCGCAGGGATTCGACGTAAATCGCCGCCGCCTTCGCCACGAGCCAGTTCGTCGACAACCGCGCGATTCCGACGGCGAAACCCAAAAGCGTGGCGAAAACAACCGACACCGCCGCCACCAGCAGCGTGTTCCACAAGCCCACCCAAAAGGCGTCGCCGAAAGTCGATTGCGCGCTGTAGGGGACGAGCGTGAAATTGATGTCGAAGCCCGACGTCTTGTTCCAGAAATCGAAATTCGTCGGAATGTTGCGGGCGCGCATGTTGGCGGCCGCGTTGGCGGCGGCTTCGTAGAGCAGCCACCCCAGCGTCCCGATCAACAGCGCTTGGTAGACGAAGCCGCGCACGCGGGGATCGTAGAAGGGCGACGCCTTCGCCACGGCGGGTTCGGCCCGAACGCTCACGCCGCGGCCCCCGCGGAAATCAGCGAACGGGCGGCGCGTACTGGATTCCGCCCTTGTTCCAGAGGTTGTTGAGGCCTCGCGCGATTTTCAGCTTCGAGCCCTGGCCGACGTTGCGCTCGAAGGCCTCGCCGTAGTTGCCGACAGCCTTGACAATGCGATAGGCCCAGTCCTTCGTCAGCCCCAGCCCCTTGCCGAAATCGCCCTCGACGCCGAGCAGGCGGCGGACGCCGGGGTCGTCGGATTTCAGCTTTTCATCGACGTTCGCCTTGGTGATTCCGAACTCCTCGGCGTTGATCATGGCGAAATGCGTCCATTTGACGATGTCGAACCATTGGTCGTCCCCTTGCCGGACGGCCGGCGCCAGCGGCTCCTTCGAGATGACTTCGGGCAGCACGACATGCTCGTCCGGATTCACCAGCTTGACGCGCTCGCCGTAAAGTTGCGACACGTCGGTCGTGAAGGCGTCGCAGCGGCTGGTGTCGTAGGCCTTGATGACCTCGTTCACGTCGGCGAACACGACGCCCTCGTATTTCATGTTGTTGGAACGGAAATAGTCGGCGAGATTGAGCTCGGTCGTCGTGCCCTGCTGCACGCAGATCGAGGCGCCGTTGAGCTCCAGCGCCGAATTCACGTTGAGCTTCTTGCGCACCATGAAGCCCTGGCCGTCGTAGTAGTTGACCGCGGCGAAAAGCAGCCCAAGGTCGCTTTCGCGCGACGACGTCCATGTGCCGTTGCGGGCGAGGACATCGACTTCGCCCGATTGCAGGGCTGTGAAACGGTCCTTGGCGCTCAAGGGGATGAACTTGACCTTCGCCGGGTCGTTCAGCACCGCGGCGGCGACCGCCCGGCAGAAATCCACGTCGAGCCCCGTCCATTGGCCTTTGTCGTCGGGAAGGCCGAATCCGGTCAGGCCGGAGTTCGAGCCACATGCGAGTTGGCCCCGCTGTTTGACCTGATCGAGGGTGGCGGCGCCGGCGCCGAGCGCCGAACAAGCCAAAGCCGCGGCGCCGAGCGCCGCGAAAAGCAGATGTTTCATTGCGTCGCTCCCCGACCGATATCCACCGGTCCCGCGGCGGAAACCGTTGGCAATCCCGTGATCCCCCCGTATCTCATGCGCATTGCGACCGCAGGTCAAGCGGCGCGCGAGCTTTCTTTTGGCCAACCCGCCGCCGCGGCGCGCATTGGATATTCCTCATGAGCAAACTGACGCCGGAGACCCGCCGAAAAATTGGTCGCGGCACGCGGCTCGTCCACGCCGGGCGCGACCCGGAGGAGCAGCACGGCTTCGTCAACATGCCGCCGTGGCGGGGCTCGACGGTGCTGTTCCCGACCTACGCGTCCTTGTCGGCCCGCACGCAACGCTATTCCTACGGCACCAAAGGCACGCCTTCGAGCGAGGCGCTGGAGAACGCCTGGACGGAAATATCCGGCGCGGCGCAAACCGTGCTCGCGCCAACGGGCCTGGCGGCGATCGCGCTGGCGCTGCTGACGGCGGCGAAATCCGGAGACCATATTCTCGTCGCCGATTCCGCCTATCTCCCGACGCGGCAGTTCTGCGACACCATCCTCAAACGCATGGGCGTCGAGACCCAGTATTTCGATCCCCAGGTTGGCGCCGGAATCGAAGCGCTCTTCCGCCCCAACACCAGCCTTGTGCTGATGGAGGCGCCGGGGTCGCAGAGCTTCGAGATGCAGGACGTGCCCGCCATCGCCGCCGCCGCGCGTAAAATCGGCGCTTGCGCGATCATGGACAACACCTGGGCGACGCCGCTGTTTTTTCCGCCGCACGAGCACGGCGTCGACCTCGCGATCGAAGCCGGCACGAAATACCTGTCCGGCCACTCCGATTTGATGATGGGGATGGTGTCGGCCAACGAGGCCTGGCGAAAGCGCCTGCGCGAGACCTACGACTGTTTCGCCATGTGCGCGGGACCGGAGGACATTTTCCTCGCGCTGCGCGGGTTGCGGACCATGGAACTGCGCCTGCGCGAAGCCGAGCGGCGGGGACTGGCGCTCGCGTACTGGTTCGCCGCGCGTCCGGAAGTGAAAGAGGTGCTGCACCCCGCCCTGCCCTCGCATCCCGGCCACGCGATCTGGAAGCGGGATTTCTCCGGATCTTCAGGATTGTTCTCGATCATCTTGAAACCCGTCCCCGAAAAGGCGGTGGCCGCCATGCTCGACGGTCTCGAACTGTTCGGCATGGGCTACTCGTGGGGCGGCTTCGAAAGCCTCGTCATCCCGTTCAACTGCGCGAGCTACCGAACGGCGACGATCTGGAATCCGGGTGGTCCGGCCCTCCGGTTTCAGGTCGGCCTTGAGGATTTCGAAGACTTGACGGCGGATTTGGAAAAGGGGTTTGAGCGGCTGCGGGGGACGGCGTGACAGCATTCGCGGCATTGGTGGGAATGGCAAGCGCAACCGAGGCAATGCCAGCGCGAAATCATACACATTGCGAATGGTATCGAAGTTTGGTATCATAACCCATGAACGCTCGACAACGGAAAACACTCGAAGCGATTTTCGACGAACCCATTCGAGCGGATGTGCGTTGGGCCGATGTGGAAAACTTGTTTGAAGCTTTGGGCGGAAAGATATCCGAAGGGCGTGGCTCTAGAATGAACGTGAAACTGAACAGTCAGCGCGCGGTCTTTCACCGACCGCACCCAAAGCCGGACACCGACAAAGGCGCCCTTAAGGCGGCGCGTCGATTTCTCCAAGACGCGGGGATCGAGCCGTGAACACCATGACGCATGAAGGCTATATTGCCGAAATCGACATCGATCCCGACAGCGGCCTTTTGAGCGGGATCGTTCTCAACACCCGCGCGACGCTGCACTTCGCGGGCCGCACCGTGGACGAGTTGCGCGAGGCCTTCCGCGACACCATCGACGAATATCGCGACTGGTGCCGCGCGGAAGGCGAGGAGCCGGAAAAGCCGTATTCCGGGACGCTGTCGCTGCGCATCGATCCGGACTTGCATCGCCGCCTCGCGATCAAGGCCGCGCTGGAGCACAAAAGCATCAACGCGCTGATCAACGGCGCGCTGGAGAAGGTCGCGTAAAAAAGACCCGGGGAGAGCCGGGCCGTTTCACGACCCCGGTTCCGCGAGACCTTACTTCGCCGCGGCGACCGCCCTGCGCGCCATCACCCCGATCAAATGCGCGCGGTATTCCGCGTCGGCGTGGATGTCGGAGTTCAGGCCCTTTTCGGCTTGCTTGATGTTTTCGATGGCCTTGGCGGAAAAATCCTTGGCGAGCGCGGCTTCGAAATCCTTCTGGCGGAAAACGCCGCCGTCGCCCGCGCCCGTCACGGCGACGCGGACATCGCCGCCCTTTTTGGCGACGAACACGCCGACAATCGCGTAGCGCGACGCGGGGTTGCGGAACTTCTGATAGTTCGCCTTGTCGGGAACCGGAAACGAAATCGAGGTGATGATTTCACCCTGCTCAAGCGCGGTTTCGAACAAGCCGATGAAAAAGTCGTCGGCTTTGACGGCGCGCTTGTTGGTGTGGATCGTCGCGCCGAGCGCCAGGCAGGCCGCGGGGTAGTCGGCGGCGGGATCGTTGTTGGCGACCGAGCCTCCGATGGTGCCGCGGTTGCGCACGGCGGGATCGCCGATGCCGGCCGCCAGCTCGGCCAACGCCGGCAGCGCCTTCATCACCTCGGCGGAGGTCGCGACCGCGACATGGCGCGTCATCGCCTTGATGGCGACCACGCCGTCCTTGACTTCGATGCCGCGGAGATCGTCAAGCTTGCCCATGTCGATGATGTCGGAGGGCTGCGCGAGCCGCTGCTTCATCGTCGGCAGCAGCGTCATGCCGCCGGCGAGGAGCTTGCCGTCGTCGTGCTTCGCCGCGAGCGAGGCGGCCTCGGCCACCGAACCGGCCTTGTGATAGGTGAAAGCGTACATCTCGTTCTCCCTCGATCCCAACCGCGCGAGCGGACCTTAAACCACCTCGGCGAAACGAGATTAAGCCTTGGCGCCCATGGCCTGCGCGCCGGCGGCGATGGCCTTGACGATGTTGTGGTAGCCCGTGCAACGGCACAAGTTGCCTTCGAGCTCCTCGCGGATGGTCTTCTCGTCGAGGTTGAAACCCTTGCGCTTCACCATTTCGACCGACGTCATGATCATGCCCGGCGTGCAGAACCCGCATTGCAAACCATGGTTCTCGCGGAAGGCCTCCTGCATCGGGTGCAGTTGGTCGCCGTTGGCGAGGCCTTCGATGGTGCGGACATCGGCGCCTTCGAGGCTCATCGCCAGCGCCGTGCAGGATTTCACCGCGTCGCCGTTGACGTGAACCACGCAGCAGCCGCACTGGCTGGTGTCGCAGCCGACATGGGTGCCGGTGAGCCGCAGGGTTTCGCGCAGGAACTGAACCAGCAGCGTGCGGGAATCCACGTCGCCGCTCACGGCCGCGCCGTTCACGGTCATCGAAACTTTGGGCATGACCTCTCCTTCGACGCCATATGCGTTCGCTGCGCGGATTGATAGGCCAAGCCGGGGGCCGCAGGCAAGCGGGAAAAACGCTGGGGCGCCCTCGGCGAGCGGACGATCCGACCGCCTCAGCTTCGCAACGCCTCGCCGAACGCCGCGACGTTGTTGCGCATCATATCGACGTAAGTCGCCGCCGGCCCGTCCGCGGGCGACAGAGCGTCTGAGAACAAAGGCTTGCCGACCTTCGCGCCCGACTCCTTGGCGATGGTCTGGATCAGGCGGGGATCGCTGACATTTTCGAGAAAAACGGCGGGAATTTTTTGCGCCTTGATTTGCCGGATGATTTTGGCGACGTCCCGGGCCGAGGCCTCTGATTCCGTCGACACTCCCTGTGGCGCGATGAACTCCATGCCATAGGCCTTGCCGAAATAGCCAAAGGCGTCGTGCGTGGTGATGACGCGGCGGTTTTGCGGGGGGATTGTGGCGATCGCGGCGCGAACGTCGCCTTCGAGCGCGTCGAGCCTCGCGAGATAGGCGGTCGCGTTGGCGGCGTATGTCTCTTTGCTCGCGGGGTCGGCGGCGGCGAGACCGTCGCGGATGTTGGCCACATAGATTTTCGCGTTGCCGATGTCCTGCCAAGCGTGCGGATCGGACTTGCCGCGCTCGTCGCCGATTCCCGCCAACGGCTTGACCCCGTTGGACGCCACGACTTCGGGCGCCTTGGCGCCGGATGTCTTGATCAGCCGCGCCAGCCAACCCTCGAGGCCAAGCCCGTTGACGACAATGACCGCGGACGCGCCCAGGCGCTTCGAATCGGCCGGCGAGGGCTCGAACACATGCGCGTCGCCATTCGGCCCGACGAGAGTCAAAACCTCCACCCGGTCGCCGCCCACCTGTTTCACAAGGTCGCCGAGAATCGAAAACGTCGCCGTGACCTTCAGCGGCGTGGCGGCGGCGCGGGCGGCGCGCGTCGATAAAAGCGTCGTGGCGGCGACGGATCGCAATAGGTTTCGTCGCGACAGCATCGATTACTCCGCTCACGGAACTGAATCAGCATCCAAAATGTAACATTATAACATTACGTACACAAGGCCGAAAAGACGCCGGGGAGGAACTCCACCGGCGCCTGACCCGTTTAAAGGTTGGCTTGCAGAAAGCGCAGCAGCCGTGGCGCCAAAAAGCCCGAGAAGCTGCCGGGCTCGTCGAGCGGGTCGCTGAGCCAGAAGTGCGGGCCATCGACGACGCAGGTGCGCACATTGACATCCGCGCGCTTCAGCGCCGCGAGGAAGGGCTCGGCTTGCCGCGAGGGATCCACCACGTCGTCGCGCGCGCCCCAGCACAGGAAGAAGGCGGTCTTTTTCGACGCGTGCGAAATGTAGTTGATCGGCGAGGCCTTGTGATAGGCGAAGCGGTCGTCGATGGGGCTCAGCCCCAGGAAAACCTCGCTGCCGCTAACGCTGGGCGACATCAGCCGGTCGGCCTCCCATTGCGCCGCCATGTCGTAGACGCCGTAAACGGGCACGCAGACTTTCGCGTGCGCGCTGACGCCGGGATAGGCGTCGTCCGGGCCACCCTTGAAATTCTCGTGGTCGCCCGCCAGCGCCACCAGCGAAGCGAGATGGCCGCCGGCGGAATCGCCCATGACGCCGATGCGGTTGGGATCGACGCCCATTCCCGCGCCCTTCGAACGCAGGAATTGAATGCCCGCGCGCGCGTCGTGGACGGCGGCGGGAAAGCGGTTCTTGGGGGCGAAGCGGTACGAGATCGCGAATAGGCCGACGCCGTTGTCGGCGAGGAAACGCCCGAGATGGCGGTAGTTGGCGCGCTGGCCGCGCTGCCAGGCGCCGCCGTGGACCGCGACCAGGCAGGGCGCGTTCACAGCGTCGGCGGGCAAATAGAGGTCGCCGGTCAGCGCCTCGGCGCCGCGCCTGGCGTATTCGAGTCCCTCGACGATCTTGTGCTTGTGATGCGGCGCGTCGTGCATGTCATCTTCCTCGTTTGATTACGCGTTGCCCGGCATCAGGGCGCTGCAGCCACCATCGACGAACAACGACGCGGCGACGATGAACTCCGAATCGTCGGACACGAGAAACAGCACCGCGCGCGCGAGATCAATCGGAACGCCGGGCCTTCCCGCGAGGTTCAGCACGGGGCGCGTCGGGTCGAATTCGGCCTTGCCGACGGGCGAGCCGATCTTGTTGGGCACCACCGCGTTGACGCGGATGTTGTGCGGCGCGAGCTGGATGGCGAGCGACTTCGTCAAATTGACGACGCCGCCCTTGGCCGCCGTGTAGGCGAGCGCGCGGTCGCGGCCGTAATAGCCGGAGGTCGAGCTGACATTGCAGATCTTGCCGCCGTGCCCCGCCGCGATCATGACCTTCGCGACCTCGCGCGAGAAAAGGAACGGCGAGGTCAGCGTGATCGCCAGCACGCGGTTCCATTCCTCCGTCGTGATGTCGAACATGTTCTTGTTGTCCGACACCGCGGCGTTGTTGACGAGGATGTCGACGCGCCCGAAGGCTTCCACAACGTCCTTCACGCATTTCTGGATGTCGGCCTCCTTGCCGACGTCGCACACGAAGGCCTTCGCCTTGCCGCCCGCCGCCACGATGTCCGCGGCCACCTTGTCGCCGCGCGCCTTGTCGAGATCGACAACCGCGACGGCCGCGCCTTCCGACGCCAGCAGCTTGGAGGTGTCCTCGCCGATGTTGCGGCCCGCGCCGGTGACGATGGCGACCTGTCCCTTGAGTTTCATGCTGTTTCTCCCTGCGAATTCATTTTGTCGCGGCGCGCAGCGCCCCGGTCCTGGCCTCGTCCACGACGAAGTCGCGGCCCGCCCGCGTCAACGCGACGCCGTAATCGCGCGCGGCGGCCTCGACCGACACATAGCCTTCGTTGACATCGTCCGCCACCGCCAAGGGATCGCGCTTGAACGCCTCGCCAAGCCCGCCGCCGCCCGGCGTGTCGAGACAAAAGCCGTCGCCCGATTTCAAGGGATAATCCGCGTAGCGCGTCGGCAGGCGCTTCTCGTCCTCGCGGCCGGGATTGACGACGATGTCGCCGACGCGTCCCTTGCCGCCGCCCGCCGCGCCGTTGGGCGCGATGACGTGCTTGGTCGAGCGTATCGAAAAGCGCGCGTCGGCGAGATTCATGTATTCGCGCCGAATGCCAAGCCCGCCGCGGGTCGCGCCCGCGCCGCCGGAATCCTTGATGAGCTCGAAGCGCAACAGGCGCGTGGGGAATTCGCTCTCGATGATTTCGATGGGCGCGATCTTGGCGTTCGACTGGTTGACCGCCGTGCCGGAGGCGCCGTCCTGCCCGGCGCGCGCGCCGCCGCCGCCGCCGAGGATCTCGTACTGCACGTAGGATTGGCCGGCGCGGCCGCCGCGGCCTCCGATAATGATGGAGCGGCTGCCGCAGGAATCCGCCCGCGCCTTCGCCGGCGCCATGTCGGCGAGCGCCGCGAACACCGCCTCGACCGTCGCGTGGACGGTGGGATTGTAGGTGTTCACCGGCGCCGGGAAACGCGGGTTCATGATCGAGCCCTCGCGCGTCACGATTTCAAACGCGCGCATGAGTCCGGTGTTGATGAAAATATGGGGATCGACGAGGGCGATCAGGCAATAGGCCGTCGCGGCGCGCACCAGCGGGGGCCGGATGTTGGCGGGGCCGACGGCCTGGTCGTCGCTGCCGGAAAAATCAAAGACGATGCGATCGCCCTTTTTCTCGACGACAAGATGGATTCGCACGGGCTGGTTGAGCCGCACGCCGTCGTCGTCGACGAATCGCTCGGCCTCGTAGCGCCCGTCCTTCCATTCCGAAATCGCCGCGCGCATGCGCCGCTCGGCGAGCGCCATCAGGCGATCGAAGCTCGCCAGCGCCATGGGCGCCGACACTTTGTCGAAAAGCTCCGCCAGCCGCTGTTCGCCAAGCCGGGCGCAGCCCAATTGCCCGCGGATGTCGCCAAGCACGAGTTCCGGCGTGCGGCTGTTGGCGGCGATGATCCGCTCGATCTCGACCATGCGCTGGCCGCCGCGCTGGTAGCGCACGGCGGGCAGATGAAGGCCCTCGTTGAAGGTTTCCTTGGCCTGTCCGGAACAGGATCCAGGCACCGGCCCGCCGATGTCGCCCTTGTGCGCGATCGACGCGCAGAAGCCGACAAGCGCGCCCTTGTAAAACGCCGGCGTGATCACGCACATGTCGGGCGCGTGCGGACTGCCGCCCTCGTAGGGATGGTTGATGAGATAAGCGTCGCCCTCGGCGATGTCGTCGTAGGTCCGCAGAACCGCCGCGCAGCAGGCGGGAAACGAGCCTATGTGCAGCGGCAGCACGACATGCTGCGCGATCACGTCGCCGCGCGAGTCGAGCAGGGCGCAGGAGGCGTCCTGGCTCTCGCGCACGATGGTCGAATACCCCGTGCGAAACAGGGAATTCTGCATTTCCTGCACAATGCCGTCGAGCGACGCCTTGATGATTTCGAGTTCGACGGCGTCGATCTTTTTTTCCGCGTCCGCGCTCATGTCGCCGATCCCATCGAGATGATGATGTTCTTGCGCTCGTCCACGCGCGCCAGAAATCCCGGCGGCATGACGGTGGTGCAATCGAGTTGGTCGATCAGCGCCGGGCCGGCGAACTCGGCGCCCACGTCGATCAACTCGCGCTGATAGACCGGGCACTCCAGATCGACGCCGTCGAAGCGCGCGATCCGCCTCTCGCGGATGGCCTTCTCAAGCGGCGCGCCGGTTGGCTTGTACACGGGCTCGCGCACGGGCGGCACGACGCCAACGCCGCGCAGGCGCCACGACACGATTTCAACGGGCTCTTCCGGCGCGGTGTGGCCGAAGGATTTCTTGTGTTCGGCGTCGAATTTTTCGCGCAGGGCCTTCAAACCGCCCGGCGCCAGCGGCGCCTCGCAGGGAATGGTCATCTCGTAGCCCTGTCCGGCGTAGCGCATGTCGAGCGCGTGTTCGACGCGGATGGATTTCTCCGAAAAATCCTCGCGCGCGAGGTCGGCGCGGGCGAGTGTTTCAAGCTCGGCGAACACGGCGTTCACCTCGGCCTCGCTGGCGCGCGACAGCGGCGTCAGGCGCGAGCGGAGATAATCGTGCTTCACGTCGGACATCACGAGGCCCATGGCCGAATAAACGCCGGGATGCGGGGGCACCAGCACGCCCTTCATGCCCAGCTCCGCCGCCATTTTGCAGGCGTGCAGCGGCCCCGCGCCGCCGAAGGCCAGCAGCATGAAGTCGCGGAGATCGTGGCCGCGCATGGTGGAGATCGCCTTGATCGCCTCCTCCATCTTCACGTTGATGACGCGCACAACGCCTTCCGCCGCCGCCGCGACATCCATCCCAAGCGGCTTGGCGACCTCGGTCTCGACGGCGCGGCGCGCCGCGTCCTTGTCGAGCCGCATTTTTCCGCCGAGAAAATTGTCGGGGCTGAGATAGCCGAGCGTCGCGTTGCAATCGGTGATGGTGGGACGCGTCCCGCCGCGGCCATAACAGGCGGGCCCGGGTTGCGCGCCGGCGCTTTGCGGGCCGACGACCAGTTCGCCGAACTTGTCCACGCCCGCCAGCGTGCCGCCGCCGGCGCTCACCGTGTTGATGTCGATCATCGGCAGCGCGACGTCCCTGCCCTCGACCTTGCCGCGGTTGGAGATGCTGGCTTCGCCGTCCTTGATCAGCGCGACATCGCAGGACGTGCCGCCCATGTCGAAGGTGATGAGATTCGGAAAGCCGCTCGTCTCCGCCGCGCGCACGCTCGCCACAATGCCGCCCGCGGGGCCGGAAAGCACTGTCGCGACGGCCTTTTTCGCCGTTTCCGCGAAGGTCGACATGCCGCCGTTCGACTGCATGATGTATTTCTGCGGCGTCGTCACGCCAGCGCTTTTCAGGCGCGCGTCGAGATTGTCGATGTAGCGCGCCAGAATGGGATGCAGGTAGGCGTTGATGACGGTCGTCGACAGCCGGTAATACTCGCGGATCAGCGGCACAACCTCGCTCGACAGCGAGACCTCGACGCCGGGCGCTTCTTCCAGAATGATTTCGCGCGCGCGCCGCTCGTGTTTCGGCGTCAGGAATGAAAACAGGAAGCACACCGCGATCGACTTCACATCGCGCGCCAGCAGCTCGCGGACGGTTTCGCGCAGCGCCGCCTCGTTCAGCGGAGTCAGGATCTCGCCGTCGAAGGCGACGCGCTCCTCGACTTCGCCGGTGCGGCTGGGCGGCGCCAGCATCGTGGGGCGGGTGTAGCCGATGTTGAAAATCGTTGGTCCGTGCGGGCGGCACTGCTCGGCGACCTCGTAGATGCCGCGAAAACCTTTCGTCACCAACAGCCCGGTCCGCACGCCCTTGCCCTCAAGCAAAGCGTTCGTGCCCACGGTCGTGCCATGGCAGAAATAACCGATGTCGGCTGGCGCCACGCCCCTGGCAATCAGAAGCTCGACGCCAGCGAGGATGGCCCGGGAGGGATCGTCAGGCGTCGAAGGCACTTTAGCCACGCTGATTTCGCCAGTGTTTTCATCGACATAGACGAAATCAGAAAAAGTGCCGCCCGTATCGACGGTCAACCTGAACCTGGCCATTTCGAGCGCGCCGCCTCCTATGCCGCAATGCGCCAGACTTCTAGCTGGCGTGGTGGCGCGCGTAAACCCGGACGCTAAAGCCCAAACTTGGCTCTAAACAGGGCGGCCAAGCCTAAATCGGGCGGCCAAGTCGCCGCTTGGCCCGATATTCGCTTTGGCGTATAACGTCACAAAGACTTGAAGCTGGGGTGATAAACGAACGGAGGGGAGATTTGGTTCCGAAAATTTTCGCCGCGCTCATCTTGACAGTTCTCGCCGTCGCGGGACCCGGCCGCGCGCGGGCCGCCCTTGAATCGCAGGTCGCCGACAACGTCTTCGTCGTGCCCGACCCCAAGGCGAAGGTCGTCACATTGTGGATGATCGTCCACGCCGGCTGTCGCGACGAGGTGGACGGCGAGTGCCGCGGCCTCTCCCACTATCTCGAACATCTGATGTTTTTGGGCCGCGACGGCGCGCACGACCAGAACAACGCGCTCTTCTTCGCCGCTGGCCAAACCAACGCCTTCACCAGCATGATGGCGACTTCATATTATCAATCGGTTCCCGCCCAGCCCGCGTCGATCGAGCCGGATCTCGCCAAGCTCTTCGACCTCTTTTCAGACCGCCTGAAGGCCATCAACCCGCCGCCCGAGGCCGCGTCCCGCGAGCGCAACGTCGTCCTTCAGGAATTCAACTTCCGCCGCAGCGACAGCTTCCGCGTGCGGTTCAACAACCAAGTCAACGCGCGCCTGCTGCCGAACCATCCCTACGGCGAGCCTGTGATCGGCAGCCGCGAGGACATCGCCGGCTACACGGTGGAGGCGGCGAAAGCGTTCCACAAGCTCTGGTACGCGAAAAACAACGCGACCTTCGTCGTCTACGGTCCGGTGGAGCCGGACATGGTCAAAAAACTCGCGGACAAATACCTCGGCCCCCTGCCCGAGAAAACCATCCCGAGCCGCGACTGGCTCGACGCGAGGCGCACATTCGCGCCGATGGACGGCCTGGCGAAAGAGTCCGATGGAGACATCGTCAGCCCCGAAGTCCAATTCGAGAAGATCGTCCGCTTCGAAGATCCCTTCCCGCGGCAATCGGACGCCGCGAAGGCGATCCTGTTCGATTACCTCAACAGCGAGATCACGGGCAGCCTGTCCGATGTTCTGGTCGAGGGCGGCCACCTGTGCTCGCGCATCGACGCGGACCGGTCTTCGCTCGGGCCCGGCGCGATGTGGTTCACCACGCATGGCACCCTCGAGGACGGCGTCGCTCCGGAAATCGTGAAAAAGGCGATCGCCGGCTATTACGCCGGCCTCGCCGAGCGCGGCGTCGACGGCAAGGTCGTCGAGCGCTTGAAAAAACGCGCGCTGCGCGGCGTCGCCGAAATCGGCAAGGATCCGAAACGCACCCTGACATCCCTCACCAACTGGTTCGGCGACAACCGCGCTTACGCCGACTGGCGAACGCGCGCCGACGCGATCGACGCGGTGACGCCGGAATCGCTGACCACCCTGCTGCGGGCGATGGCCGAGCCGGGCCGCGAATTGTTCGGGATCATGTCGCCCGCGCAGAAGTCGGCCGCGGCGGACGCGCCGCCGCCGCCGGCCAAAATCGCCGCCGACAAGGCGGCGCCATGACATTATCCGCGGTTGTGGGCCGGGCGGCGCTTCTTTGCGCCGTCGCCGGTTTCGCCGCGCCGGTGGCCGCCGACGAATTGTTTTCGCCCGCGACATCGCCAGGCGGTGTTCCCTTTTGGTATCTGCAGCGCGCCGACGCGCTCACGACGACGCTGCTCGCCGGCTTCGCCGACGGCTTCCCTCTGGCCCATCCCGACAAGATCGGCGCGCCCATCGTTGGCTCGGTGCTGATGCGCTTCGGGCCGAAGGGCTCGTCGGCCGGCGACTTCGACGAGCAGTTGAAGGACGTCGAAGCCCGCTGCGGCCTGTCCGCGGCGCCGATGTCGACGACGTTTTCCGTCGAAGCCAAGCCGGACGACTTCGGCGACGCCCTCGATCTGTGCTTCGGCTTCGTCACGGAGCCGGCGCTCCGTGAAGCCGACCTCGACAAGATACGAAAATCCGCGGTCGCCGGGCGCGAGCGCATGATGGAAAGCCGCGAGGCCATCGCCAGCCTCGTCATGCGCCGGCTGACGCAGGCCGACAGCCCGTTTTCCAAATGGAGCGAGCCCGAGGCCATCGCCGCCGCGACGCCCGGCGACATCGATCAATGGCGCCGCGAGGTCTTCGCGCGCGACAACCTGACTGTCGTCGCCGTCGGCGCGCAGGACGCGGCGGCCGTCGGCGCGTTGATCGACAAATCCATCGGACAATTGCCGGAGAAATCCGCCCTCGCTCCAACAACGCCGCCGACACCGGTTTTTCCCGCCAAGACGATTGTTCTCGAAAAGAACGGCGACCAAACCGCCGTCAATATGGAGGGCTATCTCGACCTCGCGCTCGGCGAAGGACCGATCGCGCTCGTCGGCGCCAACGTTCTGGGCGGCGGGCTTGACCGCCGGTTGTCGAAGGCGGTGCGGGGCGAACTCGGCGCGACCTATGGAATCTCCGCCGGACTTGGACAAATCACGCCCCGACAACGAACGTTCTCCATTCGCACGGCGATGTCGAACGATCTCGCCGCCGCCGGGTTGAAGCGTATCCACGAGGTCTACGACGTCTGGCGGCGCGACGGCGTGACCGCCGAGGAAGTCGAACCCGCCCGCGAGCAACTGGCGAACGGCTTCGACAAAGGCGCGGAATCCTCGTCGGGCAAAGCCTATGGCCTTTTGTCGCTGCTGCGCGGCGGCGCCAACGCCGAATACGAGGCCAGCTACAACGACAGGCTGCGCAGGGTGGACGTCGACACGGTCAACGCCTTGCTCAAGGCGAAGACGCCGGCCGCGTTGACAACCGTGATCGTGGCGTCGAAGGCGGATGGACTGGGCGCCGATTGCGTCATCCACGCCATTGAAGAAGTGGACACATGCAAGTGACCCCGCGGCGCGCCGTCACTCCATCGTTATCCCAAGCGTCTTGATCAACGCGGCCTTGTCCGCGTTGTCCTCGACGAGCCTCCTGGTGAACTCCGCGCGCGGCAAAAACGCCGGCAACGCGCCCGAATCCGCCTCCAGCTTGCGATAGGCGGGCGAGGCCTCCGCCTTTTGACAAGCGCTTTCCAGCGTCGCCACGACTGGCTCCGGCGTCGCCGCGGGGGCGTAAATGCCGATGAAACTGGTCTTGGAGATCGAATAGCCGAACTCGCCGGGAATTGGCGCGTCGGGAAAAACGGGACTTCGCTTTTCGCCCAGGATCGCCAACACGCGGGCGTCGGAGCCGCGGATCGACGCGAGCGAGCCGACGGAAAGATCGGTGTTGCCGCCAAGCGTGTCCTGAATCATCTGCCCCACCAGCCGGTAGGGCGCGTGCTTCATGGAAAAGCCCGCGGAGACCATCAAGCTCTCCACCTGAAGATGCGGCACCGTGGCGATGCCCGGACTGCCGAAGGACAGCGCCTTCGGCGCGGCCTTCGCGCGCGCCACCAGGTCGGGCAAGTCGCGGATCGGCGAATTCGCCCCGACAAACAGCGCGAACGTGTCTTCGTAAACCTGACAAACCGGCTGAAACGACGCGAGATCGTAGGGCGATTCTTTTTTGGCGTGCGGCACGACGACGATTGGCCCCTGCGGGCCAAACCCCAAGGTGTAGCCATCGGGCGCCGCGCTGGCGACAAAGGCGTTCCCGATGGCGCCCGACGCGCCCTCCCTGTTGACCACGATGATCGACTGGCCAATGATCGGCGTCATCGCCTCGGCGAAGGCGCGGGCGAGAATGTCGGGCGACGCGCCGGCCGACAACGGCACCACGAGGCGCAGAAGCCGCGAGGGAAAATCATCGGCGGCCGCGGGCGCGGCGGCGATGGCGAGGGCCAGACAAATCGACAAGCGCTTCATGGACCGGACTCCACCCGAAAAACCTAAAACTTTCCCATCGCCGTCGTGCGGTCCTCGGGGTCGATCTGGATTTGCATGGCGCGGATGAAAACACCCGTCGCCCAATAGGTTGTCGAGGTGTGCGTGAGCTCGACGATCTCGCGCGGCTGAAAATGCCTCGACAACTCGGCGAACACGTCGTCGGGCGTGTCGCCGCGGTTGAGACACAGGCGGTCCACATAGGCGAGGAGCGCCCGCTCGGCGGGTTCGAACGAATCCGCGGCCGCGCGCCAATCGCCCATGACGGATTTCACCTGCGCTTCGGAGAAGCCGCATTGCAGCGCCATGGGATAATGATGCTTCAATTCGTAGGGTTGTTCGCATAAGGCCGCCGTGCGCACGATGACAAGCTCGCGCATGCGCCGCGAGGCCTGGCACTGGTTGCGCAGCGCGAAGGTCATCTTGCGCTTGGCGTCGGCGAGGTCGGGCGCGTGCGCGTTGACAAGATGCATGTTGAGGATGTGGCCGCCGCGCGCGCGCTGCTCGTCGAACATCTTTTGCGTGACGGGGTCGGGCGGCGACGGCATCGGCGGCAGTCGCGACACCTTGCTTTTGATGTGGTTTTCGTAATCCGTGTCGCCGCTCATATGCGCCCCTGCCCCGCGTTCCACCATGTCGGTCAGCTTGCCTCGCGACGACGCGGCGCGCAAGCGCCGGATTGACAACGCGCGGGGACGCCCTACCTTCGAAAGCCGAAGATATCCGGGAGGAAATCCGTTGGCCGTGATCGCCGATCTTGAAGTCGTGTCGCTCGAATTCGCCATCCCGCCCGCGCTCGCCTACGGGACGTCGCGGGGACTCAATCACCGCCGCCAGTCGCCGCTGATCAAGCTGACCACCGACGCCGGAATCGTCGGCTACGGCGAGGCGCTGGGCCCCGTTCAGCCGCACCGCGCCTATCTCGATCTGCTGAAACCCCACTTCATCGGCAAGCGGCTTTATGATTTCGACGTGATCTCCGCCTGGGTGCGCAACCGCCTCTATCACTTCGGCGACGGGCATTTCACGGGCTGTCTCGGCGCCCTCGACATGGCGGTTCTCGACGCCAAGGGGAAGACGCTCGGCCTGCCGGTCCACGATCTCATCGGCGGCAAGCGCGTCGACCGCGTGCCTTGCTACGCGACGACGGGCTACATCACCAAGGACGGCATGGCCGGCCTCGAACGCCAGCTCGCGCAGGTCGACAAATCCAGCTTTTCCGGCGTGAAGATAAAGATCGGCCTCGGCGTCCGCTCCGATGTCGAGCGCGTTCAATACGCCCGGCGCGTTCTCGGCGGCGACTTGTTGCTCATGGTCGACGTCAACGGCAACTACACCGTGGACGAGGCTCTGCAATCGCTGCGGGCGATCGAGAAGTTCGACATCCACTGGGTCGAGGAGCCCCTGCCCGCGCACGACATCGCCGGCCACGCGGAGCTGCGGGCGCGCTCGCCCATTTCGATCGCGACCGGCGAGGGAATGAGCGGCGTTCACGACTTCAAGCGCCTCGTCGACGCGCGCGGCGTCGATATTGTGCAACCGGCCCTTGGCCGCTGCGGCGGCATTGGCGAGGCCCGGCACATCGCCGGGCTGGCCGCCGCCGCCGGCCTGCGCATGGCGCCGGCCGTTTGGGGCGGCGCCTACGCCATCGCCGCCGGCCTGCATTTCATGACGAGCCTGCCGATCTATCCGCACACCGACAACCCGCCCTGGCCGATGATGCTGGAATTCGACATCGCCGAAAACCCGCTGCGCGACGACGTGGTGACGGAGAACCTGCGGCCTGTCGATGGCGCGGTCGCGGTGCCGGCGGGGCCCGGTTTCGGCTTGACGCTCGATCCCGAAAAAGTAGAGAAATACCGGTCCCGCTGACGCGGCGCGAAGGGAGCGAAAGCGTTGAAACAAGCTGTTCTGGCCGCGCTCGCGGCGATCCTGTTCGCGTCGACCGACGCGCGCGCCGCCGACGAGGCGCTGATCGCCGCCGCGAAAAAAGAGGGGAGCGTGATGTGGTACACCACGCTCATCGCCGACATGATGGCGCGCCCCGCCGCCGCGGCGTTCGAGAAAAAATACGGGATCAAGGTCGATTTTTTCCGCGGCGATTCCTCCGACTTGATCACGCGCCTCGATGTCGAAGGGAAGGCGAACAAGATCCAGGCCGACCTGTACGACGGCACCAGCGGCGCGCTGACCCTGAAGAAGGCGGGCTTCACACAGCAATGGCTGCCGGACATCGCCGCGCGCTATCCCAAGCAATACGTCGATCCCGAGGGAGCCTGGATCGCCGCCTCGCTCTACATCGAGACCATGGGTTTCAACACCGACCTTCTGAAGAAGGACGACCTGCCCAAATCCTACGACGACCTGCTGGCGCCCAAATGGAAAAACAAGCTCGTCATGTCCGGCAGCGTCTCCGCGCCCGGCAGCGGCGGATTCACCGGGCTTGTGTTGACCAGCATGGGCCACGACAAGGGCCTCGACTATCTGCGCCGTCTCGCCGGGCAAAACGTCGCGATGGTCAACGCGAGCGCCCGCGTCGTGCTCGACCAGGTGATCGCGGGGGAATATCCGCTGTCGCTGCAAATACTCAATCACCACGTCGCTTACAGCTCGAAGCGCGGCGCGCCCGTCGGCTGGTCCCCGCTCAACCCATCGATGGCCGCGATGCTGGTTGTCGGCGCGCTCAAGGGGCCGCATCCCAACGCCGGCCGCCTGCTCGTCGACTGGCTGGTCTCCGACGAGGGCCAGTCCGTGTTCCGCGACGCCGACTACATTCCGGCCTCGCCCGCGATCAAGGCCAGCGATCCCACGATGCGCCCGGACGACGGAAAGTTTCCCGTGGTGTATTTTCCGCCGGAGGACCTCGACCGCGGCACGCCCGAATGGGCGAAAATCGCCGCCGAGGTTTTCCGCTGACGCGCCCGGGGGCCCGGCGCGGCGTTTTGGTTCATTGACTTGGTTTCGCCGGGTGGCCTAGCGTCGCCATCAAGCCAAAGGGGAACGCCCGTGACGATCCATATGCCGGCGCCGACGCAGGCCAACCGCAACACCTTCTACAGCGAAAGCAAATTCGCCATCGGCCTGTTCGGCGCCAATTGCTCGTCGGGCCGCAACGTCACCATCGTCGACGAGCGCTGGCTCGGCTCGTGGCTCGAAAGCAAGCAGCTCGCGCAAATGGCCGACGACGCCGGCATCGACTTCATGCTGCCGATTGGCCGCTGGAAGGGCTACGGCGGCGACACCGACTATCAGGGCGCGACGCTCGAAACGTTCAACTGGGCCTCGGGCCTTCTGGCGTCGACGAAGCGCATCACCGTTTTCGGCACGATCCACGCCCCGCTGTTCAACCCGATCATGGCCGCGAAAATGTGCGTCACCGCCGACCACATCGGCGAGGGGCGCTTCGGCCTCAACATCGTTTGCGGCTGGAACGAGGGCGAGTTCGAAATGTTCGGCGTCGATCAACGCGACCACGACAACCGCTACAAATACGCGCAGGAATGGATCGACGTGGTGAAGCTCGCCTGGGGGCCCGACGATGACTGGAGCTACGAGGGCCAGTTTCTCAATCACAAACGCGCCCGCGCGAAGCCGAAACCCTGGGGCGGCAGCCGCCCGCTGATCATGAACGCGGGAGCTTCCAACGACGGCAAGGCCTTCGCGGTGCGCAACTGCGACGCGTTCTTCACCCAGGCGACGCGCGACAGCGTCGAAAGCATGCAGACGCGCGTGCGCGACATCAAGGAGGACGCGCGGCGTCTCGGCCGCGACATGGAAATTTACACGGTGGGCGTCGTCACCTGCCGGCCGACGATGAAAGAGGCCCAGGAGTATTACCACTACGCCGCGGTTGAAAAAGCCGATTGGACCGCTGTGGATTCCATCATGGCGATCAAGGGCATGACGCCCGAGAACATGGGCAAGGACGCGTTCGAACTGCGCCGCTCGCAGTTCGCCACCGGCATGGGCGGATTGCCCATCGTCGGCGACGCCGACTATGTCGCCGACCAGCTCGCGCGGCTGGCGGAGAGCGGCTTGCGCGGCATCGCCTGCTCGATGGTGAATTACGCGCGCGAACTGCCCTATTTCGCGCAGGAGGTGTTGCCGCGTCTGGAAAAGCGCGGGCTTCGCGCGCCGGTGAACTCGTGAGGGCTGGTCTCGCCGCCGCCATTCTGACGCTCGCCGCCGGCGTCGCGCCCGCTCGGGCCGACGATGACGCGGTGGCCGCCTTCTACAAGGACAAAACCGTCCGTCTTGTCATCGGCTCCGCGGCGGGCTCGGGCTACGACATCGGCGGCCGGCTGGTGGCGAAATACCTGTCGAACTACATTCCCGGCCATCCCCCCATCATCATTCAGAACCAGCCCGGCGCGGCGAGCGCCACCATGACTAGCGCGCTCTACAACACCGCGCCCCGCGACGGCACTGTGTTGGGCGCGGCGATCAATGGAATGCCGACCATGCCGCTGCTGGAGCCCGGCGGCGCGCGGTTCGACCCGACGAAACTCATCTGGCTCGGCAGCGTCAACCGCGAAGTGCAGGTGACCTATGTCTGGCACACCGCGCCTGTCCTGAAACTCGCCGATCTCTTCAACAAGGAGCTGATCGTCGGCGCGACGGCGCCCGGCACAACGCAGGTCGATTTTCCGGTCGTCGCGCGCGACATTCTCGGCCTCAAGTTCAAGGTCATCAGCGGCTACGAGGGCACGGCTCAAATTCACAAGGCGATGGAGGCGGGAGAAGTCCACGGCGTTGGCTCGACAGCCTACGCGAGCCTGCGGACGATGGCGCAAAACTGGCTCGACGATGGCAAGGTGAAGGTCATCGCCCAATGGGGCCTGCGCCGCCACAAGCTGCTACCCGACACGCCGGCGATCTACGATCTGGCGAAAACCGGCGCCGACCGCGCGGCCTTGAAGCTGATGATGGCGCGGCTCGAATACGGCCGCCCCTTCTTCGCGCCGCCGGGCGTTCCCGCCGACCGCGCGGCCGCGCTGGTCCACGCCTTCGATCAGGCGATGGCCGACCCGGCCTTCATCGCCGAGGCTGACAAGCTCAACCTCGAAGTCGAACCCGTGTCGGGCGCCGAAGTCGGCAAGCTGGTCGTCGAGGTCAACGCGACGCCGCCCGACGTCGTGGCCCGGGTGCGGGCCGCGTTGATGGGCCGCTAGGCAAGCTTCCGCTTATTGCTCGTCGTCCTCGGCTCCTTCCATCGAAGGGTCTGGCGTTTCCATCTGGGCCGCGTTGCGCTGCTTGGGCGCCTTCACCTTGACGCCGGCGCGTTGCCGGCTCTCGTGCATCATATCGAGCTGGACCTGCTGTATTTCGGACAAGCGTTTCCACTGGCGCGCGATCAGATAGTCCATCTTCTCGTGCAGATGCCGGATTTCAAGTTCGGCCTTCAGATTGACGCGATAGTCGTTGTTCGAGCGCTGGCGGTCTTTTTGATCCTGCCGGTTCTGGCTCATCATGATCACGGGCGCCTGGATCGCCGCGAGGCACGACAACACCAGGTTGAGCAGAATGAAGGGATAGGGATCAAAGCCCGCCGGATCGCCCCGAAACAGGTTGTAGGCCATCCAGATCAGCATGAAGACGCCGAAGTAGATCAGAAACCGCCAACTGCCGCCGAACGAGGCGAGTTTGTCCGATAGCCGCTCGCCGATCGTCCGGTGCTCCTCGAACTCTTCCTCGGTGTTCTCGGCGATCGTGTCCTGCTTCGAAATGCTCTCGGCGACCTGCCGGTCAAGCTCGGTGAATTCGCCGTGCTCCTCCTGGAGCAGCTCTTCCACGTAAAGCATGCGGTAGCGCGCGAGCTCGCCGAAACTGATTTTGCCGTTTGGCGGCAGGTCGGGATAATCGTGACGGATACGCTCGGCGAGCGTCGGCCGGACTTCGTCGATGTCGACCAGGTCGCGCTTGCGGTACTTGCGGCCGGAAATCGCCGACGCGACCTTCTTGGCCCTGCGCGGCCGCGCGATTAAATCGGCGCTTCCGTTGTCGTCGTCGCCCGACTCGGCGGCTCCGTCTTCGGCCGCTTCCGCGTCGTCCTGCGCCGCCTCGTTCGCATCTTCAAACTCCGGAAGCTCGTCAAGCCGCGGCGGGCGCGACGACTTGTCGGGGTTGGCCATGAATCTCTCCTAGCGTGCTCGGCGCTTTTGGCGATCGCGCGCGACAGAATTGTGACAGGGCGCGAAACTCGCGCGCGAATTGACCGGGCCGGTGTTCAAGCGGGATGTAGCCCTTTCAAAATCGAAGTCAAACCCCGGTTTCGCGCTTTGCGCCGGTTGCCGCCGCGGGTAAGGTTCGCCTCCGAAAACCTCCCGCCGCGACCGCTGGGGAACCATGGCATGACCTCGCCTTACCGCCCGTCCGCCTCGACCAAGCTTTCCCTGATTCAGCGTCCGCGACGCAACCGCCGGACAGACTGGTCGCGCCGGCTGGTTCAGGAAACGGCTCTCACGGTCAACGACCTGATCTGGCCGATTTTCATCATCGACGGAGAGAAGAAGCGCGAACCCGTCGCTTCCATGCCCGGCGTCGAGCGGCTGTCGATCGACGAGGCCGTGCGGGCCGCGGTGAAAGCCTCTAAGCTGGGCATTCCCGCCATGGCGTTGTTTCCCAACACGGATCCGGCGTTGCGCGACGAGGCGGGGTCGCAGGCCTTCAACCCGGAAAACCTCGTCTGCAAGGCGCTGCGCGCCATCAAGAAGGAAGCGCCTGAAATCGGCCTGATCACCGATGTCGCGCTCGACCCCTACACCAGTCACGGACAGGACGGGCTGATGCGCGGCGATGAGATCGTCAACGACGAATCCGTCGCCGCGCTGGTCAAGCAATCCCTCAATCAGGCGCGCGCCGGTTGCGATGTGATCGCGCCGTCCGACATGATGGACGGCCGCGTTGGCGCGATCCGCGAGGCGCTCGACGCGGAGAATTTCGAAAGCGTTCAGATCATGGCCTATGCGGCCAAATACGCCTCCGCTTTCTACGGCCCGTTCCGCGAGGCCGTGGGCTCCGGCGGCCTGCTTCGCGGCGATAAGCGCACCTACCAGATGGACCCGCACAATTCCGACGAAGCCATGCGCGAGGTCGCGCTCGATCTCGAACAGGGCGCCGACATGGTGATGGTGAAGCCCGGCCTGCCCTATCTCGACATCGTGCGGCGCGTGAAAGAGGAGTTCGGCGCGCCCACCTTCGCCTACCAGGTGAGCGGCGAATACGCGATGATCGCGGCCGCGGCCGGCAATGGGTGGATCGACCGCGACAAGGCGATGATCGAGAGCCTTGTGTGTTTCAAACGCGCGGGCGCCGATGGCGTGCTGACCTATTTCGCGGTGGATGTGGCCGAAAAGCTGGCGCGCGGGATTTAGCGCGCCTCGGGCCCGCCGATCGAGCAACTTCAAAATCGACACTTAAGCACTTGCTTTTCTATTTGCGTCGTATTACTAAAGAGAATGCTTAACCAACAAGCCCACCTCGACCTTGCCTTTCAGGCGCTTGCCGACCCGACGCGCCGCGCGATGGTCGAACGTCTGACGCGCGGTCCATCGACTGTGTCGGAGCTGGCTAAACCCTTCGCCATGTCGCTGCCCGCGATCATGCAGCATCTGGCGGTGCTGGAGGGCTCGGGATTGGTGACAACAAAAAAATTGGGACGCGCGCGAACCTGCCAGGTCGATCCGATGGCGCTGCGCCGCGTCGAACAATGGATCGAAGCCCAGCGTTCGGAATGGGAACGCAGGTTCGACCGGCTCGGCGCCTATCTGGATGAATTGAAACGCGAAGGAGGAGAAAATGGATAAGGGTAATTTGGGCGCGGGCGCGCCGCGGCCTTTGGAATTGTCCCGCGTGTTCCCCGCGCCCCGGGAACTCGTCTTCAAGGCCTGGAGCACGGCGGAGCATCTAAAGCGCTGGTTTTCCCCGTCGATCCTGACGGTCCCGGACGCCACGATCGATTTCCGCGCTGGCGGCGTGTTCGACCTTTGCATGCGCATGCCCGATGGGCAGGACTCCTGGATGCGCGGCCATTTCACGGAAGTCACGCCGCCCGAAAGGCTGGCGTTCGACACCGTCGTCGAAATCGCGGGCGCGCCCCGCTTCGCCGTCAAAACCATTGTGACCTTCGCCAGCGAAGGCGCGGGATCGCGCATGAGCGTCCATCAAAGCTATGTCATCCATGACGCGAATTTTTCAGGCGCGGTGGCGGGCGCCGCGGAAGGTTGGCGCTCCACGCTCGACAAACTCGAAAAAGAGGTCGAGCGCCTCAAGGCGGGCGACAAGGCCGCGGTGGTTCACGGAAGCTTTTCGGTCGAGCGGACTTATGACGCCCCGCCGGCGGCGGTTTACCGCGCGCTCACCGACAAGGACGCCAAGGCGCGTTGGTTCGCGGGAGGCGACGACTGGACGCTTCTGGAGCGCGAGATGGACGTGCGCGACGGCGGGCGCGAACGTGTGCGGGGCCGCTGGGCGAGCGGTGTGACGACGACTTTCGACGCCATCTACCACGATGTCGTCCCCGACAAGCGGCTCGTCTACACCTATGTGATGCATCTCGACGACGCGAAGATTTCAGCGTCGCTGGCGACGATGGAGATTTCGGCGGCGGGCAAGGGCGCGCGCCTCCTCGTCACCGAACAGGGCGCGTTTCTCGACGGCTACGACGACGCCGGCAAGCGCGAGCACGGCACCGGCATGCTGCTGGACATGCTGGGGGATTTTTTGAAACAGCCGGGTTGAAAAGGTTGAAATACCGCGTCGCGGCTATTTGCCGACGAACGTCGTCAGAACGTAGTCGGCGACGGCCTCGATTTCACGCCGCGTCAGCGAGGTTGAATGCGGCACCGGCGGCTTGTCGGCGCCTACTTGCGCCTCCTTCATGCCGTAGCAGGGCGTGTCGTCGTCATAGGCGTATTTGTCGAAATGCGGCATCTCGGTGCCAGGCCGGCCGCAAGAGACGGTTTCGACGATCTGCGCCTTATTGAGAATGGTCTTGTGCAAATCCGCGGCGGCGCCGGGCGAGCGGGGATCGCCGCGGCCATCGCCCTCCGGCCCATGGCAGAACTTGCAGTCGGCTTTTTCCTGAAAGATCCGCTCGCCAAACGACACGTCCTGCGCGCGCGCCGGCGCAGCGGCGACCAGCGCCGCGAGGCCGACGGCGGAAATCAAGATATTGATGGACCTGAACACTGCGCGTTCTCCAAATTCGAGACGCGCAATGTCCACGGGCGCGGCGCCCGCGTCAACTTGGCTCCCAAGTCGAAGGCGGCGAACGCCACGCGCGTTCACAACTCTCACTTGATCCCGCTGAACGCCTGATATTCCGCCACCACGTCGGCGGGGATCGAGCCGAGATGCGCGGCGACGTAGGCCTGCAATTGCGAGCCTTCGAGCGCCTCGCCGATGTCGATGCCCTGCTTCGCGGCCTCGGCGCGGTATTCGGCGCTCGCCGCCATTTCAAGATAGCCCCGACGCAACGCCGCCGTCGCCTCGGCGGGCAAGCCCGGCGGGCCCAATACTGGCGCGCCGACTTTTCCTGGCGCGATCAACAGGTCGAGCAAAGCTTTTTCCTTGGCGTCGTCGATGTTTTCCAACGCCGGCAGGTTCGGCTCGACAGCGAAGGTCTGCAACACCGGAACGATCGCGCCGGACGCGATCAGGTCGGGACGAAAGGTGCCGGCGTGCGTGTAAATGCCGTCGATCTCGCCGCGCTCCATCGCCAGCGTCGCCACCGACAGGCCGGTGTAGCCGGAGATCACGCGCAGCGGCAGGCGCTCGTATTTCGCCAGCGCGAGAGGCGTCACCACGCTGGCGGACGACGCGGCGAGGCCGCCGATAACGACTTCCCCCTTGCGCGCGCGCAAGTCCTCAAGCGTTGCGACGCCGAGCCCCTTGCGCAGCCACAGGATGAGGTTGTTTGCGCCGGCGCCGCCGATCCAGGTGAATTTCCGCAGGTCGTAGCGCGCGCTGGCGTCGCCGACCGCCGCCGCGAGCACAAAACCGGAGCGGCCCGGCATGCCGATTTCGAGCCCGTCAGGACGGGACGCGGAATAAAGATGGTTCGCCAGCAAAATGCCGCCCGCGCCGGGCATGTTTTGCGCCTGCACATTGGGATTGCCGGCGATATGCCGCCCCAAAAACCGCGCGATCAGCCGCATCTCGCCGTCGATGCCGCCGCCGGGCGTGAAGCCGGCGTAAAGCGCGATCGTCTTGCTCTTGTAATAGGGCTCTTGCGCGCGGGCGGCGCCGACGCCCACGACCGCCGCCAACGAAGCGATGACGATCGCCGCGCGGATAAACATCAGTTCGCCCGCGCGGCGTGGTGGCCGGCCAGCCGGCTGAACACGGCGTTGCGCGTTTGCCCGGTGAACGAGGGATAGTTGTGAAAGAACAAGCCGACGATGTCGCCCGACGCGTAGAGCCCGCGGATGGGCTGATCGGCGACGTTCATCACGCGCGCGTGGGAATCGATTTGCACGCCGCCGAAAGTGAAGGTGATGCCGCCCGTCACCGGATAAGCGCGATAGGGCGGCGCGTCGATGGGATTGGCCCAGTTCGATTTCGGCGGCTCGATGCCGCGCGTGGCGCGTCCGTCGAGGCGGCGCGGATCGAAAGCGGGCGCCGCGGGACAGGCCGCGTTGAAGCGCTCGACGGTGTCGCGCAACACCGCCGGCTCCAGGCCGATTTTCCGCGCGAGTTCGGCGATGTCGCCGGCCTCTTCGAAGCTGGCGACATGGTGGGGATAGCGCAGGCGCGCCAAGCCCTTTTGATCGTAGATTTGGTACGCCCGCGCGCCCGGCTGCGCCAGCACCGCCCTGCCCGTCTTGGCGTAGGTGTAGGAATGCTGCGCCTCGCCCTCGTCGAAGAAACGCTGCCCCAGCGCGTTGACCGAGATCCCAAAAGGGTAATCGTAGCGGCTCTGCGTGTTGCCGCGGCCGTCCTCGTGCTGCGGCGTCTCGAAGTCGGGCGAGTTCGCGTCGATGGGCGACATGTGTCCGGATTGCCAATGCCCCGCCGCCCGCGCGCCGAGTTCCAGCAGATGGCGCGTGACCTCGCCGGTGTCGTGGCGCGTGCCGCGCACCTTGACGAAATCCGTCGCGCCGGGAAGGTAGCGCGCCCGCATTTCGGGGTTGGCCTGAAATCCGCCGCTGCAGGCGATCACGCCGCGCGCGTGGAGATCGTAGGAGCCCTCGCGCGCGGCGACGCGAACGCCTTCCACCGCGCGCATGTCGCCAATGATTCCGCAGACGGGCGATTCAAAGCGGATTTCGACGCCGAGTTTTTCCGCGAGGCCGCGCCATTGTTGGAGTTGGCCGATGCCGCCGCCCGCCACGTGCAGCGCGATGCCGCGCTCGAAATAGCGCTTGCCGTCGACAAGCGCGTGCTCCCGCAGCGGCTCCCATTGGATGCCGGATTCGCGCATCCAGTGAACCGCGCCGTTCGATTCGGCGACCAGCGTCTTCGCCAGCGCGGCGTCCATGCGTCCGCCCGTCATGCGCTGGAGGTCGGCGGCGAAATCCTCCGACGTGTAGGGGTTGATTTGCATTGTCGCGAACAGGTCGTCGGGCGTGTCGGGCACGAATTGGCGGATTTCCTTGGCGCCGTCGTGGACGAAGCGGAAGCCGGTGCCGGAATAGCGCGCGTTGCCGCCATATTCGGCTTCCGGCGCCTTCTCCAGCATGACGACCCGCCCCGCGCCGCCCTGGCGCGCGGCGACCGCCGCCTCGAAGGCCGCGCTGCCCGCGCCGATGACGATGATGTCGCACTCCTGCTTCGCGGCCACGCTTGTTCCTCCATGGGTGTCGTTCGGGGCATCGTCCGACATCGCGTGGAAGAGGTCAACGCGCGGCGATTTCCGCGTCGTGCGGGACCTGTTAGAATGGGCCTCTGATCGGGGGGGGGAACACATGGCGGCGCCGGCGCGGTTGATGATTTCGGCGGTTTTCGCGGGCTGCGCGGCTCTCGCGGCGATGCCCGCGCGCGCGGCGGATCATGTGAGCGTCGGCACTGTCGGCAACGCCAGCGACGACGGCTTTCTCATCGCGCAAGCCAAAGGCTATTTCCGCGACGAGGGCCTCGATGTGGAGTTCATTCCGTTCGACGCCGCGCAGAAAATGATGGCGCCGCTCGGCACGGGCGAACTGGAAGTCGGCGGCGGCGCGGCGTCCGCCTCGCTCTACAACGCGGCGGCGCGCGGCGTCGCCATCCGCGTTGTCGCCGACCGTTCGCGCACGGAGGCCGGCAATCAGTTCCAGACGCTCATGATCCGCAAACAGCTTGTGGATTCCGGCCGCTACAAGACGCTCGCCGATCTCAAGGGGCTCAGGATCGCGCTGCTCGCGCCGGGCGGCAGTCCCGGCTCGACGCTCAACGAGGCCGCGAAGAAAGCCGGAATCTCATACGACGACATCGAACGGATCTACATGCCCTTCCCGCCGCAAGTGGCGGCTTTCAAGAATGGCGCGATCGACGGTTCCCTCATGATCGAGCCCTTCGCGACGGCGATTGTCGCGGCGGGCGACGGCGTCCGCGTGGCGCCGACCGAGGACTTCTATCCGAACGACCAGATCGGCATGGTTTTCTTCAGCGAAAAATTCATCCACGACCGCGGGCCGGTGGGCGGGCGTTTCGTCAAGGCCTATGTGCGCGCGCTGCGCGACTACAACGACGCGCTCAAGGATGGGCGGTTTTCGCCGGGAGCGAAGGGCGAAGCCATCGTCGCCATTCTGGCGCGCGGCCTGGGCTTGCCCGAGGCCTCGATACGCGTCTCCTGGCCGCCGGCGATGAGCCCCGACGGCAAGCCAAACGTGGAAAGCCTTCGCAAAGACCTCGCGTTCTTCAAGGCGCAGGGCGACGTGACCGACGCCGGGATCGAAGTTGAGAAGCTGCTCGACCTTTCTTTCGCGGACGCCGCCGTCGCGGCGCTCGGCCCCTACGCGCCCCGCCGCGATTGAAGCCGCGGCGCGGATTGCCCGCGCCCGCGACAATGGCTATGCAGCGCCATGGTCAAATCCTCCGACGGCCCGTCCCTTCTGGGTCAGCACGTTCCCCTGCCCGCCTCGCCCGAGGAAGCGGAACTCGACCGGGTGCCCAACCCGCGCGCCGACGCCGATTATCTCGCGCGTTTCACCGCGCCGGAATTCACCTCGCTTTGCCCGGTCACCGGCCAACCCGATTTCGCGCATCTGGTAATCGATTACGCGCCAAAAAAATGGCTCGTTGAATCGAAGTCCTTGAAACTTTACCTCGGGTCGTTTCGCAATCACGGCGCCTTTCACGAGGACTGCACGGTGCGGATCGGCATGGACCTCGCGAATCTGTTGCAACCAAAATTCCTGCGCATCGGCGGCTATTGGTATCCCCGCGGCGGCATGCCCATCGACGTGTTCTGGCAAACCGGCAAGCCGCCAAAGGGCCTTTGGCTTCCCGATCAGGGCGTGCCGCCCTACCGCGGCCGGGGCTGATTTTTCGGCGCCAGCGCCAGCGCGGCCGCGCGAAGCCACGCTGTCAGCGCCGTCTTGTCCGTCAACGACGCGAGGTCTCCCCAGGAGATCGGCGCGCCGATCTCGACGGGAAAAGCCGTTCCGATGCGGCGCCGCACCTCGTGAAAAAACAGCGCCAGCCGCAAATTGAGATGAATATGGCTGGCGATCTGGAACAGGCGCGAGTTTTGCCCGACGAAATAAATCGGGACCACCGGCCCGCGCGCCGCCGCCACGAGCCGCGCCAACCAGCTTGTCCACGGTCCGTCGATGGCGGCCGCGCGCCCCCAAAAATCCGGCGATGTCGACACCGCGCCGGCGGGAAAAACCACCACGCAGCCGCCTGATTTCGCGTAGTCGATGGCGGCGCGGCGGCTTTCGGCGCTGACGCGCGCCGCCCCGGGCGTTCGCGAGAAATCGATCGGCAGCATGTGCTCGCGAAGCTCGGGCGCGCGCAGCAGCACGGCGTTCGTCAACAGGCGGAAATCCGGCCGGACTCGCGCCATCAGCGCCGCCATGGCGATGCCGTCAAGCACGCCAAAGGGATGATTGGCGACGACGACCAGCGGCCCCGATTTCGGTATCGCGTCAAGCCTTGCCGCGTCGTAGCGGAGATCGAGCGACAGCGCCGACAGCGCGGTCTCGTAGAATCCGCGCGCGCCCCAACCCTCCGCCTGGCGGCGCAGATAAAGCCGCTTGATGTGGTCGCGGCCCGTCGCCGCCTCGATCGCGCCGATGAGCGCGCGCTTCCAGAGGGGATCGGCGGGGTCGGCGTAGGTGAAGGCGTTTTCGTCCACGCGCCGCCTCCGACGGTTGCCTGTGCGTTTTCAACGGCCAGCTAACCAGGGAGTTTGACGTTCGCGTGAAGGTTCAAAGCGCCTTCGCCAATCGGTCGAAAGCCATCAATTGGCGCAACAATCCCTCGAACTCGTTCAGCGGCACCTGATTGGGGCCATCGGAAAAAGCCTCGGCCGGATTGTCGTGCGTTTCGATGAACACGCCGGCGACCCCGACCGCCACCGCGGCCCGCGCCAGCACGGGCACGAATTCGCGCTGGCCGCCCGAGGATGTGCCCTGCCCGCCCGGCTGCTGCACGGAATGAGTGGCGTCGAAGATCACCGGCGCGCCGGTCTGCTCGGCCATGATCGGCAGTGAACGCATGTCGGACACCAGCGTGTTGTAGCCGAAACTCGCGCCCCGCTCCGTCGCCAGCACATTGGCGTTGCCCGCGCCAACCACCTTGGCGACGACGTTTTTCATGTCCCAGGGCGCGAGGAACTGGCCTTTCTTGACGTTGACCACCTTGCCTGTCTTCGCGGCGGCGACGAGCAGATCCGTCTGCCGGCACAGAAACGCCGGGATTTGCAGGACATCCACCACTTCCGCGGCGATGGCGCACTGTTCGTTTTCATGCACGTCCGTGAGCACTGGCAGGCCGTGCTTTTCCTTGATTTCGGCGAAAACCGGCAGCGCCTGCTTCAGCCCGAGCCCGCGCCGACCTTCGCCCGACGTGCGGTTGGCCTTGTCGAACGAGGCTTTAAACACGAGGCCGACGCCAAGCCGCGTCGAAATTTCCTTCAACGCCGCGGCCATGAACAACGCATGGTTCCGGCTTTCCATCGCGCAGGGGCCCGCGATGACCGCGAGCGGCAAGCGTTGACCGAATAAAACCTTCGCGCCGCCTGAACCGATGGCGACAACAGGGTTGGCGGGCATGGGCGCGCTCCGAACATTCATGCGCGATGGGCTAGCGGAGCCAGCCGATCAAGGCAAGACGGGCCGCCGTTCAGAACGCCTCCACCCAGGGCCGCACCTCGATCTCCCAGCTCCACGCGTCGCGCGGCTGGCGGATGAGATGCAGATAGGTCTGGGCGATCGCGTCGGGATCGAGCAGTTTGTCGTTGCCATCGTCGATCCTGCGCGACGAGCGAATGCCGCCGTCGATGACGATATGGCCAATGTGCACGCCCTGCGGGTGAAGCTCGCGCGCCATCGATTGCGCCAGCCCGCGCAGGGCGAACTTGCCCATGGCGAAGGGCGCGGACTTCGCGTAGCCCTTCACGCCCGCCGACGCGCCGGTGAAAATGATCGTGCCGCCGCCCGCCGCCAGCATTTTGCGCGCGGCGGCCTGGGCGACGAGGAAAGCGCCGAAAGCCGTGATTTCGATGGTCTTGCGCACGTCGGCCGGGTCGAGGTCGACCAACGCGCCGCGCACCCGGAACGAGGGATTGTAGATCGCCACGTCGGGACGCGCCGGCAACGCGTCGAAAAGCGCCTTGACCGCGGCCGGGTCGCTCGCGTCGCACACATGCGTCGACGCGCCCGTTTCGGCGGCGAGGGCGGCGCATTTCGCCGTGTCGCGCGTGGCGAGCGCGATGGCGTAGCCCTCTTTCGCCAACAGCCGCGCCAGCGACGCCGACAGGCCTTCGCCCACTCCCACGATCAACGCCAACGACTTCGACATGCGCGCTCCTTTGTTTCAGCCCCGGCGGTTGGTTTCAGCCCCGGCGATTGTCGTACTGCGGCTCGACGCGGGTGGCGAATCCCGAACCTGTGCGCGCGAGACACCAACTTGAGGGTTGTGGCCCCCACCCGCCCGCGTGATCGACGCACAGGGGCCACGCGTTGTCGCAATCGCCGCGCCGCGGGTAGGACGGCCCGGACACTCTGGCGATGCCAGGCGCGCGCGCGAAGGCCTCGCGGCAAAAGACGACGTCGAAGCCCGCCGCCGCCTGGCACGCCTCCTCGTCGCGCACGATCGTTCCACCGGGACAGACCGGTTGCAGATAAAGGAAAACCATGACGCCGGCCGCCAACGCGGCCAGGACGATGAACGCGTTGCGCATGCCCGCACTATGAACGCCGAACGACATTTCGAGCAAGCGGCGGATGCCTGGCGGGCGCAACCATGCTAGTGGTGTTCACAACAAATAGGAGAGGGATCGACCATGCGGAACGGGATTGCTGGCCTGGCCTTGCTGATCGCGGGAGTCACGTCGCCCGCGCTGGCGCAGGCGCCTGAAACAACCGCCCAGCGCGAGGCGCGGTTGCTGGCGGCGGCGAAGACGGAGGGCGAGGTCGTCGCTTATTCCACCGCCCCTCCGGAAGACAACAAGGCCATCACCGACGCTTTCGAGGCGCGCTACCACATCCCCGTGAAGCTCTGGCGCGGCAAGTCGGAGGACATTCTTCAGCGCGCCGTGACGGAGGCGCAGGCCGGTCAACACCTGGTCGACGCGCTGCTCAACACCGGCGAGGGCCTTGAAGCCACGCACCGCGAAAATCTGTTGCAAAAGCTGGACTCGCCATGGAAGGCGACGCTGATCCCCGAAGCCTCGCCCGCGCATGGCGAATGGGTTGGCTTCTACCTCGCGTCCATGGTGCAGTTCTACAACACGAACCTCGTTCGCAAGGCCGACCTGCCAAAAAAATGGGAGGATCTCGCCGATCCCAAATGGAAGGGGAAACTCGGCGTTGAATCCGCCGATTCCGATTGGCTGCAACAGGTTGTCGCCACGCTGGGGCGCGAGAAAGGCCTCGCCGTTTTCGCCGACATCGCCAAAAACCGCGTGTCGGTGCGCCGCGGCCATTCGCTGCTCGCCAACCTCGTGACAGCGGGCGAAGTGCCCTTCGCGCTGTCGGTCTATCAGTTCACGACCGAGCAGGTCCGGGCCAGCGGCGCCCCCGCGGACTGGTACACAATCGGCCCGTCGATTTCGCCGCAGGTGGGCGTCGGGCTTGTCAAACAGCCCCTGCATCCAAACGCCGCCGCGCTGTTCGCCGATTTCGTCATGGGGCCTGGACAGGATGTGCTCGAAAAGCGCGCCTTTGTCGCCACGCGCAAGGACATCTTTGCGAAGGCCGCCTTTCCGATCAAGGTCGAGACGGCGGATGACGCGGCCGCGGTGATCGACGGGCAAACGGAATGGGACGCGACGTTCAAGCGGCTATTCGGGGGGAAGTAGCCGGGACGGAAAATCCATTTTTTTCGGCGCCGCGCCCTACCCCGCCTTCGCCGTGGCCGGCGCGTCGCTTGTTTTGCCGGCGGCCCACGCCGCCGCGAGCATCAGAAGCGGCGGGATCGCGACAACGACCGCGCAAATCCCCGCCGCCGGCAGGTCGAACCAATCAATCAGCGGGCCGGTGACAAGCGCCGCGAAGACGCTGACCCCGGCGGCGAAGGAATCGTTGACGCCAATGGCGCGGCCGCGATGATTGGTGTCGCAATGGTCGGCGATGGTCGCCGTCGCCGCGACATTGGCGCCCGCCCAACCCAAGCCAACGAGGAACGTGCCCAGCGTCACCAGTTCGTAGGTCGGCGTGAAGGTCACGAGCACGGCGCCGACCAGCGTTGTCGCGACGCCGGGAAACAGCACCGCGCGGCGGCCGATCTTGTCGGCGAGCCTGCCGAGCGGAATGGTGAAGGCGAACATGCCGGCGGAATGCAGCATGTGTGAAATCGAAATCTCGCCGAGCGAGTGGCCATGGTGGCGCAGCACCAGCGATGTCAGCACCATGACGATCGACATATTGGCCTGGCAGGCGCAGTTCGACACGATGGCGAGCCGCGTCGGCAGCGCGCGGAACAGCCCCATGGCGCTGAACGGCGCCTCGGGCGCGGCGCTCGCGCGGCGCGGCGGCGCGACATAGCCTGGGTAATATTTTTCGAGGTTGTTGCCGATCTCCATTGGATCGGGCCGCACAAGCGTCAGGATCGACATGCCGCCGACGATGAGAACAGGCAGGATCAGCCAGGGCAGCGCCATGGGGTCGAAATCGAGCCGCTTCGCCAGCCCGTCCGTGGTATTGACGATGATGGGCGCGACGACAAGGCCGAGCAGCGAGCCCAGCGCGAGATAGCCGAGCGCCCGCGCGCGCATGTTGGGCGGGAACATGTCGGTCGCCGCGACGCGCAACTGGTTCGCCGCGCTCATGCCCATGCCGAAGATCAGCATGCCCGCGATCAGCATCGCGGGGCTTTTAAGCGACATCGAAAAGCCGAGAACGAGCGAGCCGACAAGCGCCAGCGCGAGGCCGAACAAAACGCCGGGCTTGCGGCCGTAGGTGTCGGTGATCTTGCCGACGGGATAGGCGACGAAAAAGCGGCTGAGCGCGATCAACCCCACCGAAAGCCCCGCGAGGCTCGCGGAGCCTGTCAGCGCCATCATCATCAGCGGCCCGAGAAAATAGGCGAACTGCATGCCCGCGCCGGTGAAGCACTGCGACAGCGAGAAGAGGACGATGTTGCGCTTGACGAGCGTCGGGACGGGTAGATCGACGGAGTGGGTTGTCATGGCGGCGTTTCGATCCCGGATTTTTTGGCGCGCGGCGCTTTCGTGGCGACCCTGCCCGCGCGACGGTCAGCCTGTCAAATCGAAAAGCGGAGGATTGTTGCCGCCTTAGGCGGCGATGGTGGGCGGTGAGGGACTCGAACCCCCGACATCCTGCGTGTAAAGCAGGCGCTCTACCAACTGAGCTAACCGCCCGGGCCCGCCGAGCGCCGGTGTTTTAACGGGGCGCGGGGCGCGCCGCAATACAACGAAAAGGGCCGCGCTTCGCTTGGAAGCGCGGCCCCTTCGATCTTTTAGCGGCGTCAGTGAGCGATCACGCCGCCGGCGCTGGCGTCCGCCTTGACAACCTTCACCGGCAACTCCTCTTCCCACGTGATTGGCGTCGGCATGCGCACGAGCGCGTGCTGAAGCACCTCTTCCATGCGCGAAACCGGCGTGATTTCGAGCGCGTTCTTCACGTTGTCGGGGATGTCGGCGAGATCCTTCGCGTTCTCCTCGGGGATCAGCACCTTCTTCAAGCCGCCACGCAGCGCCGCGAGCAGCTTTTCCTTGAGGCCGCCGATCGGCAGCACTCGGCCGCGCAGCGTCACCTCGCCGGTCATGGCGATGTGGCGATGCACCGGAATGCCCGTCAGCACCGAGACGATGGCGGTGGCCATCGCGATGCCGGCGGAAGGCCCGTCCTTCGGCGTCGCGCCTTCCGGCACGTGGACGTGGATGTCGCGGCGCTCGAACAGCGGCGGTTCAATGCCGAAGTCGATGGCCCGCGAGCGCACGTAGGACGCGGCGGCGGAAATCGACTCCTTCATCACGTCCTTAAGGTTGCCGGTCACCGTCATGCGGCCCTTGCCGGGCATCATCACGCCTTCGATCGTCAGCAATTCGCCGCCGACCTCGGTCCAGGCGAGGCCCGTCACCGCGCCGACCTGATCCTCGAGTTCCGCCTCGCCGTAGCGGTATTTCGGCACGCCGAGATAGCTGGCGAGGTTCGCCGTCGTGACAACGATCGACTTGTGGTCCGTGGTCAGGATCTCCTTCACCGCCTTGCGGGCGAGGTTGGACAGTTCACGCTCGAGATTGCGGACGCCCGCCTCCCGCGTGTAGCGGCGTATGATCTGCAACAGCGCCGCGTCTTCGATAGACCACTCGCCCTTTTCGAGGCCGTGCTTGGTTATCGACGCCGCGATCAGATGGCGGCGCGCGATCTCGACCTTTTCGTCCTCGGTGTAGCCGGCGATGCGGATGATCTCCATGCGATCCATCAGCGGCGCCGGGATGTTCAGCGTGTTCGCCGTCGTCACGAACATCACATTCGAAAGGTCGTAGTCGACCTCGAGGTAATGGTCGTTGAAGCTCGAATTCTGCTCGGGGTCGAGCACTTCGAGCAACGCCGAAGACGGGTCGCCGCGGAAATCCATGCCCATCTTGTCGATTTCGTCGAGAAGGAAAAGCGGGTTCGACGACTTCGCCTTGCGCATGGACTGGATGATCTTGCCGGGCATCGAGCCAATGTAGGTGCGCCGATGGCCGCGGATCTCCGCCTCGTCGCGCACGCCGCCCAGCGACATGCGCACGAAGTCGCGTCCCGTCGCCTTGGCGATCGACTTGCCAAGCGAGGTCTTGCCAACGCCGGGGGGGCCGACGAGACACAGAATCGGCCCGGTCAGCTTGTTGGCGCGCTGCTGCACGGCGAGATATTCAAGGATGCGCTCCTTGACCTTCTCAAGGCCGAAATGGTCGGTTTCGAGGATCTTCTGCGCCTCGACG
>CAIKAR010000090.1 GCA_903825465.1 uncultured Hyphomicrobiales bacterium | reverse complement strand
CTCGTTCTATCGCGGCAAGACCGTGCAGTTTTACACCATGGGCAGCCCGGGCGGCGGCTACGACGCCTATACGCGGACGATCGGGGCGCGGCTCGAAAAATCGACGGGCGCGCATGTGGTGACATTGAACGAGCCCGCCGCCGGCGGCCTTGTCGCGATGAACCGCCTGTTGTCGGCGCGGCCGGACGGGCTGACGATCCTGCTCATCGGCGGCGAGGGCCTCGCGCTCGCTTCGCTGCTGGGCGAGCCTGGCGTCAATTACGATCTGTCGAGCCAGGCGTGGCTGGCGCGCGTCAGCGCCGAAAGCAAGGTGGCGTTGCTCGGACCGAAATCTCCGTTCAAATCGCTCGCCGACATGGCGGCGTCCGAGCGCACGGTCATGTGGGCGGGCGCCGGGCGGGCGGACGGCAACACGGATTATCAAGCGCTTCTGGCCCACGCGACGGGGATGAAGGCGAAGATCGTGCTCGGCTACAAGGGCACGGGCGGCATGAATTTGGCGATGGAAACGGGCGAGGTCGACGGCCGCGTCGTGTCCGACGAGGCGGCGGCGCTTTATGGGCCCAACAGCGGCATGCGGGTTGTCGCCAGCCTCGCGCGCCAGCGTTCGGAGGACTTTCCCGACGCGCCAACCATCTTCGAGTCCATCAAGCTGACGCCCGCCGTCGAGCGCATTCTCGATTGGCGGGCCGGCATTTCGGCTCTGGGCAGGGTGATCGACATGACGCCCGGCTCGCCCGCCGACCGCGTCGATTATCTCCGCGCGCAACTCCGGCGCGTTCTGACGGATCCGGATTTTATCGCCGAGACGAAGAAGCTCGGTCTTTCGGCGGCCTACGCCAGCGGCGAGGATCTGACGAAAATGATGGCGGGGGCGATGACGACGCTCGACGCCAAAAGCCTCGACGAAATCAAGGATATCGTCGTCAACCGCTATTATTAGACGCTATTATCAGACGCCTGGGAGGAAGCCATGGGTTCGAAACTCAACCATCTCGCCATCACCACCGACCACTACGCGCAGGTCGGCATGTTTTACCGCGCGATCTTCGGCATGAAAGCCTCGGGCGACACGGCGCGCGACATGAACGCGGTGTCCGTCGGCGACGGCTATGTCGGCATGACGATTATTCCGCGCCGCGGAGGCCGCAAGGCCGGCCTCGATCATTTCGGCATCGAGGTCGAGGACGTCGAAGCCGCGCGGCAAAAATGCGCGAAACGGTTTCCCGACATCGAATTCGTCAAGCGCCCGGACAACCGGCCGTTCACCAGCTACGGCTGCCACGACCCCGCCGGCACCTATTTCGACCTCGGCCAGCCCCGCGACAACAACCGCGCGGATGTCTACGCCATGGATGGCTGGAAGCAGGAAAACACCATCACCCATTTCGCCCTGCGCGCGCGGGAGGCCGAAAAGCTCGCCGATTTCTACCACGATATTTTCGGCCTGCGGGCGCTGAACGAGCGCACCGAAGAGGGCGGCTACCAACTCACCGATGGACACATCACGATGGTGATTCTGCCGTGGAAGATTTCGGCCTTCAACGGCGCCGGCATCGAGCAGCCCGGCATGGACCATTTTGGCTTCCGCGTGCCAAGCCTCGACAAACTGAAGGCGCACATCGCCAAGGTCGGGGACAACCTGCAACTGCGGCCGAAGCCCATCGATTTCGACGCCGAGGGCGTTGCGCGGCTCAACCTGCTGAAGAAATGCCCGCACGGAACATTTCACCTGTGCGATCCCGACGGCACGTTGATTGACGTGGTGGAAGACGCATAGAGGCGCCGCGCGCGGCGCCGCGGGCGCGTCGCATTATTTTGCCGCTAGGACGTTATAACCTTTGTGTCGGTGACCGCTAATCCACCCTGTCCCAGCCGTGCATCCCCAGCCGCTCCTGCGGGGCGAAGCGCGCCTTGTAGTCCATCTTCCGCGAGCCCTCGACCCAATAACCGAGATAGACATGCGGCAGCGCCATGCGGCGCGCGCGAACGATGTGGTCGAGGATCATCATCGTCCCGAGCGACCGGTCGTCCTGTTCCGGATCGTAGAACGAATAGACCATCGACAATCCGTCGGCGAGAAGGTCGGTCAGCGCCGCCGCGACCACCGGACCCTGGCCGCGGCCGTTGATGCCAGTGTCGGGGCCGCGGCGCCGATAGACCATCAGCCTTGTGTTGACGTGGCTGTCCTCGACCATCATCGAGAAGTCGAGCACGCTCATGTCGGCCATGCCGCCCTCGACGTGGCGGACGTCGAGATAGGCGCGGAACAGGGAATAAAGCTCGTTGGTGGCGCGCGGCTGCGCGGGTTCGCCGACAAGGTCCGAATTGCGCTCGACAACGCGGCGCATGTTCCGCGACGGCTTGAATTCACCAACCAGCACCCGGGCCGACACGCAGGCCCGGCAATTGTCGCAGGCGGGCCGGTAGGCGATGGTCTGGGACCGGCGGAAACCCGCCTGGGTCAAATTGTCGTTCAAGGCCGGCGCGCGCCGGCCGATCAAATGGGTGAAAACCTTTCGCTCCTCGCGTCCCGGCAAATAGGGACAGGGCGAAGGGGCGGTCAGATAGAATTGCGGGGCGTCGCGCGGTTCCCGGGTCAAATCAGCGCTCCGAGGGATGGTGAGGCGGATGCTAGTTCAAATCCCCCCGCGCGCGAAAGGAAATCTTCGCGCCGTCGCGCGGATTTTTCGCCGCTCGAGGTGGCGGTCTCGGAGGGGCCGCTGAAAAGCCGCCGTTCAGCCCCGCCGCGTCACGACAAGCCCGGCGAGGATGTCGTGCAGACAGCGTTTGTTCTCTTCGAAAAGCGAAATCAGGAAAACGAACGGAAACATCCAGCTCACGTAATAAAGCACCGCGTGCGCGGCCGCGTTGATGAAGGGCGCGCGCTGGCCGCTGGTCAGCCGCACTTCGATGTCCAGCATCCGCATGCCCCAGGTGCCCATGCCGGGGCCGGAAATCGTCGCGCCGTTGTAGAAAAACGCGATGATCGGGAACAGCGGCGGGATGACGAACCACAGCAGGCCGAACGACAGCAGCCCCGCCACCAGCCAGACCGCGAAACACAGCAGCGAGATGAACAAAAGGTCGAAGACGATCGCGACCATGCGGCGCGACCGCACGCCGGCCAGCGCCGCGTGCGGCAATCGCCCGAGGCCCGGGTAAACCGGCGCCGGGGTGGGGGTGTTCCAGCCGTTGCTGTTGCTCATGGAAACCTCCGTCCACCATACCGCGCGCCAAATATGTGGGGCGAAAGCGGCGCCGGCGCAAGGCGCCGTTTGGCGTGGGCGGCCGCCTGTCGTAAGACGACGCGGAAAAAGGCGAGGCCCGCGTGAACGCTTCCACCGCGACAAAACCCTTCCTGCGCGCGCTTGGCGGCGAAGCGCTCCCGCGTCCCCCGATCTGGCTGATGCGGCAGGCGGGACGCTACCTGCCGGAATACCGGGAACTGCGCGCCACCGCGCCAAGTTTTCTCGATTTTTGCTACAACCCCACCCACGCGGCGGAAGTGACTCTGCAACCGATCCGCCGTTTCGGCTTCGACGCGGCGATCCTGTTTTCCGACATTCTGGTGGTGCCCGACGCGCTGGGCCAGAAGGTTTCGTTCGAAACGGGGGAGGGGCCGCGGCTCGATCCCATCTCCGGCCCCGACGACTTCGCCAGACTTCGCCAAAGCCTCGACATGACGCGGCTGGCGCCGGTGCTCGACACGATCAGGCTGGTGAAATCAGCCTTGCCGGCGGAAACGGCCCTGATCGGTTTTTGCGGCGCGCCGTGGACGGTCGCGACGTACATGATCGCGGGCCGGGGCACGCCCGACCAGGCGCCGGCGCGTCTGTTCGCCTATCGCCAGCGCGATTTATTCGAGACCCTGATGGCGCGCCTGGTCGACGCCTCGGCTGACTATCTGACGGCGCAATTGCGCGCCGGCGTCGACGCCGTGCAGATATTTGATTCCTGGGCGGGCGTGCTGCCGATCGTCGAATACGAGCGGTGGTGCGTTCGCCCGATCCAGGAAATCGTCGCGAAGGTGCGCGCGGCGATCCCCGCGGCTAAAATCATCGCGTTTCCGCGCGGCGGCGGCGCGCAATTGCTTGAGGTGGCGGCGCTGCCCGGCATCGCGGCGATCGGCCTCGACACGTCGGTCGATCCCGCCTGGGCGGCGCGCGCGCTGCCGAAGGGACTGCCGGCGCAGGGCAACCTCGACCCGCTGGCGCTGTTGGCGGGCGGCGCGGCGCTCGACGCGGCGGTCGATCGAATTCTTGAAGCCTTCTCCGGCCGGCCGCATATCTTCAATCTGGGACATGGCATTCTGCCGCCGACGCCGATCGAACACGTCGAGCGGTTGCTGAAACGCGTCAGGGGATAACTGGCGCGTCGCGCCAATTTTCGCGCGTGCTCCACGCGCCTTCATTGTCGCGCGATGCAATCGCGTTCATGGTTTCGCGATGATTCCCGCCGCCGCCAGATCGTCCGCCAGTTTCAACTATTTTCTGGCGCACACCGGGCTTTACCAGTTCTCGTCCAATCTCGCGGGCGTGTTTTTCGTCGCCTTCATGTTGAGGCAGGGCGTGCCGCAACCGCTGGTTTTCCTGTCGATGGCGGGGGTTTTCGCGCTTCGCTTCTGCTTGCGGCCGCTGGTCGTCGAACTCGCCAAGGTCGCGGGCCTGCGCGGCGCCCTCGTTGTCGGCACTGTCGTGTCATGCCTGCAATATCTGACGCTGGCGCGCCTTCAGGGCGTCGATGTCTGGCTGCTCGCCTGGATCGCCGCGACCGCTGTCGGCGATGGAATTTACTGGACGCTGTTTCATGTGATGTTCGCCGCGGTCGGCGACGGCGACAAGCTCGGACGGCAGACCAGCGTCCGCCAGCTCATGTTCGCCGCCGCCAGCGTTGGCGGGCCGCCGATCGGCGGGTTGATGCTGACAGCGTTTTCTCCATGGGTCGCGTTCACTGTCGCCGGCCTTATGCGCGCCGCGTCGTCGCTGCCCCTGCTTGGCATCGCCGAGCCGCCTTTCGAGCGCGAAGCGCCTTCCGGCGCCTACCGGGCGGGGGCTTTCGGCGCCGCCGTCTTCATGACCGATGGCTGGAACATCTGCGGCGCCGGCGTCGCCTGGGCAATGATCAGTTTTTACGGACTTGGCGAGCGTTTCGATTCCCTCGGCCTCGCCCTGTCGGCGGCGAGCGCCGTCGGCGCGGCGGGTGGATTTGTCATCGGACGCCTTGTCGATCTCGGCCATGCGACGCGGGCCGTTTTGGTCAATCTTCTGGCCGCGGTGTCGGTGCTGGTGGCGCAGTCGGCGGCGGCCAGCCATCCGACGCTTGTCGTGGGCGCGATGGTTTTCGCCGCGCTGGCGGGGGGATTGTCGATTCCGACCATGATGCCGGCCGTTTACGGGGCGATCAAGGGCGCGCCCTGCGCGCTGCGGTTTCAGTTCGCGACGGAGGGCGGATGGGACACGGGCGCCGTCGCGGCCTCCCTGTGCGCGGCGGGGCTGGCCTGGTTGGGCTGGCCGCTGTGGTCGATTGTCCTGTCGGCTATTCCCGCGCTGATGGTTCAAGCCGGGCTTCTCGTGTCAAAATATAAATCACGAACCGACGCCGTCGCGCTCGCCAATTGATTGGGGCAGGCAAATCGGGCAGAAGGCCATGGCGCGGCGGTGGGCCGCGCGCGCCCGGGTTTGGGCCCTTGTCTGGCGAGGCCATGTCCACTCAATTGCGTGTAGGCGTCGCGGGTCTCGGCACCGTCGGCGCGTCCGTCCTCAGGCTGCTCGAACGGCAGGCCGGCGACCTCGCCGCGCGGACGGGGCGCTCGATTGTCGTGACCGGCGTTTGCGCGCTCGACAAATCCAAGGATCGCGGCGTCGATCTCGCCGGCGCGGCGTGGTTCGACGATCCCGTGGCGCTGGCGCGTTCCGCCGACATCGATGTTTTCGTCGAGTTGATCGGCGGCGCCGAGGGGCCGGCGCGCGTCGCGGTCGAGGCGGCGCTGTCCGCCGGCAAATCGGTGGTCACGGCGAACAAGGCGCTTCTGGCCGAACATGGCATGGCGCTCGCCGCGCTGGCCGAGGAGAAACACGCCGCGCTCGCCTTCGAGGCCTCCGTCGCGGGCGGCATTCCGGTGGTGAAGACCTTGCGCGAGGGTCTCGCCGGCAACCAGATCACCCGCGTCTATGGAATTTTGAACGGCACCTGCAATTACATTCTTTCGCGCATGGAGCTGGAGGAGCTGTCCTTCGAGACCTGCCTGAAGGAGGCCCAGACCCTCGGTTACGCCGAGGCCGATCCCACCTTCGACATCGGCGGCTTCGACACCGCCCACAAGCTTTCCATTCTGGCCACGTTGGCCTTTGGCGCCGCCGTTGATCCCAAGGCGATCCACGTCGAGGGCATACAAACGATCACGCTGGCGGATATCAAAGCGGCCGACGACCTCGGCTACCGCATCAAACTGCTGGGCGTGGCGCAGCGGACGCCCAAGGGCATCGAGCAACGCGTGCATCCGACGATGGTGCCGAAATCATCGGCGATCGCCCGCGTCATGGGCGTGACCAACGCCGTCGCCATCGACGCGGACGCCGTGAAGGAATTGACGCTCGTCGGTCCCGGCGCCGGCGGGGAAGCGACGGCTTCGGCTGTTGTCGCCGATATCGCCGACATCGCGCGGGGCGTGCGCAGCGCGCCCTTTGGCTTGCCCGTGGCGAAGCTCGACAAGTCGCCGCGCCTCCCCATGCAGCGCCATGAAGGCGGTTATTTCATCCGCCTGTCGCTGCAAAACCGCATCGGCGCCTTCGCCGCCATCGCCGCGCGCATGGCCGAGCGGGAGATTTCGCTGGAAAGCATCATGCAGCGCCATTTGCCCGGACCAGACGTCAAGGGGCCAATGCCGGTGACGCTGATCACCTACGCCACGACCGAAACGAAAGTCCGGGAAGCGCTTGACGCCGTCGAACGCGACGGCTTTATCGCGGGCAAGCCCCAGGTTGTTCGAATCGAGCGTGAATAATCCAAGAAAATTCGCAGAAATCACCGAGAGCCGAGGGACAACGACATGACCGATCTCGTCATCCAGGAAGAAAAAATCATCGAGCGCATTCTGACCCTGGAGCTCGTCCGGGTGACCGAGCGCGCCGCCGTCGCGGCCGCCCGCCTGCGCGGCCGGGGCGACGAGAAGGCCGCCGACCAGGCCGCCGTCGACGCCATGCGCCGCGAACTCAACCGCCTGCCCATCGAGGGCACTGTTGTCATCGGCGAGGGCGAGCGCGACGAGGCGCCGATGCTCTTCATTGGCGAGAAGATTGGCGCCGGCAACGGCCCCAAGGTCGACATCGCGGTTGATCCGCTCGAAGGCACGACGCTCTGCGCCAAGAACATGCCGGGCTCCATCGCCGTCATGTCGATGGCCCGCGCGGGCTCGCTGCTCAACGCGCCCGACTGCTACATGGAGAAAATCGCCATCGGGCCCGGCTACCCGAAGGGCGTCGTCGATCTGGACATGAGCCCCGAGGAAAACGTCCACGCGCTGGCGAAGGCCAAAGGCGTCAAACCCGGTGAAATCACCGTGCTCATTCTCGACCGTCCGCGCCACGCGGGCCTGATCGAGGGCTGCCGCAAGGCCGGCGCGGCGGTGCAGTTCATCACCGACGGCGATGTCGCCGGCATCATCTTCACCGCCGACCCGCAGAAGACGGGCATCGACATGTACATGGGCGTCGGCGGCGCGCCCGAAGGCGTGCTGGCGGCGGGCGCGCTGCGCTGCGTTGGCGGCCAGATGCAGGGCCGGCTGATCCTCGACACGGCGGAATCCCGCGACCGCGCCTTCAAGATGGGCATCACGGACCCGAAAAAGAAATACGACATGATGGAGCTCGCCTCGGGCGACGTCATCGTCTGCGCCACCGGCGTGACGGACGGCGCGTTGCTGAAGGGCGTGCGCTTCGGCAAGGATCACGTCGAGACCGAGACCATCATCTATCGCTCGGTCACCGGCACGGTGCGGCGCATTTTCGCCGAGCACCGGGAGATGGAAAAGTTCCGGCTGGACTAGCGTCCAACCGGAGCCTTCTATTCCGCCGCCACAACGCTGGTCGGCAGGCTTGTCGCGTCGTCGGCGTGTCCGGCTAAGACGGGTTCAAGCACCGCGTATTTCGCGCAGCCGTAAAGAATGCCCGCCACCGCCAGATAGGCGAACGCCACCGTCGGCGAACTGCCAATTCCAATCGCCTCGCCGTGGATGACGCCGAAGAAGGTGAACACGGCGCCAGACAGCGCGAAGGCCGCCGCCTTTATGAATTCGCGGTCGATGATGAACACCGTGATCGCGCCCAGCACGACGCCGCCGAGCGCCGCGCCGCCCCCCAGGGTTTCGAGCCCCTTGTAGAGCACGCCGACCTGCGCAAGCTTGTCGAAGCCCACCGTCGCCGCGTTCGTGCCCGCCGCGCCCAGCGCGCCGTCGATGATGGTTTTGCCCCAGCCGGCGATCTGCGGAAGAATCGCCAGCACAATCGCCGGCGCGTGGCGGTGCGGGGATTCCTGGAACGCCTGCGAGCCGATCAACATGCCGATGTAAAGCAGGATCGGCAGGATCGCGACCACGGGCACGAGCGCCATCATCAGCGACACGACGCCGAACATCGTCAGCACCAGCACGAGAACGCCGGTGGCGGCCGAATAGCCGATGCGGCCGCCCATGGCCTTCCAGCCGGGGTGGCCGATGTAGACGGCGTTGATGAAGGGGTTGCCGAGCAGGCAGCCAATCAGGCTGATGACGCCGTCGGCGCTGAGAACCCGCATGGTGGGGTAGGAATCCCCGGCGGCCTCCGCGCTCTCGACGTTGTCGAGCGCTTCGATGAGATCATAGATGCCGAACGGGATCGCCGTCACCATGATGACGCCGAGGTATTTGAAGCCGGAAAACACATGCCCGACGGCGGGGATGGGAAACTCGAAGCCGAAATTGGCGAAGGAGCCCGCCACTTTTCCCAGCGTCAGGCCGCCATAGCCGAGGCCAAACAGATTCGAGCCCCACGCGATGATGGTGCCCGCCGCGATCGCGACCAGCCCGCCGGGCACACCGCCGAAATAGCGCACGCCGCCGAACCAGTTGGCGAGAATGATGGCGAGGCAGACAATTCCGATCATGGGGGTGGCGAACACCTGCGCCGTCGGATTCATCGCGATGAATGTGAGGGCGATGCCGGCGAGCGATCCCAGCAGCGCCGCGCGCGGCGTGATCTTGCGGATGTAGGGGCCGATGAAGCCGCCGATCATCAGCACGAAGCTTTGCACGAAAACCCAGGTAAGGCCCGCTTCCCACGCCTGAACGGGATCCTTGGTTGCGAGGAGAATAGGCAACATGACGACAAAAGTGACGACAAACATATGCGGCACGCTGACGCCCGAGGGCAGGGCGCAGACATCGTCGCGGCCGGTTCTTTTGGCGAGTTTCCAGGCGAGGTAGGCGTAATATCCCGTGCTGAGGCACAGCATGACGCCAAGCGCGGGCAGGATACGGCCGAACACAAGCGCGTCGGGCATTTTCAATACAAACCGAAGCAGTCCCGTCAGCACGAGCAAGTTGACGAGGATATTCGTGCCGAAGCCGAAAAAGGCGTTCCAGTCGCCGGGAACCCACAGTTTGACCTTGAAATTGGCGGCGCTAGTCATGCTCATCGACACCTCCTGTTTTCAATTGTTCAACCAGCCTTGATCGCTTCGATCACATCGCTTCCCTGGCCGACCCAGCCAAAAATTCCGCCTTGCGCCTTGATCATCTTCAGCCCCATTTCCTGGAATTCCGGGAAATAGGATCCGACGCAATCCGCCGGCACGAAGCAGTCGAAGCCGCGGTCGTTGGCCTCGCGCACCGTCGTGTTGACGCAGACTTCGGTGGTCACGCCGGTGACGACGAGTTGCTTGATCCCCCTGTGTTTGAGGATCGCCTCGAGGTCCGTCGCGTAAAACGCGCCCTTGCCCGGCTTGTCGATCACGGGTTCGCCCGGCGCCGGATAGAGTTCGGGAATGATGTCGTGGCCGGCCTCGCCGCGCACGAGAATGCGGCCCATCGGGCCGGGATCGCCGATGGCGGTCTTGCTGCGTCCGCGGATTTTCTTGGCGGGCTGCAAGTCCGAGAGATCGGCGCGATGTCCCTCGCGCGTGTGAAGCGCGAACAGGCCGGCGGCGCGCCACGCCGCCAACAGGCGGCGATTGGGCTCAATCGCGCCCCGCAGTTGCGAGACGTCGTTGCCCAGCATTTCGCCAAAGCCGCCGGGCTCGAGAAAGTCGCGCTGCATGTCGATGATCAGCAGGGCGGCCGACTTCGGCTCCAGATTAAATTCGTAGGGCTCCGCGCGAATGGTCGGCATGGGTTTCCCCGTCGAGCCTGGATAGCTGTTAACCGCCAAGCAATAGGCGTGCCGGTTGACCAAGCGCCGGGAATTCGGGCGCGATCACGGAAGGAAATTCCGCTACGCGCCCATTTCACCGCTTGGCGCTCGCGGCGTGGGAACGCTGGCGTCCAAAAACGGATATTGCGCGCGCATTTGTTTGCGCCGCGCCGCGCGCCAGCCGACGAGCGCGATAGCGACCAGGATAATCGCGGTCGCCGCGTAGCCAGACATCAGCACGGCGGCGTCGATGAGATTGCCGGACGCGGCCTGACGCGCGATCCGAAACATCGGCAACACGCTCGTCTGAAACAACGCGTAGCAGAGGAAATCCGCGACCGCCGCGAGCATCGCCGCGTATAAAACCCCGCGTCCAAAGGGCTGCCACGCGCGCGCAAGGGCCCGTCCGCTCGCCCATGCCGCCGGGCCGCCGAGCAGCAGCGTGACGCCGACCCAGACCGCGAGGTCGCGCTCGAAGCGCGGGAAAAGCCCGATGTCGCTCATCAGTGCCCGCCTTCGAGATAGGCGGCGCGGATTTCCGGACGCGCCAGCAGGTCGCGGCCCGCGCCCTGCATCGACACCGCGCCGTTGACGAGCACATAGGCCCGGTGCGCCAGCCGCAGCGCGTGATAGGCGTTCTGCTCGACGAGAAACACCGTCAGCCCCTGCCGCTTGTTGAGGTCGGCGATGACGTCGAAAATGAGCTTCACCACGAGGGGCGCGAGGCCCAGCGACGGCTCGTCGAGCATCAGCAGGCGAGGCCGGCTCATCAGCGCGCGGGCGATGGCGAGCATCTGCTGTTCGCCGCCCGACAGCGTGCCGCCGCGCTGGTCGGCGCGCTCCTTCAGCCGTGGAAAGATCGCGAACATTTTTTCAAGGTCTTCCGCGTAGTGGGCCGAGCCGTTGACCGCGGCGCCCATCCGCAGGTTTTCGCGCACGCTCATGCGCGCGAACACGCGCCGGCCCTCGGGCGATTGCGCGAGGCCGAGCCGCGCGATCTCGTGCGTCGCCATGCGGGTGATATCGCGGCCATCGAACGTTATCGATCCGGCGCTGGCGCGGGGATCGCCAAACACGGTCATCATGACGGTCGATTTGCCGGCCCCGTTGGCGCCGATCATGGCGACGATCTCGCCCGGTTCGACGTCGATGTCGACGCCGCGCAGGGCGAGGATGTTGCCATAGCGCGTCTCTACGCCGCGCATCGAAAGCAGGGGGGCGGTCACGGTGGCGCCCCCGCGGCGATCCGCTCCGCCTCGTCTTCGTCCGCGACGCCAAGATAGGCGGCGATCACCGCGGGATCCTCGCGGACTTCCGCCGGGCCGCCGTCGCTGATCTTGCGCCCGTAGTCGAGCACCACGACGTGATCGGAGATTTTCATCACCACGCTCATGTCGTGCTCGATGAGCAGCAGCGACACGCCGTCGCTCTCGCGGATCGACAAAAGCAACTCGTTGAGGTCGGCGGACTCGCGCGGGTTGAGGCCCGCGGCCGGCTCGTCCAGGCAGAGCAACACGGGGTCCGCGCACATGGCGCGCGCGATTTCAAGCCGGCGCTGATCGCCGTAGGGCAGCGCGCCGGCGGGGTCGTCGGCGCGCTCCAGAAGCGCGATGCGCGACAGCCAGTTCGTCGCCTTCTCCACGGCCGCGGCTTCGGCGATCGCGTAGGACGGCAAGCCAACGAGGCCGCCGAACGTCATCAGCGAGGCGCGCATGAGCGCGTTGTGCTGCGCGACGACGAGGTTTTCGAGGACCGTCATGCCCTGGAACAGGCGGATGTTTTGGAACGTGCGGGCGACGCGGGCGCGGCTGGCGATTTCATGGCCCGGCATCCGCTCCAGCAGGAACAATTCCCCGGCTTCCCGCTTGCCGGAGCGCGTGAGGGCGTCGATGTCGGCGGGTTCCGCGGTGCCTGCGCGCGCCAGCGCGAGGCGTCCGGTCGAAGGTTTGTAGAACCCCGTGACGCAATTGAAGACCGTCGTCTTGCCCGCGCCGTTCGGCCCGATCAACGCCGTGATGTCGCCCCGGCCCACGGCGAACGAGAGGTCGTCGACCGCGACGAGGCCGCCAAAACGCATTGAGAGATGGTCGATCGTCAGCAAGGGCGCGTCGAGCCAGCGGGTCATCCGCGGCCCTCGCCGACATGGTCGCCGGAGACGGCGGCGCGCGTTTTGAGGAATATCGAGGGGGCGCGCGAGGAGACGACGCCGCGCGGCTTCCAGATCATCATCGTCACCATGGCGAGGCCAAACACCAGCATGCGGTATTGCGCGGGATCGAAACCGTCGCCGAATATCTGTTTCAGAAAGTCGAGTTCGCGCAGCATTTCCATGCCGCCGATCAGCGCGAAGGCGGCCGCGGCGACGCCCAGCTGCGAGCCCATGCCGCCGAGCACGACAATGGCGAGGATGGTGGCGCTCTCGGGAAAGGTGAAACTCTCAGGACTGACGAAGTTCTGCCGCACCGCGAAGAAAGCCCCGGCGAAACCAGCGAAACCCGCGCCGAGCGCGAAAGCGGTGAGCTTGGTGTTGACGGTGTTGATGCCGAGGGAGCGGCAGGCGATTTCGTCCTCGCGCAAGGCTTCCCAGGCGCGGCCAATGGGCAGGCGGCGCAACCGCAACGTGGCCGCGTTTGTCAGCAGAGCCAGCGCGAGGATCAGATAAAACAGGAATATCGTTCGGTGAATGGGCGAAAACTCCAGTCCAAAGCGGGCGGCGAAGCCACTGTCGTCGTCGATGAAGGGGACGCCGAAGAAGGTGACGCGCGGGATCGACGAGACGCCGGCGTAGCCGTTGGTCAGGTCGCTCCAGTTGATCAGCACCACGCGGATGATCTCGCCGAAACCGAGCGTGACGATGGCGAGGTAGTCGCCCCGCAGGCGCAGCACGGGAACGCCGAGCAAAATGCCCCAGCACGCCGCGAAAATCCCCGCGAGCGGCAGGCATATCCAAAACGACCATCCGTAGGTCGTGGACAGCAGCGCGTAGGTGTAGGCGCCGACCGCGTAGAAGGCGACGTAGCCGAGGTCGAGCAGGCCGGCGAGGCCGACGACGATATTGAGGCCCCAGCCCAGCATCACGTAAATCAGAATTTGAATGCCGTAGTTGTTGATCCACTTGAGCGAACCCTGCGGCCCCAGCAGCCACAGCGCGAATAGGGGAAAGATAACGAGCGCGGCGAGGCCGGCGAAGCGCAGCAGCCCGGCGCGGGCCGCGAGATCGGCGCGCAAAGCGCGTTGTTTCGCCCGCGCCGCGCTCGCGGCGGAAAACGGCGCGGACAACGCGAGCGCCGCGAACCCCGCCGCGCCGACGATGACGGCGAGGATCAACGGCGCGGGCCAATCCGCGTCGATGTCGAGAGAGGCCGACACAAAATAGGCGGCCACGACAGCCGCCAAGGCGAAAAGGGCCCATCGGGCCACCACGGCGGCGCCCGGCGCGCGTGTCGCGAGACGGCCAACAAACACCATCGCCGCGGCGCCAACGACCCACGACCAGCGTTGTTCGAGCACGAGTTTCTGGTTGATGTCCTCGACGGTGGCGAGCGCGACGATGGGAAACGACAACGCCGCCGCGACCAGCGCCGCGCCGCCTGCGTCCTTCAGCGCGGCGAGCGCGCCAGCGCCCGGTTTGGCGGCTTCTGGCACCCGCTAGACCTTCTCGACTTCGGGCCGTCCGAGCAGGCCCGACGGCATGAAGATCAGCGTGACGATGAGGATCGCGTAGGGCGCGACATCCTTGTAGTCGCTGGAGAAGTACTGCGAAAAGAACGTCTCGACGAGGCCGATGATGAGGCCGCCAACGACCGCGCCCTGCAGCGATCCAATGCCGCCGAAAACCGCGGCCGTGAAGGCCTTCAGGCCCGGCACGGCGCCATCGGCGAAGTTCACCACCCCGTAATAAACCATGTAGAGCGTGCCGGCGACCGCGGCGAGCATGGCGCCGATCACAAACGTCGCCGAAATCACGCGGTTGACATCGACACCCAGCAGGGCCGCCATTTTACGGTCCTGCTCGCACGCCCGTTGCGCGCGGCCGAGCGGCGTCTTCTGCACCAGCCACCAGAAGCCGGCGAGGAGCGCGGCCGTGACCCCGACGATCATGATCTGTTTATAGGACAGCGTCACATCGTAGCCGTCGACGTGGAAACTCATGAGGTCCGTGAACACGGGCGGCATTGGCTTGTTGCGCGGGCCCTGGACCACCTGCACGAAATTCGACAGGAAGATCGACATGCCGATCGCGGAAATCAGCGGCGCCAGGCGGAAGGAGCCACGCAAGGGCCGATAGGCCACGCGCTCGATGGCCCAGTTCCAAACGCCCGTGAAAAGCATCGCGCCGACCAACACGACGACGAAGGCGAGCGACAGCGAAACCACGCCGAAGAACTGCGTCAGCGCGAGATAGATGATCAGCGCGATGAAGGCCG